>CAYZED010000006.1:92346-99420 GCA_964477445.1 uncultured Clostridiaceae bacterium | reverse complement strand
GTTTTCAATCCTTTCAACATAAGTATAGTCATATCTCTAAACTCTTTTTGCAGGTTATTTTCTCCAGAATTAATTGTCCAAGTTAATGAGAGGCCACGATAAACAGAAATGAAGTAATGCGTAAGCTCTTCTGCTGTAAATTCTGTTTGAAATTCACCACTGCTTAAACCCTCTGAAAACAAAAGAGAGAAACATCTTGTGGCAACTTCATCTCGCTCTAATGGGAAATTAAGTCTATCATTTAAAAGAATTTTGCTGAATATAAATCTTTCCATTTCAGGATTAGTAATATTTTTTGAAATTAAACCAACAAAGTCTAAGAGGCGTTCACTAACGCTTCTTTTTTTATCAAGTGATGTATAAAACTCAGTTAACATATTTGTGTTTTCTAAATATACTGTAGCAAATAGATGATCTTTTGATTCAAAGTGATTATAGAAGTTACCCATAGTTGTGTGAGCATCTTTAACAATGTCTCTTAAAGACGCCTCATCAATTCCGTGTTTGCTTACAATGGCAAGAGTACTATCAACAATTGCTTTTCTTGTTAATTCTTTTTTAAGTTTTCGGACTCCTTTTGATGCTGGCAATTTGCAATTACCAGAGGATTCTTTTTTTATCTTTTTATCTTCAAAATCCATTTTTGCTCCTTATTTAGGTTATTGTTCTCTTTCATTGATAATACCAAAAATTCAATCTATCATCAATCTATTGACCTTTGAATTTAATGGTGGTAAGATTATATCATATTTCAAAGGTCGCGACAGTTAAAATTATTAAAAATTTGGAGGATGAAATCATGTATATGGAAAAAGACAAAAGCTTGTTTACGCCACTAAAGGAAGCTGGACTAACTACACTAAAAATTAGGCATGATTGGAAATCTGGGAAAGACTCACTTTATGCTGCGAAGGAATGGGACAAAGATTTAGATTTTTCAAGGTATAATATTGATTTTTATGCTGAAGGATACAAGACTTCTAACGCAATTTATTTAAATGACAATGAAGTGAGAGAACTTTTTAGAAAATATAAACTTGAAGATTACCTGGAATCAGTTATAAAGCTAATTCATGAAGGAAAACATTTCGGAATGGATTGTTACTTTAATGAGAAATATAACATTAGATATATGGGAAACATTCACAGCAAAACGTTAGGAATCAATAATAGAAGTCATGCGCTTATTTCTGGTGGAATTAGAAGACACGGATTTGAAGATCCTGAAATAGAAGTTATAATTGATGGCTTAAATTTGGGAAGAGCAATGAGTTTTAAAAACGTTGCTGCAGAAATTCCATATGGAGGATGTAAAACTACTGTACATATGGATGCTTTGGATATGAACAATATGGAGATAATGGGCTTTTTAGCTTTTTCCCTAGATAGTATTAGATGCTTCACAGGACCAGATATGAGATTCCCAACAGAAATGGCTGATGTTATGTGCCAAAAGTACTCAGTTCAGTTTACAGGAGGTCCAAAAGGGCCTTTAGGACCGACAGGAACGCCTACAGCTTACGGAACTTATCTAGCCCTTAAGCAAGCAGCGAAATTCCAGTTCGGGTCAGAGTCGCTAGACGGAAAAACAATTGCGGTTCAAGGATTAGGAGCAGTTGGTTGGTTCATGGCAGAATACTTCCTTAATGAAGATGTAAAACTCATTGTAAGTGATATTAATCCTGAAAATGTAGCCAGACTTATAGCGAAATATCCAAACAGAAATATCAAGGTTGTAGATGCATCTGAAATCATTGAAATCGAATCTGACATTTTATGCCCGTGTGCCATTGGTGGAATTATTTTTGATAATAATATACCGAATTTAAAGTGCAAAATAATATTTGGTCCAGCGAATAATCAATTGAGAGCGACAAATAGAATAGAAGAAGAGAGAATATCAAAATTACTAGCCCAAAAAGGTGTACTTTACCAGATTGATTGGTGGCATAATACAGGTGGAGTTCTTGCTGGCGCAGAAGAATACGAGAACGGATATGAAGCTAACCAAAAAAGACTTGATAATAGAATTGAAAGCATAGTTCCAAGAAAAACTTGGGAAAACTTAAATGAAGCAAAACAAAAAGGCATTACACCAACTGAAAACGCATATATTTTATGTGAAAAACAGGTTTATAAAGTGTAGGTAGTTTCCTATACCATCAAAAACAAAAAGGCATGAAGCAAACGCTTCTTGCCTTTTTACTAGTGTAAAAAGATTAAAAAATTCTACTTACAATTTTATATTATTTGAAATTAATTTTTATTTTTTCATGTTACAATACATATAATTCACTTGAAAAACAAAGCTAGAAAGAGAGAAGTATTATGAGAGATAAATTTTTAATAGGTGAGTTAGCGCGGGTATTCAATATTAGTACAGATACACTAAGACATTATGACAAAATGAATATTCTTAAACCAGAATATGATAAAAAGAATGAATATAGGTATTATAATCTTAGAAGTTTATTCAAACTGAGCCGAGTTTTATTTTTTAAGAGCTTAGACATTTCATTAACTGAAATAAGAGGTTATATGAAAAATAAGAATAGAAAGAATCTTCTAGATTTATTAAAAAGTAAAGATGAAGAGATTGAAAAGAAAATTAATCGTTTGAATAGTCTCAAGAAGAAAATTAAAGATAAGGTTGAATTATTAGAATCTGTTGAGACCACGCTTGGAATTGTTAGAATTAAGAGGATACAAAAACGTGCAGGAATCTTTTTAGATATAAATAATCTAAAGAGTGAAATTGAAGTAAAACAAGAATTTAAAAATGTTGGTAATTATTTAAGAATTAGTTCTTGGTCGATAGAGGGTCAGATTTACACTTCACTTTCTAAAGAGGATATGCTTAATGGGGTTTTTAATAAATATAGATATTTTATTGAAATAAATACTGCAGATCTCGAAAGAAATCTGCAGTTAAAAGCTATTGAGGAAAATGATTATGTTTGTATGACTTTTATTGGCCCATATACTGAAATGCCGCTACATTATAAAGTAATAGTCGAATGGATAAAAGATAATAATTATGAAATTATTGGCGATTCAATCGAGAAGAATATCGTGGATTATGATTTCTCTGATTCTGAGAATGAATATATCTCAGAAATCCAAGTTCCTGTTAATAGGGTTAAATAATCATACTAACAGGAATAATTCTAGATAAAATGATTAAGTATTCAATTCTCTAAAATAAATGGAACCGTTACAACAGCAACATGTCTATCCTTTAAAAGTCTTTTTCTAATAGCGTTTGCGGTCTGGTTATGATAAATCGTATGCCACCATTTACTAACTACGAACTGCGGCATTACAACGGTTATCATATCGCCTAAAGAAGACTGGTGTTCTTCTGATTCTATATACTTAACTAAAGGGTTTATCAGCTCTCTATAAGGAGAATACTTTACGATTAATGGTATGTTAATTTGACATTCTATCCATTTTTCTTTTATCTTTTTTGATTCTTCAATACTCATAGAAATGTGGAAAGCCACAATATTTCTGCCAGCACAAAGGTCTTTGGCATAATTTATCGCTTTAAGTGTTGCTTTATTTAATGATGAAACAAGAACAACTACATGGTTTTGGACCTCGATTACATCAGATTCGCCCTCAACTTCCTTAGGTTTTAATTTCAATTGTCTAGCAAAACCTCGATAATGCTCTTTCGATTGTCTCATTAGCCAGATTAGGAAAGGTAATAAAAATATTACTAACCAGGCTCCAGCCATGAACTTTTCATAAGCAATTATTATTACGGTAAAAAAGGTTATAATCGCACCAGTTCCGTTAATAATAGCTTTTACTAGCCAACCTTTTTTTCTGGTAGTAATCCATCGCACAAACATTCCAGATTGGGAAAGCGTAAATGATATGAAAACACCAACTGCATACAGTGGTAACAAATCGTGCGTTCTGGCATCATACCTCATTACTAGGATTATTGCTGCTGTTGCAAGGAGTATGATTCCGTTTGAGTAACCTAGTCTTTCACCTCTCTGAGAGAATTGACGAGGCGCGTATCCGTCTTTAGCAATGAGCGAAAGTAAAAGTGGAAGGCCACTGAAACTCGTATTGGCAGCCATTATAAGTATTAAGGCGGTCGAAATTTGGATAATATAGTACATAATTCCGCCAGAAAAAACTGAATGTGCTATTTGGGATAAAACTGTTACGTCCCCATTTGGAACTGCGTGATACATTGTGGCCAAATATGATGTTCCGCCAAATATTGCAAGTACCAGAAATGCAAGCAGTACTAGTACGGTTTTAGCTGTTTTCTGTGCTGGTTCTTTAAAATTAGGAATTCCATTTGAAACTGCCTCTACGCCTGTTAGAGCGGTACATCCAGCAGAAAAAGCTTTTAAGATAATAAAGATACTTATTTCAGCGGTAGCTGCAGGTATTGCATAAGCAGAAGTTGGAATTATATGAAATACAGATACTTTGACAATCCCAATAATTATCATTGAAAACATTGATATTAAGAAAATATAAGTCGGAAACGCAAAAATTCTGGCTGATTCTTTAACACCTCTTAGATTACCAATAGTCATAAGAATTATAATTGCAATAGTAATTTCGACTCTGAATTCAGCTAAAAAGCTCCACATTGATACGAGTGCAGCAGTACCTGCTGATGCACTAACAGCGACTGTTAGAATATAGTCAACTATCAGAGCTGAGCCAGCTAGTAAGCCAGGCGTTTCGCCTAGGTTATCCATTGCGACGATATATGCGCCGCCACCATTAGGATAATTATCTATCGTTTGCCTATAAGAAAAAACGAGAATTAACAATAGCAGACCAATAGCTAGCGCTGTGAAGAATAAATATTTATAAGATAATACACCGAGGACACCTATAAAAACCATCAGTATTTCTTCCCCAGCATAAGCAACCGAAGAAATAGCATCAGAACTTAAAATTGGGAGTCCCCAAAAAACATTTAGCTTTTCATCATGAAGTTCCTCGTTTTTCAAAGGACGTCCAATTAAAAGCTTTTTTAAAAAAGCAAGCATTATTTCACCTCAAAAAATTAAATTACCTTGTCAAGTCTATTCCTTTTATAGGACAAACTCAAATTCAATACTTGTCAAAATAGCTGTTAATAGTGCTAATTAATACAAAAAATGAAACAAATCAGAACTTTATCTTATGATATCTTGTTATTACTCGCGATTACTCACGATTACTCGCGATTAATTGGATATACACATGAATACACATGAATACACATGAATACACATGGATACACATGGATACACATGGATACACATGGATACACATGGATACACATGGATTACATGAATACATATGTATGTGCATCAAAACATTTGGGAGCATATAGAAACAAATTGAAATTTTTAAAAAGATATTCTAGCTATTAACCATATCCATTATTTTTTTAACATATGCTTGTGTTTCCTTATACGGAGGGACTCCGCCATATTTTATTACTGCACCTGGTCCCGCATTATAAGCTGCTAATGCATATTCAAGATTTCCATCAAAACGCTTGAGCTGATAATTAAGATATTTTACGCCGCCTTCTATGTTTTGGGCGGGATCCATAGGGTTGGAAACGCCTAGACCTTTAGCTGTAGCTGGCATAAGTTGCATAAGACCCATAGCACCAGCAGAGGAGACCGAATCGGGATTAAAGCTGGATTCTGCTTTAATTACTGCATTTATCACTTTAGTGCTGATATTATACTTTTTTGAGACGTCATTAATAATACTCTCGTATTCTGCTGGTGATTTAATACTACCAGAATTTATATTTGATGTTTCGATATTTAAAACACTAGCGAAATCGTTACTCGCGGTGTTATTTCCAGTTGATACAGTTCGATTTGATTCTTTGACAGCGTTATCATTCGTATTCATTCGCTCTGCTACATATGAAGGGAGACTTCTTTTTACTTCGGCAAGCTTTTGTTGGACTAAGTTATTCGAATAACTAGACATAATTTTCTTCCTTTCATTTAGACATACGGATAGATGTACGGATTTGCTTTGAAAAAATAGATTTTGAAAAGCAAAATTGTAATAGTTAACT
Source organism: uncultured Clostridiaceae bacterium (assembly GCA_964477445.1). Taxonomy (GTDB): domain Bacteria; phylum Bacillota; class Clostridia; order Lutisporales; family Lutisporaceae; genus CAYZED01. The sequence continues at coordinate 93,347 of CAYZED010000006.1, read as the reverse complement.
CTAAATATGTACATCATGATTATACCAAACTTATTATGCGGTTTACTAGCAATTAACATTATTTAATATTCAATTTAGATTTGAAATGCTTTGAAATAAATGTTAGAATTAATTTACTATGCTTATTTCTCAGAAAGGAAGTTTCAAATGGTAAAAAACAACAATAGAAATATTGGTATACTTATTGTATTGTCAATACTAGGGATCGTAATCGGTGGTTTTTTAGGAAGTGTTTTAGGAAAGTATTTACCAATTTTAAATTTTGGTTATAACATGGGTGTTTCTCCACATACTTGGGATTTAAATATTATCAAATTAACTTTTGGGATTTCAATTAACATTAATATTTTTGGTATTATAGGGCTTGTTATCGCCTATATCGCATATAGAAAGATTTAAAAGATATGAAAATCGTATTAGCTTCGGCGTCACCAAGACGAAAAGAATTATTAAGTAACATTATCAATGATTTCGTTGTTATGGTTTCTGATATAGATGAGAGTTTTGAAGGTGTAGATCCAAGGGATATTGCAGAAATGCTTTCGAAGAAGAAGGCCGAAGCGGTGGCTGAAAGAATTTATTTTGAGAATAAATCATTAAAAGATAATGAGCATGAGGAATGCATCGTTATAGGTGCTGATACGATAGTATACACCGATAAAATATTAGGAAAGCCGGTTTCTGAGGAAGAAGCGGCTTTGATGTTGTGTGAGCTTTCAAATAGATCGCATATTGTTATTACTGGTGTTACAATAATTGATATTACTAGCATGAAAACCCGAACATTCTCAGTAACAACTGAAGTTCAGTTCAAAGAACTTAATGATGTTGAAATCAAAAAATATATTAATACTAAAGAACCATTTGACAAAGCGGGAGCATATGGAATTCAGGGAAAAGCATCTAGATTTATCAAACAAATTAAAGGATGTTATTTTAACGTTGTTGGATTGCCTTTGAATGCATTAACCGAAGAATTTATACATATGGGATACGAGGAA
>CAYZED010000006.1:71123-92336 GCA_964477445.1 uncultured Clostridiaceae bacterium | reverse complement strand
CTGTATTGTTGATAAAATTATATACATCCTTTGCAATAATAGTTACATTATATAATGAAAAATTAAAATCAATTAATCAACTTTTGTTATGCTTTTTTACTTTAAAATTATGAACTTATTTTTATTTGTTTTCAACAGTTTTTAAGAACAAACTTATTATATCTATAATAATAATCAGCATAATATTAATGATATTTATGGGTGCCACAAAAAATGGCCGAGCATTAACAGACCCTATAGGGGGGATTGTGGGAATTATCGTTAGCCCAATAAATTATGCTTTTAATGGTATAGGAAACTTTTTTGGTGGAATTGGAAAAAGCATTCATGATTTTAGCTATTTAAGAGAAGAAAATATTGCTTTAAAAAAAGAAGTTGAGACATTAAAAATGGACAATTTAAGATTCACCCAGGTAGCGTTAGAAAATGAAAGACTCAGAACTGCATTGGATTATAAAAAAACAGTCTTAAAAAAGACCTTTATTTCAGCTGAGGTTTCAGGAAAAGATCCTGGAAACTGGTTTGAAGTATTTACTATTGATAAGGGTTCTAATGATGGTGTTGGAGTTAATAATGCTGTTATAATTGGTGATGGGAATCTCGTAGGTAGAATAATTGAGGTATCAGCTACTTGGTCTAAGTTTATGGCCATTAACGATGATCGAAGTTCTGTTAGCATCTTAGTTAACAGGACAAGAGAACTTGGTATTGTTATGGGAAACAGCGGAAATGGCATTATTGCGATAATGTCACCAGAAGCTGATATTATACGAGGAGATGAAATAATTACTTCAAATTTGAGTACGGTTCCTAAAGGATTATATATTGGTAAAGTTAAAAGTGTAGTCAAAGATGAGAAAAAACTACAAAAATTTGTTACAATAGAGCCTTCTGCGAATCTTAGCAAACTAGAAGAAGTCTTTATTATTAAAAAATAATTATGGAGGACAAGTAATGAGAATAATTGCGATCTCTTTACTTTTATTGGCGAATATTGCGTTAGAAGGCACACTTTTTCATGGATTTAGAATTTTGGGGATTAAACCAGATTTTACTTTAATGATTGTGGTTGCAATTTCTTTATTAAGAGGTAAAAGTTATGGTGCATTTTCTGGATTGGCGAGTGGTCTTATGTTGGACATAATGTATGGTAAAGTAATCGGTATATCAGCAATAACATATATGATTATAGGATACGTAGCCGGAATATATAGCGAAAAAGTATTTAAAGATAATGTTTTCCCAGCGATTATTTTTAATATATTAGCCGTTGGATTATCACAGCTGATATTTTATATGTTTAATTATTTAACTAGTTCATTGGGGTATTTTGGCATGGACCCAATAAAGTTTGTTTTAGATAAGGTTTTACCTTTGGTTTTGTATAATGGTGTTTTGTGTTCTTTCTTATATAAACTAATTCAGTATATAGATAAGAAAGAATTATTAAAACGACGAATCTATTAATGTAGGTGATAAGATGAAGAAGTTTTTTAATAATAGAATAAATATTCTACTGCTTATAATAGTTCTAGTGGGGCTTTCATTGATTCTAAAATTAGCTGATTTACAGATTGTGCACGGTGAGGCATATCGCGAAAAATCTGAATTATTAAGAACAAGAAAGGTTGTTGTAGAAGCACCCAGAGGAAATATTACTGATAAATATGGAAGAGTGATGGCCGGTAATTCTCAAAATTACTCTATTAAGATAGTAAAAATGGGACTTGATTCAAAAACACAAAATGAAATGGCCCTCTATCTATCTAAACTTATAACAAAAAATGGTGATGAAGTTATAGATGATGTACCAATAGATATAAACCCCATAAAATTTAGATTTAAAGATGATGAAATAGCTTGGATGAAAAAAAATAGGATACCAATGAATTATTCAGCTGAGCAAGCTTTTGCAAAACTTCGATTAGACAATAATATTTCCCCGAAAATTTTAGATGTTGAAGCATATGATATTTTAAAGAATGAAATGGGTATTAGTATTCCTTTTGATTTGTATAACATGGAATATAATAGCGTATATAGTGAAATTAGATGGAAAAAACAAAATAGCATCCCTGAAAATGCAACAGCTGAGGAAGCGTTGGATAAACTATTTGAAAATTTGTATATTTCGAAAACCGAGTATTCGCTTTTAGATGCCCGAAAAATTTTGTCAATAAGATATCTATTAAGTTTAAATAAATATAAAGCCTTTGAGCCAGTTGAAATATCAAAAAATGTTACAGAAAAAACACGTGCAGAAGTAGAAGAGAATAGGTACTTTTTACCAGGTGTTGAAGTAGTAATGACTCCGGTAAGAAACTATCCTTATAACAAACTCGCTTGCCACATATTGGGCTATATGGGCAGAATTGGCGAAGAAGTCGATGAAGAATTGGGGTATCAACCAGATGCAATGGTTGGGAAATCAGGTATCGAAGACTCGATGGAGAGCTATTTAAAAGGTAAAAATGGCGAAAAACAGGTTGAAGTAGATGTTAAGGGGAATTTGATAAATACTGTGAGCGACTTACCGCCTACGCCAGGTAATACTGTTTTTTTAACAATAGATCTTAAATTACAAAAAATCGCAGAAGAGGCTCTGAAAAAAAACATTAATGATATCAGAAAAGGCATTCCAAAACTTGGGATAAAACCATATACTCATGCTTATTCTGGGTCCGTTGTAGCTATGGAAATAAACACTGGAAAAATACTCGCTATGGTTAGTATTCCAGAATATGACCCAAATCTATTCAGCAACGGAATATCATCAAAAAATTGGGAAGCACTGCAACCTACTAGCGATTCAATTTATGCACCTCGTCCGTTGGTTAACATTGCGATTTCTTCCCCACAAGCACCAGCATCAACCATGAAAATGGTTTCAGCTCTTGCAGGACTTCAATCTGGGGCCATAACTGTTAATGAAAAAATTCTGGATAGAGGTCTGTATACTGCAATTCCAGGAGTTACACCTTCGTGTCTTATTTATAAACTTTATCATAGAACTCATGGGTATGTTGATGTATCAGATGCTATTAAAAGCTCATGCAACTTTTTCTTTTTTGAAGTTGGAAGGAGAATGGGAGGGGCAACTTTTGAAAAATATGCCAAGAAGTTAGGTTTTGGAGATTATACTGGGATTGAACTTCCTAATGAATATAAAGGAAGAATTGAAGGACCAGAGAGTAAGCTTGAGTTCTTTAAGGCTTATTTAAAGAGTTACGTAGTAAATGGTTTAAAAATTACCAATGAAGCAAACATTAATGAAATAATCGGATATCTTGATAATAGCCCTGGCGGCACAACCATAAGAAAAAGAATGAAAGAAATGGGTTTTTCGAACCCGGAGATTGCTGATAGAGTACTAAGGTTCGTAACTGAGAGTGCGTGGATGCCTGGAGACGTTCTAAATGCAGTTATTGGTCAAGGCATGGATTCTGCTACGACTCTTCAAATGGCTACGTGTGTTTCAACGTTAGTAAATGGTGGGACACGATATAAACCATATATAGTTGACAAAATAGTGAGTTTTGATGGAGAAACAGTGTTGCAGAAAAAACCAGAAGTTGCAGAAAAACTCAACATGAAACCTGAATATGTTGAAGCTATAAAAAAAGGAATGTATGCTGTAACTAATGAACAAGGTGGAACGGCAAGCTCATATTTTACAAACTCAACTATTCATATAAGTGGAAAAACTGGAACAGCCGAAGCTGGGAAATACAGACCTGATCCAGTGAATAAGCCGGATTACTATCTCTATTACGACAATCACGGTTGGTTCGTTGCTTTTGCACCATATGATAAGCCAAAGATAGCTATAGCGATCAATGTTTTAGAAGGTGGGCATGGTAATTATACAGCCCCTGTTGCTATAAGTATTATTGAAGCATATCTGGCCCCAAAAAAAGTGAATGATAAAACAACAAAATCAATTAATTTGATAAAATAAGACTATAGTGATTATTAAGAAATTAAAGTATAATGTTTAGTGCAAGAATAGAACTATTGGAGGATATATGTCAGATTTTAATTTAATATTTAGAGGTAGTAAAAATGGACTTTATATATTTCTAAAAGAAGATATGTCTATAGAAGAAATAAAAGAAAATCTTGAGAGAAAGATTAAGCCATCGGTTAAGTTTTTTGAGGGAGCTCGGGTAGCTAATTTCAAAGGGAAAATTTTAACTGAAGAAGAATTCAATTTTCTTTGTAATTTAATGAAGAATGAATATAAAATGAACGTCTCAGGAAACTATGAGCAAAGCCAAGAAATGCCTCAGGAGAAAGAGGATATAAGAGAAGAGCGGATAGAATCAAGAAATTTTGATACTGAAAATGAGGTTAATATGCCACAAGGAGATTCTGTTCTTATAAGAGCCACAGTTAGATCAGGTCAAATTATACATTCAAAAGGTAATATTGTTATTGTTGGGGATGTTAACCCAGGAGCGTTTCTCAGTGCTATAGGTAGTATTATTGTAATGGGAAATATGCGTGGCGTTGCACATGCAGGAATAAATGGAGATTATGATGCTTTTGTTGCCGCATTCAATCTTAACGCCACCCAAATAAGAATTGGGGATATTATCACAAGAGCGCCTGACGGGGAAACTTCTAAATCAATTAAACCTGAAATTGCGCTAGTTAAACAAGGTATGATTGTAGTTGAAGCATATTTACATAATAGATAACCAGAACGTTAGATAAATTTAAAATTTACATAAAAACTTAGGAGGAAAAAAATGGGAGAAGTTATTGTTGTAACATCTGGAAAAGGTGGAGTAGGAAAAACTACCTCAACAGCTAATTTAGGTACGGGACTTGCATTATTAGGGAAAAGTGTTGTATTAATAGATGCGGATATTGGGCTTAGGAATCTTGATGTAGTTATGGGTCTGGAAAACAGGATAGTTTATGATTTAGTGGATGTTGTAGAAGAAACATGCCGAATTAAGCAAGCGCTTATAAGAGATAAAAGGTACCAAAACCTTTTTCTTTTACCTGCAGCCCAAACAAAAGATAAGAATGCCGTTAATCCAGAACAAATGAAAAAACTCACGTCTGAACTAGCTAATGAATATGATTATGTTATAGTTGACTGCCCTGCTGGAATTGAACAAGGATTTAAGAATGCTATAGCAGGGGCTAGTAGAGCGATAGTAGTCACGACCCCTGAAGTTTCAGCTGTAAGAGATGCAGACAGAATTATTGGTTTATTAGAGGCAAGCGGAATTAGAAATCCGGAACTGATAGTTAATCGAATAAGAATCGAAATGGTCAAAAGAGGCGATATGATGAATATTGACGACATGATTGACATTTTAGCCATCGATTTAATAGGAGTTGTACCCGATGATGAAGAAATTATTATGTCAACTAATAGAGGAGAACCTGTAGTCGCAAATGAAGCCTCTAAAGCAGGTCAGGCTTACAGAAATATAGTAAAAAGAATAACGGGTGAGGATATTCCTTTTATGAGTCTTGAAAATGATGATGGCTTCTTTAATAAGCTTGGACGAATTTTTGGGCTGAATAGAAAGAAATAGAAAGGGGGAAGGTTAATGAATATCTTTAAAATATTTGAAAGAAATGAAAAAGGCAGTAGTAAAGTTGCCAGAGACAGACTTCAACTCTTGCTTGTTAGAGACCGAACTGATACTTCCCCGGAATATTTAGATATGATTAAAAAAGAAGTTTTAGCGTTACTTGATGATTATATGGAAATAAAAGATTCGGAGATGGAATTTAAAATTACAAGAGTACATAAAGACTCTGAGCATGGTACAGTACCTGCATTGGAAATAAGCGTTCCAATTACAAGAATGAAGAAGAAATTTGACAAATAGAATATATTTATTTGAACCAAATGATTGAGGTATTAATGTTAAAACAAACAATTGACGAGAAAAAAAAGGCATATATTTATGACGAAATCCTGAGAAGGGTTGAAAAACCTGGAAGGTATTCAGGCGGAGAATGGAATAGTGAAATTAAAAATCTAGATAATGTTTTTATTAGATATGCATTTTGTTTTCCAGATGTATATGAAGTTGGGATGAGTCACCTTGGAAGTCGAATTCTATACCATTTACTAAATGATCAAGATGATATTTATTGTGAAAGAGCATTCGCACCATGGCCTGATATGGAAGCTGAATTAAAAAAAGAGGGAATACCTCTTTTTTCTCATGAAACAAGGGATTCATTGAAAGATTTTGATTTTCTGGGATTTACACTCCAGTATGAATTGAGCTATACAAATATTCTTAATATGCTAGATATGTCTGGGATCCCTATACTAAGCAGTGAAAGGGGAGACGGGTTCCCTTTTGTTATGGCAGGTGGTCCATGTGCGTATAATCCAGAACCTTTGTGGAAATTCGTGGATTTATTTCTAATGGGTGAAGGCGAAGAAGTAATGATCGAAGTTATGAATGTATATAGAGAATGGAAGAAGTCCGGTGAAGAAAGAGATGTTTTCTTAAAGAGTGTATGCAAAGTTGAAGGAGTTTATGTGCCCAAATTTTACGATTTTTCATATAATGAAGATAATACTATTTCGGAACTAAAGTTATTAGCGGACTTTGCGCCAATGAGTGTGAATAAAAGAATTGTAAAGAATATGGATACAGCATATTTCCCAAAGAAAATAATTGTTCCTTTTATTGATATTGTACATGATAGGGTTATGCTTGAGGTTTTTCGAGGATGCACTAGAGGCTGTAGATTTTGTCAAGCAGGTATGATTTATAGACCGATAAGGGAGCGAAGCTTCGATAGATTGATGGAAATAGCAGAAGATTTATTGTCTAGTTCGGGCTATGATGAGATTTCGTTATCATCGTTGTCCACCAGTGACTATAGTGAACTACAACGTTTAGTTGAAGCTTTGATTTCGAAATATAAAGAGGACAAAGTGAATATGTCACTACCATCGCTAAGAATTGACAGTTTTTCGATGGCGCTAGTCCAAGAAATCCAAAAAGTAAGAAAGAGTGGGCTTACATTTGCACCTGAGGCTGGAAGCCAAAGAATGAGAGATGTCATAAATAAAGGCGTAGATGAAAATGACTTAATAAATTCTGTTGGTTCAGCTTTTGACTGTGGATATACTGGGATGAAACTATATTTTATGATAGGTTTGCCTACAGAAACGATGGAAGATGTTATGGGCATTTCTGATCTCGCAGAAAAGGTCGTTAGAAGATATTATTTGACCCCAAAAGATAAAAGGGGAAAGGGCTATCCGTGAATGTTTCAGTTTCATCTTTTGTGCCGAAGCCGTTTACTCCATTCCAATGGAGCCCTCAGGATTCAATTAAGATGCTGAGAGAGAAACAGAGCAAATTAAGAGATGTAATAAGAGCTAATAGACAAGTTCAATTTAGTTGGCATGAATCCAATACTAGTTATGTTGAAGCTGTTTTTGCTAGAGGAGATAGAAAAATTGCTGATGTTCTTGAACTTGCTTGGAAAAAAGGTGCCAAGTTTGATGGATGGGATGAGCATTTTAAATTTGACATTTGGATGGAATCTTTTAAAGAATTAGGTATAGATCCTGATTTTTATGCAGCAAGAGAAAGAGGTTTAGATGAGGTTTTCCCTTGGGATCATATTGATGTTGGTGTAAAAAAAGAATACTTAATTACTGAATACAATAACGCAAAAAATGGAGTATTAACAACAGATTGTCGAGAAACTTGTACAGGGTGTGGGGTTAGTGAATTAAGAGGCGGCGAGTGTGAAATGAATTTTGACGCAGAAAAGGGAGGTCACATATGCCGACAATAAGAGTAAAATTTTCTAAGGGTGAGGAAGTTAAATATATATCACATTTAGATTTGATGAGGACAATTTATAGGGTTGTTAGAAGGTCAGGGATACCAGTCTCATATTCGCATGGTTTTAACCCGCATCAAGAAATTTCCTTCGGTGCACCATTGCCTTTGGGAGTTACAAGCGAAGCAGAATATGTAGATATTAAGCTAGAAAAGGATGTTTTGCCAGAAAATATTGTTAAAATGTTTAATTCAGAGGCACCCCCAGGCATTAAGATGTTTACTGGTGAAGTGCTTTCGCCTGGTACGAAGAGTGCTATGGCATTAGTAACTCATTCAGAGTATAGACTTTCAATAGTTATTCCATATGATGATATTGATGATATTGGGGAGAGAGAAACAAAGTTTTTAATTGAAAAATTTGCAGAAAAACTTACAATGTTTTTAAATCAAAATGAAATTTTCGTAACAAAGTTTAACAAAAAAACAAAGCAAGAAAAAACAGTTGATGTTAAGCCTTTGTTAATAGAATCGCATTTTGAGGAGTTGCCAGAAAATGAAAAAAAACTACTGGGCGATTCAGATAATGCAGCTATTTCAATCAATCTCTTGGTTAAAAGTGGAAGCACTGATAACATAAAACCTGAGATAGTTGTAGAAGCATCCAGTAAATTTATAAATAGAAAAATTGAGGTCAGAAGAATACATCGTTTAGAGCTTTATAAACACTCAGAAAAAGGACTTGTTGATCTATTCGGAAACGAATATAAAAACAAATAGGAGTACTATGAAGGAAATTTTAGTAGATGTTGGTTTCAATCAAACAAGAGTAGCTCTACTTGAAAATAATGAGCTCGCTGAAATATACATTGATATTGACAAAGGGAATCAAATTGTCAGTAACATTTATAAAGGACGAGTTACAAATGTACTGCCAGGGATGCAAGCAGCATTTGTTGACATTGGCTTTGATAAAAATGCATTTTTGTTCGTAAAAGACGCTCAGCCGTTTGCCAGTTTTGATGAAATTGAAGTTTGTGCGAATTCTGATCGTGTATCAAAAGATTACCATATAAAGGATTTGCTAAGAATTAATCAAGAAATTATTGTACAAGTCACAAAAGAAGCGATAGATAAAAAAGGACCACGAATAACGACACATATTACAATTCCAGGTAGATATTTAGTTCTTATGCCTTTTGTTGATTTTGTTGGAGTTTCAAGAAGAATTGAAAATGACGAAGAAAGAGAAAGGTTAAGAAAACTTGCAAATGCCAATAAAAAAGATGGCTTTGGATTAATTGTTAGAACTGCTGCGGTCGGTTGTAGCGAAGAAGATTTTGAGGCTGATGTAATTTTTTTAAAAAAAATTTGGCATAATATTTCTGAAAAATATAGGAATGTCATTGCTCCAGCAATAATTCATAAAGATTTAACCTTAGTCTATAGAACGGTTAGGGATCTTTTTACACCTGATGTTGATACTTTAATAATAAATAATCAGGAAGTATATAATAAAGTTATTGAGATTTTGGAGATAACATCACCAAATATGAAAAGCCGAGTTTCATTGATTTTAAGAAAACCTGATATTTTTGATCAATATAACATTGAAAACAAGATTAATGGATTGGCAAGTAGAAAAGTTTGGCTTAAGAATAAAGGTTATATAATAATTGATCAGACTGAAGCTTTGACCTCAATCGATGTTAATACTGGAAAGTTTGTGGGCTCTAGCGATCTGGGAGATACTGTATATCGCACCAACTATGAAGCCGCAAAAGAGATTGCAAAACAAATAAGGCTTCGAGATATAGGTGGTATAATAATTATTGATTTTATCGATATGGTAAATAAAGACCATATTGAAGAAATTCTTAACGTGCTAAAGCTAACATTAAAAAAAGATCGAACAAAGACTAATGTTCTCGGTATGACTCAACTTGGACTGGTTGAAATGACCAGAAAAAAAGCAAGACAAAGTATTGAGAGTGTACTTCTCTCTCCGTGTCCATATTGTGAAGGAGAAGGAAAAGTTCTTTCTAATGAAATGGTTGCTAGAAACATTGAGAGAGAAATTTACAAAATTTTGTTAGAAACAGAATGCACAGGCATGGCTTTAGAAATTGGAAGCGGTGTGAGTTATAAATTAATGGAGATTCTTGAAGAACGAGTAGGATTTATTAGCAAATTATACAAGAAGAATATTCTCATTAAGATAACAACAGAATTAAAGGCTCATCAGTATACGGTTAGAGGAATAATTGATTGACATATATACACTAATGTGATATATTACTATGGCGTAGGCGTATCCGCACGGTATGGGTCATTAAAAAGCTTTGCTTACCCTTCCCGGCGAGACTTAAAAATGAGGAGGTGTAGCCATATGTACGCAATAATAAAAACTGGTGGAAAGCAATTCATGGTAAACGAAGGTGATATTATCACTATCGAAAAATTGAATGCGATTGCCGGAGAGAACGTTGTTTTCGAAGAAGTTCTTGCAATATCAAGTGAAACAGGTTTAAACATAGGAGCTCCAGTAATCACTGGCGCCAATGTTGAAGCCACTGTACTTGAAGTAGGAAAAGATAAGAAAGTAATTGTTTACAAATATAAGCCTAAAAAGGATTATAAGAGAAAACAAGGACACAGACAACCGTTCACAAAAGTTGTAATTAATAAAATTAACGCATAATCATGGTTAAGATTACTTTTTATAAGGACACAACAGGTAGACTTACAGGTTTTAAAATGAAGGGACATGCTAATTTTAGTAATAAAGGCGGAGACATAGTATGTAGCGCGGTGTCAATGCTAAGTCAAACAACTTTGTTAGGACTTGCAGAAATCGTTAACTTGAAAATGCCTTATACCATGAGAGATGGATATCTGTGCTGCGAACTCCCAAAAATAATTTCAGAAGAACAATCGCTTATGGCGAAAGCTCTACTTGAAACTATGAGGTTGGGAATCAAGAACATTGTTAAAAAATACAATAGATATGTAGATATCGATGAAGAGGAGGTGTAGCAATATGCTTTTCAGAATTGACCTTCAACTTTTTGCTCATAAAAAAGGAGTAGGAAGTTCAAGAAACGGACGTGACTCAGAGTCACAAAGACTTGGCGTAAAAAGAGCGGATGGACAGGCTGTTCCCGCAGGTAATATACTCGTAAGACAAAGAGGTACGAAAATTCATCCTGGAAACAATGTTGGAATAGGTAAAGATGATACGCTTTTCGCATTAGTTGACGGAGTTGTAAGATTTGAACGTAGAGGCAGGGACAAAAAACAGGTAAGTGTTTATCCTGCAGCTCAGTAAGACGAGATTGAAAGGTACGGCCTGCGAAGCTGTACCTTTTATTTTATTTCTGTTAGGAGTGAAAAAAGTGTCTGAAATTCTAAAGAAATACGAAATTTTAAGTGGAATGACAAAAGAACAAAAAGATTTTTTTTACAAAGAATTATCGTATCAAAGACATGATTTTATGAATGCGTTACAGATAGTCACAGGGTATCTTCAGGTTGATATGCTTGAAAATGCATTAAACGCTTCTTTACAATATGGAAAAAAGAATGAAAGTTTTGGAAGGTTACATAAGTATGGCTTATTTCTTTTAGGCAAACTAATAGACGAGTACCAAAGGTTATTTTTAATAAATGGGAATAAACTAGATATTATAAATGAACTACCGCCAACAAACAGTAAAATTGATTTAGAAAACGAATACGCGATTGATTTAATTAACAAGTTATTAAATGATATAAATAAAATCTCAGAAGAAAATATAATTTTGGAAGTAATATTGATTGATAAAGATAAACCGGGCATTAAGATTCTGGTTGCAGAAAGATTAATTAATGTACTTATTAAGTACATTAAAAATTATGCAGAACTGGTTGGAGAAATATCGATAGGTGGTATTTCTGGAGAAGAAAATTTAGGATTTATTCAGTTTGCATTAACAAAAAGTTGAATATAACCGTTAAACGGAGGATTATAAATGTTTGTAGATAAAGCAAAGATATCTATTAAAGCTGGAAATGGCGGAAATGGGAAAATATCTTTTAGACGTGAGAAATATGTTCCAAATGGTGGACCAGATGGAGGCGACGGAGGCAAGGGTGGAGATGTTGTTTTTGAGGTAGATGAAAGTATGAGGACACTCATGGATTTCAGATATAAGAGAAAACACTCGGCCACAAATGGTGATGATGGCGGAGCTATAGATATGTTTGGCTCTAGTGCAGATGATTGTGTAATAAAGGTTCCACCAGGAACTGTTATTAGAGAAGTTGAAAGTGGATTTGTGATTGCAGACTTAAAAAAGCCTGGAGAACGATTTATTGCAGCAAAGGGTGGAAAAGGCGGAAAAGGAAATGTACACTTTGCCACGGCTACGAGACAAGCGCCACGATTCGCACAACCTGGAGGAAAAGGGGACGAGCTCTCCGTTGAATTAGAATTGAAATTAATTGCAGATGTTGGATTGTTAGGATTCCCGAATGTTGGGAAGTCTACTTTCTTGTCAGTAGTGACCTCTGCAAGACCTAAAATAGCTAATTATCATTTTACAACACTACATCCTAATCTCGGAGTTGTAGACTTAGGTGAGGGAAGAAGTTTTGTATTAGCTGATATTCCTGGAATAATTGAAGGCGCACATGAAGGCGTTGGACTTGGCATAGATTTTTTAAGACATGTCGAGAGAACCAAGATATTGGTCCATGTCGTTGATACATCAGGGATTGAGGGTAGAGATCCGTTAGACGATTTTAACAAAATTAATGAAGAGTTAAAGATGTATAGCCCTAAATTAGCTCTTAAACCACAAATTCTGGCTTGTAATAAAATGGATATTCCAGAATCGGAAGAAAATATTGAAGTTTTAAGAAAAAATTTAGAAGGTAGAGTCCAGGGGATTTACCCGATATCTGCAGCTACTAAACAGGGGCTGAAACCATTATTAGAGCGCATTTGGACAGAACTTATGATTGCACCTGTAGAAGAGGAAATTGAAGAAGTAGTTTTACTTTCAAAAATTAAAGATCCAGATGATAAAGGCTTCACAGTTGAAGTTGTTGATAATGTATTTGTGGTTGAAGGTCCTTCTATTGAGAGACTACTTGAGTCCACAAATATTGACGATAACGATTCGCTAAAATTCTTCCAAAAGATGCTACATAAAAAAGGAATTGTTAGTGAACTAAAGAAACATGGTATTGAAGATGGTGATGCAGTAAGAATGTATGCGCTTGAATTCGAATTCTACAATTAGGAGGAAATTATGCTTACAGGAAAAGAACGTTCATATTTACGTGCAGAAGCAAACATGTTAAAACCTGTTGTAATGATAGGAAAAGATGGTTTGACTGATAATGTAATCGAACAAATAGATCAAGTGTTAAATACAAGAGAGTTAATTAAAGTCAAAATACAAAATAATAGTATCGAAGATGCAAGGAATGTGGCGAATGAAGTAGCTAAGGTGCTTGACGCTGAGATAGTTCAAATAATAGGATCGACTTTAGTTCTTTTTAGAGAAATTAAAAAAGAAGAAGAAGAAAATCAATAAAGCATCATATAAAAATTAAAAAACAAATTATGGAGTGGTAAAAATGAAAAAATTAAAAAAAAGAATTATATCAATTATTTGTATCGTAGTAGCATTGGCATTTTTTCTTACTACAATTTCGCCAATTTTTGCCTCATTATTATCAAGGTAAGTATATGAAAATTAACCAAAAAAAAAGAATTGGTATTATGGGTGGAACCTTTGATCCAATTCATAATGGGCACCTACTTGCAGCAGAATGGGTAAAGGAACAGATTTTTCTAGAAGAAATCATTTTTATACCTACGGGAAAACCTGCACATAAGACTGGAAAAAAGGTTTTATCAGGAGCAGAGCGTTTGAATATTCTTGAACTAGCTATATCGGATAATGACTCTTTTAAATCCTCTAATATTGAAATAAATAGAGAGGGTATAACATATTCATATGATACTGTTTGTTCGCTTAAAGAAGAATTTGGACATGATATCGATATTTATTTTATTATCGGTACCGATACTCTGCTAGATATTCACTCTTGGTTCAAGGCAAAGGAATTACTAAACGCAGTTACTTTCGTAGCAGTAACTAGGCCTGGTGTGGACGTTTTAGATGTAGTTATAGAAATAGACAGACTAGAAGCAGAAAAGAATGCAAAGATTTTGACCGTCGAAATCCCAGATATGGGCATGTCATCGACTCTTATAAGAAATCGCATAATAGAAAATAAATCTATAAAATATCTGGTTCCAGACAACGTTATCGAATATATTTATTCGAAAGGACTATATAAGAATGAATTGCTGTGATGATTTTCTTGATATAAAAGAAAAACTTAAAGAAATTCTTTCTGAATATAGATATCAGCACTCACTAGGAGTTGCAGATGCGAGTTTTCTTTTAGCTGAAAGACATGGTGTTAATACTCAGAAAGCTTATTTAGCAGGACTTTTACACGATTGTGCGAAGGAGTTAAGCCTATGCAAACAGGTCGCGTTAGCCTTAAGATCTGATTATGCTTTTGATTTATATCAAATTTTATTTCCATCACTACTTCATGCTCCAGCAGGAAGTGTTTATGCAAAAAAAGAATTTGGGATTGAAGATGAAGAAGTATTAAAGGTAATAGCTAAACACATTTTGGGAACACCGAATATGTCCGATTTAGAAAAAATTGTATTTGTTTCTGATTATTTTGAGGAGAATAGAATACTCCCATGGAAAGAAGAAATACGTGTGGCTGCTTATAATGATTTAGATAGTGCTGTACTTCTTTCGTGTGGCGTGACTATAGACTATTTACAACGAAGTGGGAAAAGGATCCATCCTAAATTACTAAAGACTAGAGATTACTATAGAAATTTATAATGTAAAAACAAATAATAAGATATACAAATCAAAAATATTTATTATTACTTGACCAATAAAAAAAACAGGAGGTAGAAATTTGTTAGATAAATCATTGGAAATGACAAAAAAAGCAATAGAAATTCTTGAAGACAAGAAAGCTAAAGACATTAAAGTTATAGAAATTGCTGATGTTTCTAGCATTGCGGATTATTTTATAATCGCAAGTGGTAGTTCAAATACACAGGTGCAAGCTATGAGTGGGGAACTTGAACTCAAAATGAAAGAAGCTGGGTACAAAATGAAGAGCAAAGAAGGCTATAGAAATGGCCGGTGGATTCTTCTCGATTTTGGAGATTTAATCGTGCATAATTTTCATGAAGAGGAAAGACAGATATATAGTTTAGAAAAAATATGGGCTGATGGTAAACCTGTTTTAATTACAGAAGAAGTATAATCGGAGGGACGAATGGAAGAGATTCATCCAATATTAAAAAGTTTTATTCCTATAGTAGAAGCCATAGGCAATACTTTCGGCAAAAGCTGTGAAGTTGTATTGCACGATATAAATAATGTTGAAAAATCAATTATTGCAATTTCAAATGGACATGTCACAAAAAGAAGTGTTGGAAGTCCAATGAGCGAATATGGACTTAGAACACTACAAATGGGCAGTTATGAAAAAAGCATTATTAATCATGAGAAAAAAACATCAGATGGAAGAATTCTTAAAGCCACATCAATGTTTATCAAAGATGAAAAGGGTATTCTTATTGGAATGCTTTGCATTAACTATGATATTTCTCAGTTGTTAGTTATGAAGGGCATTATTAATGAATTAACTAATGTATCTGAAGATGTAATGAGAATTGACGAAGATCCAACTTCCTCCCTTGAGAATATTAATGAAGTACTATATACAATTGTTGAAAGAACCATTACTTCACTAGAGAAACCCGTGGCGTTTATTACAAAAGAAGAAAAAGTTAGTATTGTTCAGATTCTTAACGATAAAGGTGTTTTTCTAATAAAAGGAGCAATAGATCATGTGGCAAAAGTACTGTGCGTTTCTCGTTATACAATATATAATTATTTAGATGAACTTAAAGCTGAAGAATAATGAACATAAAAAATAAAGCTTAAGAAAATAATGCATAAAAAATAAAGCTTAAGAAAATAATGCATAAGAAAATAATGCATAAGAAAATTAAACCGTGAAAAAATAATACAGACGAAGCGTATCGATACAATTTGAAGTAAGTTCAGAATGTATCGATTTTTTTGTATGTGTTAAGTTGAAAAGAATTTTTTTGGAACTATAATAAGAGATGTAATCGGAAGTAGCATTGGAAGCGAATAATGCTGAGCTTTAGAACTACTTCAGATTTATACAAAAAATAATATATAATAACTGGAGGTTTGGAATGGAAAATAATAAATCAACAAATAAGAGAACAGGTAATAATACGTCTTCATTGGTATTAAAGATGGCTTTAGCTGGAATGATGGCAGCATTGGCCTTCGTGGGACCTTATGCTCTTCACTTCCCATATTTGACTGGAACTATACATGCTGGCGATGGCTTCGTATTTTTATCAGGTATATTACTAGGACCATTATGGGGAGGAATAGCAGCAGCATTGGGCATGGCAGGGTTCGACATTTTTTCGGGATATGCTATTTGGGCACCATATACTTTTCTAATAAAGCTTGTAATGGCAGTTTTGGTAGGATTTGCATCAAAGGGATTAAAAGAAGAAGTAATTAAGAAATCAAGTTGGGTCAAGTTAGTATTAATGCAGATAATTGCAGCGATTTGGATGATTGCAGGATATTATGTGGCCGAAGCATTGATTTTTAGTAATTGGGTGACACCAATTAATAGTGTTTTTATGAATCTTTTGCAGGTGGGATTCGGAGTAGTAACATCACTATTTGTATTTACGATTTTACATGTTCAGTTTAAGAGATTAATGAATATGATAAATTAGAGAACAAAATATTTAAGAAGTCATATCAAATCGATAAATAAGATTATAATTTTTATGCCAAATGAATTTACTTAAGCAATTCATTTGGCATATATTTTTCTATATTTCTATATTTCTATATTTCTATATTTCTATATTTCGTTAGTTAATATCTTTTGTAAATTCCCAGATATTACAGATACGACTTTTTCAAGAAGGACAGATTCTTCTTCCTTTGTGAGATCCTTTGTTTCAATTGGTTCGCCAAATACCATTGTGATTTTTCCTGGTTTAATAATTTTATTATGTTCTTCGAAAAGATGGTAAGTACCGCTTAAAGTTACAGGAATAATTGGTGCTTTTGATTTGGTGGCTAGTTTCAAACTTCCCTGTTTGAATTCTCCAAGTACATCAGCTTTACTACGTGTTCCTTCAGGGAAAATAACCATATTAAGTCCTTCTTGAACTAGCTTAGCTGCTTTTCCTATTTGGAGAAGAGAATTTCTTGGGTTTCCTCGTTCAATAAAGACACAATCCATTTCTTCCATCCAATCACCAATGATCGGTAATTTTCTGTTCTCAATTTTGCTAACCAATCCAACTGCTGTTCCGGCATATCCAAGGAAGGTGTGAATATCAAAGATTCCTTGATGATTGCTAACAAATACACACGATCGATCTTTCGGAACATTTTCAGCGCCAATAACTCTAACCTTAGATCCAGTTATAGCAATACAGGCCTTGCCAAAAGAAGTACACACTTCATATTGAAAAGCACGCGCTTCTTTTAGTTTCCCTTCTCGACGAAGACGTTTGAGCTTTCTGAGTGGGAAAATACTATAAATCAAAAAAAACACTACATAAACATAAGTTAAAATACTTCGCATATGACCTCCATAAATTAAATAATATACTCCATTAAAGCACAAAATGACTGGGGTTACAAGATTTAATGAATTCAGTGAGAATTTTTGCTGTTATTCCCCATATGATTTTTTTGTCATAAAAATAAAAGTAAACAGAATAACTTCCACTCCGCCATTTATAATCTTTTCCAGTTTCAACAAATTCATAAGGAAAGTCATCCTCAGATTTAACATGAAGTGACACATTATGTTTGACTGGTTTTGTTTCGAATAAATATGCAAGTGGAACTGTGAATATTTCCGAAACCTCATTCTTGTTAATCTCAATTGGGATTCTTGTTATTGTACCTACATATGTATGAATTACTGCGCCAAATGGAGTGATTAGTGTGGGAAGCTTGCCTAATATATCAATCTCGTGTGGCGGAATACATAGCTCCTCAGAAGTTTCTCGTATTGCAGCCTCTAGCGGGGTTTCATTATCCTCGATACGTCCACCAGGAAAACAAATTTCGCTTGGCTGAGTTGAGAGATTAGAAGAACGTTTTTCAAAGAGTAAATTTAGAGAATGACCAGAGTTAATCATAGGAATTAGCACTGAATACTCTTTATAGTTATCCTCTAGTATAAAACGTTGATTATTAAGAGGGAAGGCCGTTTTTATTCTATCTAGAATATTTGGAAAATAGTTTTCATATTCTTTATTCATATATATTTCCTTTTTAATACTTTAATGATTTTGTTTTTGATTATATCTTTAAGCCCTAAATATATAATATGACACATTGTATAAAAAATAAACATAAATGAAAGCATTTATTAAGCTAAAATACGCAGAATGAACACAAAATACATTATATATTTCTTGAAAAATATTGAGTTGATTATTGCAAAATGTTATTATATGAAGGGGTAGGTTCATTTTTAATAAATGACTTACCTAATTATATATATTTAAATTAGGAGGAAAAAAAATGCATAAGAAACTTTTTATCCCGGGACCGGTTGAAGTAAGAAAAGACGTACTCGAAAAAATGGCTACACCGATGATAGGACATAGATCAAAAGCCGCTTCTGATTTACAAAGAGGCATCGCAGAAAAATGTCAAAAATTTTTTTATACAAATAATACAATTCTTCTCTCAACTACTTCAGGTTCTGGCCTTATGGAAGGTGCAGTTAGATCATGCACAGCAAAAAGAGCAGCAGTTTTCTCAATTGGAGCTTTTGGAGATAGATGGTATGATATGGCAGTGGCTAATGGTGTACCAGCCGATAAATTTAAAGTTGAACAAGGATTTCCTACATTACCAGAACATGTTGAAGAAGCACTTTCTACTGGTAAATACGATTTAGTAACAATTACGCATAATGAAACTTCCTCTGGTGTTATGAATCCTGTTGATGAAATAGCTGATGTAATCAGAAAATACCCTGATGTAATATTCTGTTTAGATACTGTTAGCTCAATGGCTGGCACAAAAATCGAAGTTGACAAATTAGGTGTTGATATTTGTATTACTTCAACTCAAAAATGCATTGGATTACCTCCAGGATTATCAATAGCTTCAATGAGCCAAAAAGCTGTTGAAAGAGCTAAAACAGTACCAAATAGAGGTCTTTATCTTGATCTACTTTCATTGTACGAGTATGTAATAAATAATGATAATCAATATCCATCAACTCCTTCACTATCACATATGTATGCACTTGATTATCAATTAGACAGAATTCTTGAAGAAGGACTCGAAAACAGATTTGCTAGACATAAAGAAATGGCTGAATTTGTTAGAACTTGGGCTGCTGAAAAGTTCGAGATTTTTGCAAGCGAACCTAAATACTTATCAAACACATTAACTACTATTAGAAACACAAAAGAAATTAGTGTTGCAGATTTGAACAAAGAACTCGCAAAAAGAGGATTCGAAATCTCAAATGGGTATGGCAAATTAAAAGAAAAAACTTTCAGAATAGCTCATATGGCAGATTGCACACTACCTGAAGTCAAAGAAGTTATTAGTGTAATTGATGATATTTTAAAAATCTAATATATACTAGTAGTTTTATAAATAAAATATAAAAATGGAGGTTCTATAAATGGCAAGAATATTAGTTGCAGATGGAATGGAAAAATCAGCTATTGATAAATTAACAGCAGCAGGTCACGAAATTGTCGAAAAATTTTATGAATCAGATGTTCTAGGTGAAACTTTAAAAGGCTTTGACTGTGTTGTAGTTAGATCAGCTACGAAAGTTAGACAACCTCATATAGATATTGCTAAAACAGGTAATCTTAAATTAGTTATCAGAGGCGGAGTAGGCGTTGATAATATTGATGTTAAATACGCTGAAGAAAATGGAATAACAGTTAAGAATACACCTATGGCTTCTAGTGCGTCTGTTGCAGAATGTGCTATAGGTCATATGTTTGCAATAGCTAGATATATCCATATCGCAAATCACACGATGAGACTTGGAAAATGGGAAAAGAAATTCTATGAAGGAATTGAACTTGGCGGAAAAACCCTCGGTGTTGTTGGGTTTGGAAGAATCGGAAGAGAAGTAGCAAAAAGAGCTATAGCTTTAGGCATGAAAGTTCAGTTTTCAGACCCATTTGTAACTGAGAATGTTGGAGAAGCAGTCAAAACAGAATTCACAGATCTATTGAAAACATCTGATTTTATTACATTCCATATTCCTGGAAACAAAGACAAGTCACCTGTAGTTGGAGTTGAAGAATTCAAAATTATTAAAGATGGTGCATATCTAGTTAACACTGCCAGAGGCGGGGTTATTGATGAAAATGCTCTTTGTGATGCATTAGACTCAGGAAAAATTTCAGCTGCTGCGTTAGATGTTTTTTCTGAAGAGCCAACAAAAAATGAAAGACTTTATACTCACCCAAAAATTTCTTTAACACCTCATATAGGAGCATCCACATCTGAAGCACAAGAACGTATTGGGGAAGAAATTGTAGATATCATAACTAATTTCTTTAAATAATAATCAGGTAATATAGTTTATATTACCGAAAAGGAGAAAAACCAATGGCAATAGTTAGACCTTTTAAAGCTGTTAGACCAACACCAGAACTTTCTGAAAAGGTTGCAGCATTACCATATGATGTAATGAATAGTGAAGAAGCCAGAGAAATGGTCAAGGATAATCCATATTCTTTTCTTCATGTAGACAAAGCAGAAATTGATTTTGATCCAGGTGTTGACTTATATAGTAAAGAAGTTTATAAAAAAGCAGCAGCGAACCTAAAAAAGCTTTCTGATGAAGGAACAATGATTCAGGATTCTACACCTTGTTTTTACATTTACAAACAAGTTATGAATGGTAGAGCTCAAACTGGAATAGTAGGATGCACTTCTATTGACGAATACATAAATAATTTCATTAAAAAACATGAACACACCAGAGCAGATAAAGAGCAGGATAGAATTAATCACGTGGATTATTGTAATGCTAATACTGGGCCGATTTTCTTAACATATAAGGAAAAAAAGGAAATCACAGAAAAGGTAGAAGCATGGAAATCTTCAAACACACCGATATATGATTTTACTGCTGAAGATGGTGTTACCCACACTGTATGGTTAGTTGATGATAGTGCTGTAATAAATTTCTTCACAGAACAATTTAATTTTATAATTTTGCCTGCGATTCTTAAGGTCAA
>CAYZED010000006.1:67233-71113 GCA_964477445.1 uncultured Clostridiaceae bacterium | reverse complement strand
CATCTGCAGTTAAAGTTGGACTAAAAAGAAGAGAACAATTTCCGAATTGGGATGGAACTGAAGAGTTTAACTACTATTTATCAGTAATGTTCCCAGATGAAGAACTCTTTATTATGGACTATAACAGAGTTGTTAAGGATCTTAACGGAAATTCTACTGAAGGATTCTTTGCCAAAGTATCCGAAAATTTTGATATAGAAGAACTAAGTAGTTGTTGTTGCTGCTGTAGTGAGCCATTTAAACCTGAAGAAAAACATACTTTTGGAATGTTCCTTGAAGGTAAATGGTTTAAACTATCAGCAAAAGAGGGCACATATGATCCAGCGGATCCTGTTGCGAGACTTGATGTTTCAATCCTTCAAAACAATCTGCTAAAACCAATACTAGGAATTGAAGACCCAAGAACTGATAAGAGAATCGATTTCATTGGTGGGATCAGAGGATTAGGAGAACTTGAAAAAAGAGTAAATGAAGGAATGAAAGTTGCGTTTAGTATGTATCCAACTACTATTGATGATTTAATGGCAATAGCGGATGCAGGCGAAGTAATGCCCCCAAAATCGACTTGGTTTGAACCCAAGCTCAGATCAGGCCTTTTCGTTCACGAACTTTAGTATCATTTAAAGTAAACTAATATTTAGCACTCAGAAGTATTTCTGGGTGCTTTTTTGTAGTATAAGAAACTATATTGTTTTGTAAACAGCAACCCACTGAAGCTGCATTTTTTATGTGGTTTGTTAGATAAGTGTGAATTTTAGAGTTGAAATGTTGAAAGTGTATTAAATTAATGTTAAGTTAGTATAGTTAATAATTTACACAATTATTATGATAGAATTATATTAGCAG
This sequence comes from uncultured Clostridiaceae bacterium, assembly GCA_964477445.1. Taxonomy (GTDB): domain Bacteria; phylum Bacillota; class Clostridia; order Lutisporales; family Lutisporaceae; genus CAYZED01. The sequence continues at coordinate 70,267 of CAYZED010000006.1, read as the reverse complement.
AAAGTGGGTAGACTTTTGGAGAATATTAAAAAATCATTTATTTGGCTAATTGAATTTATTAGAATAGATATAATAATAGCAGGTATTTTTTTAGCGCTAAATTTTTTGAGATATAATAACTTAACTACATCGTTTGTTTTCAATATGTGCTATTTTCCTTCAGTAGTAGGTTCGATTTTTATTTTATTGGCGATTCCAGTATTTTTAAAAACATTTAAAAGATCAATCGTTGTTGTATTAACTCTTACATTAGTTTCCGTAATTTTGTTTGCTGATATTATGTTTTATAGATATTTTACAAGCATCATCTCAATTGCAACACTTACTCAGGCTGGAATAGTTGGATCAGTTACCAATAGTGTTTTTTCCTTGATTCATATAGCAGATGTCCTATTATTCAAAGGACCAATTGCTTTATTTGTTATATATGTTATTTATTTTAGAATTAAAAAGCATAACATAAAAGTGATAAAAGATAGAAGTGCAGAAAACATTATTATTAAGTCTGGGTCAAAAAAGATTGAATTAATTAGAAGATTAACAGCTTCGATTCTAGTTTTGGTAATTGGTTTTGCGCTATCTTATTTGGGCGTAATTTTGATGCTGAAGGGTCAGCCAGGAATATTGAGGTCTTTTTATGATAGAGTATATATTGCTCAGAATGTAGGATTTATAAACTATCATGTACTTGATGCTTGGAAATTTGCCACTACTATAAAAAAATCAACTGTGTCAGCTGAAAAAATTGATAAAATAGCAAAATTCTTAATAGAAAAACAAACGGATCAAGTTGATGGTAAATATCTTGAAGGTGTCGCCAAAGGTAAAAACCTTATGGTTATTCAAACAGAAGCACTTCAAGGATTTGTTATAGGTGCTAAAATAAATGGAGAATTAATAGCGCCAAATTTAACTAAGTTTATTGGAGAAACTCAATATTTTGATAATTACTATTGCGAAACGGCTGGAGGAGGTACTTCTGACGCCGAGTTCTTAGCAAATGTCAGCATGTTTCCGGTAACTGGTGGTGCTGTTTATATAAGATACTCAGGAAATTCATTCGTTTCTATGCCTTCTATTCTTAAAAAGAATGGGTATGATACAGCTGTTATGCACGCATATAAAGCTGGTTTTTGGAACAGAAGTATTATGTATAAGACATTGAATTTTAATAATTACTATAACAAAAATACGATGACCCAGGATGAGATGGTCGGAATGGGGTTATCCGATAAATCTTTTTTCAGACAAATGTTGCCAATTGTAAAAAAAAGCAAACAGCCATCTTATAATTTCTTAATTACATTGACATCGCATTATCCATATAATATCAAAAAGGAATCTTTAGATCCTGATTTTTCAGTAGCAGACTTAGATGGAACTCCATTAGGAAAGTACATTCTCGCAATACATTATGCAGATAAAGCACTAGGAGAATTCATCGAGAACCTTAGGAAAGAAGGTATACTGGATAATACGTTGCTAGCTATTTATGGTGACCATTATGCAATACCAATAGATCAACAGAATGAGTTGATGGACTTTCTCAAAATCAAGGACAAAAATAGTTATAATTGGATTCTACATCAAAAAATTCCTCTGTACATAAGAATTCCTGGTGTACCTGCCAAAACATGGCATATAGCAGGAGGAGGAGTTGATTTGATGCCGACATTAATGAATTTGCTTGGAATTGATACCAGCAGTGCGACTATGTTTGGAAGAGACTTAATGAACGCAAAAGATGGCTACTCAATCATGAGATTTGGTACTTTCAGAAAGAATGATGTGTTGTTTAATATTTCAGCAAAGAAAGCATATCAAGTTCCTACAGGAGAAACCCTTGATTTCAGTAAATATTCTTCAGATGTTGATTATGTAAAAAAGAGTTTAGCGTATTCAGATTTAATAATAGAAAATAATTTAGTTAAAAAAGTAGTAGAAAGAATAACAGAATTAAAAAGTAAAAAGTAAAAAATTTAAAATTTAAAATTAAATAATAAAGAAATAGAGGCGAGAAAACAAATGGAAATGATAATTAAACACTTGTCGGAAATAAGCGAAGTTCCTCATCCTAAATTTGAAAACGTATTTATTCGTCAATTAGCAACAACTGCAGAAACAGAAAGATTATCTGCTAGCATAGTCAGAATAATGCCGAATGCAACTTTATCACCACATGTTCATGATGTTATGGAGATGTTTTATATGCTAAGGGGTGAAGGCGAAGCTTTTATTGAGGAAGAAAAGAAAATTGTGACAGAAGGAAATTTGATTATAGCCCCACCAGGCAAGGTTCATGGCATGAAAAACATAGGTGAATCAGATATACTACTTTATGCTGTGTTTTCACCAGGGATAGCATAGATAAATGTGAGTTAGATTACTTGGAATAATTTGCATTGCGTTTTGAACTGAGAATGAACTATAATACTTTTAACAAAATAAAAATCTGCTGGGGGAGCGAAAGCTGAGATAGTGTGAAAGCACTGACCCTTTGAACCTGTTAAGTTAATTCTAACGGAGGGAAGCGTAATGGCATGTATTGATTTATATAATACTTACCGTGCACAACCCGTGCACGGTTTTTTTTCGCTTTATTTTTGTTGCGATTTTCGTTAAAGAATTTAAAGGCGATTTTCGTTACAGAGCCACTAAACTCATCTAAGCATTATGATAATTTGCGTTATGAATTAAGTTTTAGTGAAAAAAACTAATGATAAACGCAAATTAACATTAGTGCGCTTCGCTTAACTTCGCTGCTTACTCGTTAAGTAGCTCTAGTACGAAAATCTTGGTGCACTTCGCTGCTTATTCGTTAATTAGCTCTAGTACGAAAATCTTAGAGTGAGACTTCGTTACTGCGTGATGATTTGCTCAATTACGTATTAAGTATACGTGCTTTCGCAAACATCACTTGTGCCTCGTCTGACGCTAAAAATAAAGCGAAAAACTGTAGGGGTGATATTCGTAGCGATTTTCGTTACTGCGTGATGATTTGCTCAATTACGTATTAAGTATACGTGCTTTCGCA
>CAYZED010000006.1:63856-67133 GCA_964477445.1 uncultured Clostridiaceae bacterium | reverse complement strand
CAAACATCACTTGTGCCTCGTCTGACGCTAAAAATAAAGCGAAAAACTGTAGGGGAGGTATTAGTAGAGATTTTCGTTAAGAGATACTAAACTCTTTTAAGCATTATGATAATTTGCGCTAATGAATTTAAGGTGTAGTGGAAAGAACAATAATGATAAACGCAAATTAGCATTGGCGCACTTTACTTAGTAACAATGGACATAGCAGAAGAAACTTTCAGACAGAACATTATTTTTAAAACGATTTTCGTTACAGAGAATTTAAGACGATTTTCGTTACAGAATTTTAAGGCGAATTTCGTTACAGAGAATTTAAGGCGATTTTCGTTACACAATTTTAAGGCGATTTTCGTTACAGAATTTCAAGACGATTTTTGTTACATAATTTTAAGGCGATTTTCGTTACAGAAAACGTAGAGCGATTTTCGTTACAGAGCCACTAAACTCATATTAGCAGCGTGCGCTTCGCTTAACTTCGCTGCTTACTCGTTAAGTAGCTCTAGTACGAAAATCTTAGTGCACTTCGCTGTTTATTCGTTAAGTAGCTCTAGTACGAAAATCTTAATGCACTTCGCTTAGTAGCCCTATCTTCATGGTATTACATTATCAGAAGAACACAATTTTATAGGCGATTTTCGTTACAGAGCCACTAAACTCATACAAACAGCGTGCGCTTCGCTTAACTTCGCTGCTTACTCGTTAAGTAGCTCTAGTACGAAAATCTTATTGAGGAGGAGATTAAGAATGAATACAAGAAGACTTACAAGAATTATCGCAGAAGGCGGAATTATGCTTGCTTTAGCAACTGGGCTTAGTATGCTAACAGTTTTTAGAATGCCACAAGGTGGAAGTATTACACCAGCAAGTATGATACCCATACTTTTCTTTGCATTGAGATGGGGTTTTAAACCGGGTATTATGGTGAGTTTTGCATATGGTCTTATACAGTTTATGGTTGGATTTCAAGCGTTAGGGCCATGGTCGATTTTGTTAGACTATGTATTAGCCTTTGGAGTGCTAGGGGTAGCAGGTTTGTTTAACAAAAAAGGCAAAATTACTTTTATAAAAAGTATGATGGCTATTGCACTTGCATTAATTAGTAGATATATCATACATGTTATTTCTGGTGCAGTATTATACGCATCGTATGCACCCGAAGGCCAAAATGCATGGATTTATTCAATAATATATAACATTTCTTATTTTGGTCCGGAAGCGTTAATTACCATGGTAGTCGCTCCGATTTTGTATAAACCTGTTTTAGAAAGATTCACGCCCGAACCTGAAAACAAGAAGTATAATTGAATATGTAATTCAGGGACGGCTTATTATGTAGGCTGTCCTTTTCAGTTAAACTTATGCTAAAATTAGAGTAGTAGTAAAATTTCTGTGAATTGTGGGAGGAACTCAAAATGAAACTAGGAAGAGTGCTTTATAAAAATGAAATCAGATATTGCATAGTAGTTGATGAACAAGTTGTCTTTCTTTATAAAAATTTTCTCGACACCGAGATAAAATCACTAGAAGAAATAATGAATGATATTGAAGGAAATGATGACGACGAGCTCGAAGTGGCTGACATAAAAGAAGTTAGTTTTCTAACACCGTGCGAACCAGGGAAAATAATTGCAGTGGGAATTAATTACAAAGATCACGCCTATGAAGTAAGTATGAATCTTCAGGAAGACCCGATTATCTTTATGAAACCAGCGACTGCTGCTATTCCTCATTTAGGTGTTATTAAAATCCCGAAAATGTCAAAAAGAGTAGACTATGAGGCTGAACTAGGACTTGTAATTGGAAGAACATTGAAAGATGTTTCTCCTGATGAAGCATTAAATGGGGTTTTTGGCGGAGTTTGCTTTAACGATGTCACTGCTCGTGATCTCCAAAAGAAGGATGGACAGTGGACAAGAGCGAAATCATTTGATACATTTGCACCCTTTGGCCCATGGATAGTGACAGGTCTTGATTGGAATAACTTAGATATTGAAGCACGTTTAAATGGAGACGTTGTCCAAAAATCTAATACTTCATATTTCATCAATGATGCCGGAAAAATACTTAGCTATATATCAGAAATTATGACACTTGAAAAAGGCGACATTGTTATTACAGGAACTCCAGCTGGAATTGGTCCAGTTAAGAGCGGAGATACGATAGAAGTATTTGTACAAAACATTGGGGTATTGAAAAATTTTGTTAAGTAATAGACACTTGTATTTTAAATGAAACACAAAAAACACAAATTGTATATAAAAACGTAAAAAATATATTTTCAAGATTAATTTCAGATGATATAATTATGTTAGATTTTCAGTTTTTTTAAAAATATATTTTATGGAGGTAGAAAATGGGAATTCACGATTTGGATTTTATCACAGAAAGACTTAACGAACTTAAAGAACAGGGTATTTATCGTAAACTAGCAGTTCTGCAATCGCCATCAGATGCAAGATGTATAATTAATGGTAAGAATGTTATAAATCTTTCCTCAAATAATTATCTTGGGCTAGCAAATCACCCAAGGATGAAAAAAGCAGCTATCGAAGCTATTGAGAAGTGGGGAGTTGGCGCTGGCGCAGTTAGAACAATTATTGGCAATATGAGTATACATGAAGACTTAGAGGCGAAGCTTGCTGAGTTTAAGCATGTTGAATCTGTACTGACATTTACATCAGGGTTCACAGCTAATTCAGGAGCTATTCCAGCAATCGTGGATAAAGGTGACGTAGTTATTTCAGATGAACTAAATCATGCAAGTATAATTGATGGTTGCAGACTTAGCAAAGCTGATGTAGTTAGATATAAACATAGTGACATGAAAGATCTAGAAAGAGTAATTTTGGAAGTAAAAGATCGTTATAATATTAAGCTAATAATAACTGATGGTGTTTTCAGCATGGATGGAGACATTGCTAAACTTCCAGAAATTGTAGAACTTGCAGAAAAATATGGTTGTTTAACTTATGTTGATGATGCTCATTCTTCAGGGGTTCTTGGTACAAATGGACAGGGCTCTGCACATCATTTTGGTCTATCTGATAGAGTAGATGTTCAATTAGGGACTCTCTCAAAAGCGATAGGTGTTGTAGGTGGATACATTGCAGGAAGAAAAAATTTAACAGAATGGTTAAATCATAGAGGTCGTTCTTTCCTTTTTAGTACGGCTGTTCCGCCTTCAGTTGCTGCAGCGTGTATTGAAGCAGTAAATATTCTTTCGGAAAGCACTGAAAGAACAGATACTATGTGGGAGAATGCAAATTATTTTAAGAAG
>CAYZED010000006.1:54675-63846 GCA_964477445.1 uncultured Clostridiaceae bacterium | reverse complement strand
AAGAAACTTAATGATTTAGGATTTAATACTGGTAACAGTGAAACACCTATTACGCCAATTATTACAGGTGATTCTAAATTAGCGGTAGAATTAAGTAGAAGACTTTTTGAAGAAGGTGTTTTTGCACAGAGTATTGTTTTTCCTACGGTTGCTAAAAATGGAGCGAGAGTTAGAACTATTGTTACAGCGGCGCACTCTAAGGAAGATCTTGATGAAGCTGCGAAGGCTTTCGAAAAAGTTGGCAGAGAACTTGGATTAATTAAATAGAAAACATTCAGTGTTTATTTTCGAATATAATAAAAGGACCGTATATTATTTTAGTGATTATATACGGTTCTGTTTTTTAAAGGTGTATGATAATATTAAGATATAGAAATTTTAATTATTGTGAGGAACTATGACAGAACAAGAAATCAAAGTTATTGAATTTATTGGGCTAATAGACGAAATCGGAAATAATCTTGAGAAAAGTAGCTTAGGTCGTTATATTAAAGATAATATTTTGCTGTTAAGTTGCGAGCAATTTACTATAAAAATTTTGGATCAAGACATGCTTAAGACATATTCAGCTACGATGGAATTTGGGAAAAGAAAAATTGTTGAAGGTAGTATTATAAATGTTAATATTTCATTTAGTATTAGAAAGAATATTTTTGAAAAAATAATAAAAAATAAAGATATATATCTAAATAAACCTTGGAGATTGTTTGTTTATTTTTTTGATTATCTTAAATCGTCTGAAATGATTAACAATTATATGGTGCCTGAAAAACTCGATGGGGAGAATACATATCTCAGAAGAGCAATTGAAAGTGATATGCAGGAAATATTACTTTGGTATATAGATAATGAATTGAATAATCTAGCTGGCTATGCTTACACCGAGCCGTCTATAGACAAAATACGATATAATATGAGCTATAGTTTTGGGTCTGATCCATTAAATTTAGTTATAGTTAAGAAAGAACAGGACAGAATTATCGGCACGATTCAATTATATGATATTAATGAACGAGATCGTAACTGTATGATGGGAATTAGAATAGGAAATAAATTTGAACAAGGCAAGGGTTTTGGCGGAGATGCAATAAAAACTATCATAAAATATGTGTTTGAAGTTATGAAACTAAAAAGAGTATCGCTTCGAGTATACTCATATAATGAAAACGCAATAAAATGCTATTTAAAAATCGGATTTGAAAAAGAGGGATTGCTCAGAAACTCAGCCAAAGTTGATGGGAAATATGTAGACGAATTATTAATGTCTATTATTAATAATGATGTGAGTGTTTAAAAAGTACTACCTTTATGGTATTATGAAAATTGGTAAAAAAATTTAGGGGTGTGTTCAAAATGTCAGAACATGAATTATTAGTATCAATGGATATAGGCACTAGAACTGTTATAGGGATGGCCGGATTTAAAGATGGCGATCTCATAAAAATATTAGCTTGGGACATTGAAGAGCATAAAGAACGTGCTATGTATGATGGACAAGTTCACGATGTTGAATTAGTAGCTAAGGCAGTAAAAAAAGTTAAAGAAAGTCTAGAAGCACAAACTGGATATGAAATAAAAAGAGTTGCAGTAGCAGCAGCTGGTCGTTCGTTAAAGACATTTAAAGTTGCCGTTGAAAGAGATATTGACCCAGAGACAGAAATTGAAAGAGACGATGTTGGAAGCCTTGAAATTGAAGGTATACAGATGGCTCAACATGAAATTGAAAAGAAAAATGAGGATAAAAATACATCTTATTTTTGTGTCGGATATACAATAGTTAATCACTATTTAAACGATAATTTAATGGGAAGACTAGAAGGACATCGTGGAAGTAAAATGGCTGTTGAAATATTAGCTACATTCCTCCCGCGAGTTGTCGTCGATAGTCTTTATTCTGTAATAGCACGAGCGGGATTAGAAGTTTCAAGTTTAACACTAGAACCAATAGCAGCTATGAATGTTGTGCTGCATTCGAATCTAAGGCTGTTAAATGTTGCAATGGTAGATATAGGTGCAGGTACATCAGATATAGCAATAACTAAGAATGGTTCTGTTGTGGCGTTTGCTATGGCACCTGTGGCAGGAGATGAAATAACTGAACAGTTAGCCGAAGAATTTTTATTGGATTTTAATACTGCAGAAAAAGTAAAAATTTCATTATGTAAAAAATCAAAAATTAAGTTTAAAGATATTATGGGATTTGATCATATTCTAGAGAAAGAAGAAATTCTTGATAAGATAACTTCTTCAATAAGAAGGCTTGCTGAAGAAATCGGGAAAAAAATATCTGAATATAATGGTAAAGCTCCAAGTGCAATATTTTTAATAGGTGGTGGGAGCCAAATTCCACATCTTACAGAATACTTAGCTGAAGCATTAGGTATGCCGTCTGATAGAATTGCAGTTAGAAGAGCAGATATCGTTAAGGACGTTGATATAAAAAACAAGAGAAGTCTTGGCCCGGAATTTATTACACCAATGGGAATAGCAGCTACTGCAGCTAGAACAGCGGATAAAGACTTTCTACAAGTTACTGTAAATGAAAAGGCTATTCGATTATTTAACTCAAAAAAATTGACCATAGCGGATAGTTTGGTATTATCCGGAGTTAGTGCAAGAGAACTAATTGGAAAGAGAGGGCCATCCATAGTAGTTAATATAAATGGAAGTATGGAAACCTTTCACGGCGAGCCAGCTATCCCGGCTATTATAAAAAAGAATAATGAAAGAGCGACTTTGGATTCTACTATTAAAAATGGAGATGCGATTGAGTTAATTCCAGCAAGTGAGGGAAAAGAGGCTAGTATTAAGGTAAAAGAGGCATTGGGCTCAAATTTATCAATGAAGATAACACTTGATGGAAAAGAACACTTAATAAATTACACATTTAAAATTAATGGGAAAATCGTTACTCCAGATTCAATTTTGAAGAACGGAGATATCTTAGAAACCGAAAACATTACTAAAGTCGATCAACTAAGAAGAGTTCTTAACATACCAGACGAAGTGAATTTAATGAGAGGGAAAAGAATACTAGATTCTACAGAAGACATTATTAATAATGACAAGCTAATATTAGGGATAAATGAAACTAAGAAATCAGACGAAATAACCCAAGATGATTTTAACAGTATGTTATTATACTCACCTAAAGTCAAACCAACTTTAGCCAATTCAGATGCTGGTAAATCAAACACATTTGATTCTCGAACATTTAATTCACGCGAATTTGATTCATCCGCTAATGAATTTCATTCAATATCAAAAAGTGGTGGAGTTAAAGAAGATGCGATTAATAAATTTGAAGAAATCAAAATCGCAATGGAATTAGATATTTTTTTCAATGGAAAATCACTTAAGCTTAAAGGAAATAAAACAGGTTACATATTAGCTGATGCGTTGAATCAATCTGGAATTGATTTTTCTAAAATCAAGGCTTTGACCGCGATGCTAATTAATGGAAGAGAAGCGAACTTTGCAGATATGTTAAATTTAGGAGATAGAGTCGAGTTAAAAATCGACTAAAAAAAACTAAGAATAGACTAAGAATAGACTAAGAATAGACTAAGAATAGACTAAGAATAGACTAAGCTTTGATAACTTATGGAGGAAATATTTTGACAAAAAGACTACTACTTATACTTACGATTGTTTTGCTTGTTTTAATTATTGGAGTCGGGGCTGTAGCGGCATATGGATATTCATTAATTAAAACAAATTTAATTCATAATGGTATTTATATTGATAAAATTAATGTTAGTGGACTTACCTTTTCACAGGCAGAAAAGGTAGTAAATGACGAAACACAGAAAAAGTTGGATTCCTTTAAAATTAATATACCTTATGGAGATAAAACCTGGATTGTAGACAGTAATACTATTTCAAATGGCTTTGACATAAAAACACCATTAGCTGAAGCCTATAAAATAGGTCGCTCAGGAGATTACATTAAGGATGTTTTTGATGTTTTAGACCTGAAAAAGAATAACAAAACTTATATTATTGAAAGAAAATACGATCTCAAGGGATTAAAGACTTTGCTTGGTAGTATTTCTAAGGAAGTAAATGTAAAAGAGAAAGAAGCGACATTTAAATTCAATTCTGAGGCAAAAGATAATAATTTTATTTCCATTACGTCTAAAGAAGTAATAGGAAAGACTGTTGATATTGAAGCGACATATAAGGAGTTAGAAAAACTTGCAATTGAGAATAAAAGTGGCGAGGTTTCTTTAGTTGTAAATATCAAAGAGCCAGTTGTAAAAGCTGTGGAACTAAAGGAAATGAAAGATAAATTAAGTAGCTTTTACACGGTTTTTGATACAGGTTTTATTGAAAGAGCTTATAATATTTGGCTTGCAGCGAAAAAAATTAACGGAACGATAGTTATGCCAGGTGAAGTCATGTCCGTTAGTGAAACAGTGGGAGATGTATCACTTAAAAGTGGTTTTAAAATGGCAAAAATTGTTATGAACAATCAGTATGTAGATGGTGTTGGAGGCGGGCTTTGCCAAATCTCAACGACACTTTATAATGCTGTATTATTTAGCGATTTTGAAATTGTACAGCGTGCTCCTCATTCAATAGTTTCTCCTTATGTTCCACCAGGAAGAGATGCGGCCATTGCTGGGAATTATAAAGACTTAAAGTTTAGAAATAACAGGGAATACCCTATTTATATTAAGTGTTGGGTAAAAGGCAGTCTTTTATATTTTGAGATTTATGGGAAAAAAGAATCCCCTGAAAAGACTATAAATCTTTGGCAAAAAACTATATCAAGAACTCCAGCTGGAATGATAATAAAGCATGATTCTAATATGAGCGTGGGGAACTATAGAATTGATTTTCCAGCTCACGATGGATATGTCATTGAGACATTTAAAGATGTTTATATTAACGGAAAAAAAATCAAAACTGTGTCTTTAGGTTTTAGTAGATACAATAAGTCAGATGGAATCAAGTATATTGGCACCAAACCAGTGAGTTCAAAAAAAATCCCAAAGAAGAATCCGAAACCAACGCCGAAGCCAACGCCGAAGCCAACGCCAGTAACAACGCCGTCGCCTACAATAGATCCTTCGCCTAACACTACCCCAATACCTGAGGAAACCACGACTCCTTAAACTTTACTTAGATTTTTTATTATTTCTTGAATGGAGCTTTTAAGATGACAACAAAATTACCTGCAGGCACATATTTAAAAGATGTAAAATGTCCGGTTTGTGAAACTCAATTTAAAACAATGCGAACAAAAAGTAACGCTGTGAAAGTTATTAGCAAAGATGAAGATTTTTGCCCTTATTATAATGGATTAAACCCGATTTTTTACGAAATAATTGTTTGTCCGACTTGTGCTTTTGCTGCGTCAGAAAACGGTTATGCAGACATTACTGAATATGAACTTAGAACAATAAAAAATGCTTTTAAGGGACGAACTGTTGGTAGAAATTATTTAGGAGAGAGAAATTGGAATGAAGCTGTCGATTCTTTTAAACTTGCCCTATTAACAGCTACCGCGAGAAAATCCAAAGCAAATATAATCGCTGGAATATGCTTGAAGATTTCTTGGCTTTATAGAACGAATCATGATGATAAAGAAGACGGTTTCGTTAAGTATGCTTATGAAAACTATAGAAAAGCATTTGAAGAAGAAGAAGCGCCATATGGAAATTTAAATTCTATAATGCTAATGTATTTGTTAGGTGAATTAGCAAGAAGAATTGATTTGCTTGAAGATTCGGCTTATTGGCTTACTAAAGCAATTGCCAGTCCCGAAAAAAAGGAAAATCCTCGAATTGAGGCCTTGGCGAGAGATCAATTTGCTATTGTAAGGGACTTAATGAAGAAAAATGAAAGTGCAGATACAAAGTAAAAAATATAACACAATTGACATATGAGTAATAATATCCGAGTAAAAAGTATATTCAATAAAATTTCATTTAGATGGAATATACGTAAATGATGTGTAGGTGAAAGAGTATAACAAAGGGTTGAAGTTCATATTTTGCCATGCTATAATATCAATGTTCGCGCGAGTGACGGAATTGGCATACGTATACGTTTCAGGTACGTAGTTTTGTGGGTTCGAGTCCCACCCCGCGCACCATTGAAAATTAAGAGATGTGAGAACATCTCTTTTGTGTTAATATAGAAAACTATACTTTTTTGAGAACAGCAACCCACTGTGAATGGTTTCGAGGGATAAGGAAAAAACATTCACAAAACTTATATTAAGGGAGTGAGAAAATGAGCAAGATTAAAATGATAGTAACAGATATGGATTATACTCTTTTAGATAGTAAAAAAAACATATCGAGTGGCAATAGAGAGGCGCTAGAAGCAGCTGCGAAAAAAGGAGTACATATTGTATTAGCAACGGGGCGTATTTTTGCTTCCGCAAGATATTACGCTAAATTATTAAATGTTAAGACTCCGATAATAGCCAGTAATGGAGCAATAATAATGGAGAGTGATGCTTCTAAGATATATTATGAGAAACCAATTCCGCTGAGTGCTGGAATTAAAATGATAGAGCTTTGTCGAGAACGAGGATTATACTGTCATTTGTTTGCGAAGGACACTATATATTCAGAAAAAATTATTAATATCTCAAAAAGATATAGTAACTGGAATCAGAATTTGTTAGAAAATGATAAAGTTAAATTAGTTACTACAGATAATCTTGAAGAATTAATGAGAATAGAAAGTAATAACATTCTAAAGGCCGTGGTTGTCGATAAAGATGCGCATTTACTTTCTGAGGTTAGAGAATTGATTTACAGTACAGGTTTAGTGACAGTTTCTCAATCTTTGTCGGACAATATTGAGATAATGCACAAAGAAGTAGATAAGGGAAGAGCTGTAGCATTTATTGCAAATATGTACGGTTTAAAACCTGAAGAGATTATGGCAATCGGAGATAATGAAAATGATATTTCAATGATAAAATTTGCTGGTATTGGCGTAGCCGTCTCAAATGCAGAAGCTTGTTTAAAAACACATGCTGATTATATTGCACCAGATTATGAAAGTGACGGCGTTGCAGTGGCTATAAAGGAATTCGTATTGGCATAATTCTTGCTTTTTTATCTAAAAAAGCTTAATATAATATATAACAATATTTTTTAGGAGGGCCTTTCAATGAAAGTAGAATATATTAACCCGTTTATAAATGTAGCCTCCAGTCTGCTTAATATGATGTGCGCTGTTGAAGTGAAAAAAGGGAAGATTTATTTGAAATCCTCTCCTTTTAATGCTAATCATGTTGTGATAATAATCGGCATAGCTGGAACTTTCAGAGGGCAAGTTTATTTCAGTCTCGATGAACCAACGGCCTGCGGTATTGCTTCAAAAATGATGATGGGTATGGAAGTGCCTTATCTTGATGAAATGGCAAAGAGTGCTATTGCTGAATTAGGAAATATGATACTAGGCAATGTATGTACAGATTTTTATAATGAAGGTTTAAATGTTGATATCACTCCACCTACAGTAATGGTTGGGCAAGACATTCAAATTTCAACTAAAGGCGTTGAAACCTTCTGTGTTCCACTAGCTCTAGAGGGAATTGGAACGATGGAAATTGATGTATCTATAACAGAATAGAGAAATAGAGAAAATAACAAAATAAGGAAAAAAAGAAAAATAAGAGAACGACAAAACAAGAATAAAAAAAATAAGAAAAAAAGAAAAAAAAGAAAATTTTAATAATAAAAAAGTGATAGATGCTAATTGGAAAACATTCTGTCATTTTTTTTGGAGGAAGCATTTTGGCTTTTAATATTGTATTGGTTGAACCAGAAATACCACAAAACACAGGAAATAGTGCAAGAACTTGTGCTGCGACAGGAACGAGATTACATCTTGTTAAACCATTTGGATTTACAATAGATGACAAACAGTTAAAAAGAGCGGGTTTGGATTATTGGCATTTAGTGGATATAGTTTATTATGAATCGCTAGAGGATTTTTTGAAAACGACATCAGATAAACGAAGATATTTTTTATCGACTAAAGGGAATAAGAGACATTCAGATATTGTTTTTAAGGATGAAGACTACCTTATATTTGGAAAAGAAACTGCTGGACTACCCAAACATATAGTTGATTCAAACTTTGAAAATACGCTAAGGGTTCCTATGATAGACGAAGCGAGATCATTAAATCTTTCTAACTCTGTTGCTGTTGTGATATATGAGGCTTTAAGACAAACTGATTTTGTTAATTTGAGATGACAGTGAGGATAATAAATGAAGATTAAGATTATTACTGACAGTATGAGTGATATCCCAAAAAAAATTCAAGATGAATTAAATATTAGGGTTATTCCGTTAACTGTTCATTTTGGTGAAAAAACTTATATTGATGGTATTGATATTAATAGTGAGAAGTTTTTTAATTTATTGGATTTAGCAAGTACTTTGCCAACTACGTCTCAGGTGCCTCCTGGTGAATTTGAAAAAGCTTTTAGAGAAGAATTAAAGACCTATGATAAATTGATTGTTATAAATGGTTCTTCTAAACTTTCTGGAACATATAACTCTGCTAGAATTGCAGCATCTGAATTTAATGACGGAGATGTGACTGTTATTGATTCATTATTAGTTACTTTTGCATTAGGATTCCTTGTTATTAAAGCAGCTCGAATGATTAAACATGGGAAGTCGGCTGAAGAAATTATTCGCGAGGTTGAATATTCTAGGCAAAGAATAAGGTGCCTTTTTGCTGTTGATACATTGAAATATTTATTAAAGGGTGGAAGACTTTCGTTAGTACAAGCAATAGCAGGTTCAATTCTTAACGTTAAACCTATTCTCACAATGATAGATGGCGAATTGAAAGTAATTGAAAAAGCTAGAGGAATGAAAAAAGCGCTATTATATATTGAGAGTTACGCACATGAAAACAATATAAAACTTGATGGAAAGATTATTGGTATAAACCACGCCATCCAAAAAAGTGCTGCTGATATGCTAGAAAAAGATATGAAGAGTAAGTATAAAATAAAAGAAGTACTTAGATCAGAAGTTGGATCCGTTGTTGGAACTCACTCAGGACCTGGTTGCGTCGCGGCTTATTTTGAGGTTGAAAGTATAATTACGGAATAGAATGTAGGTGATATCTTGAAAATGGGATACGAACTTAATATGGAGCAGCAACAAAAACTTGTTATGA
>CAYZED010000006.1:51445-54665 GCA_964477445.1 uncultured Clostridiaceae bacterium | reverse complement strand
GGTACACGGCCAAAGCATGATGAATAAAATAATTTTAGATAGTGAAGTAATCAAGAATGAGATAGCGGAAGAAAAAGAGACATCTGAAAAAAACGCTGAAGATAAGCAAATATTAGAAAATGATAAAGAAAACGATATTGATTGGAAAGAATTCTTATCATATGCAGGTAAAACATATGAAAGTGATGGTTATTCAGATGAAAATCACGATATGTCTTATGATAATATTGTTACATATAATTCTACATTAAAAGATTATCTTATTAATCAATTACAAAGTCAAAAAATTGAAAAACAGATTAAGGATATTTGTGAGTATATTATAGAGAGTTTAAATGATAATGGCTATTTATTGATTAGCTTAGAAGATATTTCGTCAATAACTTGTTTTCCATTCGAAAAAATTGAAACAGCACTGAAAATTGTCCAAAAATTTGATCCACCTGGTGTAGGCGCAAGAGATCTTAAGGAGTGCTTGTTACTCCAACTAGATGATGACGAAAATATTGATATCAGATTAAAAAAAATAATAACAGATTATCTTGGAGAACTAGCTGAAAATAAGATAAATTTAATTGCTAAAAATTTAAAAATTAATATTGAAGAAGCTCAAGCACTTTGTGATCGCATTAAGAGCTTGGAACCCAAGCCGGGTAGGGCTTTCGAGAGTTCTGAGTTCACAAGGTATATTACTCCAGATATAGTGGTGGAAAAAATTGGGTTAGAGTATATTGTTTTTGTAAATGATAGTTATTCATCCAGATTATCTATAAGTAATTATTATAAGAACGTTCTTGAAAATGAAAACAAAGATTCTGTCGCATCTCAATATATAAACTCTAAATTGACTTCAGCACTTTGGATGATAAAAAGTATTGAGCACAGGAGATCTACATTATATAAAGTAGTAAAAGCTATAATGGAACTACAAGAAGATTTTTTAGAGTATGGTACTTCTCATCTTAAGTCTATGACACTAAAGTCAATTTCTGAACTAGTAGAAGTTCATGAATCTACTGTAAGCCGCGCAATTAGCGGTAAATTTGTTCAAACTCCAAGAGGCACATTTGAACTAAAATATTTCTTTAAAAGTGGTGTTGAAAATACTTCAGGCGAAGTCATTTCATCTGAGAGCATAAAGAAAGAAATTATGCGATTAATAAACGAAGAAAATAATACAAAACCGATAAGTGATCAAGAAATATCAGAGAAACTTTCTTTGGATGGAATACAGATTTCAAGAAGAACTGTTGCAAAATACAGAGATGAAATTGGCATTGCATCTTCATCAAAGAGAAGAAGATATTAAACAGATAGAGGCGATAAGTTTCTATAAGTTACTAATTGTTGATATTTTTTTAACAAATATTGAAATTAAAAAGGATAATATATATAATCTTAGTTGGGACACAAATAAAGTTGGTGGGATAAAATTTGTCCTACGGAGGCTCGAATGGAAGATATAGTTTATTTACATTCAAAGTTAGTACCTGAGGTACTCGATCTTACAGAAAAAAGATATAGCATCATGAAAGCGATTGAGTTTAGTCAACCAATAGGTCGAAGGACGTTATCGAATATTTTACAAAAAAGTGAACGTTGGGTACGCAGTGAGTTAGATATACTTAAATCCCAAAACTTAATTGAAATCGACGCTCTTGGAATGACTATTACACCAGAAGGGAAACAAGTTCTTATCGGTTTGAAGGACTATATTATTGAATTAAAGGGACTAAGAAATCTCTCGAATGAAATTAAAGAATTTATGCATGTAAAGGAAGTAATTATTATTCCAGGAGATAGTGCAGCTCAGGGACAAGTACTGATTGATATGGCAAAAACAGCATTTGAGTACATGAAAGGAATATTGAAAGATAATTCTATCATTGCTGTAAGTGGTGGATATTCTGTTATGACTGTTGCTGAAAATGCAGAAAAACTTAACTTTAAGGATTTAATTGTAGTTCCTGCAAGAGGCGGAATTAAAGCTGATATGGAGCGTCAGGCTAATCTTGTTGCTGCTAAATTAGGAAAAAATATCGGGGGAAAATACTATTTACTACACTTGCCAGATATTGTTGATGAAGAATTATTTAAAAAATTAATGGACGATCAAGACATCAGTAACGTTATAGAGTGTATAAGATCTGCAGATATTTTTATTTTTGGGACTAGTGCATTAGAAGTTTTGATCTCGAAACGAAACCTAAGTCGTGATGAACAGGATTATCTTAAGTCTTTAAACGCTAGGGCTGAAGCGTTTGGATACTATTTTGATGCAAATGGAAATGTGGTACATAGAAGTGGTACTGTTGGTATCAAAGAAACAGATCTAAAAAATTTTGGAACAGTCATTTCTATTGGTGGAGGCGCTGAAAGAGCTGAAGCTTTATTAATTGTAAACAAAGGAAGAAAAAATCACACATTAGTTATTGATGAAGCAGCAGCCGTTGAAATCTCGAGGTTAATGAAAAGGTAAAATTTGGTTTTCATAAAAATAAAGGAGGAAAAAAAATGAGTGTGAAAGTTGGCATTAACGGTTTTGGAAGAATAGGTAGACTTGTTTTTAATGCGCTTGTTGAGCAAGGATTATTAGGAACGAAATTTGACATTGTTGCAGTAGTTGATGTAACTACAGATGCTGAGTATTTTGCGTACCAATTGAAGTATGATTCGACACAAGGACAGTTTAAAGGCGACATAAAAACAAGAAAGAGTTCACCGGAACTTGAATCTGATGATATTTTAATAGTTAATGGAAATGAAGTTAAATGTGTTATGGCGACCAGAGAACCAGCACAATTGCCATGGAAAGAACTTGGAGTCGAATATGTAATTGAATGTACAGGTCTTTTCACCGAATTAGAAAAAGCAAATGGACACATTATTGCTGGTGCAAAGAAAGTTATAATATCTGCTCCTGCTAAAGGGGATATCAAAACAATAGTTATGGGCGTTAATGAAGGCGAATATGATGCTTCCTTACATAATATTGTTTCTAATGCTTCCTGTACAACTAACTGCCTTGCTCCTTTAGTTCATGTAATTTTGAAAGAAGGAATTGGAATTGAAACTGGCCTTATGACTACGATACATTCATATACAGCTACCCAAAAAACAGTTGATGGACCTTCTAAAAAAGATTGGCGTGGTGGTAGAGCTGCAGCAATCAATATAATACCATCCACTACAGGCGCTGCTAAGGCGGTAGGAGAAGTTT
>CAYZED010000006.1:41567-51435 GCA_964477445.1 uncultured Clostridiaceae bacterium | reverse complement strand
GCTACTAAGGGTAAGCTCACAGGAATGTCTTTCAGAGTTCCTACACCTACTGTTTCGGTCGTAGATTTGACTTTCACTGCATCACGAGATACATCTATCGAAGAAATAGATTCATTACTGAAAAAAGCTTCTGAAACTTATCTAAAAGATATACTTGGATATTGTAATGAAGAACTTGTTTCCACTGATTTTATTCATGACAAAAGATCTTCAATATATGACTCCTTAGCTACTGTTCAAAACAATCTTAAGGGCGAAAAGAGATTCTTTAAAGTTGTATCATGGTATGACAATGAATGGGGTTATTCAAATCGAGTAGTTGACCTTCTTAACTACATGACTAAATAAGAAAAATATATGAAACTGGGAGGTTAATAATGCTAAATAAAAAAACTATCGAAGATGTTGAAGTTTCAGGCAAAAGAGTGTTGGTCAGATGTGATTTTAATGTTCCAATGACTGATGAAGGAATGATTACTGATGATAGAAGGATTCGTGAAGCACTCCCAACTATTAAATATTTAATTAAGAATAATGCCAAAGTTATTTTGATGAGTCATTTGGGTAGACCAAAGGGAAAGTTTAATGCTAAATATAGTTTAAAACCTATAGCGGCTAAGCTTTCTGAATTACTGGGCCAACCTATTGATATTGCTGAAGATGTGATTGGCGAAAGCGCTGAATCAAAGGTCAAAACACTTAAGAACGGAGAGGTTTTGCTTCTTGAGAATGTTAGATTCCATGCAGAAGAGGAAGAAAATGATCCAACTTTCTCAAAAAAGCTTGCTTCTTTTGGTGATATCTTTGTGAATGACGCGTTTGGAACTGCACATAGAGCGCATGCATCAACGGCTGGAGTAGCAGCATATTTGCCTGCAGTAATGGGTTTTTTGATTAAGAAAGAAATGGACTATATGGGCAAAGCATTGACTTCGCCTGACCGACCTTTTGTGGCTATACTAGGCGGGGCTAAAGTTTCTGACAAAATTGGAGTTATCGAAAATCTTCTTGATAAAATTGACACACTTTTAATAGGTGGAGGAATGGCATTTACTTTCTATAAAGCAAATGGATTAAATATCGGGAACTCATTATTAGAAGCAGATAAAATACCTTTAGCCGCTGAAATAATAATAAAAGCTAAAGAAAAAGGCGTTAAACTATTACTACCAGTTGATGTTGCAGCTGCAAAGGAATTTAAAGCAGATTCGGCATATAGAATAGTTGCCGATAATCAGATAGCTGATGATGAAATTGGTTTAGACATTGGGCCAGAGTCAATGAAGATTTTTGGGGATGAAATTAGAAAAGCTGGAACTGTTATTTGGAATGGACCTATGGGCGTATTCGAAATGCCGGAATTCGCTAAGGGAACGTTTGCACTAGCTGAAGCAATGTCTGAATGCAAAGGGATTACAATTGTAGGCGGAGGAGATTCAGCGGCGGCTGTTGAACAACTAGGCTTTGCTGAAAAAATTAGCCATATCAGCACAGGTGGAGGCGCTTCGTTGGAGTTCCTTGAGGGAAAGGTATTGCCTGGAATTGATGTTTTGGACGAAAAGTAGGAGGATTTAATGAGAAAGCCTGTAATAGCTGGAAACTGGAAAATGAATAAACTTAATTCAGAAGCTGAAGAGTTAATAAAAAAACTTATACCTTTAATAAAAAATGAAGAATGTGATATAGTTGTTTGTCCTGTAAGCACTTGTCTTGTAAATGCTGTTAAAGTCGCCAAAAGCTCAAGTATAAAAGTAGGGTCCCAAAACATGTATCATAAAGAAAGCGGTGCCTACACTGGCGAGATTTCGCCATTAATGGTTAAGGATACTGGCGCGGAATATGTAATCCTCGGACATTCAGAAAGAAGACAGTATTTCGGCGAAACAGACAGTGAGGTTAACTTAAAGACAAAGGCAGCTATGAATATTGCCTTGAAACCTATAGTTTGTGTTGGTGAAACTTTGGAAGAGCGCGAAGCTGGAAGAACTTTTGAAGTTATAAAAACACAAATGATTGGTAGTCTAAAAGATCTTAGTAAAGAATTGATTGACCTATTAATCATTGCATATGAACCTGTTTGGGCGATAGGAACTGGTAAAACAGCGACTAATGATGAAGCAAATGAAGCTATTAAATATATCAGATCCTTGATTGGAGAAATACTAGGTAATGAAGTAGCCGAAAAAACAAGAATATTGTATGGCGGAAGTGTTAAAGGGTCGAACATTAAAGAGCTTATGAATATGCCAGAAATTGATGGAGCGTTAGTCGGGGGAGCCAGCCTAGACGCTGAAGAATTTAGCAAAATCATAAATTTTTAGCTTATCTAATCATAATGGATTAATATGCTAATAACAAATTAATAACAAACTAAGGATAAACTAAATATAAACTGAAGAAAAACTAATAATGCAAATAATTAAAAGCAATATATGTAAGAAATAATACCATAAAAGCAGGAAAAAACTTGTTTTTATAGTTGGTTAAATTATATAATTTGCTTTGGATTGTTTTAATAAGATAAAAAAATATAATTAATTATTGGAGGAAAAAAGCATGTCAATGATAATAGACATTTTTGCAAGAGAAATATTAGATTCCAGAGGGAATCCTACGATTGAAGTTGAAGTAGAACTTGAATGTGGTTCAACAGGGAGAGCAGCAGTTCCGTCTGGTGCATCTACAGGTGCTTTCGAAGCAGTTGAACTAAGAGATGGTGATAACAGCAGATATCTTGGAAAAGGCGTAATAATAGCAGTTGATAATGTAAACGACATTATTGCACCAGCAATAATTGGTATGGATGCGATTGATCAAGTAGCCATTGACGAAGCTATGATAGCTCTTGATGGAACACATAACAAAGGCAAACTTGGTGCTAATGCTATACTAGGTGTTTCAATGGCTGTAGCTCATGCAGCAGCTGATTCATGTGGTCTACCACTTTATCAGTACCTTGGCGGAATTAACACAAAGGTACTTCCAGTACCTATGATGAACATCATAAACGGCGGAAAACATGCTGATAATTCAGTAAATATTCAAGAGTTTATGGTAATGCCAGTTGGAGCAACAAGTTTCAAACAAGCACTTCAATGGTGTGCTGAAGTATTTCATAATTTGAAAAAAGTTCTTTCATCAAAAGGTTACAGCACTGCAGTAGGTGACGAAGGTGGATTTGCACCAAACCTTGGGAATGACGAAGAAGCATTAAAAGTCATCGTTGAAGCAATCGAAAAAGCTGGATACAAGCCTGGTGAAGATTTCTGCCTAGCTGTTGATGCAGCTGCTACAGAAATGTATGACGAAGCAAAGAAAAAAGGCCAAGAAGGAAGCTATTACTTCTGGAAATCAGATAGAATGTTTACTAAAGAAGAAATGGTTGAATATTGGGCTGATTTAGCAGACAGATATCCAATAATTTCGCTTGAAGATGCTGTGTCAGAAGAGGATTGGGAAGCATGGAAAATGCTAACTGATAAACTTGGAAGCAAAATCCAATTAGTAGGTGACGATTTATTTGTAACTAACACTGAAAGACTCGAAAGAGGAATTAATATGGGAGTTGCTAATTCTATATTAATAAAAGTAAATCAAATCGGTACACTTACAGAAACTATTGATGCAATTTCTATGGCGAACAGAGCAGGTTACACAGCAGTTGTTTCACATAGATCTGGCGAAACTGAAGATGTAACAATTGCTGATTTAGTAGTAGCAATGAACGCTGGACAAATTAAAACAGGTGCACCTTCTAGAACAGATAGAGTAGCAAAATACAATCAACTTCTTAGAATTGAAGAAGGCCTTGGATCGATGGCAAAATATCCTGGGAAGAAAGCATTCTTTAATTTGAAATAGAATCTTATTGCAAATATTGAAATGAACTTCATTCTGAATCAGAGAAAAAGAGTCAGATTTGAACATAAAAAAGAGTCGGATTTGAACATTTAGTTGTTTTTCTAGTGGCTGTATGTTAGAATCTTGCTATATGTCGTAATAGGAGGTGTTGCTCATGTTAAAAACTGCTTTAATGTTTATTCAAGGTGGAGTGTGTTTAGCGCTGATATTCAGTGTTCTTCTACAACCAGGAAAAAGTGCAGGACTAAGTGGTGCTATTGCAGGCGGAGCGGAACAGCTTTTTGGCAAAAAAAAGGCTAAACGTTCAGAACTTATTGCTAGCAGAGTTTCTACAGTTTCAGCTGTACTATTCTTCGTACTTTCTATTACTATTGCTGTAATGAAATAGTTGAAATAAGTAATCAGTTCGTGAATGAAATAAAATTTACTAAGAGACCCACTAGTATAAAAGCTAGTGGGTTTTCTGATTCAACAGTCAAAATACGAGTTATTAAGTATTAGTGTAAGATGTGATAAAATAAGATATAATAAAAAATGAAAAGTAAAGATAATTCAATAGGTATTCATAAATTGAAGGGGGTGCTGATATGGAAAAGCGAATACAGGATGAGTTAAACAATTTGAGAGATATTATTATCGACACAGTTTCTGTAGTGCAAATATTCCTGTTTGGTTCCTATGCAAACGGTACTCCGAATGCTGACTCGGACTTGGATTTATATGTGGTAATATCCGAGAAATCTGACATTAGAGAAATTGACGCTATGAAATTGATTCGTAGGGCAATTAGAAATATAAAGACTATGCCGGTGGACGTTGTAGTAAGTAAAGAAGTACAGTTTAATCAGCGAAAAACTGCACCTACCATTGAGCGACAAATAGTTCAAGAAGGCATGGTGTTGTATGGGTAATATAGAGCAATCTCGAGAATGGCAAAAATTTGCAACCATGGATTTGAAAAGTGCAGAGTACCTTATTAATATGTATCCAGTCCCTTATGAAATAATTTGCTATCATTGTCAGCAATCTGCAGAAAAATTTCTTAAGGGTTATCTTGTTTTATATGGTATGAACCCGCCAAAGATTCATGACCTTGATGAATTGTGTAAACTTTGTTCAAGATTTTCAGAAACTTTTAGAGATATCATGGACCAATGCTCAGATTTGACAGCCTATGGCATTCAACCAAGGTATCCAATGGAATTGGTGATAGAGGAAAATGATATGCAACAGGCACTATTAAGTTCAAGAACGATTAGGGATTTTATTTTAGCACTTGCGCCAGAATTGTTTTTTGATTCCTGCTTAAAATGAATTTATTAAAGAGGTTTTTACAAGTTAATCCAGTGAATAAATTAGATTTTTTAAGTGCAATCTAATCTGTACATTGGATTAATCTATTTAATCTACTTGATTTTTGTTGCCTTGCTTGAATTATTTTATTAAACTATAATAAATATGCGAACTAATACTAGTTTTCTAAAGGGAACTTTGTAATTTTGACTTTATAATTTTGACTGAAAGAGGCGATTGTTTTGATATTAACTGGAGCATGCAATCACAAAAGATTAAATACACAAGATATGATTATGCGAATACATAATTGGGAAAAAATCGACAATAATGTTCTTCAACTTTTTGCTGTTAGCGATTATAAAGGACAAAAAACTGAAATTGAAATTCAAATAAAACTAGGAATGAAACCGATTGAGTATAACGTTGTAACAGGTGCAATCAACATTGATAATCCAGAAAAAGTAAATGTGGATGGGGTTTCAATTATTTCAAAAGGAACTGAATTCGATTTGTTTTTAATGAGTTTAGCTGAAATGTTCAAAGTTGAACTTACTGAGTACGTTATGTGCCCAAGAATAAATTTTTTAGCATTTTGTATTGAAAGTTATAATGAAGATTTTGATGAATTGAACCAAAAATATCTTTTGTTGACAGACGAAACTGAAGGTGCTGATAATTATGGTGAAATTTTCTTATCTATAGATATGGAAGAAGGTCTAATAATAATATCCGAATCAAATGAAGAATATCGAAAGAATATTATTGAAGCACTAAGTGGAAGCGAGAATAATTTTTTTGATATTATTAAAGAGAAAATTGGTAATGCTGGAGAATATTTTGAAAGTATAGATCAAAATATGAAACGTGCAAAAATTATCATGAAACTAAACGCTATTGGACGAGAGTCGGTAAGAATTATGGCTGAGCCTTTTGATGAAAATATGATTGAAATTGGCAGATCAAGACTTGGAGGGAAGCCAGATTTGCCAGATGATTTTCATTGGCCGCAATGGAAAGGTAGATCAATTTCTTTTATTGCTCAAATAAATTTATGTGAGATTGAAAAATATAAAATAAGTAATTATTTACCAGTAAGCGGGTTGTTATATTTCTTTTATGATGTTGCAGATCAGACAATATGGGGCTATGATCCAGATGATAAGGGCAGTTTTGAAGTAGTATTTGCAGATGTAAATCAAGATAGGTTACGAAGATGGGACTTCCCTGAAGATTTACCCGAAGAGTCAAGATTTGATAGTGGATTAGTCAAATTCTCAAAAGAAATGACAGTGCCATCTTCAGACTCAATTTTTATCGAAGGTCTTAATCTTTCAGATAAAGAGATAAATCTTTTATCTGAAATTCAAGAAGAAGTTGTAGAAGAAATTAAGAATTGTCACATAAATAGGATAATGGGTTTCCCGGATATTATAGAAGGCGAGATGGAAACATTATGCGCGCTTGTTTCAGACGGGAAATATTGCGGTGGAAGCATTGAGATTGAAGAAGAACGATTGCTAGAATATCTAAAAGACGCAGAAGAATGGAGATTGCTTTTGCAGGTTGATTCACAAGATAATTTAGGTTTTTTATGGGGAGATGGCGGCAGGCTATACTTTTGGATCAAAGAATCAGATTTAAGAAATCGAGATTTCTCAAAAGTTTGGATGCTGAAACAAAGCAGTTAAGGAGAAATGAATGTCACATATAATTGGAAAATCAGCATATAAATCCTTAGAGGAGCGGATTAATAGATTGCCAATGGGAGCACCGCCTTCTGAGACATTATATAAAATATTAGCTATGCTATTTTCAGAAAAGGAAGCAGCTTTAGTAGCTGTTTTGCCAATAAAGCCTTTTACAGCAGAGAAAGCTGCGAAAATTTGGAATGTGGATTCGTTGGAAGCCAATAAAGTATTGAATGAACTCGCTTCAAGGGCGATTTTGTTTGATATTGAAAAGGATGGAATCCAAAGATTTATGTTGCCACCTCCAATGGCTGGTTTTTTTGAATTTTCATTAATGAGAATAAGAAATGACATAGATCAAAAAGTTCTTAGCGAATTACTCTATCAATATATAAATGTTGAAGAAGATTATGTAAAGGACTTATTTTTTGGAACTGAAACCAGACAAGGAAGGGTTTTTGTTCAAGAGGGAATGCTAGAAAAAAACACCACAGAATCAGTTAATATTTTGGATTATGAAAGAGCAACTCATATAATTGATACTGCCGAACATATTTCTATTAGCATGTGTTATTGCAGACATAAAAAAGAGCATCTTGGAAATTCATGTGATGCACCAATGGATATTTGTATGTCCTTTGGAAACACTGCTGCAACTCTTATTAAGCATAGCTATGCAAGGCGCGTTGATGCATCTGAGTGCAAAGAATTACTACATGAAGCCTACGAAAACAATTTAGTTCAATGTGGCGAAAATGTTAGGGAAGAAGTTAGTTTCATATGCAACTGCTGCGGTTGTTGTTGTGAAGCAATGATAGCAGCGAAAAAATTCGGCATGCTTCATCCGGTAGAAACCACAAATTTTATCCCATATATTAACCTGAATGAGTGTAATTCATGTGGTAAGTGCGTCAGAACATGCCCAATTGAAGCAATATCATTTAAAGATAAAATAAAAAACAAAAATTCTGACGAAAATACAGAAGATAAACTTGTTAACAAATTAGATGATAAACCTTTTAGGAAGCAGCCTCTTGTTGATGAAAGTGTTTGTTTGGGTTGTGGCGTTTGCGCTAGAATTTGTCCCAAAAATGCAATTATTTTAAAGAGTAGAGCAAAAAAACTCATAACTCCACTTAATTCAGTACACAGAGTAGTAATGATGGCTATAGAAAAAGGTTTGTTACAGGAAGTAATATTTGATAACAAAGCATTACTAAGTCATAGAGCGCTGGGACCGATTCTTGGTACGGTATTGAAACTTCCGCCAATAAAAAGAGCACTAGCCTCTAAACAAATTAAATCGATTTATCTCGAAAAAATTATTGAACGAATGGGCAGACAATAGGGCTTGTTAAAGCAAAAAATTACATAGAATTAACTGAATTTTAACAAAAAATGGGTGTGTTATATTGTTATATATCTTGACATATTATTCCGTTTTATATATACTAAAATAAGTTTATTATGTATATTTAAGTTTTTCAAATATATTTATTTTCGGAGGCATAATGAAGACGATAAAAAGAATTTTAATATTGGTGTTAGTTTTGATTTTTCAATCTGTAATAATAGTTAGTGCGGTTCCTGTTTCTATAGAAACGGGTGTCGAAACAGCCACAGACGGATTGATAAGTACAATGGATGTTCGAAGTGGAAGTGATATATCTACCGCAATATATGTTGGATCCAATTCATTAACTGATGATTCTATTTCACTTCCTGGTGAATTGGATTATTATAAATTTGAATTAAAAAAACAATCTGAAGTTACTATACAAACGCTGAGCGAAATAGATACTTTTGGTACTCTTATGACTGAAGATGGTAAAACTATTGCCACAAATGACGATGAAGGAGAAGGAAAGAATTTTAATATTAATGCAACACTCTCTTCGGGAACGTATTATATAACAATCAGAGACTATTACCCAGAACCTATAGGGAAATACACTTTAAAAATTGATTCAGTTTTTGTTCCGGACGATGACTATCCAAACACATCCGAGGGCGCACCAGTAATCTCAGGCATTGGAAATTTCGTTTACAACGGTAAATTAGATTACAAAGGCGACATAGATTGTTTTGATTTAAGTATTAAAGGACAGTGCGTGGTGGAAATTTATACGACTGGAAATACAGATACTGTAGCTACGGTTAACTTTTCAGACGGAGCGATTTTAACTGATGATGATTCAGGTACTCTTAAAAATTTCTTGATTAGAGGAACTTATAGTGATGTAAGCGCCACGATTAAGATACAAAATTATTATCCAGAGAGAGCAGGGGATTATTCTTTATGTGTCAATATTAAAGAATTAAAAGATGATTTCCCTAATAGTATTTCATCTGCAAAGAATCTTGTTTTTAATGATTCGATTAGCTTAAATGGAGAAATTAACTATAATTCTGATGTTGATTGTATTTCATTTGTATTAGAAACTGAATCAGATGTTGAAATTACTACATTAGGTTCAACAGATACTTATGGTATTCTTTATAACGAAAATGAATCAATACTAGAGGAAAATGATGATGAAGGTGATTTGAAGAATTTTTATATTAAAGCTACATTGAAGCCTGGCAAACACTATTTGTTAATAAAAGATTATTATGTAGACAGGATCGGAGAATACTCTATTAGTATAAAAGTAAAAAAACAAGTTCCAGACGAACATGGAAATACTTTTGAAACGGCTACTTTAATAAATAGCACATCAACTACGTCTAGTGGTATTCAATATAAAGGAGACGTTGATTATTTTAAGTATTCAATTAATAGTAGGTCAAAAGTAAATCTTTGTTCTGAAGGAACTACAGATACATTTGCTGAAATTTATAGATTAGTTAATGGAAAATATGAATTTGTTTCATCTAATGATGATAGTGGAAACTTGAAAAACTTTAATTTCTCTGTGGTATATGACCCGGGTGATTATTACATTAAGGTTTCTCATTTCTATCCAAATAAAATTGGGGATTACGAACTAGTTATTAAGTCTCAGAATATATTAGAATCAGAT
>CAYZED010000006.1:31725-41557 GCA_964477445.1 uncultured Clostridiaceae bacterium | reverse complement strand
AGATGATGACATAATCACGGTATTAGATCCAACGGATAATAATGCATGTGCACTTGTTTATGATGGTGAAAGATATGCATACTTAGGAATGAATGTAACCCCAGCTAAAATAGTTAAATTTGATATATTAGAGATGAAGAGGATTTCAGATTTAACATTACCAGCTAATGAGAATAGAGATGAAACGAGAGTTTCTGCCATGGTTACAATTGATAAGCATACAATAATTCATGCTAGTTTTACTGACCCTTGCGTATTTACAAAAATTGATACTGACTCAATGCAAATAGTTGGAACATTAAAATGCGAAGATAATTTATGGGAAAAACCAAATGATAGCTATATTAGATCTATGGTGTATGATGGCAAGTTTGTTTATGCAGCAACTTATAACGAATCCGCCAAACTAATAAAATTCAATCCTGAAAATATGGAAAAAGTTAGCGAATACTATTTTACACCTGAAGAAGCTTCATCTATTCACTCAATAACTATGGTCGGGGATTATATAGTAGGTGTAAGTGACAAAGATAATGATAACGAAGCAAGAATATTTAGAATTAAGAAGGATGATTTTAGCGAAGTTGAATCAATATATGTCAAAGGGGTCACAAACTATCATAGCTCTTGTACTGATGGTAAATATTTTTACGCTACTGCAGATACTAACCCAATAAAAGTTGTGAAAATTGATGTTTTATCTGAACATATGTCTTTTGTTTCTATGTTTACCGGAAGTGAAAACTTTGATGTTGGGAATTTTTCTATGGGATATGATGGACGGGATGTTGTCGTTGGTACATGGAATCTTTTTAACTATAATGGAGATAAACTTATTAAACTAAATACTGACAATATGGAAAAAATAAAAGAAATGAAACTTAGTGTTTCTTTCCCATCAAGAATAACTTTCATTAATGGATTCATTTACACAACCTGTGATAAGCCAGTTGGCGTTGTTATAAGGGTCAAATTTTAGAAATAATTTGGTAATGAATAATTGGAATATCCACAAAAAATTTACACAAACAAAAAACAAATACTAAGATATACAAATACTAATAAAAAATATAAAAAACGGATAATTACTTTAATTTGAAGCAATTATCCGTTTTAATCTTTCTTAAAGATGATACGATTTCTCAATTCTGATGAGTTCGGAATCTATAGATTTGAAAACTGCAGCAGGAGAAGGGGTTCCGTCAATATGTAATAGGGTTCCATGGTGAGTGTAGTATTCGATAAGGGGTAAGGTTTCTCCTTTATAAACACTAATACGATTCAGGATAGAATCTAAATTATCATCTTCACGTCTTATTAATTTGCCACCACATTTTGGACATATCGATAAATCTTTTGGGGGATAGAAAAACTGGTTAAAAGTTGAGGTGCAATCAATACAGACCAATCTACCAAGTGCGCGTTTTATTAGAACGTCTTCATTTAATTCTATGTTTATTACTGCATCAATTTTTTTATTACGCTCCGATAAGAAACCATCCAGATGAATAGCTTGAGCCAAATTTCTTGGAAAACCGTCTAATATAAATCCGTTTTCGCAATCAACTTCAACAAGGCGTTTTTCTACAATTTCGGTAGTGATAAAATCAGGTACTAAATAACCTTTTTCTAAAAAACTTTTAGCTTTTAGTCCTATTTCAGTTTTTTCCTTGAGATTTTTTCGGAATATATCACCAGTGCTGATATGAGGTAGGTTGTACTTTTTGACCAAGTAATCCGCTTGCGTTCCTTTTCCTGTGCCAGCAACTCCCATAAGAACAATTCTCATAGTGCGCCTCCTTTATATTTTTTAAAAGTCGGAAATAGACTACCGAATATATTTATATTGTACAACAATAATTAATAATTTGGTAACAGAACAAAACCTAAAAAGTACCGTACATTTTTAGGCCGTTATACATTAAACCTAAAAAGTACCGTACATTTTTAGGCTGTTATACGTTAAACCTAAAAAGTACCGTACATTTTTAGGCCGCTATACATTAAACCTAAAAAGTACTACATCACCATCTTGCATGGTGTATTCTTTGCCCTCGACGCGTACAAGACCTTTTTCTTTGGCGGAAGCCATATTGCCACCATGAACCACTAAATCCTCGTAAGCTATAACCTCAGCGCGTATAAAGCCACGTTCAAGGTCAGAGTGGATTTTTCCAGCTGCCTGCGGCGCAAGCGTGCCTTTCTTTATATCCCAAGCTCTTGATTCCATAGGTCCAGCTGTTAAGAAAGATACAAGGCCTAGTAATTTATAACTTGCTTGAACTAATTTATCAAGACCTGATTTTTCTAAACCTAAATCATTTAAAAAAACTATTCTTTCGTCAGACTCTAATTGGGAAATCTCATCTTCAATTTGAGCACAAACGACAATAACTTCTGACTTTTCTTCATCAGCAACTTTTCTAACCTTTATTACGTTATCGTTACTAGCACCATCGTCAGCTAAGTCATTTTCTGTAACATTAGCAACGTAGATTATTGGTTTTGAGCTGAGAAGATTAAGAGATTTTATTATTTCATTTTCTTCGTTTGTTAAATCAAGAGTTCGCACTGATTTACCTGATTCGAGAACCTTCATGACTCTTTCGATTAGTGCGACTTCTATTGCAATTGCCTTATCATTTTTAGCAGCTTTTTGGGAACGTTGGAGTCTTCGCTCTAACATTTCTATATCTGAAAAAATTAGTTCAAAATTTATAGTTTCAATATCACGTAAAGGGTCAATACTTCCATCAACATGAACAATATCGTTGTTTTCAAAACACCTAACTACATGTACTACAGCTTCAACTTCTCTAATATGAGACAAAAACTTATTACCAAGACCTTCACCTTTACTTGCACCTCTAACCAAACCTGCGATATCATAAAATTCAATAGCTGTCGGAACAATTTTTTTTGAGTTATAAATTTCAGCTAATTTTGATAATCTATCATCTGGAACTGCAACAACACCAACATTAGGTTCGATTGTACAAAAAGGGTAGTTAGCCGACTCAGCGCCAGCTTGAGTAATAGCATTAAACAATGTGCTCTTTCCAACGTTTGGGAGCCCAACAATACCTAGTTTCATTAAAATTACCTCTTCTTTTATATAGTTATTTTTATATTATACACAATCTAAAATTATATTATATTTCTCCTTAATACGCAAGGTGGGTAATTCAGTCGAATTCAATCAATTCACCATCAATTCACCATCAATTCACCATTAATTCATTATCAATTCACCATTAACTCATTTAAAACCAGTCGAATTCAATCAATTCACCATCAATTCATTTGAAACCAATCAATTTCAATTAAAACCAATCGAATAGAAACAATTTCAATCAAAATCAATCAATTTCAATTAGTTGATCGTAAAAAAATCTAACCCCGTCTTGCCAATTTTTGTCTGTTGCATAAGATTTATTAAGCCATGTTAAAGCATCAAAATTATCAGGACAACCTATAAGAAGCCTATTAATAGTTCGGCATGCTATGGCAGTACTATCAGCAATATTTGTATTATATTCTTGCCAACTGTGAAAAACATTGAATGGATTATTTGCTATTTTTTTTGCGTTTGGATGACTTTTTGGTACTAAACTTTGTTCTTGACCAGCAATTGAGATTAATAGTCGTGGGTCTAATCCATTGGCTTCAGAGATTTCTAAAATTGGTTTGAGATATTTATCCTCTGAAAGGATTGAATTCGATTCTTTTAAAAAGAATTTTAGGTCAGAATAATCAATTTTGCGATAAGGAAACTTAGCCGATTTTTTTACCGAGGAATTTAGAATATGCTTTGTAGATGTCTTAGAATTAGTTTTCGGCGTGGTCTTTGGAGTAAGCCTTGGAGTTTGCTTCAGAGTGATTTCTGGAGTAAGTATTGTAGTAATTTCTGGAGTGAGTTCCTGATTGATTTCCGGAGTGAGTTCATGATTGATTTCCGGATTGAATACTGGAGTGAGTACTGGAGTTAGTTCCGGATTGACCGCTGAAGCAGACACGAGTGTAAGGGCTGTGGTTGAGTTCGGTTTTGTTCTCGTTATTTTTGAACGGCTAACACTCAAATCGATGTTAATGAATTTACTACCTATAAATGGCTGTAAAATATTTTTTACAGCTGCAATTTTTGTCGGATTTGATTTAGTGGCAACATTATTATAATTTTTTGAGAAAAAACTGTTTAAGGAAAAACCGGATGTAATAAACAGGAAAATCGCAGCTGCTGATGCAATTGCAACTATTCGATTTTTTGTAAGTGCTCTTTTTTTACGATCAATACTAACTACAACATTATTTTTATTATTGATTTCATTGTTTTCATTTTTGATTATTGAAGTGTTAGAGCTTCTGGAAGTGTTCAAAATTGTGTTTTGATTTGTAATAGTATTTGTTTTGATTTCTTTATTGAAATAGCCTGATGTCTCCAGCGTCTCAGATTCAACAATGACAGGAGGCACATAAGTATTGTTCACAGATAATATTTCTTTAAGTGCTTCTTTTTTAACTGCCGTAACATCGATATATGGACGTCTCAATGAGTAAATATTGCTACTTATATCTGACATTCTTAAATCAAATTTTTCATTCACATTTATCCAATTTGAAATACAAAGGCAAGCATCTATAATAGAAATGTCTTGAAGTGCGATTTCATTGAAGACATCTAGTTTGGTAATCGATTCTTTTTCACCAGCAATAAAATGTTTAAAAAGGCCTTGTTTAATAGACGGTAGTAATTCGGGTGTAATACCGCCTAAATATCTGTCAACAACTCGATGTATCGTGTTTGCAAGAACATTAGCTTGAGTTATTTTTGTATCTGAAGAATACCTTGACGCGATGTAATTTCTAAAGCGTTTGATATCCTCAGGTGACAAAATGACGTATGACTCAAGTCTTTTGAAGTTTTCAGTCATTTGAAATCAACACTTTCTTTAACACTTTATGCTAACTAATTTATACAATCGGATTTTCGTTCTTTATTATTTCTAAATATACTATCGGATTTTCGTTCTTTATTATTTCTAATATACTATCGGCTTTCCTTTATAATACCTTGACGATAAGCATCTAAAAGCAATAATAAATCATTAATGTGATGTTTTAATGATGAGCCGACATCAGTATCCGCAACACGTCTTCTATAAACAACTTTTTCCAGAACTGTAGTTTGCGAAATAATATCCTTTTCTTCTTCAATAGCTATTTGTGTGGTTGCAAAAGGTTCGTGAGACGTAAGAGCTAGTCCATATGAATTATAGACTAGTGTATAGCCCGCAATTCCTGTTTTTGAGTGGTAAGCCTTAGAAAATCCACCATCTATTACAATGATTTTTCCGTTGCCTTTAATTGGACTTTCTCCTTCTTTTGTTTTTACTGGAACATGCCCATTAATAATTCTTGATTCTGAAGGATTTAATCCGAATTCTTCTAGTATTTTTATGCAGATTTTTTCACTATCTCTAAAATGAAAATATGGATTTTTTTCTTCTTTATGTGATTCTTTTTCGTTTATAAAGTATCGCTCAAAACTGGCCATTTTTTTCTTGCCATAGAGTGGTGATTTAGGGCCTGACCAAAGGTACCACATACAGTCCATACCATATAATTTAGCATCGTCATCCTCATTTGAAAAATAACCTTCTCGCGCCAGGCGCTCAAGCCTGTCGATGAATTCTTTTCCTGAGTAGTCTCGTCCATTAACATGAAGTTTGTCAAATTCTCCTTCTGGAGTCATAGGAATGCAGCCATGATAAAGAAGGTTGCCATTCATTTTCAGATACAAACTTCCTTTTGAGAATAAGAATTTAGTGTGTTTTTGTAACTTTTCACTATTTATAAATGAAGTTTTCAATTTGTCCATTAATTCACGCTCATCTTCGGTCAGAAGAGTGGGATTAGCAGGGTCAATAGTTGGAAAGTCAGGGTCATTAAGCTTATAGACTATTCCATCTAGTGTTATTGTGGCATCTGAAAAATTGATTTTGTTCAAAATTAATCGATCTTCCATATTATATTGAGGTCTGCGTCTTATAATCTCTTCTTCGAGTTTGAATTGAATAATTGCTATAGCTTTGTGCATTTTTGCTAGTAAGTCAATTTCTTTTTTACTATATTCTTTTCCGACTGTTTGTTTTGGTCTGAATTGGGTACACGCATCATTTACGTAAGTTTCTATAGCAAAAGTGGCTAAAGGCAGTAGGTTGATGCCATATCCATCTTCAAGAATTCTTAAGTTTGCGTATCGCAGTGAAATTCTTAAAGCGTTGGCAATACATGCTTCAGATCCAGCAGCTGAACCCATCCAAAGTATATCGTGATTACCCCACTGAATATCAACAGTATGGTAATCCATCAAAGTATCAAGAATTATGTCGGCGCCAGGACCTCTGTCGTAAATATCACCTATAATATGTAATCTATCGATAGCAAGACGCTGAATTAATTTTGATAAAGCGATAATAAAGTCTTTAGCTTTTCCAATATCAATAATTGTACTTATAATACCTTCATAATACTCCTGCTTGTTTCCAATTTCTTGATAATCGTGCATAAGTTCTTCTATAATATATCCAAAATATTCGGGGAGTGCTTTTCTGACCTTTGAGCGAGTATATTTTGAGGAAACAACTTTTGAGATTTTAATTAATCTATAAAGAGTAATTCTGTACCAATCTTCGATAGCAGACTCTGTTTTCTTGATTTGTTCAAGTTTTTGTTCTGGATAATATATAACTGTAGCTAGTTCTTTTTTTTCTGTACTGCGAAGTGTATTGCCGAAAATGTCTTCAATTTTTTGTTTTATTACACCAGATGCATTTTTTAAGACATGCTGAAATTGCTCGAATTCTCCATGAATATCAGAAAGGAAATGCTCGGTTCCCTTTGGAAGATTTAATATGGCCTTGAGATTAATAATCTCGGTGCAAGCTGAGTCGATAGTAGGGTATTGTTTAGAAAGTAGATTAAGGTATTTTAAATCAGAATCATTCAATTCGGCTTCAATGAATTCATTTTGGATCATAGTTACCATCCTTATTTTAAAATATTTTGTTACTACATTTTACCATAAGAAAGGTGGGAATGAAAGAGATAAGACGTTTCTTTACTCGCTCGCTCTCTCGAGTTCGAATCTCTTTTTAGTTCGCCTTTTGAACATTAAAAAGCCTCACCGATTTCTCGATGAGGCTTACATTACTTAGTGGCGGAGAGAGAGAGATTCGAAAAACAGCAACAGATTGCTGTTTTCCTACCTCGACTGACGTCTTCGGCACTCGCTCAGGAAACATCAATTTATGATGTTCCTAATCTTCGCTCGCTCTCTCGAGTTCGAATCATTCCAAATTCTCCGCATAAAAAAACCTCAACTAATCGTTGAGGTTGTTTTTTCTTAGTGGCGGAGAGAGAGAGATTCGAACTCTCGGACCCTGTTACAGATCGCACGATTTCCAGTCGTGTGCCTTAGACCAGCTCAGCCATCTCTCCGTGAAATAGTATATATCCGACAAGTGGTATTATAACAGGCTTACAAAGGTTTTGCAATAGGGTATATATATAACTCTTTTTCGTATATAATCATATATAAGAGATAAAAGCAGGAATAATTGGCTTTGATTATTAAAATAATGGAGGAATATATCTTGGAGCTAGATAAAAAGTACTTGAAAGTCTCGGTTTATATATTGGGAACACTTGCAGCAGCATATATTTTATATGAAATACTAAAAAACATTGCAATCATTGGATCGACTCTTATGCTTGTTTTGGGTTCGATTATTAGTGTATTAAAACCTCTAATATTTGGATTAATCTTGATGTATTTGCTCTATCCTGCTGTTTTAAGGATAGAAAATATTTTAAGAAATAAAATTAAATTTTTCCAAAACAAAAAAAGGGTAAGGTTATGTCGAACAGTTAGCTTAATAACAGTTTATTTAATAGTAGTACTAGTTATTTTCGGGCTTATAGTACTAATATATAAGTTGATAGTTGGTGGAAGTGGCGCTGTTATGCGAGCAGGAAACTTTTCTGATGAAATCACAAAGTACATTAACACTTACAATGATATTTTCTCCAAATTTTCAGCAAAACTGAATGAATTCGGATTATCTGACCAGTTTAAATCTCAATCAGTTGAAATTATTAATAGAACAAAAGATATAATTGGGAGCGCATTAAATGGGTTCATCTCATTTTTAGGTGCTTTGGGAGGAAATTTATTTAATTTCTTTTTAGGAATTTTGATTTCTTTCTATTTGATATTTGATTTTAAGTATTTCAGAAAAGTGTTTATATCAGTTTTAGCTTTAGTGGGATTTAAGTCGATGTCTGAGAGAAGTAAACGAGTTTTTTCAGAAATCAATGATGTAATCTCTGGGTTTATTAGAGGGCAACTTTTGGATGCTTTCATAGTCGGTATTTTGTGTATTATAGGATTTTCAATTATAGGACTTGATTTTTCATTGATACTTGGAGCACTTGCTGGAGTTGGTAATATTGTTCCGTATTTTGGAATGTTAATTGCAATGATTTCAGCCGTTATCGTCGCGATTTTGTCTGGATCATTGATTAAGGCAGTTTTAGCGATTCTAGTTATTGTGACAATTCAGCAAATTGATACAATGTTTATTACGCCAAGGGTTGTTGGGAAGAGTGTAGGTTTACACCCTGTGTTTGTAATACTCTCAATTATTGTTGCAGGAACGTTTTTTGGACTGCTTGGAATGCTTCTAGCTGTTCCAGTCTCAGCTATAATTAAATTGCTATTTAATGAATATATTATGTCAAAAAATGAAGAGGATGAAGTATAGTTATGAAAATGATGATTTTTTACTTTTCAGGAACAGGAAATACAGAGTTAGTGACTAATAAACTTACTGAAAGCTTAATTGAAAAAGGTAATAATGTTGATACGTTTAAGATTGAAGACCATCTTTTCGGTGATATTTCAGTAAAAGATTTTATCAAAGTCGGAACTGAAGATGGAACTGAGGTAATTGATTATATAGGGCTGGGATTCCCGATTTACGGATTTATGCCACCGAGAGTGATTTTCGAATTTTTTAAAAAAATTCTCACTCCAATGCTAAAAGAGTTAAAAAATATTCCTGAATTCTTTATTTTCTCCACTTGCGCGGGACCTGCATACTTTAATGATATAGCTCATTTTAGATTAAAAAAAAGCATTCAATCGATAGGCGGAAAAGTTATTTATGAAAGACAGTTTTATATGCCAGCAAATCTTTTTTATGCTTATCCTGAGGATGTGAATATTTTGCTAGTTGATGCTTCTATGAAAAAAGCAGAAAAGATGGCTGGAGAATTAACAAGCGGCTGGAAAAGCGTAAGAAATGATAAAGTTTTGCCGTATATGTTTGGATGGATTTATGGCCTGGAACATCTAGCTTGGAAGAGCGTAAATAAGTACTTTAAAATTACTAAAGATTGTACGAGCTGTGGTAAATGTTTGGAGTCATGTCCTGCTCAAAACATTAGTTTAAAAGAAGGAATGCCGATTTTTGGTAAAAACTGTTATGTTTGTTTGAGATGTGTGTATGGATGTCCCGAGAAAGCAATAGGTTTCGGCAAGTATGATTTTGCAATATTTAAAGAAGGATATTCAATAAAAGATTTCTTGGACAAAAAACCGTCTAAAGAACTAACGTCTCTGCAGAAGGGGATTCTTAAATCTTTGAGAAAATATGTGTCGGAAATTTAGATAATATAAAATCAATATGAATTCACATTACAGGAATAATCATAAGCATCATAAATAATCATAAGAATCATAAATTATAAAATTAACATACAATTCAAG
>CAYZED010000006.1:27256-31715 GCA_964477445.1 uncultured Clostridiaceae bacterium | reverse complement strand
GTATTATGTTTTGTACTAATGGGTGTAGACAAAAACAATGCAAAATTAAAAAGACGAAGGATCCCTGAGGTTACTTTATTTACTTTAGCTTTTATAGGTGGGGCAGCCGGTGGATGGCTTGGAATGGAGTATTTCAGACATAAAACAAAACACTTAAAGTTTTTAATTGGATTTCCAGTTTTGCTTATCATTCAGTTAGTAGGCATAACTTATCTAAATTCGATATTACACTTTATACCATGATTTTAAAAAGAATGAGGTGATGCCTGAATGGCAAAAAACGAAGATGTAGAAAAATTCGTAACAGAAAAATTTAATATAGAAGCTATCGAGAATGAGAATATTTTGGACAAAATTGATTATGAAAAACTAGTAATTGAGTACATTAGAAATAGATATTTTGAGGCAGCTAGTGAAGAAACCGTAGTAATAGATTTGATTTCATATTTAGAATTAGAGGAAAAAGAAGCTTTATTTTCAATACAAGCGAGTATTAAGGGAGAAATGAGCTTAGCAGACTTTTTTAAAGAAGAAATTAAAAAACTAGAAGATAATGGCATGATTATCAGAAACAAAAAAGGGCGAATCGCATCTAGTGAGGTTTTTGGAATTTATGCCGGAAAAATATCAATCAACGCAAAAGGTTTTGGATTTCTAATAAGAGATAATAGAGAGCTTGGAGATATTTTTGTACCAGTGAAAAATCTCAATGAAGCAATGAATAATGATAGAGTTCTTGTTAAAGTCAAAGACCAGGATTCTTTTGGCAGAGCGGGTAGGTATAGCAAAGTAAAAGAAGGAAATAGGCAAGAAGGCGAAGTTATTCGGATTATTGAACGAGCAAATCGTTTTGTAACTGGAACGTATCATAGGAACAAAAATTATGGTTTCGTAATACCAGATGACACAAAAATTCTTAATGATATTTACATTTCAAAATACAATTCAGTAGATTTGAAGGATAATTTTAAAGTAGTCGTTGAAATAACGAGATGGCCTTTTGAGGGCAATAATCCTGAAGGAAGAATCGTGGAAATATTGGGGCACAAAGATGATGCCGGAATAGATATTCTCTCTATTGCTAAAAATCGTGGGCTACCTATGGAATTCCCTGAAGATGCACTGAAGCAGGCCGAAAAAGTGCCAGAACAAGTTAGTGAAGACGATATCGCAAATCGCAGAGATTTAAGAGGCGAGCTCATTATTACGATAGACGGCGACGATGCCAAGGATCTTGATGACGCTGTATCACTAAAACGCCTCAGTAATGGAAATTATTCATTAGGAGTTCATATTGCAGATGTATCACAATATGTAACCGAGAATTCTCCACTTGACAAAGAAGCAGTGGATCGTGGAACCAGTGTTTACATGGTGGATAGAGTTTTGCCGATGCTTCCTCCGAGATTATCAAATGGAATATGCAGTTTGAACCCAAAGGTTGATAGGCTTACACTCAGCTGTAATATGGAGATTAATCAAAATGGTAAAGTTGTGAATTATGAGATTTTTGAGAGCGTTATAAAAACCGCAGAGAGAATGACATATAATAACGTAAATAGGATTTTTGATAAAGAACCTGAAGTGCTAGAAAGATACGCACAAATCCTCGATATGCTTGGCGAAATGAAAACGCTCCAAGGAATTTTGAATAATAGAAGAACAAATAGGGGTAGTATTATAGAGTTCATGAAACACCGGATCCAGAAAGAATTAAGGCATTTGCTGATTTTGCTCATAATTTTGGACTTAGATTCAAAATCTCGGCAGAGGAAACCCAGCCAAAAGCTGTTCAGGAAATGATGGAACTGGTAAAAGGCAGAAGAGAAGAGCGTTTGATTAGCACAATGATGCTAAGATCCTTGAAAAAAGCTCGTTATACGGCAGATTGTCTGGGGCATTTTGGATTGGCAGCAAAGTATTATTGCCATTTTACATCTCCTATAAGAAGATACCCCGATTTAATTATTCATAGAATTATTAAGGAAACTTTGAATGGAAAGATGTCTGAGAAACGAATTAAGCATTACGACAGCATTCTTGGTGAAATTGCATTACACTCGTCTGCAATGGAGCGCAGAGCCGACGAAGCTGAGCGTGAAGTTGATGATATGAAAAAAGCTGAATTCATGAGCAAACATATCGGAGAGGAATTTGATGGCATTATTACAAGCGTGCAAGGATTTGGATTCTATGTTGAACTTCCAAGCACTATTGAAGGGCTTGTACACGTAAATAGTCTTGTTGATGATTATTATCAATTTGACGATGTAAATCATTTGCTAAGAGGCGAGAGAAGAAACCTTGCATTTAGAATTGGCGACGTAGTCAAAGTTAGAGTTGATAAAGCTGATGTGGGTTCGCGAAAAATTGACTTTAGTATAGTAGAAAAAATATCTTCCAGTGTTGAAAACACAGATATGTCTGAAGGTGAAGCCACCAATGTTTCGGACAAAAAAATAAAATCAAGAAGGACTGCAATAAGCGGAAAAGAAGCACTAAGGAACGTAAGAGAAAACAAATATGAACCCGAGGGCAGGAGTTACGCAACTCGCAGTAGGAGTAGTAAAGTGAAAGACAAAGTAGAAAAACTGACTGGTACTGAGCCTAAAAGAGAATACGTGAAATCAGAAGGCGCTAAAAGAGAAGAGCCGAAAAGAGAATACGTGAAAGCAGAAGGCGCAAAAAGAGAAGAGCCGAAAAGAGAATATGTGAAAGCAGAAGGCGCTAAAAAAGAAGGCTTTAAAAAAGAATTCGTGAAAAGCGATGCTCAAAAGAAAGACAGCAAAGAAATTAATAACAGAAGAAACGAAAATATGTCCTATACTTCTGAAAAAAAGCCATATATTAAAGACAGAGATGATAAACCGAAAAAAATGAGCTTTAGTGAATTTGCAGATACAGAAATGAAGGGTGTAAAGAACAAATCTGTGAATTATGACTCGAAAAATAAAGATGTAAACTATGATCCGAAAAATAAAACTGTAAATTATGACTCAAAAAACAAAGCGGATGCGTATGATACAAAGAAGAGAAAATCAGACGAACCGTATGATGGATATTTTGAGGAAAAAGGGAAAGCACCAGAAGAATATGAAAAAAGAGTTAATAGAGATAAAACCTCACGTTCATTTAAGTATGGAAACGACAAACCGGAACTTTTAGACGAAAAAGCCGCAAATAAACCGACAAGCTACTATATGGAAAAGTATGGCGGACTTAAACCTTCTAAACCTGGCGAAAAATCAGGTAAGTCTGGAGGAAGACCAGGAGGAAGCTCGGGATACAAAGCGGGTGGAAAATTTGGTTCAAAACCTGCGGGAAATAACGGCGGCGGTAAAATTAAGAGCTCGAAGGGGAAATAACCTTAATTGATATGTAAACATTGAAACATGAGCGGTTTGACAAAGTTTTAAGGGATGATATAATCATATAGGGTCATGTTTAGATCATGAAAAGGTCAGAGATTAGGAAGAAGGAGGCAGAGAACACTGTGGCAAATGATAGTTTTAAACAGCTTGCAACTAATAGAAAAGCAAGACACGAGTATTTTATTGAAGAAGCATATGAAACTGGTATAGAATTAACAGGAACCGAAGTGAAATCTGTCAGAAAAGGTTCACTTAATCTAAAAGATAGTTATGCTGCTATAGTCAAAGGCGAAGTTTTTGTCTATAATCTTCATATAAGTCCTTATGAACAAGGAAATATTCATAATGTTAATCCTCTGAGAGACAGGAAGCTTTTGCTTCACAAATATGAGATTAACAAATTGATAGGTTACATTCAGCAGAAAGGTTATACTTTGGTTCCTTTGTCGGTATACTTAAAGGGAAGTAGAGTAAAAGTTCAGCTGGCTGTCGCAAAAGGTAAACTCCTTCATGACAAACGTCATGATCTTGCTGAAAAAGATGCCAAGAGAGAAATCGAAAGGCAGTTTAGAGGCAAGGAATATTAAGGGGGCGTACTGGTTTCGACGGGGGTAGTTGAAATTGGAATAGCGAGCCGTGATACTGGCAACCACGTTAAAAGCTAGAAAAAACAATTTAAACGCTAACGATAATTACGCGTACGCAGCCTAATTAGGCTGCCATCAGGCCGGGGTGTCTACGCTTCGGGTTCCTGGTGTCATTTAGTGGAGAACGGCACAGTTTAAGCTTTGCGATTGTGCGGCATTATGAAGCTACTGAAGTCTTGAGCCTGTCAACGGGCGCTTGATAGAGGGAATGTAAAATCATTGACTGCGCTCGGAGAAGTTCTGGTTAAGGCGCTTTCGGACAGGGGTTCGATTCCCCTCGCCTCCACCAATGAAAAGATAGAACCACTTACATAAGTAAGTGGTTTTTATTTTTTCATAGAAAAGAACGAGTGGGGAATCGAACCCGAGAGGGTGACGAGCGTGGTGTTAATTTTAAAAATTAAGAAAAGAAAGAATTAACACCAGAAACATGCGAAGCAT
>CAYZED010000006.1:15021-27246 GCA_964477445.1 uncultured Clostridiaceae bacterium | reverse complement strand
TAGCGGCATAACTCAGGTGGATAGAGTAACTATGTTTTCAGAAGAGGATATACGCTTCACGTATAAATATGGTTCAGAATTTTACGCCTGAAATCGCATTAACAATGATGATTGTCGAATTATGAAGTAAAATAATTCAAAAAAAACCATTGACGCCCATTGGACAAAATGATAATATATGTAATAGATTATAGGATTCATAAACTATAAAAACCCATAATTAATTTATTGTATGAGAAGGAGCGTTGAAAAAATGAAGAAAATTACTGTATTAGTTTTGATTGTGTTTATTTGCAATTTGTGTTCGTTTGGAACCGTTTTTGCCAATGATCACTGTATTGAAAGCATATCTTGTGCTAATCATCATGGTATTAAGGGGAATTTCAAAATTCCAACTATAACATCAGGTTGGAATTCAACTACTGGATATTGGAACAAGATTAACTTTGAAGAGTGGATTCCAGTAAAAAACACATCTTCATGGTTTGAGGTAGGGTACAAAAAAGGTGCAATAAATATGGGCAATAATGTAG
This sequence comes from uncultured Clostridiaceae bacterium, assembly GCA_964477445.1. Taxonomy (GTDB): domain Bacteria; phylum Bacillota; class Clostridia; order Lutisporales; family Lutisporaceae; genus CAYZED01. The sequence goes on along the minus strand of CAYZED010000006.1, from coordinate 26,713 downwards.
CAGAAAACTATGATGGATTCTTTAAAGCAAAGTTTATAGATGGAGTTTTTACGGCTTCTAAAATAACTAGCAAGTCTGCAACGGTAGGCACAGAATATACAATTACTATAGTAGATTACATTGACAACAATAATCTTTGGGAGATTTATATTGGGTCTACATACATCGGTGCATTTAGCGATACAGTGGGGTATGTTAACGGGTCAACTGACGATCAAGGTTTTGAAGTAGTAAATACTGACTATTCCTCCCAAAGCATAGCAAGTACTTATATAAGCGAACAATACTATTTTGCAAGAGATACGGATGATTATGATAATGATGGAAATACTACTGAGGTGATTTGGAAGAAATGGAGTAATAAAACCGTTACAGCTACGGATAATACAGGACTAGTTAATTGCAGTTATAGTAGTGCGAATAATAAAACAACTTTTACACAACAATAGAATGTGGAGGAAAAATTGTATGAATAATAAAAGAATACTATTTGTAAGCGTTATACTTTTGGTGTTATTATCATCAATAGGATTAGTTTATGCAAACGCTAAAAGTTTTACAAGATATGATTTCCTAAAAGACCAAACAAATGGTTTTGAGGAAAGGGCAATAAAATCTGAAGGAAAAGACTTTAAGCCTGTGATAGTTGAGGAAAAATATAAACCTAATAAAGACATGTCTAATAATTGTAAAGATGTTACAGGGATGCAGGGCTATGTTGACCAAAAATATTTAAAAGATGATGCTGAATATTTAAAAAAGGAATTGATAACTTATCAAGAACTTCTAGAAAAATATACAGAATTTGATTTAGATCCTGCTATTTCAAAAGATCGTATGGTTTGGGTCACAATAATACATTATCCCAAGGGTTATAATATAGAGTATGGGTATGTTGAAAATGCAGTATCTACAATATATTATGATGCAGAAACAGGAGAGTCGCTGGGTTTTTCTATAAAATCATTAAATAAAGATGGTTATAAAATAGATAAACCAAGCAAGACTAATCAATAATGTTTACATAAAAATTGTTTCAATAACGCTCATTATAGACCAATGAAAATTAAAAGCCATCGGCATTTATGCTGATGGTTTATTAATTTTAATTTATGAAAACAAAAGGAGAATTGAACCCCTGTCATAGACGTGGTAAAATAATTTGAGTTAATGATAAAACTATAAGCATAAACGCAAATTATTAATAGGAGGAGAGCATCTCCTCCTATTAGAGATTGTCGAAAATGAGTATAATTTATAACTAGATTTGTAGATTTTGAGACAATCGGATTTCATTTCCGGGGGTGACAGGCACGAAGTGCCGCCATGAAGGGGCAGACAGGATGCATGGGCGAGCAGCAGACGCAGTCTGCGACCAGCCGCACCCTATGGGGAGCGAAGCGACAGACAGTGGTAAAAAACCCGAGAGGGTGACGAGCTTGATGTTAATTTTATTAAACCCGAAAAAAGAATTAACTTCAGATGTTTTTGAGTGGCAAGCTTGGAATAGTTATTTTTGAAAATTGTTTTGGAATTGCAGAATAGAAGACTGCCATTAAATGCAGGGCACTTATATTCACTAAAATTCTCTTGTGGTTCATATAAGTATTGTAAAAATATAAAAATATTAGCAAAATTATCTAATGAAGTATTTAACAAGAGTATATACTGCAAAGGGATGAAATTCTATTCCAGTTTGCTACTCGGAATTTTAGTTGGATTTAAGAATAATAACATCAACTGGTAAAAATGATAATGATTATATTTCATTAACAGATATGCTTAAGGCAAAAGACGGTGATTTTTTTATTTCTGATTGGCTTAGAAATAGGAACACTATTGAATTTATAGGGATATGGGAACAAATATATAATCCTGATTTTAATTATGGCGAATTCGCCATAATTAAAAGTCAAGCGGGTTTAAACAGTTATAAGATACGTGTTAAAGAATGGGTTCACAGTGTTTTATATTTAAGATGTTATATTAATCCCAGATATCAGAGAATGGGAATAGGTATCGGAAAACGAGACATTAAAGGCATTGCGAAATATAAAACAATATTTCTAAAAGAATTTTTGCCGAGATAAAACATAGAAAGTGTAGCAGGTTCTCAATTTTCATTTAACTTTACAAAACGACATTATAGAATCTGTGCTAAAATAATTATAGGTTATACTAAAAATATTATTGATAAGGCGTGGTTATATTGTGGTCAATTTAGAATTTTATAAGGTTTTCTATTATGTAGCAAAACATAAAAGCATAACCCGAGCTGCGACTGAACTTTACATTTCTCAACCTGCGGTGAGCCAAGCAATAAAACAACTTGAAAACTCTCTTGGAGGTAGATTATTTCTGCGAACTCCAAAGGGTGTCACACTTACGCCAGAAGGGGAGCTACTTTTTGTATATGTATCAAAGGGATATGAGTACCTTGTACAAGCTGAGAATAAATACAAGGAATTGTTGACACTAGAAACAGGGGAAATAAGAATTGGTGCTAGCGATATGACTCTACAGTATTATTTGTTAACACATCTCGAACAATTTCACAGCATTTATCCTAAGGTAAAGGTAAGGGTTTCTAATGCTCCAACGCCAGAAACTTTGGAATGCTTAAATGCAGGAAAAATTGATTTTGCTGTTGTAAGTGATCCAGTTTTACATATTGATGGACTTAAGATCATCCCTGTATGTAAAATTCAGGATATATTTATTGCAAATGAAAAATTTTCAGAGTTGAAACATAAGAAAATAGGTCTCGTAGAGTTGGAAAAATACCCGATTATTTGTCTCGAAGAAAGAACAAGTACTAGAAAATATGTAGATGGATTTTTCAAAACTAATGGATCAAAACTTAACCCCGAATTTGAATTGGCAACTAGTGAACTGATAGTTCAGTTTGCAAAAAGAAACTTAGGAATAGGTTGTATTGTTAAAAATTTTGCAGAAAAGTATTTAAACAATGGAAATTTATTTGAGATTAATTTGAAAACGCCTATACCAGAAAGAAATATTTGTGTCGTTTATAGTGAAAAGATGCCCATTTCACCGGCTGGTAAAAAATTACTCAATACATTGGTATCATAATTAATAATTATACCTATCATAACTAATATTGATTTTATTTATATGACTTTCTGTATTAAGATGAAGCCATGAGACCGGTTCATTAATCTTACTATTGGAGGTTTTTTATGGTTAAAGCTATAGTTGGTGGTAATTGGGGAGATGAAGGAAAAGGTAAAATGACGGACTTGCTTGCTGGTCAGTCTGAGATTGTTGTAAGGTTTCAAGGAGGCGCAAATGCAGGGCATACGATAATTAATGAATATGGTAAATTCGCTTTGCACATTTTGCCTTCTGGTGTTTTTAGGAAAGGTGTTACAAATGTTATAGCTCAAGGAGTTGCTCTCGATTTACAAATGTTTTTCAGCGAAATAAAAAGTCTATCTGAAAAAGGGGTTCCAATGCCGGATATAAAAATATCCGATAGAGCACAGATCGTGATGCCATATCACATACTTTTTGATAAATTGGAAGAAGAGCGGCTTGGTCTGAATGGTTTTGGATCAACCAAGTCAGGTATCGCACCATTTTACTCTGACAAATATCTTAAAATAGGGATTCAAGTTAGTGATTTATTTGATGATGAAATTCTTAAAGAAAAAATTAATTCTGTTTGTAATGTTAAAAACAAAGTTTTGAAAAGTCTTTATAATGCTTCTCCACTTGATGAAAATATAATATACAACGAAGTTTTAGGTTATAAAGAACAAATACGCCCAATGGTATGTGACGTTTCATATCTTCTTAACGATGCAATCAAGCAAAACAAAGAAATTTTACTTGAAGGACAGCTTGGCGCATTGAAAGATCCCGATAATGGAATATATCCTTTTACAACATCGTCTTCACCATTGGCGGGTTTTGCTGCAGTTGGTGCAGGAATTCCACCATATGAAATTAAAGAGATTGTTACAGTTGTTAAGGCATATTCCTCATGTGTGGGTGCAGGTGCAATGGTTAGTGAAATTTTTGGAGATGAAGCAGAAAAACTTCGCAGATTAGGTGGAGATTGTGGAGAATATGGAGCAACGACAGGACGACCTCGTAGAATGGGATGGTTTGATTCTGTTGCTACCAAGTATGGATGCATGTTGCAAGGTACAACAGAAATTGCTCTCTCGCTAATAGATGTTTTAAGTTATCTAGATGAAATTCCTGTATGCGTTGGCTATGAGATTGATGGAAAAGTTACTAAAAATTTTCCGACTACTCCTAGTTTAAATAAAGCGAAACCAGTTTATGTATCGTTTAAAGGGTGGAAATGTGATATTAGAAATGTTCGTATTTATGAGGATTTACCTGAAAATGCAAAGAAGTATATTGGATTTATAGAAAGTGAAGTAGGATATCCAATTAAGTTTATTTCAAATGGGCCAAAAAGAGAAGACATTATAGTTAGATGATTTCGCGCTTGGATTGGATATACTGCAAAAGACAGAAAGCAAAGGTTTTTTCAGTTAGATTAATCCTATAAAAGACAAAAACACAAAATACCATGCAAAAGTCTTGCGTAAAAGACTTTTTTTGGTGATTTCTATGGACAAAATCAATCATTCAAGAAATGGAATTATTCATAAAAATATTGTCGATTTTTTATTGGAAAATTAGAATGTGGTAATCATTAGCAGACAAAATTCAATATCATCCACTCCTAAAGTCTAAACTCATCTATGCTATCAAACATAAATTGCATACGGTCAATTCGCTTTTTGGTATGGTAATGACCACAATACCATTTCTTGTAATCAGTCTGCTCCTCGATTTTATCAAGCCATTCTTCTGTGCTTTTATCAACGGAAGATTGGTCAATGAATGACAAAAAAACTTCAATGGGCTCATATTTTAGAGGACATGTGTGTGACAATACTATATCAACCTTATTATCAACTCCAGTGAGTTTGGCCTCAACTGAAGATTTGACTTCATCGGAAGGTTGTTCATCTTCCCACCAGCTATAACCTTTCGCCAAACGATAGAATTTGTCCACGCTATATGCTCCACCAATAACGATGCACTTTTTTTCGTCAATATCAAATATCTCGCCATCACTTGCAAATAGTATATTTGGATATTTAGATTCAACAAAAACAAGTCCGCCATGCCATTCGTGTTCTATATATGAAGTAATATTTTGTGGTTTATTCTCGTGGTTACCATTTACACAAAAGAGGGTGATTGGTAGTTCGGAGAGTATATTTTTAAGTTCCTCACAGCGTTTGTCAGAATAATAATTTATTCCTGAATCACCTAGAATAATCATAATATCTTCTCTTTTTGTGCCGTGTGTATCGCAGAAAAAAGCAATTTGACGAAAATCGCCATGTGTATCTCCTGTAATGTAAACCATAGTAGCCTCCAAATTATTTAAAAAAATCATTATCACATGCTACAAAATTAAACGTTATTCACTAGATTTTTATGTATCAATTTTTATTTTAACAGAAATATATTGTATTAAACATTTAGAAGTGAAAATAATTTCGTTGACTGAAAGGTTCTTTTTATTGTTTATTTCATTAGTATTTAACTCGTTCGGAACAATCTTTGGCTCGTTCGGAACAATATAAATTGACATTATTCCGAACGTGTTGTGAGTCGTGATCGTCGTGATATTGAAAAAATATTGTTCCGATGTGGGCTTTTTTATTACGATGTTTTGCGCATTGCTGAAATTACCAGAGGTATTCACCCTAAAGATTTGTTATGGATTTCAAACAACGAAGATGAGAAACTGGACACGATTATTACGAATGTTTTTGATTCGGTTTTTCATCAAAAAATTGACCTTGTAGGCGATAGCATCGACACACCCGAGGGTTACAACATTAAGCGTTACGGCGTTTATAATGGGAAATATGGCGTTTATAAACAGCGGATCAGTCCGCTGAGCACAGATGTTGAATCAGAAGTGGCTGTTTATTTACTAGCAAAAAAATTAAAAGTTCCATGTTGTCCAGCATACCGCGTTGAAAAAGACATAGTTTTTTCAGCTTTTTTATATAATTTTTCTAAAGAATACATAGTACATTTTCGTCGCTTATTTGACGGTGCTCGTTCAGACAACGAATATCAGAACCTTATTACAGTTCGTCCACAGTATAAAGATAATATTTCTAAGATGATTTTGCTGGACTTTATTACTCGTCAGGACGACCGTCATCTTTCTAACATTGCTATAAAAATAAGCGATGAAAGTGAAACTTTTTATCCGCTTTATGACAATGGTCACAGTTTGTTTTATGAAGATACTGAGGAAATGGTAGAGCAAGCTGTAGCTAATCCGATAAGCTTTGCAACCAGCTTCGGCTATTCCGGCACCTATTATGATTATGTTTGTGAAATTGCAAAGGAACGCGGAGGACTAAATGGGCTTATTAATCTAGATATTACGGAAGATGATATTTCCGACATATTGCAAGAGTCGGGGTTCAAAGGATATCGACTTGAAGGTTCGCTTAAATGGATTTTGAAGACGATTCAAATTATTAAAGAACTTGAGAAAATATAATAAAAGGAGCAATCTATGAAGGAACTACAATTTTCAATTATTATAGAAGCGGTTTGACAAATTTAATAAGGGTGAGTACCATTAGACTATTAATCAATTGTTAAACTAATCAGAAAAATAAGGAGATAAATAATTTGAAAAAGACAATATATATACTGGTGGCTATGTTTTTAGTGGCGAATATTTTACTTGGTGATTTGAATACATTCGCGGTTCAGAAACCGGCTTTTGTACAAAAAGCAGCTTCAAGCAAACAGACCATGCAAGCTGTCTGGATAGCTACGGTGGAAAATATGGATTTTCCTCGAACGAAAGATAATATGGAAGCACAAAAAAAAGAGTTTATTGCGAATTTGGACAAATTGAAAGAAATTGGCATTAATACTGTAATGGTTCAGGTTAGACCGAAGTCCGACGCTTTATATAAATCGGATATTAACCCTTGGTCGGATGTTTTGACAGGAAAACAGGGAAAGGATCCTGGATATAATCCGATGGCATTTATGATCGAAGAAACACATAAGCGAGGGATGGCTTTTCATGCATGGTTAAATCCATACAGAATTACGAAGACTGGAACGAAGCTAAGTGCTCTTACAAAAAATCATCTGGCTAGATTAAATCCAGATTGGGTAATTAATTATCAAAATGCGTTGTATTTTAACCCTGAAAAAGTGGGCGTGAGGAATCACATAGCCGAGACAGTGAAGGAAATCGTTAGTGAATATGATGTTGATGGAATTGTTTTTGATGATTACTTTTATCCATCAAATTATCCCCGACCTAAAGGAGAGGGAAAGGATGGCGCAATTGCAAACAGTAGAAGAGAAAATGTGAATGCTATGGTTTCTCAAGTTAGTGCGACAATCAAGAATACAAAGAGCACTGTATTATTTGGAATAAGTCCATCTGGAATTTGGAAAAACAAAAAATCGGACCCAACTGGATCTAAAACGACGGGTAATGAATCATATTATTCAGTTTGTGCCGATACAAGGACATGGATAAAAAATGGCTGGATTGATTACGTTTCACCTCAAATTTACTGGGAAACGGGAAATAAAGCGGCAGACTACGAAACGTTAGTTGCGTGGTGGTCAAAAGAAGTAAAGGGAACAAACGTCAAGTTGTATATAAGTCAGGGGCTGTATAGGGAAGTTGTTGCGAAGCAAATTGCAGTGCAAATCGGCATAAATAAAAAATATCCAGAAGTGACTGGGAGCATATACTTTAATCTAACAAATTTGCTGGCAAACTCCGGAGGGTGTAAAGCGAAAATTAGAGATTTGAATAAAGCTTTATCAAAATAAAACGAGTAAAAACGATTTATGCTATCGGCAAAATTGAAGCAAAGACTATGAAACTAATAATTGAAGTAATCTATTGTTGTAATAATAAGGGGGAAGAATGGTTAATAAATGGATAGACAATTGGACAGAAGATATAAGACAGTTAGAATTAGAATTGCCAATGCGGCACAAAAATCTTTTTTTTCATCAAGATAAAAACAGTTTCAGTAAACAGATTGAGGATCTTATCTTAAACCTAGAAAAATATAATGAATACGATATTGTTGTAAAAATTGCAAAGATAGTCGCGTCTTTTAGAGATGCGCACACTACATTAATTACTCCAGCATCTACGTTTATGCCGATCGAGTTTTTTTGGTTTTCTGAAGGAATTTTTATTGTTGATTGCTCGGAAAAGTATAAAGAATATTTAAACTGCATGGTTACTCATATAAATGATATTAAAATTCATGAGGTAATTAAAAAGCTTGAAGACATAATTTCACACGAGAATAATTCGTTTCTTAAATCTCAACTTCCGAAGTATCTTCCAGCCGCAGAAATTCTTTTTGGATTAAAGATTATAGATGATTTAAACAAAATAAAGCTTAATCTTCAAGACACAAATGGAAATAATATAGAGGTAATAATTGATACATACAAAAGCCTTGAAACTGAAATACAGTTTGTGAATGCGTTGGAATATTTAAATGATGACATGCCTTTATTCAGAAGAAATAAGAATCAAAATTATTGGTATTCTTTTATAGAGGAAAACTCTACACTATATTTTAACTATAATTATTGTAAAGATATGGAAGGCGCTAGCGTTGAAAGTTTTTGCTCGGAGCTAATGGATTTTATTAATAAAAATGAAGTAGATAAACTGGTAGTTGATTTGAGAAATAATCTTGGTGGCAATTCAACTTTATTAGACCCATTCATAAGAGATTTAAGGCAGTGCAAAAAACTAAATAGAAAAGGTGGAATTTTTGTAATTTTAGGAAGGAATACATTTTCCTCAGCTCTTTTAAACGCGTATTCTTTTAAAGATAAAACAAAAGCGATTTTTGTCGGAGAAGCTACTGGCGGAATGCCAAACTGTTATGGAGAGGTTCAATATTTTGAATTGAACAATTCAAAACTTATGATTAGATATTCAACTAAATTTTATAAGATTATAAAAAATGATAAACAGCTGTCGTTCTTTCCAGATATAAAATTCGACGTTACCCATGAAGATTACATTAATAAGGTGGATCCATGCATAGAATATATTTTGAGCTTAGGAAAGCTTAGATAATATAAGGATGATTTAACAAGCTAGCATTGCAGGACTATAGCGATTCACTACTAAAAAAAAGAGGTGTAAAGTGAATAAACAAAGAAGCATCGGGATTATTCTTATTGTAATATCTTTCATTATGTGGGGCGGTATACTTGCACTCCCACTATTCAATCTCTCCACAGGAAATAAAGTTGCAGCTGTTGGCGTGCTGGCTGTTTTAGGTGAAGTTTTTTTCTGGAGCGGCTCATTGCTTGTTGGCAAAGAAATTGTAAAGAAGTTCTTTACAAAATTTCTTAAAAAGAAACAAATGGATGATAAGGATTTATAAGCGTTTGCGTTGTAAAATGCAAAGAATAATGCAACGAAAAACTTTGCGTTGCAAAAAAAATGCAACTAAATGTTTACATTGACATGATTGAGCAAATTATATTACAATGTAACCGTTAAGAGGGAGTAGTTTAAAATTACAAAGTCAACATCCTGGTGCAAACAGCATCTGGCTTTGTTACCTTATAGGTTAACGAGACTTTTAGCATAATCCATTTATTGGGGTTGTGTTATGAGTCTTTTTTTATTCTCAGATACAAGCCCCAATAAAAAATTGAAAGGTAGGGCATAATGTATCAAACATTAATCGCATTTCTAATTTCGGTAGGTGCTGTCACACTGGCAGAGATGGGAGACAAGACACAGCTTCTTGCAATGGCTTTTGCAACCAAATACAAGACTTCAAAAGTACTCATCGGAGTATTTTTGGCCACAGTTCTAAATCATGGGTTAGCGGTTGCGTTGGGTAATGTAATTACACGTTATCATGCAATTGAAATTTGGATTCAAATAATTGCTTCATTATCATTTATTTTCTTTGGTTTATGGACTATTCGAGGCGATAAACTTAACAGCGAAGAAAATAGAAAAACAAAATTCAAACTTGGCGCAGTTATGACTGTTGCAATAGCTTTTTTCATCGCTGAACTTGGAGACAAAACTCAGCTCACAACGATAGCGCTTGCGGCAAAATTCCCAGAAAATCCTATTGGGATACTGATGGGAAGTACAACTGGGATGCTTATTGCAGATGCAATTGGAATTATTGTTGGGGTTATTATGTGTAAGAAGATTCCCGAAAGGACAATTAAACTTGTTTCTGCAGGAGCTTTTATATTCTTTGGACTCATCGGAAGCTATCAGGTAGCCGATAACACGCTTAACTTAAACCACGGACTAATCTTAGCAATACTTGTTGTTATTGCTGGATTGACAGGTTTGGTAGCGTGGCATCTTATAAAAAAGAGCAGAATTGAAGAGGAAAATAATACATCAAATGCTGAATTTTGCAAGGTTAAAACTATTGATTCAGCTAATTAATTAGGAGGTAATAAAATGTCGACAAAAAAAGCACTATCTTGGGTTGCGTTTTGGATTGGTTTGGCAATGATTTTTAATGTAGGGATCTACTTTTTCATGGGAAAAGAAAAAGCGCTGGAGTTTTTGGCAGGATATGTTATTGAACAGAGCCTAAGTATCGATAATCTGTTTTTGTTTATTATGGTATTTGCAAGTTTTGGCATAAAACCTGAATATCAAAAAAGAGTATTAAATTATGGAATAGCAGGAGCGATTATTTTAAGGCTGATTTTTGTTATATTGGGAATCACTATTGTTAATATGTTCCACTGGGTACTTTATGTGTTTGGAGCTATTCTGATAATAAGTGGAATTAAAATGATGTTTGATAAAAATGAAGAACAGAATTTCAAAGAAAAAAAGATAATAAAACTGCTAGCGAAAATTATTCCAATTACGGATACCTTGGAGGGGGAGAAATTCTTTGTTAGAAGGAATAAAATTTTGTATGCAACTCCCTTATTTGCTATTCTTATACTGATCGAGTTTACGGATATAATATTTGCAATAGATTCAATCCCAGCAATTTTTTCGATTACTACTGATACTTTTATTGTTTATACATCCAACATATTTGCTATTATGGGGCTTAGAAGCATGTACTTTGTGCTTGGTAAATTACATGAAAAATTTAAATATGTGAAGTATGGAGTAGCGTTGATACTTACTTTTACAGGTATAAAACTTTCGATATTAATATTTCATATAAAAATACCGATTGAGCTTTCACTAGGTATTATTTTCACTATCTTAGCCGGTAGTATTATTGCATCATTAGTATTAAATAAAAACTCCAAGTTGACATGAGTTGGATTATACAATATTAATCGGCACTAATGATGCTAATTCGACTTTGAGTGTTATAAATGAAAAAAATTATATTAAAAGCAAAGGTCTTCCTGTAACTCCGGATATGGAATGGTACGAAGAAAACCTCATACTGCTTGTAAGGAAGATAAAACAGAACACTTCCGCAAAGATTGCTCTAATATCAATACCGGTTATAGGAGCAAAAATTAACTCCATATCTGTTCAGCGGACAAAAGAATATAGCGATGTTGTGAAAAAAGTCGCAAACAATGAAAATGTTAGCTATCTTCCCTTAAATGAAAATCAAGTTAAATATCT
>CAYZED010000006.1:14682-15011 GCA_964477445.1 uncultured Clostridiaceae bacterium | reverse complement strand
TCGGGGCGGATGGGCATTGATGGCACAGGCTATTTACATGCATTATATATATAGTATGAGTTGGGATAGTATTTCAAAAAGGAACGGATTACTACTTACAATTGACAAAATGCATCAGAATAGCACTGGGTCAAATATGATAGCTGATCTAATAAAAAGTTTTTTGGAAAAGTAGTGTTTTTATTTGAATTAACAGAATCAACTAGGCTCAATTTTGTTTCTAAATCTATAGTGATATAATTAGACTAGACAAAAAAATAAACAAGGAGCGATAAATATGTCATATGTATCAGCTTGACTTGTAACAATATAAAATCAGTGTTAAACTA
>CAYZED010000006.1:3686-14672 GCA_964477445.1 uncultured Clostridiaceae bacterium | reverse complement strand
TAGTTGAATAAACTGTCACACGGTTGAACAAAACATAGTTTTGTTTTCAAGAGAATTCGGTTTCCGGGGTGGGGAACTCTAGTTTGAGTATCTCATCCTTTTTATTTTTTTGTGGAGGTGCATAATGTATAAATGGTAGTATGTATATCAGACAGATATAATGGCATAGGTTCACCTCAATTGAAAATTACTCCAAAGTATTGATTAAAATTATTAAGGGAGAAACAAAAATGGATAAAATCAGCCTAGGGAAAGCTTTTAAGAAGAATTTTCTTGGTAATGCACCCAACTGGTACAAACTAACTATACTGATTTTTTTATTAGTAAATCCAATCTTAATGTATAGCGCTGGCAAGTATATCACTGGATGGGTATTAATTATAGAGTTTATTTTTACTCTTGCAATGGCGCTAAAGTGCTATCCATTGACAGCCGGTGGGCTTTTAGCAATCGAAGCAGTAGTTATTGGTTTGACTGCCCCGAAGTCAGTTTATTATGAAGTTCAAGCGAACTTGCCGGTTATACTGCTATTAATGTTTATGGTCGCAGGTATTTATTTTATGAAAGACGGTCTTGTGTACGCATTTTCTAAAATACTTACACAGGTGCGCTCAAAAGTTGCGCTTGCATTCTTGTTCTCGTTTCTTGGGGCGATTCTTTCTGCCTTTCTTGATGCTTTAACAGTAACGGCAGTAATAATAGCGGTCGCATATGGTTTCTACAACATATTCCATAAGTATGCCTCAGGGGAAAAAGTATATGAGAAATATGACATAAATAATGACCATAGTATAGATGAAAAGTATCATAGTGATCTTAAAAATTTTCGTGGTTTTATACGAAATTTAATGATGCATGGAGCTATCGGAACTGCATTGGGTGGTGCTACCACATTAGTGGGTGAGCCACAAAACTTACTTATTGCATCAGTTATGAAATGGGATTTTGCAGAATTCTTTTTTAATTGTGCACCGGTGTCGATACCGGTTTTAATAGTTGGTTTACTTACTGCCATAATGCTTGAGATAACAAAAACTTTTGGGTATGGATATCAATTACCTGAATCTGTTCGTAAGGTGATGGAAGAGGATGTAAAAGCAAAAGAGTCAGCAATGGATAATCGTGGACGTTTACGTATGCTAATAATGGCACTATGTGGTGTTATATTAATTTTTTCCTTAGCATTACATCTTGCTGAAGTTGGACTTATTGGACTCATGATTATAATTCTTCTTACATCCTTTAATGGAGTTATTGAAGAAGGTCGTATAGGGCATGCGTTTGAAGAAGCGTTGCCATTTACTGCATTGTTAGTAGTTTTTTTCTCGATTGTTGCAGTCATTCATGATCAGCATCTATTCAAACCAATAATTCAATGGGCGCTGAATCAAGATGGAAAAAATCAACTAGTTGCTTTTTTTGCAGCAAATGGAATTCTTTCTGCAATAAGTGATAATGTTTTCGTAGCATCCGTTTATATTACTGAAACCCAGAAAGCTTTTGAAGCAGGAGGGATCGCACTAGAGCAATACAATAAAATCGCAGTGTCAATTAATATGGGTACTAACATACCCTCTGTTGCGACTCCAAATGGTCAGGCGGCATTTTTGTTTTTACTGACATCATCACTTGCACCTCTTATTCGTCTGTCTTATTTGGAAATGGTGAAGCTTGCGTTTCCATACTTCATTGCAATGACTACTACAGGAATATTAGCAACAATGTATCTTTTATAAGCCATTGTTTTCCAATTATAATATTGTCTGCAAAAAAACAGAAAAAATATTAAATCCCCTGTTTACTTATACCCCGTAGGGGTATATAATACTAAATATAGAGTGATTCTAATAAATCGTAATCATATAAGAATTGATTACGATAAATATTTAAACATTGAAAGGGAAGAATAATATGCAATTAACAGTAGAAAAAAGATTATGCCCACAAAATCATAAGTGTCCAGCTATTAGAGTTTGTCCTGTAGGAGCTATCGAGCAAGTCGGAAATGGTTTGCCAACTATTGACCAAGAAAAATGTATTAAGTGTGAGAAGTGCGTAATGTTTTGTCCAATGGGCGCTATTCATGTGGTTTAAAGGAGAATACTAATGGAACAAAATATTTTAGTTGGAATTACCGTAGTTGTAGCTATAATTTATATGATATTGAAAGGGATGAAATCAGGTATGAGAATTAGCCCAGCAGAAGCGAAAAAGAGAATGGAAACCGAAAAAGGAATTATTCTAATTGATGTAAGAACTCAAAATGAGTTTATTCAAAGACATATACCAAATAGCACACTTATACCAGTAAATACTCTTGAAAATGAAGCGAGTAAAAGACTTCCTGACAAGAATGCTGATATTTTTGTGTATTGCGCAAGCGGAAGTAGAAGTTCTACAGCAGTTAGTATTTTATCAAAATTAGGATACACGAAAGTCTTCAACCTAGGTGGGATTGCTAGTTGGCCTTATGAAACGGTTTCAGGAAATAAATAAGAATTTATCAAGACATATATCAGGAAATAGGTAGGGGGATTCACATGGGAGCATTTATTAATCCACCATCAAAAGTTTCTTTCTTTTTAAAGATAGGAATATGGATTTCGAAAAAAGTTACAGGAAAAGATTTGATTGTAGCAAAACTTCTTGCGTGGTATCCGAAGGCTGCGCTTGGATCGGCGCTTTTAGAATCATTTGTAGCCCACAAAGATAAGGAAATAAGTGAACGCATTTTAAAACTTGTGAGGATGCAGGCGTCATTTTCTGCTTCCTGTCCTTTTTGCGTGGATATGAATTCGTTTGAGTTTGAAAAACAGCAAATAACTGAAGAAGAGTTGAAAGCGCTACAAGGCATTAAGAATCCATCCGAAGTGGCGTCTTTTTCGAAAAGGGAGCAATTAGCTATGGAATATGCAAGCTATATTTCTAAAACTCCTCTTTCTTTTCAGAAAGAATTTATCGATGAAATCAAAAATCACTTTAATGAAAGAGAGATAGTTATACTTGCAAGTACAGCTGCGCAAGTAAATTACTGGGCAAGACTCATTCAGGCGTTGGGCATACCGCCAGCTGGGTTTTGTGACAATTGTAAGGTTTGAAGTCAAAGATTGTTCTCAGAAAAAGGATATCATGCAACCACAATGAGGGAAATAGCCACAAGCGTTGGGTGCAGTTTACCAATGCTTTATTATTACTACAAGAATAATGAAAGACTCCACTAAAAAAAATAATGACAAACACAAATGCTGTACGAAAATTAGGTAATAATGAAACATTAGAGTATGCTTGACAAGCAAAACATATACGATATAATATAATTAAAAATAGACTAATTTGAATTATATTAATATTATGGATGTGAAAAGATGAATAGATTTATTGGAAGACAATCAGAAATGAAAACACTCGAACGTGAATTCAATCGTGAAAGCGGATTTGTTGTTATATATGGACGAAGAAGAGTAGGTAAGACTACTCTGATTAAGGAGTTTATTAAAAACAAGAATGCGTTGTATTTCATTGCTACGGAAGAAATGGAAAATGGAAATATTAAGAGGCTTGCAAATACCATAGGAGAATATACAGGACAAACTTATTTAAAAAACGCGAATTTCTCAGACTGGGAAGACTTATTTAAAATATTTGCAGAATTCAAACCAACTGATAAAAAAGTTCTTATAATAGATGAATTTCAATATCTTGTAAATGTAAACTCTGCGTTTGCTACAATTTTTCAGAGAATTTGGGATGAAATACTAAAGGATAAAAATGTTATGGTTATCATATGTGGTTCATTGATAAGTATGATGACAACTCATGTGCTTTCTTATAGCAGCCCACTATATGGAAGAAGAACTGCGCAAATTAGATTGTCGCCATTGAAATTTTCTGAAATATTAAAAATTAATTCCAAAAAAACTTTTGAGCAACTTGTGGAAAGCTATTCAATAACGGGTGGGGTACCGAAGTACTTTGACTTTTTTGATAATGATGAGTCCTTAATGGGAAATGTAGAGAGAGAAGTCCTTAGAAAAGATGGTTTTTTATATGAAGAACCTGTATTCCTCTTAGAAAAAGAAGTTAAAGAATTGGTTAGTTACTTTTCAATTATGAAAAACATAGCAGCAGGCAATCATAAGGTATCTCAACTAGCTGGTGTCTTGGAGTTGCCTTCAAATGCATTGAGCCCTTATCTTAAGACTTTGATGGATTTAGATTTGGTTGAAAAACGCATACCAGTTACGGAGAAGCAACCTGAAAAAAGCAGAAAAGGGTTGTACTTTGTTAAAGATCATTTCATTGAGTTTTGGTTTAGGTTTGTGTATGCATATAAAGGAGAACTTGAACTAGATAATATAGATTATGTTTTGGATAAAATAAAGAAAAACTTTATTCAGAATCATGTTAGCTTTGTTTATGAAGATATATGTAAAGATATAATTTTGATGCTTTGTAAAGACGGTAAGATCGACTTTATACCAAGTAAAATAGGTTCTTATTGGAATTCGAACATCGAAATTGATGTTATGGCACTAGATGAAGAAAGAAAAAAAGTTTTAATAGGTGAATGTAAATATGTTAATCAACCTGTTGATTTAGATGTTTTGTTTGGATTGAAAGAGAAAGCAGAGAAAATCACAGAGATTTCACAATATGAAAAAATGTTTGTCATATTCTCAAAGAGTGGATTTACAAATCGGCTTAAAGAAGCAAGCAAACAAAATGTTAATATACTTCTTATTGATAAAGAGAACGTTTTGTAAATTAGTTTGGAAGTTTTGAACAGAGACTGAACATATCAAAAAATGGAATAATGCTTCAGATGGTTGGCACACTCAAATAGCAGAAAACAGGGAAGGAAATTAAATGGAAAACGAAATTGAAAAGTATAATGAACTACAAACAGTAGAAGATAAAAAAATTTGCAATCAGTTAATGGACGAAATAAACAGTAGACTCACCGAAGCAGAAGTCAAAATATGGCATGGAAGTCCAGTTTGGTTTATCGAAGGAAACCCTATTGTCGGATATAGTAAGCTAAAAAATAGCATTCAGTTACTTTTTTGGAGCGGTGCGACGTTTGACGATAGTTTAAAACCTGTGGGAAAATATAAGGCAGCTGAAGCACGTTATACAGAATCAACTCAAATAAATATAGATGATTTAGACCGATGGATAAATAAATCAAAAGAAATTTTAAACTAATCGTATTACATACCCCGCATGGGTATATAATACGAAATATAGAGTGATTCTAAGAAATCGCAAGCTTCTGAGAATTAATAACTATAATTTTATTTAAACATTGAAAGGGATGAAATCTGGTATGAGAATTAGCCCAGCAGAAGCGAAAGTATTTTAAGCGTTTACAAAACAGTTTAAAAAAGCTAAAATTAAGGTATTCAAATCTTAGAATAATTCAAATTGAAAAAATCGTTATTAAGAAAATCGTTATTAAGAAATCAAGATTTAAGGAGTGACATAAGGTGAAATTTCCAAATGCGATATTAAATTTTAATAAATATATTTATGAATTAATAGCCATTTTTATTATTGTTTTAATTTGTTTTGTCGAATATTCTTTAAATGAAAGAATTAATTTTTCACTTATGTACTTAGTTCCAATTTCATTAATCGTTCTTTTAGTTGGGAAAATTGAAGGACTAGTCTTATCGGTCATTAGCTCTTTGGGGTTCGTTTTTGTAGATTACCTTTTAAATGGTTGGTCAAACATTAACTACACAACTATTAACGCATCCCTTCGCTTTGGAATATTTGTTTGTTTTGTAATTCTAATAAGCTCTTTAAAGGAATCTCGCGATAAAGAGACATTGCTAGCAAGGAAAGATTCTTTAACAGGTGTGTCAAATGGTAGGGGCTTTTATGAAGATGCTGAATATCATTTGTCAAAAGCTAATAGAGAAAATGGAGTATTAACACTTTTATATCTTGATATTGATAATTTCAAAACTGTGAATGACACTCTTGGGCATAATGAAGGAGATAGACTTTTAAAACATGTTGCTAGCACAATTGAGAATTCAGTAAGAAGTATTGATACTGTAACAAGACTAGGAGGAGATGAGTTTGCAGTATTGTTTCCTGGGATTGATGGAGATATTGCAAAGAAAACCATTTCAAGGATAAAAGAAATTCTTGATGAACAAATTTTTCTTCATCATTGGCCGATAACTTTCAGTATAGGCGTTGTTACATTTTTAGAATTACCTTCGTCAGTTGATGAAATGATTAAAGTAGCAGATGAGCGGATGTATTCCGTAAAGTATAGCGGAAAAAACAACATAAGTTATTTCATTTATCCCTCTTAAAACAATCGGCATTGGATAATGTCGGTTTTTTATATGTATTTGTTAAAATTGTAGTTATTATAGTAGTTATTAAAAAAAACTTCTAGCAAAAATTATTTCAATTACGGATAACTTGGAGGGGGAGAAATTTTTTGTTAAAAGGAATAAAGCTTTCTGTATTGATCTTTGATTTTCACATCCCGATTGAATGGTCTCTTGGTATAATATTTTCGATACTAATTACAAGTATTGCAGCTTCGATTTTTTTCTCAAAAAAACAGCAACAGTTATAAAGATTGGTAAAAATAATCATATAAAGCAATGATGTATTTTTATAAATACTAAATAGAATATTTCAATGAGAGAGGTAAATATATGAGTTTTATTTTAGGATTAAATCCATTAGTTCAGGCTTTATTAGCTACATTATTTACTTGGTTTCTTACTGCCGTTGGGGCCAGTCTTGTTTTCTTTTTTAAGACAATTAACCGTAAAGTACTAGATTCAATGCTAGGATTTGCAGCTGGTGTTATGATAGCTGCGAGCTATTGGTCATTACTTGCACCTGCAATTGAAATGTCAGAAGAAGCAGGGAATTTACCATGGCTAGCTCCTTTGATAGGTTTTCTTGTTGGAGCAGGTTTTTTGAAGTTAGTTGATTCGATACTTCCACATGTTCACATAGGTATGCCAACTAATAAGGCTGAAGGGATCAAAACGAGTTGGAATAGAAGCATACTCTTAGTCTCGGCAATTACTTTGCATAATATACCAGAAGGATTAGCAGTTGGAGTAGCTTTTGGTGCTGTTGCAGCTGGAATTCCATCTGCAACACTAGCTGGTGCTATCGCACTAGCAATAGGCATAGGTATTCAAAACTTTCCTGAAGGAGCAGCAGTATCTATACCTTTGAGAAGAGAGGGACTTTCTAGAAGAAAAAGTTTCTTTTATGGTCAAGCTTCAGGAATTGTTGAACCAATTGCGGGCGTGATCGGTGCACTTTCTGTATTAGCAATGAGACCTCTTTTACCATATGCGCTCGCATTTGCAGCAGGTGCTATGATTTATGTTGTTGTAGAAGAGTTAATACCAGAAGCACAGTCAAGTGGTAATTCTGATTTTGCAACTATGGGAACTATTTTGGGATTTGCAGTAATGATGTTTTTAGATGTTGCTTTAGGATGATATGAGTATTATGGTATAATTAATATAATATTATTTCTAATTTGAACTATATAGCTCTATTGCTAATTATTATTGAGGTGGAATTTAGTTATGGATACAGATTATGCATCACCTGAAAGATCGAATGACATTGAAATTGTAAAGCAAACAAAATTAATTCAAAAGAGCAATTTGTTAAGTGAAATTATTCATGTTGCTACTGATATTGCATTGATTTTAAACAAAGATAGACAGATTGTTTTTGCAAATGAAAGTCTATTTAATTTTTTAGGTATTGATACAGAATTAAATATTATTGGTTTAAGGCCAGGAGAGCTATTTGGCTGTATTCATGCTACGGATAACGAGAATGGATGCGGGACATCAGAAGCTTGTAGATATTGTGGCGCTGTTAATACAGTTTTGAAAAGTAGAAAAGTGAAATATAAGGTAAATAGTGAGGTTCGATTAACTGTAGGTGAAAAGCAAAATTTGAGGAGCTTTGATTTGAACATATCTGCCATATCAGTTAACTTTGAAGGTGAGATTTTTACACTTTTGAGTATAACTGATATCAGTAACAGAATAAGAAGAGAATTAATTGAAAAAGTTTTTTATCACGATGTTATTAATAAAATTAGTGGAATAACAGGATTGATAGACCTAATTAAATCAGAGTCTATAAACAATGATTCTGTAAAAGTATCTACTGATATTATTACGTTGCTTGATGAAAATGCAAGTGAGTTGTTTGAACAAATTCTTTCTCAAAGAGACTTATATCTAGCGGAAAACGGAAAGCTTCAACTTAAGGTATCAAAAATAAATTCTATCGACTTTTTGAACAAAAGAATTAAAGCATATATGACAAATGATATTACTTCAGGGAAGTCCATAAAACTAAAAGAGGATAGTAAAGACTTTGATTTTTATACAGACAAAATAATTTTAGGACGTATTTTTGAAAATCTCTTAAAAAACGCAATTGAAGCTGTTAGTAAAGGAATGGAGATATTAGTTTATTGTAGTGAATCGGAAGAAACTGTAAATTTTTGCGTATATAATGAAACAATAATGTCCGAAGAAGTAAAACTGCAGATTTTCCAAAGATCATTTTCAACAAAAGGTGTAAATCGTGGGCTTGGGACATATAGTATAAAATTGTTTACTGAACAGTACTTAAAAGGAGAGATAACTTTTGTCTCCGAAGAAGATAAAGGAACCACTTTTTGTCTGCGATTGCCTAGGGTTTTAGAAGCAAATTAATATTATGAAGATTAATATTATAAGATGTTTTTGCATCTATGAGAACTAAATAACTCTATTGCTAATTATTATAAAAGGAGGAATTTATCATGTCTAACAACAAGTACACTTCAATTGTTAACCTTGATTTCCAATATGCTCATAGGTTCATGAATTGGCCAAGAGAAGCAAAACACTTACATGGTCACTCTGGACTATTAACCATTGAGCTCGAAGACACTGTTGATCCTGTAACAGGATTTGCACACGCCTGTAAAGATGGATTCAAGAAAGCATGGGAAGTTTGTGATCACTTCCACCATGCATCGTTATATCAAGAAGGAGATCCACTTCTTGAGGCCGTAATTGAAGTATATAAAAAAGAGGGCATTAATAATGATCCAGAGAACTGTGTCCCACTTAAGAAGATAGACCATGAACTTGCTTGGTCTTACCCTGAATACAGAATAGTTGTAACAAAAAAAGTATCTACTTGTGAAAATCTTTGTGAACTATTTTATGAGTTACTTAAAGACAAGATGCAAATAAAAAAAATTACCTTTCGCTCGTCTTCGATGAATGCAGCTTCGAAAGAGTTTAAGTAAAAAAATATTTCGTGGAGGTACAGTTATGAGTGATGATTTTAATCAGGATCAAGACGGATACGAACCGATTAAAAAGAAAGCATTTTTTAGGACTGGTTTCATAAAATCAATTGTGATATGGATTTTGATGTTCTTGATTATAATTTTTATTGGTGTAGTTACAGTAAAATCAACTCCAAAAACTGATGAGGGTGCGAATGTTAACACAAGTACTACTCAGCCGAGCAGCACCACTGAGCCAACAAGTACCCCATCTGTTGTAGTTGACACGGATTACGGCATGTACAAAGGTAAAGTGTTTAAAGTAAATGAAACCATAAATACAAATCCTAATTTTACGGTAACACTAAATCAGGTACTAGTGGGAGATCAAGATTTTGGAAAAGCAAGTGAAGGGACATGGCTTAATAAATCTAATTCAGACGAAAAAATGAGTGAAGCGAAATTTGCCATAGTAGATTACACGATTAAAGCAAAAAAAGATTTAGATTTAAAGAGTATGAACTTTGATATCACATGGAGTGGTGGACCATCAAATGGCGGGTTATATTCTCCAGGGGGTACCAATGCATTGGGCGCTGAGCGATTTGGCTTTTATCCACTGTATTCAAGTATGAAAGTAAATGCAGGAGAATCAAAAGAAATAAAAGTTAAGTATGTGTTTACTAATCAAGTCCTTTCGGGAGATAAAATATATTTTCAGTTTGAAGTGAATTATAACTATGACGAAAGAGTTGAATTTGATATTACAAAAATAGTAAAATAAGACGTTTGCGAAACCCATCGATAACACAAAAGAGCTATAAATGAATACTAAATATATTAAAACCTCTTAATCTATAAGAGGTTTTTGTTTTTCTGTTGTTACTAAAAGCATATGAAATACTATATAATTGAATATAGACTTGCGAATTGTAAATGACAGCTCAGAGAGGGGTGACATATTTGACCGTTGAAAAACAAAAGTTTTGGACACTATCCATTGAGACTATTTTTGAACAACTTAAAGCCAGGGATAGCGGGCTAAATGATCAAGAGGCAAAAAAGAGATTGGAGACATACGGACTGAATTCTTTGAAGTCAAAGAAAAAAATAGTACATTGGGGCTTTTTTTATCGCAGTTTAAAAGTCCAATTATTATAATTCTATTATTTGCGATTGGTTTATCAATATTTGTTAAGGATTTTGTAGATGCATTAATTATATTTTCTATTGTCCTAATTAGCGGACTTTTAGGATTTTGGCAAGAATATGGCGCTAGCAATGCTGTCGAAAAACTTTTAGCGTTAGTGAATATAAAAGTGAATGTTCTTCGTAACGGCGTATCCGCACAAGTAAGTACCGAAGAAATTGTGCCTGGCGACATAGTAATACTAAAGGCAGGAGACGTAATACCAGCAGATTGCATATTAGTTGAGTCTAATTTGCTTTTTGTTGATGAAGCTACTTTGACTGGAGAAACTTTTCCATTAGAAAAAGAAGTTGGGGTACTTCCAGAGAACACTACTCTTGCAGAACGAAAAAATTGCTTGTGGATGGGAACGCATGTTATCAGTGGAAGTGGTAAAGCGATGGTTATTTCTACAGGTAAAGACACCGAGTTCGGAAAGATATCTGAAAAATTAAAGTTGAGACCTGCAGAAACAGAGTTTGAAGTCGGTGTT
>CAYZED010000006.1:2596-3676 GCA_964477445.1 uncultured Clostridiaceae bacterium | reverse complement strand
TTATTGGTTATAATAATTTTTGCGATTAATGTCCTCCTAAAAAGACCTGCCTTAGATTCGTTTTTGTTTTCTCTAGCTCTGGCAGTGGGGTTAACTCCCCAGTTGCTACCAGCTATTATAAGCATCAATCTAGCGCATGGAGCAAAAGCAATGGCAAAAGTTAAGGTTATCGTTAAACGCTTAGCTTCAATCGAAAATTTTGGGAGCATGGATGTTCTTTGTTCAGACAAAACGGGCACACTCACGGATGGCATAGTGCAACTTCAAGCAGCTCTTGATATCGATGGGACAGAGACAAAATCCTCATGTATGCATATATAAATGCTTCATTTGAGTCGGGTTTTGTTAATCCTATTGATGCAGCTATAAGAAATCACAAGAAGTTTGATATTTCTGCATATAAAAAATTGGATGAAGAGCCATATGATTTTATTCGAAAAAGACTGAGTATACTTGTTTCAGGACCTGAAAGTACAAGCACAAATCAAAGTGCAACCACAAATGAAAGCGCAAACACAAATGAAAGCGCAAGCACAAATCAAAGCGCAACCACAAATGAAAGCGCAAACACAAATGAAAGCGCAAGCACAAATCAAAGTGCAACCACAAATAAAAGTGCAACCACAAATGAAAGCGCAAACACAAATGAAAACACTACATCAAATAATATAGCTTCGTCAAATGATAAAAAACGAATAGTTATTACAAAAGGTGCCCTACAAAACGTCTTAACAGTTTGCACAAAAGCAGAAATGGGCGATGGCAAAATAATCGACATTTCTACAGTGAAGGACAAAATACAAGCCAAATATTATTACAGGAGATAATAGATTTATAGCAGCAAATATTGTTTCGCAAATAGGAATTACTGATAATAAAATTTTAACTGGTCCAGATTTACATCAAATGAGCGATAGTGCCTTGCTTAAGCAAGTTTCTGATGTGTCAATTTTTGCAGAAATAGAGCCAAATCAGAAGGAGCGAATCATAATTGCACTAAAAAAAGCAGGATATGTTGTTGGATATATGGGTGATGGAATTAATGACGCGTCTGCCCTTCATGCAGCGGATGTTAGTATT
>CAYZED010000006.1:0-2513 GCA_964477445.1 uncultured Clostridiaceae bacterium | reverse complement strand
CGGATGTAGCGAAAGAAGCCGCTGATATTGTGTTGCTTGAAAAAGATCTAAAGGTACTAATTGATGGTGTTAAGTCAGGTAGAATTACTTTTGCGAACACTTTGAAATATGTATTTATGGCTACTAGCGCAAATTTTGGTAATATGTTTAGTATGGCCGGGGCTTCTTTGTTCTTACCATTTCTTCCTTTACTACCAAAACAAATTCTTTTGACAAATTTACTGACGGATTTTCCGGAGATGACTATCGCTTCGGACTCAGTTGATCAAGAACTCATTATGAAGCCGAGGAGATGGAATATAAAATTCATTCGCAAATTCATGCTGACTTTTGGTCTAATTAGTTCAATTTTTGATTACTTAACATTTGGGGTTCTAATCTATATTGCAAAAGCATCACAAATTCAATTTCAGACAGGTTGGTTTGTTGAGTCTGTGGTATCCGCCTCAATAATAGTTTTGGTAATTAGGACTAGAAAGACTTTTTATAAGAGCGTGCCGGGGAAGAAACTAGCTTTTGCAACTTTCTTTATTATTGGCATTACTATGCTTCTACCTTATACTCCAGTGGCAGGATTACTTGGGTTTGAACCACTACCTGTTTGGATTCTTTTAATGTTAGTTGCTATTGTCATAAGTTATATAGCTGTAACTGAAATTGTTAAAAAGTTTTTTTATAAAATTGTTAAGTATTAAACTAATCATATAAATATCAATCATATAGAATTTGGATTCATAAAGCCTTGCATGAAATCATTTGATGTGATTCTCTCGGCTAATATAACATTCAATATTACTATAGACGAATATTTTAAATCTAAAAATGCTCATTATAAATTTGTGGGTGTGTTTTTTTATTTGAACAAAACAATAATCACTCTATAATTCAGGCTCGCTAAAAGAAGTTGCAAATATTTATTCAGTAACATATCCGACAGTCCGATTGCGACTTGATCGATTGATTCAAAAAATTCAAATAAGTGAAGAGTACTCAAATGAACATACAAGAAATAAATTAATGCTAATTAGAAAATGGAGATGATTTAAATGAAGATTTTAGTGACTGGAGCATCAGGTAATGTAGGTAATTTTATCGTTGCAGAATTGTTGAAACTTGGAGAACAAGTTGTTGCAGCAGGTACAGATATAAAGAAGTTAGAGAATATGTTTGGTCAAAGCGTAGAATCGGTCTATTTTGATTTCACGGATAAAGATACGTATGATAACGCTCTAAATGGCGTTGATAGAGTGTTTTTAATGCGCCCGCCTCACTTAGGAAAACCAGAGGATTTGTATCCATTTATTGATTCAATGAAAAGCTATAATATCAAGCTTGTTTCTTTTCTTTCGCTTATGGGAGTTGAAAAAAACACAATTCCACCTCACCACAAAATCGAAAAGTACATTGAGAAGCTTGGGATTCCGTATGCACATATAAGACCTGGTTTTTTTATGCAAAATTTATCTGGAATTCACTCCGTTGAAATTAGGGAAAATAGTGAGATTTTCGTACCAGCAGGACGAAGCAAAACTAGCTTTATTGATGCAGCGGATATTGGATTTGCGACCGCAACACTATTGCATAATCCGGAAAAATTTAAGAATACAGCGCACACAATTACGGGGCCTGAAGCACTAGATTATTATCAGATAGCTGAAATATTGAGCAAAATTTTGGACAAAAAGATTTCATACAAGAAGCCAGGTTTCTTAAGGTATCGAAGCTATTATATTAATCATAGAGGACTGGATAAGGAATATGTTAATGTAACTGTTGCATTATATTTCATGACTAGACTTGGGACAGCAAAACAAGTCGCAAATACTTTTTTCGAATTAACAGGTAGAAAACCGAGAACTTTTGAGGAGTTCGCAAGGGAGAATATTAGCGCGTTTGAAAATGTTTAAAGGTGAATTTTCTTATTAAAAGTGAAATTATTAATGACAGTTATACTTCAATATGATATTATTTACATGGAAAATTAATGATTAGGAGTATAGTTTTGAAAGAATTAAGAGATTTAAGATTTTTCACAAAGAAAATTATTGCCGCTGTTTGTATTATTTCGATTATGGTTTCATCAATTCCTGTAAATGCGTTTGCATCTATTAAAAATTCAGATAAGATAAGCCCCACAGTTACAACTGTATTGCCGAAAAATGGGGCAAAAAACATAGAAGCAACCTCTTCTATCAAATTAAAATTCAGTGAAAAAATCAAAGGGACTACTAAATTTAAAGATTGTAAACTAGTAGATAATTTAAAACATGAAGTTTCAATCATTCCAATGATAATTGGTAATTCTCTTGAGATTATGCCTATAGAGGATTTAAAAAAAGACAAGGAATACACAATAATTGTTCCAGCTGTTGCGGTTAAAGATTTAGCCGGGAATACGCTGAAGAAGCGGTTTCAGAGTAGATTTAGAACGGTAATTGCTGTTAAGCCTGCTACGACACCAACGCCGACACCGACACCGACACCAACGCCGACACCGACACCAACGCCGACGC
>CAYZED010000005.1:51407-138128 GCA_964477445.1 uncultured Clostridiaceae bacterium | reverse complement strand
CCTAGCGGGAAGAAATCGGCGAAGCCGCATTTCTTCTAGTTAATATTTTACCACATTTTTCATTGGAACTTTTCTTTTTTCTTTTCGTCAGAATAGTATATGTTAACTAAACACTAAAAGTTTATTAACCTGTCAAAAATGTAAATAAATTTATAGGAGGATGTCTTAATGAAAAAGAAGATCAGCATAGTAATCGGAAGCCTCATTATCGTCGCGCTAATTTATCTAGGAATGTCATATTATCCAAATCCGAATGGAGCCGCGACTTCTCCTGGAAGAATAATGCTTGGTATTAATGCAACACAAGAACAGGTAGACAAAATTGATCAAGATATACACAATGCAACTGGAAGCAGTTATGATGCCGGTGCTACTAATGAAGCAGTTCTTAACGGTGCTATTTACACTACCAATCAGACTGCAAATGTAACTTCTGCGGCTGCAACAGCTAAAGAAAAAGGTAATTATACTTCTTTTATGGATGATCGAAAAATAATTAAAAATGGACAAATCCAGCTTGAGACTTTAAAATTCGTTGAAACTACTATAAATCTTCAAAATTATATTAAAAGTATAGGTGGATATATTCAAAACAGTGACATTCAAGGAACTGGCGCAAATCTTAAAGACTCTGAAATAATGCGAAGAGCTAATTTTGTCTTTATGATACCTTCAAATAACTTTGATCAATTCTTGAGCAAAAGTGGTGATTTTGGATATATAAAAAGTCAAAGTTCAAATACTCAAGATGCTACTGAAGAATATTCTGATAGCAAAATCCAACTTGAGACTTTAAAAGTTAGAAAAGATCGCCTTCTAAATATCATGAGAAGCGCCACTAAGTTAGCTGATATTATTTCTTTAGAATCTGAGATACAAAATGTAAGTTATGAAATAAATAGTCTTACAAGTAATCTAAAAGGAATAGATAAATTAGTGAAATTTTCAACTGTATCAGTTTCAGTTCAAGAAGTTTCAGAAATAAAAACTAATGCCCCAAGTAAAACAAAATCTCTAGGCGAACGAATTTTGTTTGCTCTTAACCAATCAATAAATGCAGTTCTTTCAGGATTCCAAATTATATTGATAGTTTTCGCTACACTCTTACCTTTCGTATTTATTTTGGCTATTATTGGAATACCATCTTATATGATATATAGAAGAGCTAAGAAACAAGAGTAGAATAGTGGAATTTCGCCGAAATAATCAAATATAAATGCTTACGAATAGTTTTGGGACTAAAATCCTAAAACTATTTGTTTTTTCAGAATTGTAGGATATTTTTGACGGGATTCTAAAAGTGAACGTACTTAATTGGCTAATTAAAGAGAATATAGATAAGTAATTTTCATAAAAAAGTGCAGTGTCATTAATGTAAAAAACTAATGACACTGCACTTTTATGAAATAATTCTTCCAATATTCGTTTTTATATCTAGTAAGTTTCTATTTTAATGAATTTCCGTTTAATAAGTTTCTACAAAAAGTTGGAAATAATCTTTCGGATGCTGACACGCTGGGCAGCTATCAACAGCGGCCTCTCCTGAGTGTATATATCCACAATTTGAACATTTCCATTCTACCGTTTCTGTCTTCTTAAATACTAAGTCATTCGCTACATTATTTGCTAGTTTCGAGTACCTTGCTTCATGTCTTTTTTCGACAGTAGCTATCATTCTAAATGCCATAGCGACTTCAGGAAAACCTTCTTCATCTGCTATTTTAGCAAAAGTTGGATACAGTTCTGTCCACTCTTCGTTTTCACCAGCGGCAGCGGCTTTAAGATTATCTAGAGTTGTGCCTTGTGCAACAGGATACGTTGCTGTAATTTCAATACCAGTAGGAATTTCTGTTTTCAGGCCTTCAAGTAATAGTTTGAAAAATTTCTTGGCATGCTCTTTTTCGTTTTCAGCAGTTTCTGTGAAAATGTCTTTAATCTGCATAAAACCTTCTTTAGTGGCAATGGAAGCATAATATGTGTACCGATTTCTTGCCTGCGACTCACCCGCAAATGCTTTAAGTAGATTCTCAGCTGTTTTCGTGTTCTTTAATTCTTTCATTTCAACGCCTCCTAAATATTTCTATATTTATTTTCTCAGTTTATCTTAGTTTAGCCTAGTTTAGCCTAGTTTAGCCTAGTTTATCCTAGTTTATCATTACCTAACCCGTCTCATCCTAATTTAGCCCTGTTTAACCTAGTTTTAACTAATATGCTTTAAAGCCTTCCCCGAAAACCTCATGAACTGTATTTACGGTAATAAAAGCATCCTTATCAACACCGCCAATGAAATTTCTAAGTAGAATAAATTCTTTTTGATTTAAAATTACATTAATAATCTCTTTTTTCTCGCCTGTAAATGCCCCTTTAGCCTCGTAAAGTGTGGCTCCTCTCTCCATTTTGCTTAATATAAACTCTTTTACAAGTTCGCCTTTGTCAGTAATAATAACGACTTGCTTAAGCACGTTAAAACCTTCAATAACAAAATCAATAGCGAATCCATTCATAAAAACTCCCAGCAATGCGTACATACCTATTTTCGGGCCAAATGCCAACCCTGCAAATAATGTTATCAGAAAGTCTGCTGCTAGCAGTCCTTTTCCTAAAGGAAACTTAAAATACTTATTTAGTATTTTTGCGATAATATCAGTCCCTCCCGTGGAACCATTTGAATTAAATACTATTCCCATACCCACTGCACAAAATACAACACTAAATAATAATTGAATTAATAAATCGTCCACTATAGGTGTATGTATTGGGTATACTACTTCCATGAGCCATATCATTCCAGACAAAACAACACTTGAATATATAGTTCTTGCTGTGAAATCTCTACCAATAAAAATCAAAGCAATAATAAGTAAAATAACGTTCATAATCAACATAAATGCACCGATTGGTATATTAGGCACATATTTTACGATTATCATCGCGAGTCCACTTACACCTCCTGCGGCTAAGTTATTTGGAACTAGAAAATAATAAGTACCTATTGCAACTAGGAAAAGCCCAATATTCAGTAAGATAAAGTCTTTTATTTTTTTTATCATTATTTACCCCTAAATGACCGATTCTATTAATTTTCTTATGTTTTCTTTTGTGGCAAATTCTTTAGCTGCCTCGCCTATTTTTTCTCCGTTTTTATATAAAATTACGGTTGGAATACCTAGAACTTTTTGGGATATTGCCAATCTTCTTTCTTTGCTTGTTTCGAGACTACAAAATCTTACTTTCCCCTCAAATTCATTAGCCAACATTTCAAACTCTGGCTTTAATGCCAAACACGGCTCACAAGTATCACTCCAAAAATCTACAATAGACAGACCTTCTTTTTTAATGATCTCTTCTTCAAAATTCCCACTATTTAGTTCAAACATTTTCTTCCCCCCATATTTTTTCAATATATTTTTCAGCTTCAATAGCCGCGATAGCACCATCTGAGGTCGCTGTTACAACCTGCCTTAAAGTTTTAGATCTTACGTCCCCTGCAGCAAAGACACCAGATATACTAGTGCTCATTTTTTCATCAGTAATTATGTATTTTGATTTATCCATGTCTATCATACCTTCAAATATTTTAGATTCTGGTATATAACCCGTGAAAACAAAAATACCAAACGCTCC
Organism: uncultured Clostridiaceae bacterium; assembly: GCA_964477445.1. Classification (GTDB taxonomy): domain Bacteria; phylum Bacillota; class Clostridia; order Lutisporales; family Lutisporaceae; genus CAYZED01. Next base: position 134,504 of record CAYZED010000005.1, on the reverse strand, counting down.
ATCTTCTTCATTTGGGAAATATTCTTTAATTTCACCAGTCAAAATATTCCTCAATGTGAAGGATTCCAACATACCATCACCTTTAAATTCAACAACTTCTGAATTTAATATAAAATCAATTTTCGCATTCTTTTCTGCTTTTTCTACTAATGATTTAGCGGCTCTAAAGGTATCTCTTCTATGAATTATTGTGACTTTCTTAGCATATTTTGTGAGAAATAGCGATTCGTCAATCGCTGTATCGCCTCCGCCGATAGCATAAACTTCTAAGTCATTAAAAAAATCAGCATCACATGTGGCACAATAGGATACTCCTTTTCCGGTGAGCTCTTTTTCTCCAGGACAACCAAGTTTCCCAGGCACTGCTCCAGTAGAAATAATGACAGCTTTTGATTTAAGTACTGAACCACTTGTCAAATTGACTATTTTTAGTTTGTTATTTAGTTCAACAGACAAAACACCGTCCCTTATATACTTAGCACCAAATTCTACGCATTGTGCCATCATCCTATCTACCAAACTTCTACCAGTGGCATTATCAATCGAGCCAGGATAATTTGCCACCTCGCTAGTGGTTACAATCTGTCCACCGGGAACAAGTTTTTCGAGAATTATACAATCAAGTTTTGCGCGAGCGGCATAAAGTCCAGCCGTTAATCCAGCGGGTCCTGCTCCGATAATTATCAAGTCGTAAATTTTTTCCAAATCCAGCTTTCTCACCTCACAATTTAAAAATGACCGCTTAACTTAAAAACAAAGAAGCATCAACCTAAACCAATGCTTCTATAATAACTATTATATTATACTCCATTTTCTATTTCAATAAACTAAGCGACCGTATGTTTTTAAACTTTTCTTTTAAATTCTATATTGAAATTTAACTCATGAAGTAATCCACTGCTTCTTTTTGTTTGATTTCCCTTATGTTATCTAGCGATATAGAGTTATTCTTTACAATTTCAATTAACTCGTTAATGTTATCGTTTGTAGGATGCGCATTTATGCGAAACCTTATAATTTCCATAGCTTCATCTAAGTTTATGGCATCTCTATATGATCTGTCCTCTCTCAATGCTGTAAAAATGTCGGCTAAAATAAGAACACTGACATTCTTATCAATTTCATTATCCTTTAGCCCAAAAGGATATCCACTGCCATCACATCTTTCATGATGTAACAATGTCCATTTACTGATCTCGGAAATTCCTGAAATATTGCTTAGAATTTTCCCTGTGTAATAAGAATGTGCTCTTATTATGTTGAATTCTCCCTCAGTTAGTTCACCTTTTTTATCCAAAACTTCTTGAGGAATTGCTATTTTGCCAAAATCATGAAGAAGCCCAGCTATTCTTAAGTCTTTTCTTGTATTTTCATTTAAACCAGCTAGACCAGCTAATTCATAAGCAACTTCCGATACACCTACTGAGTGTCCCACAGTGTATTTGCTTCTATAATCACTGATATTTGATAACGTCATAGCAAAAAGTTGAAACATATCTGCGTCAAGGATCATTCGTTCCTCGTCGATTAGCACACTATTTAAAAGCGTTTCTAAATTAATATAGTTCAAATTTAACCAAAAATTATCATTAGCCGAAATCTCAAGAAATTTATCTACTACTTCAGGATAAAACAAGGTCCCCCGATATTCTTTGATTTTCTCTCTAACTAACTCTTTTTCATCTAATATCCACCTATCAGGGTCTATCAAAATATCAATCCTGTCCGCTAGATGTAAAATAAAACATTCGACAGGAACTTTTTCACCATCAATATGAGTACCAGCTCCATTATTCCAATGAGCATGATGATGCTTTATAATATTTGTGATTCCATCAAAATAAGGAAAAGTACCCAACATTCTAGCGCCCAGTTCTGCATGCTCTTCTGGATTTTCTACATCCATCTTAATTAGATCATTTCTGACTTTTATGGAGGTTGCACCAATATCGTGTAACGAAGCAGCTAGAACAAGATTATTTAGGTCTCTTGGTTTTAAATGCATAGCTTTTCCAAGTTCATAACTAATAATAGCCACTCGTTGGTGATGATTTTTTACTAAAAAACTCATTAAGTCAATGGCGCATGTAATTGAAACTATAAGTTCTTTTAAACTTGTAACTGTATTTTTCATACTTGCCTCCTTGAATTATTCATTTATACAAAATTAGAGTATATATATTGTATTAATAAGTATCTATAGTGTATTAATAGAGTATCTATAGCGTATTTATATTGTATATTAATTTCTTAAAAATATCATCAAAAATATTCAAAAGCTATGTTAGATTTGTAAGTCTAACATAGCTTTTACTTGAGTATAATTGTCTTACTATTTATGTTTTGCCATAAATGCTTCGATATCTTCAACCGATTTTATTATTTCTTTAGACAAATTAATATATCCATCCTTTGTAACTAGAACATCATCTTCAATTCTTATTCCAATGTTTTCTTCATCAATATATAAACCTGGTTCCACTGTGATAACATATCCTGCTTCCATTACTCCATCGCGATTCATTGAGTCATGGGTGTTTAAACCCATCGAGTGGCTAACACCATGTGGATAATATTTCCCGATCTCTGATTCATTCTCAATTAATCCAATTTTAATTAGTTCATCTGCTAAGTATTTCTTCGTCAAATTATTCAATTCGGAAAACTTAATACCTGGTTTAACTTGTTTAATAATATACTCATTAGCAGCAAGAACAATTTCATAGATTTGTTTTTGTCTTTCTGTAAACTTACCATTAACAGGTACGGTTCTAGAAATATCCGATGCATACTGTTCGTACTGAGCACCTAAATCAAACAAAAGCAAATCGCCGTCCATAAGTTCTCCACTATTTTCTTCATAATGAAGTGTACATGCATTAGCGCCATTAGCAATAATTGAATGAAAAGCAAGCCTGTCAGATCCTAACGTCGTAGCTGTATACGCAAATTTTGCATCTATCTCATATTCTTTTACTTCTGGTTTTACTTCTTTAATGGCCTCTTCAAGTGATGCTTTCGTGATTCCTATAGCTCTTTTAATCTTCCCGAGTTCGAATTCGTCTTTTTTTAACCTCAAATTATTAAATATTGGTTCAGAAGATGAAATGTCAAGGAAAATGTATTTTTCTTTAAGATCCTTTGCTATTCTTATAGGTAATGTAGGCGCTTCATCAGCTTTAGCCTTATTTAAGTCAAGGAATAGTCTTTTAAGCTTATCTTCAGCAAAAAGTGAATTAAACCAACTGTCGAAGTCTTCTATAAACTTAACATCCTTAATTCCACTTATTTCTGTTGCTTTTTCAGCTCTAATCTTTTTACCAGTCCATTTTTCTGCTAACTCATTTGGCTTTTCAATGAAAAGAGTTTCTTCTAAAGTACCGTCTTCTTTTTTTCTTATTGAAACAGCATAGTTTTCTTTATCTAGTCCCGTTAAGTAATAGAAATTTTTATCACAATAGAATTTATAGTAGTAATCCATAGTATTTCTGGTTGCAATGCCAGAAAAAACGATACCCATTTCTTTTTCTTTCAATAAATCCCCAAATTTTTCGCGGTTCTTTGTAAAAAACTCTCTCATATTATTCTCCATTCATTAATTGATTTACAATTTCATTAAACTACAAATGTCATTAGCGTATTGAACAGGATCCTCTATTGGCAACCCCTCAATCAGTAACGCTTGATTATAAAGTATTCCCGCATATAGTTTTAGATTTTCCTTATCAGTTTCATAAACTTTCTTTAAAGTTTTAAACATATCATGGGATGTATTTATTTCTAGAATCTTCTCAGCTTTAGCTCCACCATTATCCGGCATCATACTAAGTACTTTTTCCATTTCAATTGAAAGTGCGCCTTCAGTAGTCAAACAAACTGGATGAGTCTTCAACCTCTTCGAAGCCTTTACTTCCTTGACTTTCCCAGATAAAGCTTCCTTCATGTATTCGAAAATATCTTTGTTTTCTTTCTCATCTGCTTCGTTTTCTTCTTTGATCTCTTTATCATCTTCTTCTATTCCAAGATCACCACTGGATACAGATTTAAATTCTTTTTCTTTAAAGTTCATAAGTATTTTTAAAGCAAATTCATCAACTTCGTCAGTTAAATATAGAATTTCATATCCCTGATCACTTAACATTTCAGTTTGAGGTAGTTTGGCAATTTTTTCGTTGCTTTCACCCGATGCAAAGTAGATGAACTTTTGATTTTCTTTCATCCTTAATACATAATCCTCAAGAGTAACAAGCTTCTTTTCTGTAGAAGAGTGGAACATAAGCATATCTTGGAGAAATTCTTTGTTTGCTCCCCAATCAGCATAAACGCCATACTTTAGAGTTCGTCCAAAAGCAGTGAAAAACTCGATATATTTTTCCCTATCATTTTTCTGAATTGTCATGAGTTCGCTTTTGATTTTTTCTTTTATTTTTTTTGCAATGAATTGAAGCTGTCTGTCATGCTGTAGAAGTTCTCTCGATATATTCAAAGAAAGATCTGCAGAATCCACTAAGCCCTGTACAAAACTAAAGTAATCAGGCAAAAGATCGGCACACTTATGCATTATCATAACTCCGTTTGAATAAAGTTCTAAACCTTTTTCGAATTCTTTGTTATAAAAATCATATGGGGTCTTACTAGGAATATAAAGAATAGCATTATAGCTAGTAACACCATCTACACTGGCATGAATATATTTTAGAGGCTTGTCAAATCCAAAATGTTTTTCGTGGTAAAACTGCTCATAATACTCTTCCTTAAGTTCCGCCTTATTCTTTCTCCAAATCGGAACCATACTATTAACAGTTTCTTCTCCGACCTTAATCGGATATTTAATAAAGTCAGAATATTTCTTAATTAAAGATTTAATCTTAAATTCTTCTAAATACTCATCATAATTCTCATCTTCAGTATTTGGTTTAATATGCAAAGTGATTTCTGTCCCAAAATCGCTTTTCTCACAAGCTTCGATAGTATATCCATCAGCTCCCTTGGACTCCCATTTATATGCCTTAACATCCTCTGCTGAACTATTTTCTTTTCCAGTATACATAGGCTTTGATTTAACAACTACATCCTCGGAAACCATAAATGATGAATAAAAGCCAACACCAAATTGACCAATAATGTCAACACCGTCTTTAGCTTCGTTCTCTTGTTTGAAAGCAAAAGATCCGCTCTTTGCAATAGTTCCTAGATTGTTTTCTAACTCTTCCTTTGTCATACCGATTCCTGTATCTGTAATAGTTAGTGTTCTTTTTTCTTTATCTACTGTAACTTTAATATAGAAATCATCTTTATTAAATTTTACATTAGAGTCAGTGAGAGATTTATAATAACTTTTATCAATCGCATCACTGGAATTTGATATAAGCTCTCTTATGAAAATTTCCTTATGTGTATAAATCGAATTAATCATGAGCTCTAGTAATCTCTTCGATTCTGCTTTAAATTGTTTTGTGGCCATTTTTTTCTTCCTTTCTTAGATAACATGAATATTTTTATTTTGGATTTTATACGAATTTGCTTATAAATTTAAATTTGGGAAAATGCAAATTCGTTTTATTAGCACTCGTTGTGAACGAGTGCTAATAAAATTTTATCAAATTAACTAGAAAAGTCAAGACCATTTCTTATTCAATCTTCTTCTTGATTCTGTTCATCGTTATTGTGTTCATCGTTTTTTTTGTCACTATTATTTTTCCCATCATTTTTCTTTTCGTCATTTTTCTTTTCGTCATTATTGTTGTCTGATTTATTTTCTTTTTCTTTGTCGATTTTTTTATTTGAATCGGTCTGATTATTCTTCTCAGACTTATTATTCGTAACGTTCTCATTTTCATCATTACTTTCATCATGAATCTCATTATCATTACTCTGTTCATCCAATGTGTTCTCATCAGACTCATTTTCTTGTACCCTGATTTTTTTCGGAACTATTTTAAATAAATCCTTTACAGGCATATGTTCAATTTCCTTTTCTTCGATTTCCGGATTTTCTTTTTCAATTAACTTTCTACCCAGGCTTACATCAGATTTTTCTGCCGAATCTCCATCCGACAAATCGCCTTTAACAATCTGAACAGTTTGGCTTCCTGATTTTTTTACCACATCATCACTAATTTTTGTAGCCAATTCAGCTCCCTCTTTCATCAATGGCGCGACAGCAATTAAAATATCTCTAGTGTTTATGTCATAACCATTTTTTATAAGGCTTGAAAATATGTCAGCTAATGCATCACTATAATTTCTACCTTCGAGTCTAAGTCCTTTAAGAACTTTATCTGCATCGACATTAAGCGCTTTTGCCTTTATTACATTACCTACTTTATCTATAGTCAAATTTATACTCGGATTTATATCTATGCTCATAAGCGCATATGCACTGATTGTTTTTGGCATACTAGCTATATAAAAAATCATAATTACCGCAGCAATTGATGCAATGAGCTTAGTCCAAGCACTTCCCTTAGCCATTATTTTTTTTCTTGCTTTTTGTCTTTCATTTAAATCCACTAGATTATTTTCATTTTTAATCGATACAAATTCTTCCTTTTTTATATCCTCTTCAAAGAAATATATCTTATCTCCGATTTTTAAATCTAGTTTTTTCTTAATTTGAAACAAATCTCCACTCGAAGTTAACACTATCGCTTTGTTCTTAAAGAGCTCTAAAGCTATTCCTATGTGAGGCGCTTCATTACTTAATTTTTCTTGACCTAATCTTTCTTGATCCATTCTTTCAGCGCCTCCAATCTTTTTACAAAAATAATAACCGTTGCAATTATATATTCTTTACTTCCTTGAATTATTTTTACGCTAATATTAATCTTTTTGTGCACTTCCTGTATCGGAAGTTTTAACTTCTCGAACATTATTTTCACAATTGACTGTTCATTGCTAATTTTTTCTGATAATTCAATTGCTCTAAGTCTTGTGTCTAAATGCTTCGGCTTTTTCTCAAGTAGCTTTTGGAATGTGATTCCAAATTTCAAAAGTTCGATTTTCCAATTTTTAATCTCTTCGGCTAAATCATTTTCTGATTCAAATATTGGCTGAGTGGTTACGTTTTCTAACACTTCCAGTGATTCCGACTCTTTATCAATGTGTTTTTTTATCTGTTTAAAATGGTTTAAGAGTCTGCTTCTCATTACTAATTTTGAGTATGGCAAAAAGTAGCCCTTTTCATCATCATATCTGACAATGGCTTCATCAAAAGCCATAAGCGCTATGCTCAATTCATCAGAATCTCCAACTTTAACGTACTTCCCAGTTATTTCACATACGTTCTTTATTACAAAATTCATATATGCTCTGATAAATTGATCTCGATATTCTATCGAGCTTTTCGCCTTTTTAATGGATTCAATTAGTTCTTGCCCCGACTCTGTTTGATTCATTTTTGCTCCATTTCAAGTGTTTGATTATACAAGTTTGCTTCAATTAATCGTCAATTTCATTTCCATCGTCTGAATCATCATAGTCATCATCAGGTTCATCATCAGATTCGTCATCAGACTCATCATCAGATTCATCAAAAGATTCGTCATCAGACGAGTTATCATTTTTGTTAGTGACCGCTCCTTGCGTTTTCGTAGTGTCTCTAAGAGTTATTTTAGGCTTGTTTGTTGTTATAGGTGCTCTTGTTTCTATTTGTGTTGTGGCTTGTGCCACTTTTTTTTCAATGGTCTGATTTTGAACAGTATTTTGTGTTGGTGTTTTAGCTTTTACGCTGATAGGTAGCGACAAAGGTGATTCTTTAGGTGATATTGTGGGCGAACCACTTGCAACAGGTTGTGTTTTAAGCTGATTAGCTGTTTTGTTTATCGTTTGATTTTTAGTTTCTAATAATGCTTTCGATTTTGCTAAACTCATATTTGATAAATACGAGTATCCGAAAACTCCTGAATAAACTGCTATCAAGGATAATATTAATCCAAATGTAAAAATTCTCATTTTAAGTTTCATTTCTTTCACCGTCCTTCGTTATAGAAATACAACTATATAAGTCTTTTTTGGTGATGAAAAATTAGAAAAAGCAAAATAATATTTTAGAATACACTTATAAAAAGCATTATATTAAGAATCGTTAAAATAATAGCTATGATTATCAGTAGCATCTTATCTTTTATACTATTTTTGTACTTACCCATAACTTTTTTTGAGGAGGTAAGGTAAATCTGCAAAAATACTGTAATTGGAAGCTGAATGCTCAAAATTATTTGGCTAATAATTAATCCCTGAAAAGTATCCTTAATGAAAAATATTATAAGCGTGGCTGTTATCAGAATGCCAGCCACTCCGAGTTTAGTATGAGAGTCCTTTATATCATATGGTTCTCCAAAAAGTCCCGCAAAAATCGAACCTCCGGCCATACCAGCAGTTATCGTTGAGGCTATCCCAGAAAAAAGCAACGTAATTGAAAATATTATCGCCGCACCAGCTCCTGCAATAGGTGCCAACAATTTTTGAGCCTGAATCAGTTCCGTCACTTCTATTTTACTTACAAAAAAAGTCGATGCTGCAAGTATAATAATAGCCGAATTAATAGCCCATCCAATTACCATAGAAAACAAAGTATCAGCAAATTCATACTTGAGCTGTAATTCCTTTATAGCATCATCTTCAAGATTCCACTTCCTGCTCTGAATGATTTCTGAGTGCAGAAACAAATTATGAGGCATAACAACCGCACCTATTAATGCCATAATAAGGGGTATAGATCCTGTCGGAAAATTTATATTTACCATTCCCACTATAGCTGAATTCCAATCCACCTTGACAACGCTAAGTTCATATATAAATGAAATACCTATAATCGAAACAAAACCCACAATAAACTTCTCAAGTTTATTATACGAATTTGTAAATAACATCCACAGCACTAGGCAGAGAACCATTATGGACCCAATCTTAATTGGGATTTTGAACAAAAGATTTAAGGCTATGGCACCACCTAATATCTCCGCGAGGGCAGTAGAAACAGCAGCTGCAATCCCCGTTCCTAAAATTGTTTTGGCGAGCCATGGCCGAATATTTTTCATAGCAGACTCAGCCAAACAATCTCCAGTCACTATCCCTAAATGTGCCGCATTATGCTGCAAAATCACCAGCATTACTGTCGAGAGTGCCACTACCCAGAGTAACTTATAACCAAACACAGATCCACTGGCGATATTAGAGGCCCAATTACCTGGATCAATAAATCCTATCGTAACCAAAAGCCCTGGCCCAATATATTTTAGTAATTCTCTAATCCCAAAAGTAGGTTTATGATCTTTTTCTTTCAGTTGTTTAATAAAATTCAAGCGCTCGCCTCCAAATTTAAAAGTAAGATAATATAAGAGTTGAAACTACAAAAGGTCATAATAGAATTATATACTTTATTAAGGAAATTGTCATAAGTGACTAGTCGTTGATTGACCAAAAAATATTTCGGCTAAAATTGGAATGTAACCCATTTTAGCCGAAAGAAAAATCCGGCTACCTTTTTATTGATATACCGGATTAGAAATCATTTACTCAATAATCTTACCGGTCTAGCTTCAATATAGCCTCTATACCCCTGCGGTTCAAGCTGAAGTCTTGGTGCATCTTCATCTGCCCACTCGAACCCATAAATCTGCGGATTATAATTTTTCATCACATCCCACAAACTCTCGATTTCTTCCTCAAATCTATCATCTTCATATGGCTCCCCTTGGAATACCATCATCTTACATGATGATAGATCTATGATTTCAAAGCCAACCGGAATTTCACCTGTAAAGTCATACGGAACCTCAACTCCCTGAATGTATTGTGAAGTGCCATGCTTTATAAGATTATTTGGCAGCCACATCCCTGCCGGCTCGTACATTGCTTCCTTTATACTCGATAAGATTCCCCACACATCGCACCCGACTTCTTCACAATACTCAAAATAATGTGTAGCTTTAATTCCTCTCTTCAATATTAGTTTTCTGGCCGGCCTTTCAACTACTTGAACAAAAACTGTGTTTGTGCTTTTCTTTTCTTTCATTTCAATTTCCCCCTTTTGTAAAGTAAGGTAATAATCACGAATACGATAAGGTGAAAACAGGTTTATTGGTTTCGGATTTTCAACATACTTTTTTGGTGACATACCAAAGTGCTTATTAAAGGCTCTCGTGAAACCTTCATGAGAATCAAAAACAAAATCAAAGGCAACATCTATGATTTTTGCTTGATTATCTCTTAAGTATAAGGCTGCTCTGCTTAGTCTAAACGCCCTCAAGTATTCAAATGGAGATTTTCCTGTAAGCTCCTTAAATATTCTAGCTGAATGCCATTGTGAATATCCAGCGGCTTTTGCAATATCGCTGAGTGTAATCGGCGAGTTAATATTTTCACTAATATAATTTTGCATTCGCTGAACTGCATTTATTTTTTCCCATCGTTCCACGCTTTAACCTCCTTAAATAAAGGATATCAATTAATCATTTAATTTTCTTGACCAGGATTGCTATGTTTTTTTCATAGTCTTTTATCAAAAACAGCTCCCCATGATAATTATATATTATCACAGAAAGCTGCTTGTCTTTATTTATCCTAAAACATTTAAATCATTACTCTACATCTTCATCTGATTCATTTGAGCTTCCATCATCACTTTCTTCTTCCGTTTTTTCATCAGCATTTTTAAAATTCTTCGATAGCGAAAGAATAACTCCTACTAATACTGAAAATCCACCAGCAAACCATAGAATATATATTGGATTTAGATATTTTGTTAGTGGTAGAAAAGCACTATTAGAAATATCGATTTTTTGTATATAAAAAAACTCACCGATTTTCACCGATGAGTCCTTGATTTATTTATTATTCCTATCCCTTATTTCTTGCCCTTTAACATCCTGCCGACCTCTATAACCGAAAACACCCATACGGCTATTCCTCCGGACCATCTTCCTATTAAGGAAATGTTTTCGCCTGTGATTTTGAATGTGATAAATCCAAACATAAAAATCCAGAGTATATAGAAAAGACCTCTTAAGGGTTTATTCAAAATAACATGTCCTGATCCCGGTACTATTATAGCCGCAAGTAACGGAGCCCATTTTATTATCGACGATGGCTCTTTTGATTTTTTTTGCATAATTTCCTCTATAACTTTTCTGGTTTTGGCCAATTTGCAGCCGAAACAAACTGTTTAAAATCGATATGCTTGTATCTATAATTTATGAACCACAAAGAAGCGATTATATAGAATGCAAATCCTGAAACAAGATTAATCCAATATCCGAAATACATTCCGATAATAGTTAGTAGTGCTAATGTAAATAAAATTATCGCAGGAAGTGGATGTAGCGGTGCTATATACCATCTTTTTATGTGCCCTAACGGATACATGCTTCTGAATTTAAACATCATTATGGCCGTGAACAAATATACTAAAAGTGCTGACATGATCGAGAAAGTAATTACTTGATCAAGCATTCCAGTATAACCGAAAGCTAATGAAATCGGCATTAAGAACAATATGGCTCTGTAAGGAGTTTTGTATTTAGGATGAACTGCGTTAAACTCTTCAGGAATAAGTGTATCTCTTGACATCGAGAACCACGCACGACTTGCATCTGTAATACAGCCGTTTGCACTAGCTAAACAAGCCAAAACCGTCCCAATAAATAATGCTCCAATAACGAAAGGATTCCCTGTTATTTTGGCGGCATCAAACAGTGGATATAAAGATTGTCCAAGATCTGTAGCCTTTACTAATGTAGAACATACAAACCAAGTAATAGTTGCACCTACTAGAAGTGTCACCATACCAATAATTGCACCTACAGGAAGAGATCTTCCAGTTGATTTGCATTCTTCTGCTACCAATGCGGTACCTTCTATCCCTAAATAGAACCAAACTCCGAATTGCATCGCTCCCAGAATACCAATCCAACCGTACGGTAGGCCATTTGTCATAGCTAGAAGCTGAGTTGTTTCAAAGCTAAACGAGTAAAATTTCGTGGCAAAGAAAAGTATTATAATAGTTATAAATGCGATTGCTGTGATAACCAAATTTACATTCATGCTGGCATGAACGCCTCTATAATTTAAATATGTTAGTGCAAGTAGAGTTAAAATTACATAAGGAAGTGAACTAACCGCTGGATTTAATGACTGCAAAATAGATCCAACTACCAACGCATCCGCGGCTTCCAGCATTACATATTCAAAAACAAGCATAAGTCCGATATTAAAAGCAGCAAGAGGTCCAAGAAGATACTTTGCCATAGCATATTGGCCACCAGCCTCTGGGATAACAGATCCTATTTCAGTATTTACAGTTATTAAAGCAATATACATAATTCCAATAATCCAACAAGCAAGAATCGACCCTAATGATCCGCCCTTTGCGATGGTGAAGTTCCAGCCCATGAACTCTCCGACCAGGACTATTCCCACCCCTAGTGCCCAAACATGACCAGGCCCAAGTACTTTTAATAGATGCGGCTTATTATCAGGAACTGATAAATTATTTGTTTCCATAATTACACCTGTCCTTTCATGTTTTCTTTCTTTTTGTTTTCTTCATATCTTTTCTTTTCAACTTTTATAAAATCTGAAATTATTAAATATGCAAATAATGCGCACAAAGCCCATGCAATTCCATTCATGATTGTCCAAAAACTCAAATCTGATCACACCTTTCAACGTTTATTTATCTTTATATAACTCTTCTATCATTTTCTTTAATTCCTTTTTTGAATGAGAAATTACAAAAATAAGATATACTGCAAGCAATGAAAAAGTCCCTAAAAACGACCAAAATTCAATAGTATAATTCATTCCTCCAGCCTCAGCCGATCCTACCACCGCAGCACCTTTCATTAACATGGTTGTTAGTAAGGTTGCAAAACATAATATCATAATAAACGAAATCTCAAACGCTACTTCTAATTTTGATTTATTCTTCTCTTTCATTTATACCACCTTACCTTTTTCAATCTGTTCATCATGTTCATGCCGGAGTTCTTCCATGTAAATTTCATCTTTGTTTCTTTTCAGATGATTAATAACGGCTAGCATAACTGATGTAGCAAAAACTGTAACCGATACTCCAGCAAAAGTCACCGCGATTCTAATGTTTAACTCCTTGAAAGTAGACAGTAGCAAAAATAGTACATACCCAATCACAATCCATAAAACGCCCATCATGAAAAATATAGCCAATACATCGATTTTAAACATTTTGGCAATTCTTTCTTTCATCTAAATCTCTCCCCTCTCAAACAAAATATTTATACTAATAGTCCAATTATGCACATTATACATATTCTAAGTTTTTTTCGCAAGGTGAAAATTAGTGGTCTCTAGGGTATCGATTTGCTAATTTTATTTCAAATTAATTCCATATTCGCTTTTCTCAAAAAAAAAACATGCTCTGTGCTAAAATAGCAATACAAAGCATGTGTTATGTATTTATAATCTACTAATTCATATATCCACTAAGTTATCTTCACCCACCAGCTAGAAGATGAATAATTTTGACGTCATCACCATCCATAATGGCCGTTTCTGAGTATTCCTTTTCGTCTAATGTTTTGCCATTAATATTCACTATTATTTTTGGAAAAGTGAATTTTTTTTCTTCCATTAAGCTCTTTACTGTCATCCCTGATTTCCACTCATAGTCTCTATTGTTTAGTTTAATCATTTATTCACCTAAAATCCTTCTGATAAGCGACCCACAAATAGTTATTTCAGATAAGGTTCAACAATGGCGATTAGTTCTGGAAGATCCATTCCAATTTCCTTTAAGTGCTCTATCGTAGGAATCCCATTCATTGTCCATCCGCGTCTTTTATATACCGCATCGGTAAGTTTTTCATATTGCGATTCTCTATATGCTCTAGTAACAGCCATTTTTTCTTCTACTGTTTTGCCAGTGACATCATACCCTAAATTTTCTTTTAACTGTGTGTCATATCTCTCTTCGCGCGATAAATATTCTTCTTTAGTAACAGGGCCTTGTGATCTATAAGGAACTTTGTCGTTTTCTCTAAGTCCTTTGCCCATTCTAATATTAAAAATTCTTTGGAAATTATATACGCGTTCAGACTGTCTAATAAGCTCGTATTTGTCAATTTTCTTTCCTGTAACGCCATAAAAAATATCAACATAATTTTGAACATGCTCAGGGATTTTGGCAGGCTCAGCAGCCGTTTTATTACTTGCTGGAGTTACATCATTCCAAGGAAGTTTGCAAAGACCATTCAGTCCAAACCAAGTTCTAAACATTGGGAAGTAATGGAGTGCTTCTGCTTTGTCTTCGAAAGTCGGTAATTGGTTATTTACCATATCCATGAATATTAACCAAGCTTCATCGTGCTGTGGTCCTTTATTAGTCAAACCATATCCACCTTGTTGAGCAAGCGACTCTTTAGGCATATATTCTGAGTATTCAAGACCTTTTTGTTCCATCCCAATATCAAATAAGAAATCAGCATCTGCTCCATATTCTTTAACAAAAATATCTTTCATTTTATGAATACCTTGTCCTGCAATCTTACCAAAACCTTCACCTCTAGACATTTGGTGCATCATTTCAAGTGAAGCGTCAGCATTTCCAAATCTCAGATCAAGTCCGCCGGTTATTTCAATATTCAAAATTCCATTTTCGAAACATTCCATTATGAATGCACACATTGTTCCGTAAGAAATGGTGTCAATACCGTATGTGTCACAATAGAAATTAAGCTCGAGAATATCATGTGGATCAAAAATCCCACAGTTTGAACCAAGTCCAGCTGCATTTTCATATTCAGGTCCATCAACAATTACCTTTGTTCCTTTATAAGGTCCAGTTCTCAGCAAGAAATTATCAACAGCCTTAGCACAGCTCATACTGCAACCATACCAACATCCGTCTGGAGTTTTTTGAGTAATCATTTTTGTGAAAACATGCGAATTAATCTTAAAAGTATCAGGGTGACTTCCAAATTTATAATTATTTGTTGGAAGCAGGTCATATTGATCCATAACTTCGATAATGTTAGCGGTTCCAATCTGGTTCATTCTACATTGTGAAGCATCATTATCATGGATTTCTCGATGAAGCTTAATCCCTGTTTTGTTCAAAATATCTTTATCAGCTGGGTTATTTAAATTACCTTTAGTTCCAGCAAATTTACAAACAATAGCTTTAATCTTTTTATCTCTAAAAACTGTTCCAATTCCGCCTCTTCCAGCTTGTTTCAATCGAATTCCTTTTCGTCTTACATCATAAAAAGTAAAGTTTAAAAGTCCTATCAATGAATTCTCAGCAGCTGTTCCAGCTGAAACTACAGAAATATTTCGTTTATCTTCTTCGCTATCTGCATACATTTCAGTTAATTGTTCGCCAAGTATATGGCTGTCCCTAGCTTCTTCAGGTGCTTCTTCAATTCTAATCGTACCTTTATTTCCATCAATAATAATTATTATATCCTTTTCTGATTTTCCTTGAAGTTCAAGTGCATCAAATCCAGAAAACTTTAAATATGGTCCAAAATATCCACCAACATTACTGTCTATCGGAATATCTGTCAAAGGCGAAAGACTCACTACCAATGACTTTCCGGATCCAGGATACTGAGTAATCCCACCAATCGGACCACTTGAAATAATAATTTCATTTTCAGGATCATTCCATCTTGTTTTTTCGGTAACTGCGTTCCATAAGAAGTATAGGCCAAAACCTTTACCCCCAATAAATTTATCTTTCATAAAGTCGGTAACCGGCTTCTCTTTTACTTCATTTGTTCCAACATTAATATATAAAGTTCTGTTAGTATAACCTCTGTCGAGTTTACCTAATTCGTATTTATACTCTGTTAAAAGCTTATGAGATAATTTAAGTTTTTCGATGTTCATAATTTCCCCCTATATGCTTTCTTTAATTGTAATTGCTGCTGTTGGGCATTCTTTTACACATATACCACAAGCGACACATTTGAAAGGTTCGTTTAAGTCTTTATGTACCATCATTGCATATTCAGGACAAAATCCTACACATATGAAGCATCCAACACATGCTTTTTTATCAATTCTAACGATTCCTTTAGCATCCCTTTTGAGCGCCTCAACTGGACAGACAATAATACATTCCCCACACTGAGTACAAGAGACTATTCTGTTATGAGTGTCTGTTTCAGACACTTGATTAATTTTAATACATGACTTCTCAGAATTTTCTTCTTTGAACCAAGTTTTCGAGCAAATCTTTTCACATTTTTTGCATGAGATACAGGCATCTGAGTTTCTTTCTAGTACTTTCATTATTTCCTCCAAAACTATTTTCATTATACTTTTTTGCGCATCTATAAGACTCGTAGAAATATACTATATATTATAGTACATTCTATACAACATTACCTTGTTTTTTTAATGATGTCAACCAAGCAATGTTTATTTTGAATTGAATTTTTAAATATTATTTTTCTTTAAAAGAAATAATTCGCCCTTATTTTAAGTTTTCAGCACTAATTTTAAATTATATTATCAATCTAATATCATTTATTAATTTGAGTGAATAAGTACCATAAAATCTTATGGATTTTGAAACATGAGATGAATTATTTTTAAAGATATGCTGGCTAATTTTCAAATAAACGCTCTTGACAGTATGAAAAATTATGCTAGTATATGTTGTATACAATATCCGCGAAAACTAAATAGCTCCGAGTTCTTGATTCTAACGAATATGCTTCTATGAATCACTAACCGTTAGGGTGTTTGGGGAAACCTGGGCGCCTCCCATTGGAAAGGAGCGGCGATTTCTTTTAAGTTTATTTTTTATTTAAACTTTATTTGTTTATGCAAATTCATGAAATCTTAAGCCTTCCAATATGGGAAGGCTTTTTTGTTTTCCGAATATATAACACTTCAACTTGTTTCTAAATAAATCAAAATTACGGGAGGAAATTATGGTTACAGTATACAAAAACGAACCCTTTGTTGATTTTTCAATAAAAGAAAATGCAGACAAAATGAAAGCCGCTTTGGCTAAAGTAGAGAAAGAGCTTGGAGAAGAATATCCTTTAGTTATTGGTGGTGAAAAGATTTTTACAAAAGAAAAGATCACTTCACTTAATCCCTCAAATTTCAAAGAAGTAATTGGTTATTCTTCAAGTGCCGATATATCATTGGCCGAAAAAGCAATATCCGCAGCTGAGGAGGCATTTAACACTTGGCAATATAGAGCCCAAGAGGAAAGAGCTGATTATCTTTTTCATGCAGCAGCTGTTATCAGAAGCAGAAAATTCGAATTCTCTGCTTGGCTCGTTAAAGAGGCAGGGAAAAACTGGGCTGAAGCAGATGGTGACACTGCTGAAGCAATTGACTTCCTTGAATACTACGGAAGAAGAATGTTAGCTATGAGCAGAGGTGTAGAAATAACTCCTTTATTCGAAGAAAACAATGATTGCTATCATATTCCACTAGGTATTGGTATCGTAATTTCTCCTTGGAATTTTCCGCTTGCAATTTTGGTTGGCATGACTTCAGCTGCAGTAGTTACTGGCAATACCGTCATCATGAAACCTGCTAGTACCACTACAGTTATCGCAGCCAAATTTATGGAGGTTCTCGAAGAAATAGGTTTCCCACCTGGCGTTGTGAACTATCTCCCTTGCTCAGGTTCTGGTGGTGGTGTTGGTGACTTCCTCGTACAGCACCCAAAAACTAGATTTATTAACTTCACTGGATCAAAAAATATCGGCCTAAGAATAAATAAGTTCGCTGCCGAAATTAGCCCCGGTCAAAAATGGATAAAAAGAGTTATTGCCGAAATGGGTGGTAAAGACGCTATTATTGTTGAGAGCACGGCTGATTTAGATTGCGCCGCTGAAGGAATTGTAAAGTCGGCATTTGGTTTCCAAGGGCAAAAATGCTCAGCATGTTCAAGAGCAATAATTGTAGAAGATATATATGATGTAATGATTGAAAAGATTATTGCATTGACTGAAAAGTTAACTCTAGGTGATTCATCTATTGAAGGAATCGACATGGGGCCAGTTGTTGACGAAAAATCATTTAGACGAATACTTGATTATATTGAAATCGGTAGATCAGAAGGTAAATTGATCGCTGGTGGTTCATCCGTTGAAAGTGACGGATACTTTATAAAGCCAACTATCTTCGCAGATGTTGATAGAAGCGCTCGAATTTTTCAGGAAGAGATATTCGGACCAGTTTTAGCAATTACAAAGGCAAAAAATTATAAAGAAGCTATTGAAATAGCTAATGATTCTGAATATGGCCTTACAGGCGCTGTGTATACACTAAAAAGAGAGTTTATTGAAAAAGCAAAACTCGAATTTCATGTCGGAAATCTGTATATAAACAGAAAATGCACAGGTGCGCTAGTAGGTGTTAATCCGTTTGGAGGCTTTAATATGTCTGGTACTGACTCAAAAGCAGGCGGCCCTGAATACTTAAATATGTTTATGCAACTAAAAACAATAGCTGAAAAGTACTAGGACCAAATGTGGCTTCGCAGTATTTACCCAATAAGTAAATGCTGTAATTCTTAGAATAGATTGGATTTCAAAACTATGCCTACAAGATTATTTTGTTTTTAAAAATCATCTTGTAGGCATATAGAAATTAGAAAAAGAATTAGCTATTCGCATTGAAAGTATTACTATGCCTACCTATTAAGCTATCCGAATTAAAGTGACTCTATCGGTCTGTAATATCGACTTTTTAAAGCGACTATGGCCGCTTTCCAGTCGAAAGAGTCACTTTATTAATTCGGATGCTATGCTATTCCCACACTCATTAGCGGCGCCTGTGAGGATTTCTAGTCCGTGCTCTAATGTTGGCAGAATAAATTCCAAACTTTCTTTTACAGCTTTAGGACTACCAGGCATGTTCACGATTAAAGTATTACCTCTTATACCAGCTACAGCGCGGCTTAGCATAGCTCTTGGAGTAATTTGAAAGCTAAAATATCTCATTGCCTCAGGTATTCCTGGTACTTGCTTCTCAATTACTGATAATGTGGCTTCTGGGGTAACATCACGTCTTGAAAAACCAGTTCCTCCTGTGGTAAGAATCAAATCAACTTTAAGTTTATCAGCGCAATATACCATCGCTTCTTTAAGATGATTAATATCATCTGGTTGAATTCCATAAAAAGATACTTCGTACCCAGATTCTTTTAGAATTTCTTCAATTAGCTTTCCACTAAGATCAACTCGATCCCCTTTTGATCCTTTATCACTTGCCACAATAATTCCGACTTTAAAAGCCATCATTTCTTCCTCCTGCTATTATTGTTTTGTACTATTTTTTATTTTGAACTAAAACTTCGATTTTATCTCCAGCTTTTATTTTTCCACCTTTTATTACTTTTGTAAAAATACCTTCTTTTGGCATAACACATTCTCCCACCAATTGTTGAATGGCGCACCCAGCATGACATTCTTTTCCTATTTGTGTGAGTTCCTGAATGGTTTCTCCGATTTTAATTTGAGTTCCTACTTTTAGTGTAAATAATTCTATACCCTCAGTCGTAATATTTTCAGCAAATCTACCAGTACATAGTCCTTCAACACCCATTTCACGCATTTTGTTTACACTTTCGTTAGCCAACAAGCTGACTTGCCTGTGCCCTTTACCCGCATGCGCATCGCCCTCTAATCCAAAGTCCTCAATAAAATTACCTTCTGGAATAGTTTCCTTAGGTGTTCCTTTTTTTAAACTAATATTTATTGCCAATACTTTCCCAATATAATTTTTCAAAATGTTTTCTGAAATATTCTCCGACATATTCTCCGACATATTCTCCGACATATTCTCCGACATATTCTCCGACATATCATAGCACCTCTCTCTTATAGTTTCCGCTTTTTCCACCAGTTTTTTCGATCAGTTTTATTTCTGATACAACCATATCTTTGTCAATAGCTTTGCACATATCATAAATCGTTAATCCTGCAATACTTACCGCTGTCAAAGCTTCCATCTCTACTCCAGTTTTACCAAAAGTTTTTACTCTAGCTTCTATTTCGATAATGCTCTCTGCTTTATTTATTTTAAAACTCATATCAATCCCAGTTAAAAGCAATGGATGACACATTGGAATCACTGACGAAGTAGACTTCGCAGCCATAATTCCAGCTACTTGAGCCACGCTCAAAACATCACCTTTTTTTATTTTCCCATCAATAATAGCATGTAACGTTTCTGGTTTCATTTTTATATGTCCCGAAGCAAACGCAACTCTTAAAGTATCTACTTTCTCATCAATGCTTACCATTTGAGGTCTTCCTTCAGAGTTAAAGTGAGTCATCCCTATTTCCTTTTCAATCTCCATGATTATCCTCCAATAGTATTCATATCTCGTTCAATGCCTTCAAACGATTTTTCGTTAATACAATGTTCCAGTGGTTTACTCTTTATATGATCTGATATTACTTTCTTTAACATGATCTCATCGCTTAAATAAGGCTTTAAATCAAACTCGCCATTACTTAATAGACAATTTTTTAGTTTTCCATCCGCTGTGACTCTAATTCGATTACAATCACTGCAAAAATGATTCGAGATTGGATTAATTAGGCCAATTCTACTTCCATTTATCGGATTAACAAAATATCTAGCCGGACCATCTGATTTATTTTTTTCGACTGGTTTAAATCCTTGATTCATTAACCATGATTCCGCAGAAACAAATTTTTCTTTTGACCAATTCGATGCCTCGCCTATAGGCATTAATTCAATAAATCTAACTTCTATCTTATTATTACCAAACTTAATAAAATCATTTAATTCCGAAGTGTTTTCTCCCCCAATTAGCACTGCATTAATTTTTATTAGTTCAAATCCAGCTTCCAATGCCATTTCTATGCCTGCCAGAACTTGATTTATATCGCCACCCCTGGTTATTTCTTTATACTTTTCCGGATTCAAAGTATCCAAACTAATATTCAATCGGTCTAACCCAGCTTCCTTTAATGGGCTTGCAAAATCCTTTAACAAAACCCCATTCGTGGTCATATTTAATGATTTTATACCATTGATTGCTTTTAATTTTTCAACTAGCGTAACTATATTTTTTCTAACTAATGGCTCTCCGCCTGTAATTCGTACTTTATCAATCCCTAAATCGCTAGCCACTCGAACAATTTTTTCGTAGCTTTCAAAAGTAAGAATGTCTGTATGCTCTACTTTGCTAATCCCTCTAGCTGGCATACAATATGAGCACCTGAGATTACATCTATCTGTCACGGACAGTCTTAAATAATTTATTTCTCTATTAAAATTATCCCTCAAAATTTATCCTCCCTACAACAAGAACAAAGTCATCTTGACCTCATTTATCTAAAAATAAATACCGTAATTCTAACCTAGTTCAATTATCTCTATCGGTTCAATTCTATATCCTCCGAGATTATTTAGCAATTCTTTAAATTCTTTCGACATAAGGAAATTTATAAAAATCTGTACCTGATCAAGATTTATAAGCTCTTTAGGAACTAAAAAATCATAATCTTCTTCTCCAATTGGAATAAAATCAAGATTCATTAGTTTTGCAACCGACTCAATACCCATTCCCACATGTGAATTCCCAGACAAAACAGATAATGCAACACTCGTATGTGTTATTAGTTCCTGCTCATAGCCTTTAATATTACTTGAATCTATATTTTTTTGTTTTAATAAATAATCAAATAGAACTCTTGTGCCAGAGCCTTTTTGTCTATTTGCAAAAATATAATGATTTTTTGAGATATCATCAACCCCCTTTATTCCAAGAGGATTTCCTTTACTTACATAAAGGCCTTGCTGCCTTTTTATTCCTTTTATGAGCGTGATTTTTTCGTTATGCAAATATTTTTCTATAGCAGGTATATTATATGCTCCAGTTTCAGAATCCAATAAATGAATAGGCGCAATATGTGCTTCTTTTCGTTTAATCGCCATAATCCCACCCAGACTTCCTACATGTGCTGAGGAAATAAGAAGATCTTCACCTTTCTTTATTAGTGCATTTTGAACATAATCAATAAGTATATCGTGACTTCCAATTATTACAAGCGTATCGTTTAATGATTTTTTTGATTTCCACAAACTCACACTTACTTTTTCACCCGCCTCATATCCTTCACTATTTCGAGGAATCGTAAGTAATCCATCAGCTTTTACTAGGCTCATAGTCGTTCCTGCTCCTCTATTCAAAGGTGTACCAACAAGTCTGTCTCCCACTTTTCCGAGCTTCATCCTTACAAATTCTTCATGTTTTAAAGAAGATACAATTCTTTTCGTCAATATAACTTCTATCTTTTCTTCTTCTACAAGCTCTTTATTCGCTAGCTTTCTTATTAATGGATCCACAAAAGCCATAAAAACCACATAAGCAGAAACAGGATATCCAGGCACACCTATAACTGGTTTGCCATTTATGATTCCCAGAATAGTCGGTCTACCAGGCTTAATCGATAATCCATGAAGTAGCAGTGTCCCTAGTTTCTCAATAAGTCCAACTGTGAAATCTTCTCTTCCCGCAGATGAACCAGCATTAATAACCACTAAATCATTTTCGTTAACCGCCTTCATTATTGCTTCCTCTAATAGTTTTTCGTCATCAATTACAGGTTTATATATCTCAGGAATACCTCCTGATTCTAAAACTATTGCAGAAAACATATGCGAATTCGAATCTAGAATATCACCAGGTTTCAATTCTGCCCCAACTTCAACTATTTCGGTTCCTGTGGGAATAAGGCCTACTTTTGGCTTCGAATAAACAAGAATCTCAGAAATTCCCCCGCTTATTAGTGCCCCAATGTCCATAGGTCTTATTTTATGCCCGGTGGTAAAAAGCATCTCTCCTACCACTATGTCTTCACCTATAACTCTCACATGCTCATAAGGGAAAGTGGCTTCTCGTATTTCTACTTCATGTTCTTTATGAAAAAAAACATCTTCAATCATAACTACAGAATCAAATTCCTTCGGTATTACATCTCCCGTGTCTACTACAATGAAATCTTTCTTTTCTCTCAAAATTTTTGGATGCCTCTCATCAATTCCTGCCAATTCGTCCGAACGGACTGCAATTCCATCCATAGCTGAAGCATTATAATGAGGGTTTGAAATTTTTGCAAATATTGCATCTGCTGTTATTCGACCTAATGCCTCAGAAACTGGAATTAGTTCAGTCCTAATTATGGAATTAAAATCAAACGAATCAAATAGTTTCTTATATGCTTCTTCTATGGTCATAGTATTCAGGAATATTTTTTTCTTATTTACTTCTTTAAAATCATGCGAATCATGCGAATTATGCGAATCACGCGAATCATGCGAATCATGCGAATCATGCGAATCATGCGAATTATGCGAATCACGCGAATCATGCGAATTATTTTTCATTATCTAGCGCACCTCCTTCATACTCTCCTACCGAAACTGGCTGTAAAAGTTCTACTTGTAGCTGTTCTCCAACTATTATTCCACCTTTTTCCATCGGAACTTCGATAAATCCAACTGCTTCAGAAAGCATGGTTACCATCCCAGACTTCCCCGGTATCATTTCTGCTATATATTCATTTTCTATTCGTTTTATTTTAACTAATATTATTTCTGTTCTTCCCGATGAAGAATTCATTTGAAAATTCGCTTTAACTGATATTTTATAAGTCAATTCTTTTTGTTTTAACAAATGTTTCTTTATCAACCTTTGAACAACTAGTAAATAAGATACTATACACGAAGTTGGCTGACCTGGAAGTCCAAAAACAGCGCAATCTTTAACATATCCTACTATTGTTGGTTTTCCAGGTTTCATTGAAATTCCATGTGCCAATAAACCCGGCGAACCCAATTTATTAATAATTTCTGGTGTATTATCATGTTTTCCAACAGAACTTCCTCCAGATACAAGAACTATATCTGAGTCGAGAACTGCCTCTTCAAGTGCTTTGTATATAATAAATTCATCATCATGTATGATTTTAATTCTCTTAATTAAGCATCCTATTTCCTCTGCTAATGCTTTCAATGTTGGTCCGTTGACATCTCTGATTCTTGAGCCAATCAAAATTTCACTTGGTGAAATCAATTCATCTCCTGTTGAAAAAATTGAAACTATTGGTTTCTTATATACATTTATTGTTACTATCCCAAGCGCCGAAAAAATTGCGATATGCTGTGGTTTGATTTGTGTCCCTTTGCGAAGAACTACTTGGCCTTCAAAAACATCATCTCCTTTATCCATAACGTTTTCTTTAACACGGACAGCTTTATTTATCGCGATTTCGTCAGAAAACACTTCCGTATGCTCTACCATTACCATAGCATCTGCACTTTCAGGAATATGCCCTCCAGTGGGAACATATACAGTTTCACCTTTTTTTATATCAATTTCACAAGTTTCGCCCATTAAAACTTCACCTTTATAGGCTAAAAGTACCGGTATGCTTTCGCTTGCGCCTGATGTATCTGACGCGAAAACACAATACCCATCGACCGTCGATCTTTTAAAGCTCGGTATGTTTTCATTTGATATGATATCTTCAGCCAAAATACGGCCAACACTATCGTTATATGATACCTGTTCACATTTTGATTCTTTTTCAAAATAGATTTTGTCCAGTATTTCATATATTTCGTTCAACGTCTTAACTTGGAATAATTCCATGTTCCACACTCCTAATAATTCTATGCTTCAATAAACTAATAATTATTTAAATCAATAACCTATAAATTCTGAAATTCTGTAATCTGTAAATTCTGCAATTTTATAATCTATAAATTCTATAATTCTATAATTCTATAATCTGATAATTATGGTTTAGCAAATCCAATGTCAATAATGAATTTCTTAAAAGCCCATCTTTACCTGTTAAGTACTTTATTCCTTCGGCTACCTGAAACCCCGCTACTACAGCCGGCGTAAAAGATGGATTCCCAGTTTGAACTTCAATACCTTTATTATGATTTGTTGGATAAATTTTTTCAAGAGTGTTATCTTCTGGCATGACAAAGGTGACCTGACCCAACCATCCTGCTATCGCTCCATGAACTAATGGAATTCCAGCTTTTTTTGCAGCTTGGCGCAAAACCATTCTGTCTCCAATAGAATCTAACGCATCAAAAACTAAATCATGACCAAAAACAATTTCATCAGCATTCTCTATTGTTAATTTTTCTATTTTTTCATTAATTTTAATCTCTGGATTTATTGAGATTGCTCTATTTTTTCCCATTGCAGCTTTATATTCACCTATGTTATTTATATCTGAAAGAATTTGGCGATTTAGATTACTTTCCTCAAAAACATCAGCATCAATCAAAGTTATTTCACCAATTCCTATTCTAACCAGCATTTCTAAAATATATCCACCCAAGCCGCCAGCTCCCACTATCAAAACCCTCTTCTTTAATAAATCAGATTGTTCTGCCGATGTTAAAATGCAATTTCTAGCATATCGTTCCATGTAAGTCTCCTTTTTTAACGCAAGTATATTCACTTTACTTTCAATAGATAATTTGCATATGAATTATATTATATATTAATCTTGGCTTTTAGTTAATGGCATTATATGAATTTACAAATAAAAAAGAGCCATTACAGCTCTGAAAAATTTATTTTATCTGATTTGACCATTGCCAAAAATTATATATTTAATACTTGTTAGTTCTTTTAATCCCATTGGCCCCCTTGCATGAAGCTTTTGAGTACTAATCCCTATCTCTGCTCCAAAACCAAACTCAAATCCATCAGTGAATCGTGTAGAGGCGTTAACATATACGGCTGCTGCATCAACTTCATTATGAAATTTTTGTGAGTTAACATAGTCAGAAGTTATAATTGCTTCCGAATGTCTAGATCCATATTTGTTAATATGTGAAATCGCATCCTCAAAACTATCAACTACTTTTACACCAAGAACAAAATCCAGATACTCTGTATGCCAATCTTCCTCTTTTGCTTTTTTTGCCTCAGGGAAAATAGAACAAGTTTTTCTGCAACCACGTATTTCTACGTTTAAGTCGGATAATTTTCTAAGAGCGTGAGGTAAAAACTTCTCTGCCACGGCTTTGTGTACCAATAATTTTTCTGCTGCATTACATGCGCTCGGCCTACTCACTTTGGCATTTATAATTATTTCTTCAGCCATTTTTAAATCCGTTTTCGAATCAACATATATATGACAATTCCCTACACCAGTTTCTAGAACAGGGATTGTAGCATTTAGAAGTACGCTTTGAATTAATCTGCTACTACCTCGTGGAATTAATACATCAATATATTTATTCATTCTCATCATTTCTTTTACGGTCTCTCTATCTGTAACCTCGATTAATTGAACTCCGCCATCGGGTAAATCCTCTTTCATGAGACATTCTTTTATGACCTTAATCAATGCCAAATTTGAATTAATTGCTTCACTACCACCCCTTAGTATTACAGCATTACCAGTCTTGATACAAAGACCTGCTGCGTCTACAGTCACATTTGGTCTCGATTCATAGATAATGCCGATTACTCCAAGTGGAACTCTTCTCTGCCCAATTTGAAGCCCATTAGGACGCTTCCACATTGAAACGACTTCCCCTATCGGATCTGGCAAAGAGATTAATTGCAAAAGTCCTTCTGACATTTCCTGAATTCTCTTTTTGTTAAGAGTAAGCCTATCAACCATATTTTCGGAAGTACCTTTTTCTCTGGCAACTTCTAAATCTAGCAAATTAGCTTTTAGTATTTCTTCTTCATTTATAATTAATAACTCCGCAATGCTTTTTAATATCTGATTCTTCTTGTTTGTAGAGAGATTTGAAATTGAGAGAGATGCTGCTTTCGCTTTTTGACCAATATTTTTTAAATAATTATTCTTTAATACTGCCATTCCTAACCTCCTGACTATGTTTTGATACAAAAATTGTTCCAATATCTTCACCATTCAGAATATCTCTCAAAATCGCAGGATCTTGTCCATTTGCTATAACTAAATCCACTCCAGCATCCGATGTAATCTTTGCCGCCAAAATTTTTGTTGCCATTCCACCAGTTCCTCTTTTAGTACCAGCTCCCGTTGCGCTACTTTCAATTTCATCAGTTATTTCAGTAATATATGAAATTTTCTTTGACTCTGGATTCGTATTAGGATCAGAATCATAAAAACCATCTATATCCGAAAGAATTATTAGTAAATCTGCATCAACAATCTCAGATACTATAGCTGCAAGAGTGTCATTATCACCAAAAACTTTCTTTTCCTCATCCTCTAATTGTTCAATACTTACTGAGTCATTTTCATTGACTATTGGAATAATACCTTTTGCTAGTAGCGTTTCAAAGGTATTTACTACATTTTCACGTCGTTTTGGTTCATCTACAACATCCTTAGTCAAAAGAATTTGACCAACAATATGCCCAAATTCTGAAAAAAACTTACTATAGATATGCATTAATTCAGATTGTCCGACTGCCGCCACAGCTTGTTTCTCCATCATAGACTTTGGATACTCTTTCATTTTAAGCTTTCCAACACCCACGCCGACAGCACCTGAAGTTACCAACACTAACTCTTTGCCCTGATTCCCAAAATCAGCAAGAACTCTCGCTAATTTCTCAATTCTAAATATGTTTATTCTGCCGTTATCATATGTCAAAGTCGAAGTACCGACTTTTATTACTATTCTTTTTGCGTCTAATAATCTTTTTCTATAAAAATCCATGTTTTTTCCCCTTTTAGCTCTATGCGAGTATTAGCATTTTTTAAATTGTATTAACATTAGCATTTATAGAACAATAGTACAATAGTTTTCAAGCCCTAACAATTTCCAATTTTGAAATTGTACAAAAAAAATACATGCGCAAAATAATTTATACGCATGTATTTATTGAATCTACTAATTTAGCTACACATTCTGCTTATTCAACGACACATTCTGCTAGTTTATCTATATATCCTATTTTCAACCGATAGATAAGCGTTCTCAGAAGGAGTTATCCCACGTTCCTCTGCCTCAATTAAATTCTTTCTAGTAATCTCCGAGCAAACCTTCTTAATTTTTTCGTAAAGAGCTTCTTTTTCAGCCTTTTCACCCATCGTGTACATTTCGGTGCCTGCCATAACGCCACCGATATTTTGTACCCAACATTCTTGATAAAGTATTCCTCTATCTTGAAGTAGTTTTGCGAGCCTTAATTCTTCATCTTTATTACTAGCGTGTAGCTGGTTATTTGCTCCTCCAAATACCATTTTAAACTTTAATTTAGATATGGTTTCATCTGTTAAGAATCCGCCTATCGCTGATGGGCAAAGTATTTCAGCATCCACATTTAAGATATCTTTTACATCAACAATTTCTATCTTTGACGAAGGATATTTTGATTTTAGCAGCAGAGGAGTCTCTTCATTGATATCACAAACTATAAGTTCTGCACCTTCTTCAAGCAAAAATTCTGCTTGTGGAAAGCCAACCGAACCAAGTCCCATAACTGCCACTTTCATTCCTTTTAAGTCATTTCTTTTAAACTTGAATTTTACAGCTTCCATAAGTGCCGCATGAACGCCTATAGCTGTAGGTGGTCCCGACGATCCGATTTTGTTCTTAGGCCCTGCAGTTATATAAGCTGAAAACTCAGCCATTGAATCAGCTAATTCGATAGGATATCTCATGTCTGGTCCTGTAAAAAACTTCACTCTATCTAATGCAAAAGCAAGAAATCCTAATTCTTCTTTATCCTCTAAGTCAACTGGATCTGCCTGAACAGTAATTTTTCCGCCACCATAAGGTATGTTTGAGGATACGTTCTTATGACTCTGAGCTCTGGCCAAGTTTAAGCCATCAATTATTACTTCTATTTCATCTTCAGCTTTTTCATGTCTTCTAATACCGCCAGTGTACATAGCGTGATCCTTATTATTAATTCCTATTACTATACTATGCAAATTCGCAGTAAATCTAATGTCTTTCTTCTTATAATAGTAACAATCCAAGCCGAAAAATTTACCTTTTCTTAGCAGTTCAAAAACCTCTTCAAGATAGTCGGTTAAGCCATATTTTTCATAAAGTGCCCTAGTCTCTTTGTTGTTCAGATAAATGTCATTCTCTGTGAGTATACTGTCTGTGTAAAAAGTTTTGTTGAAATTACTCCAAATTATTTCATCATCCCATTCTTTAGAGGCAATAATATACTCTTTATCTGTGCGATAATCATATCTGAGCTTCAAAGATGTCAATCCTTCGCGAACTAATGGTTCATAGATACTTCTTTTCATATTTTTTGATCTCCCATTCTTCTGCTTTTCTTCCTATGAAATTTTTTTCTTTAAGCTACTCCTTATATCCCTTTTGGACTCGCTAAAATCAATCTTATCATATTTCGAAAATCGCTCGCAAGTGACATTATATCCCACGTGCCATTATTATATTATCGACTTTTAGAATCTAAAATCTCTTTTACCCTCATTCAACTCTTCGAGATGTTCAAGAGCTATTTTCTTAACTTTTTCATTTGGTATTTTTTCGACTTCAACTTTAATCAGCTCTTCACCCTTTTTCTTTGTATCTGCTGAGGCATAATCTTCAATGTATTCTTTGAGTGTCATTAAAGCATTTGGCTGGCAGCAATTCGCTATTTGACCAGACTTAACAAGACTCATAAATCTATCCCCGGTTCTACCTTCTCTGTAGCAGGCTGTACAAAACGAAGGAATATATCCTTCTTCCATTAACCAATTAACTATTTCATCAAGAGTTCTTGAGTCATCAACATCAAATTGAGCTGAATTATCATCTTTTTCTTCCTCAGTATCATATCCACCAACGCTAGTCCTTGAACCGCCGCTTAACTGAGATACTCCAACTTTTAAAACTCTCGCTCTTGTTTCTTTTGATTCTCTGGTTGAGACTATCATTCCTGTATATGGAACCGCAACTCGAAGAATTGCCACGATTTTTTCAAAAATATCATCCGAAATAGAATTTGAGAATGTATTAGGATCAATATCATCCGCAGGACGGATTCTAGGAAGGCTTACTGTGTGTGGTCCTACTCCAAAAGCTGCTTCAAGATGTTCCGCATGCATAAGAAGTCCGACAAAATCATATTTGTATAAATTTAAACCAAACAAAACACCTATTCCTACATCATCAATTCCACCTTCCATCGCTCTGTCCATGGCTTCCGTATGATAAATATAGTTGTGCTTCGGACCTTTTGGATGAAGCTCTTCATAATTTTTTCTATTATATGTTTCTTGGAAAAGCAAATAAGTCCCTATGCCTGCTTCTTTGAGCTTTCGATAATTTTCAACAGTAGTCGCTGCAATATTTACATTAACTCTTCTTATCGCTCCATTTTTGTGCTTAATGCTATAAATAGTCTTCATGCTCTCTAAAACGTATTCAATCGGGCTATTTATCGGATCTTCTCCCGTTTCCAGAGCTAATCGTTTATGCCCTAAATCTTGGAGTGCCGTTACTTCTTTTATAATATCCTCTTGAGAGAGCTTTTTTCTCGATATATGTTTATTTTGATAGTGATAAGGGCAATAAACACAACCATTTACACAATAATTAGAAAGATAAAGGGGTGCAAACATTACTATTCGATTTCCGTATAGCTTCTGCTTTATAGCTTTTGCTAAAGAAAAAACTTTTTCTTTTACTCCTTCAATTTCGCACTCAAGTAAAACTGCAGCTTCTCGATGTGACAAACCTTTGAATTCTTTCGCTTTTTCTAAAATGCTATTAATAAGTTCAATATTATTTTTATTTTCATTAGCATATGACAATGTCTCCAATATCTCTTGGTCGCTAATAAATTCCTCAGCCTTTTTTGATTTTACATCATACATTTTTTGTCCTCCTAGATTTATGTGTTTCTTTTTTTGTTATTCATTTTCTTCTTTTGTTAATTTTGAATAGACTGTTTTTGTACTAACATTTGGTAACATGCCGAGCTTCCCAGAAAGTGCACTTATAATGTCTCCCGGTGCATCAATTACCACACTTATTACTTGAATTCCTCGCTTATGATATGGTATTCCCATTCGACCTATAATATAAGCACCATATTCATGTAAAACTGTGTTGATTTTCTCTGCTGAACTTATGTCCTCAACAATAATTCCAACTATCGCTATCCTGTTTTCCATAATTCTCTCCTCGTTTCATATAAAAATGTTAATATTAATCTTGAAACATGCATGGCGCAATAAGAAATGTGGCTAACAATATAAAAGCTCCTCGCCATAAAAACGGCAAGGAGCAAATGTTAAATATAATTTCAAAAAAATGAAACTAATTAATACAAATATACTCTCGCCTTTCCATTCGGCACTGCTTTGAATAAATTAATCAAAACAACCCTCATGCGTCAGCACGATACTTTCAACTTTGTTTATTATATCACAATCTTTTTTTTAATACAATTATTTAAAACATATCTACCAATCTGAAAACAATTAATTCCTGTAGTTTAAACATGGTTTCTGAATCTGAAGTCACAGTAATACTTCTTGGGTTAATTTTCTTAACCCCTGGAATAAGCACTGCCGTATCAGCCATATTGCTATCTTTAAAATCAATTTCCATCGTAATCGGATCGCTTATCTTTAAAGGTTTTATCGTGTCTTTTCTTTCAAGTCCTTTTTTTACGCCTTCGTAAATTAGTTCTCGAGCTTTAGTTGGATGAATAGATATAGCTGAAAGTCTAGAAAGTCCTTTCTTAACAACTACTTTCTCAATGCCTGGGATAAAACTTTCCATTTCATCACCAAATGCTTCATCACCTATACATGTAACTACCGGAATATTATAAAATCCTGCAATTACTCCATTAAGAACGCCTTCCGTATTCATAGTGGTTCCGTTCATTCTTATGTTATGTATTTTACCACCGTTATAAGTGTGATCTAGGACTCCGTTTTCAGTCTGACCTGCACCAGCATGCCCAAACATAATTACTGCATCAAACCCATCTTCAATCATTTGCATTTGAAGGCTTGACCTCATACAACCACTTATTAGTTTAGCTTCTGGATGCAAATCTTCAAGAACTATATTTTCCATATCGGCATGTCCGTCACATACAATAATTTCTTCAGCTCCGCAGTCTAAACAAGCTCTCACTGCTGCGTTTACGTCCTCAGCCAATCTCTTTCTGGCTATACCAAAATCCATATTCCCACGAATCATTTGCTGTTTACTTACAACACCTTCCATACCTTCGATATCAACTGAAATATAAACCTTTTTAATCTTTGACATCTTACACATTCCTTTTCTCGCCATATATAAAGCGGACTGTTCTAATTAAGCCACTATCCTCGAGTTCATAAATACCTATAACACTATATGTCTCCCCACTTTTATCCTTTGATAATTCTTCGTGGTCAACGATTGTTCTACCCAAAACCATTCTATTTACTGTTTTACATTTCAGAAGCTCGTTTTTAAACATGTTCGAGTATCTTTCATATGCAACTTCTTTGCCCTGAAATATAAGCTCTCCCGAGTTGAAGTCAAAGCCCTTATAATCGTCAGTATACCATTTTAGAAACCCATCTATATCGTGTGCATTAAACGCGTCTAATTGGCCTTGTACTGCCTTTTCATAAATATTCATTCTTAAAAACACTCCATTTTTAATTATTAATAATCAGATTATAACATAGTCATTATTATTTCAGTTCCTTAGTTTCAAAACTTTCAAATAACATGCTAGACTGTATACCCGAATCTTATATTGCCTTCCTAATATTGCCAAATATAAAATAAACCGTTTTAATTAGTCCACTATCTTCAACATCATATATTGCAACAGGGAAGGATCTATCTTCACTATTATCCCTTTTAACTTCTTCATGGTCAATTATTGTTCTGCCCAGAACTATTCTGTTAATTAACTTACAACTTAATAATTCATTTTTAAAAAGTTCTGAGTATTTTTCATAAGCAGCATCCTTCCCCTGAATTAAAAGCTCTCCTGTGTCAAAGTCAAATGCTTTAAAATCTTCAGTATACCACTTCAAGAATTCGTCAACATTGTGTAAATTATACGCTTCGAGTTGGCCTTGTACAGCCTTTTCATAAATATTCATCCTTAAAAACGCTCCATTCTTAATTATTAAAAGTGAAATTATAACACGGTCATCATTATTTCAGTTATTTAGTTTCAAAATCTTTATATAACATACTCGCCTGTATCCCCGAATTATTCTGATACTTACCACTCTTATACTTTTCGTATTCACCTTCTATTGAGTGATAATATATTTGGCAAATCTCGATGTTCGGATATATAATAATAGGCTGTATACATTGGATTTCAAGAGTCCAAAATCCACTGAATCCAACATCTCCAAAACCTGCAGTTACATGAATATAAAGACCTAACCTTCCGATGGAAGAACGCCCCTCAAGCATTGGAATATATTCATCAGTTCGAGTGTATTCAACTGTTCTTCCCAAATATAACTTACCTGGCTCTAGTAGCAAACCCTCTTCTGGAATAATAAGTCCTCTAGTTTTGTTAGGTTTTTTCATATCCAAAATCTCTTCTTCGTAAATCAGCAATTCATTATGTAGCCTTAAATTATAGCTGTTTGGATTAAGATATTTTTCGTCATACGGCTCTATTATTATATCTTTACCCATCCTCTTTTTAATCTCTTTCCCCGAAAGTATCATCAGTATTCACCTCCTAGTATTTCCATATATGAAGCGAACTATACTAATTAAACCACTTTCCTCGACTTCATAAATAGCTATAACATCAGTTTTTTCGCCACTTTCATCCTTTGATATTTCTTCGTGGTCAATGATTGTTCTTCCCAAAACCATTCTATTTAGTGTTTTACAATTCAGAATCTCATTTTTAAACATGTTCGAGTATCTTTCATACGCTACTTTTTTTCCCTGAAATAAAACCTCTCCCGTGTTGTAGTCAAAACCCTTATAATCCTCAGTATACCATTTTAGAAATTCATCTATATCGTGTGCATTAAACGCGTCTAATTGGCCTTGTACTGCCTTTTCATAAATATTCATTTTTTTAATCATCAGTATTCACCTCAACAAAATTTATTATTCTAGTAAATTATATCAAAATACTGACAAAGTAATAGTTTTTTTTTATTAAGTTCTATATAATCGAATGGTAGAGATATATTATTCTTGATGAATGCAAAGAATATATTGCAAAACTTATTATTTTAGAGATTTGAAAAGGAGAGACGCTATGTTTTTATTTGAATCAATTCCTTGGTATTCTGGACTAATGTGGCTTGTTGTACTTGCAGGACTTATTTTAGTTAATGAATTAGCTCGTCAAAACAAATGGTTCTCTATCCTACTCTTTATCGCACTTCCTATAATTCTTACCATTTTTGTTTGGCCAATAACTGCTGGCCCAAATAGTAGCGTAGGTACTTGGTTCCACTGGGCTAAAGTTTACTCAGCACTTGCTGGATGCGTCGGTTTTATGGGTATCAGATTTATTAAAGGATGGGACAAAAACAAATACATCTTATTATTCCCTCCACTTATTCTTGCATTAAATATTCTTGAAGCAGTAATTCGAGATTTTCAATGCTATGGCCTAAATGGTGTTATAGACGGGGTGGTTATGGTCGGCGGTCCTTGGAACATTATGAACGGAATTGCTGGAATACTTAACATTATAACTATTTCAGGTTGGGCTGGAATTATAATCAGCAAAAATAAGAGCAAAGACATGTTATGGCCTGATATGATGTGGTTTTGGGTAATTGCTTATGACATTTGGAATTTTGCATATGTATATAATTGTGTCTCTGATCATGCATTTTATGCCGGTGCCGCACTCCTAGTTTCGTGTACAATCCCAGCATTTTTTATAAAAAAAGGTGCGTGGCTACAACACCGTGCTCAAACCCTTGCAATCTGGATGATGTTTGTAATGTGTTTCCCATCATTCGTAGATACTTCAATGTTTGCAGTCAAATCTTCTCATAATCCTACTGCGCTTTTTATAGTTAGTCTAATTTCAATTTTAGCTAATATCGTTGTATTTGTTTATCATTTCGGAAGAATAATCAAGAATAAAAAGAATCCATTAAAAGATGAAATCTATAAGGATTCAAAAGGATATAAAGAGATAGCGTAAAGTAGAGAAGGCGCTTCGAAAAAAGAACGTTTATTTATACTAAAATACGGTCGGCACCTCTGAAAGACTTATAGCCATTCGGAGGTGCCGACTTTAATTTCACTTTACTTTAGGTCGATGAGTTTTCCGTTAATTCTCAGTTCTTTCAAATCGTCAATATCATACCAATCATTAAAACGATTCTCAAATAAATATCTATCATCATCAAATTTTATGAATCCCATTATTTTTTCATTGTATTTCTCATTTTTATCTAAAACGGTTCCATCTTTATTTTCTATTCTGATATCAGGGATATCTCGATAATCTACTTTTCCCTTACCTTCAATAAATAACCCTAATGGAGAAAATGAAATTTTATCAGCAACAAAACTTCCCAAATCGACATTCTCGGCAGTCTTTTCAGTCAAATTCACCTTATTAAGTTTAAAGTTTATTTTCCAATCACCGACTATACATTTATGATTTGAAAACCATCCTTGAATTGACGAATTTATTAAATCTTCTTCATTTACATCGAAAGCATATTCGTAATAACTCATTCCACCAATTCTCACACGACCTTTTTCTTCAACATTAAAATTCATCATAACTGTTTCAGCTCGTCTTCCATCTTTGAGTTTAAAGAATATTTCAAATGGATTCATATCTTTTGAATCTGTTGCTCTAAATTGCACATGTAGTTTTCCATCTATAAACCCAGCATTTGAAATTGTTAAGAAATCAACTTCTGGAATTTTAATGTTCATAACATCATTCTTAAGAATAGTAGCTTTCCCTTTGCTTTTTAATTCTTCTTCAATACTAAATCTTCCAGTTAATGTTTTGTTACCATTATATTCATCACCTCTTGAATGAACTTCTGATTGCAATAATTCTATAGTTTCTGGATTTTTGCTTACAATATCCAAAATTTTAATACCAGTGTCAATAGTATTTTTATAGTCTCCTACATAAACTCTATCCTGATACAAATACTGCATTTCCATTGTTGAAGCGACACTCATTTCATTGTTCGTTCTATTATTAGGGAAAACATACATCCTATATGTTGCGGTATTTGTGCTTTCATCATATGCTACTAAAAACCCTTGACCACCAATTAATCCTTTAGAGATTACTAAATTTCCTAACAACTCTTTATTCCCTTTACCTATCCTTCCCTGATCCGTCATATCCTTCAGTGTATAATACACCACTGCTGATTTCCCATCATTGATCGCTGCAATAATCTCAAGTTTGATTCCATTTGATTCTGAAACTAGCTGAATTGGTTGTAATTTTTCTGCCGTTTTTGGACTAACTAGTGCAAGCAAATTTTGGAAAGCTGCTGTATTTGCCATAACAGGTACCGAAATGAGTACAATTATACAAATTACCGCCGCTATCATCATAGGTCTTTTTCTCAAAGTCCGTTTAGCCCTCGTCCCTAAAAATATCTTTTCCTCAAGTTCATTACTTACACTCATCGAAGATAGCCTTGAATCTATCATTTTCCTAAAATCTTTTTCGTTATTATTTCCATTTTCGTTATTCATTAAAAAAATCTCCTTCCAGGTTAATTTTCAATTTTTCTTTAGCTCTTTTTAATCTTGTCTAAACCGTTGCTTCCGGTATACGAAGCACTTCAGAGATTTCGCGGACTTTTAATTCTTGATAGTAATATAGCAAAATTACCTCTTTATATTTTATATTCAGCTTCATTACTTCCAATATTAATTTGTCAGCTAATTCGCTACTTTCATCTTCAAAATTTTCTTTAATCGGAATGCTCTCTAGAACGGCAGACTCGTCAATTCTCTTCCACCAAGACCCTCGCAGATAATTCTTGCAAACATTAATTGCAATCCTCATTACCCATGTCTTTTCGCTTGAATCACCCTTAAAATTAGAATAATTCTTATAAACTTTTATGAAAGTCTCCTGTACCGCATCCTCAGCCAAGTGAAAATCTTTTAGATAAATAAGGCACATCCTAAGAATCGAATTCCCATAATCATCAACCAAACCCCTTATATTTACTTCTTCCAATTCGCATGCAACTGAAATAGAATCCATTTCTTCACTCTCCTTTCAAACATTAGACACATGAAACTTTTATTTTCTTTCAAAATCATATAAAAAAGTTAAAAAAAATAGAAATGCTTGTAATCAACATCTCTAATTTTAGCAAATATTATCTTTTATGCAAGTGACTTCATTAATATCCAAGCCAACCTGAAGAGCCATGCTTCCTTGAAATTCTTTAAATCATAGCCCGTAGCTTTGTTAATTTTTTCCAATCTATATAAAAGCGTATTCCTGTGAATATATAGTTCTTTCGAAGTATCCGAAATATTAAGATTATTATTAAAAAACACTTCTATTGTATTCAAAATTTCTTGGTTAAATGTATTACTTGAATCAGTTATATTTGTTTTAAAAACTGCCTCGATTAACTCTGATTTTGCTTCTTTATCAATTGTTCCTAAGACGACATATTCAGTAAGCTTTTTGTAATAAAGTATGTTTTCCTTAAGCTTAAAAATTTTTTTCAGTCTTAGTGACTTAATGCAATTTTCATATACTTTTACAAATTCATCGGTTCCAGAAAACGGTCCGTCTACTGAAACAACATAATCCTTCAACATTTCTAATGTCAAATTTTTACTAAGCGAAGTTATCTTTCTTTCTAAATCATCTGAATCATTAAATATAAAAACTACTCTATTCCCATATTGAAAGACAACCTTACAATTGATGCTATTCTTAACAATCTCAATAGTTTCTTCAATTTCATTATTTGTTTCATTTTCTGATTCATCCGAGGTTTGTATCTCAGATTTTTTTTCATTTGAATTGTTAAGCCCTTCCATCAAACATAAAAAACCATTACATTTGCTGTTATAAACACCTAATTTATTCTCATGATTTTTTTTGTCTAATCCATTTTCTAATATATGAATTAATTTACTCTCAAAATTATTTGAAATACCTAAAACATCAACTGAGCTTTCTTCAAGTAAAAGAAGCGCTAATTCAATTCTATCATCAAAAATATATTCTTTCTCCTGAATACATAAAAGTTCAGATTCTAGTTCATCAACTGAAAAAATATTATATCCAAAATAATTTTCGCCAATATGTTTTTTTATTTCATCGAATTTTAAACTAAAAAAATGACCAGAAGGGTAAACAAATACATCTTCTCTCGTTAAAAGCACAA
This sequence comes from uncultured Clostridiaceae bacterium, assembly GCA_964477445.1. Classification (GTDB taxonomy): domain Bacteria; phylum Bacillota; class Clostridia; order Lutisporales; family Lutisporaceae; genus CAYZED01. The sequence goes on along the minus strand of CAYZED010000005.1, from coordinate 96,186 downwards.
TATTGCTTTTTAAAATTGATGCAATCTTACCAATCCGGTCATTTCTATTACTCATTGATACCCTCGCCAATATTTTCTTAGTTTATTTTTCTTAGTTTATTTTTCTTAATTTCTTTTAATTAATTCTATCTAATAGCTACTTCTGTAGTGCCATCAAAGAGATGAATTTTACTCCATTGAACATGGAATTCAACTGGCTCATCAGCACGCTTATCTGTTTTATTAGTAACTTTTGCTACAACTTGAGTATTATATAGTTTTAAATAAAGATACGTCTCAGAACCCATAAGTTCTGCTATATCAACTTTGCCACTTAATGTTGAATATTCTTCTTTTAAAGCGTCAACACTCGCATCATGAAGATGTTCTGGTCTTATTCCCACAAAAACTTCCTTGCCAATATAATTCATTTCTTTAAGGATCTTTTGTTTTTCGTCTGTAAGTCCAAGTGTGTTTCCATCGGCAAGTAAAATTTCAATGGTTCCTTCTTTTTCTGAAATTGTTCCTTTAAAAACATTCATTTGTGGGCTACCAATAAAACCAGCCACAAAAAGATTGTTTGGTAAATCATAAGCTCGCTGTGGAGTATCAATCTGTTGGATATCTCCATCTTTCATTATAACAAGTCTTGTTCCCATTGTCATTGCTTCCGTCTGATCATGTGTAACATATACAAAAGTTGTTTGTAAATGTTTATGAAGTTTGGAGATTTCCGTTCTCATCTGTACACGTAATTTCGCGTCAAGATTGGAAAGAGGTTCATCCATTAAGAATACCTTAGGTTCTCTAACTATTGCCCTTCCAAGAGCTACACGCTGTCTTTGTCCTCCTGATAATGCCTTTGGCTTTCTATCAAGTAAGTGTTCAATTTCGAGAGTTCCAGCTGCCTTTTTTACGCGTTCATCTATTTCTGCTTTTGGTACTTTTTTAAGCTTCAATCCAAATGCCATATTGTCATAAACTGTCATGTGAGGATATAAGGCATAGTTTTGAAAAACCATTGCTATGTCGCGTTCCTTTGGAGCTACATTATTAACCAATCTATCTCCAATATAAAGTTCACCATCTGTAATATCTTCTAATCCTGCTATCATTCTTAGAGTTGTAGTTTTACCACAACCTGATGGTCCAACCAAAACAATAAACTCTTTGTCAGCTATTTCCATGTTAAAATCTCTTACTGCCGTTACATTACCTGGATAGATTTTTTGGATTCCTTTTAGAGTTAAACTTGACATAGTATCCTCCTTTTATTTTGGGCAAAATTTGATAAAATACTAATTTGCGTTTTGTAATAATCATTAACACGAAATCGTAAAATTAACCTTTACCCTCTTATAATTAAAGTATACTATTACTGCCGCATCCATACTATTAGTAATCCTTCCGAAAAAAAGGCTTATTTTTTAGAGACTCTGACGAATGTTTTTGGTCATATCAATATTTTCGCCAGATAATTCAATTAATCAATTTCATCTTATATTCTCTCAAGATTGTTAATTTAATTAATTTCATTTTTTTCCAGTTTACTCGTCGGTTTCATGCCCTTCTAAAAATATCATAAAGAATGCACTAAAAGCAGCATTATCAACCTGAAGTGAAGGATCCACTCTTGTCTTCATCTCAACAATATAGTCTCTGTAAGCTTTATAGAATTCATAATTTGCATTAGGGCTATATTTGATATCATCAATTTCCAAATATGCAATAATTCCTTTAACTGTAGTAGGTTTTATAAATACTTCTTCATTCGGTTTTAGATAATATGGTACAACGGTCAAAATTGTCCATTTTGCCAATTGATAAGTCTTCAAAATCTGTGACATTAGCGAAAAGCCGGCAGCTTGATTTCCATACAAAAATTCTTTTAATCCTTGAACAAACATAATTTTTTCATTCTCATGTAGTATTTTCATTATATCTCTGAATTTTGGCTTCTCAAAAATCGAAACCATCGATGATTGAGACACAACCTTTACCATTGAGTTAATAATTGCTTCAACATCATCAAACCGCTCTATAGCAAAATTTAGTTTTGTATACTCAACCAATTTCTCGATTTTGTGTTTTTTTGCCATCTCAACAATTTCTGGATTCTTAAATCCACCCGGATATTTTGATAAGAAATCTTCTTCTGCATGCTTTAATTTTTCGTAATTCATAAAAGTGGCCTCCTTATAATTCCCCTTAGGAATACTTTTAAAAATATTCTTATATATGCTATTATAATATAAAAATCAAAGAAAGGCTCTACTACTTATAAATGTAGAGAAGCAGGGAATGTAAGATGAGCAATCCTATTGCAACAATAAGAATGGCAACAGGTAATGAAATAAAAATTGAATTATACCCCGAATATGCACCTAATGCGGTAAATAGTTTTATATATTTGTCTAAGAGAGGTCTTTTTAATAATCGAGAAATTAAAAGAATAAATCCAAGTTTCGTAATACAACCTTCTTATTCCGATTATGAAGATCCAGAATGCAAAATTATTCTTGACGGCGAGTTTTCTGTTAATGGATTCGAAAACCCATTATTATTTGGAAAAGGTATAGTGGGAATGGGCGGTGATGGTACGGCAACCTCTTCAGGAAGTTGTTTTTTCTTCACTTTGACAGATGAAGCTGCAGAAAAGCTCAACGGCAAATTTACAGCTTTCGGAAAAGTTTGTTCTGGTTTCGAGGAGCTGACTAGAATTGAGACTGTTGAAACAAAGGTTGAATTAGTTGCAGAAAAATACGAAGTATACGTTCCAGTTGTTCCTGAAATAATGAAAGAAGTAACCGTGGAGACTTTTGGTATTGATTATCTAGAACCAATTAGGCTTAATCCACCACAAGAATAGATTGTCTCAATACATCTGACAGATTATAAAAGATGCACTCAAAATTAATCAAGTGCATCTTTATATTTTTTTCTTAACCCTCGAAACCATTCACCCTCAGGGGGTTTCTGTTTTCAAAAAAGTATCGTTTCTATACTAGAACAAATCTCTTATTTCGGGTGCCGCTAAATTTTCAAAGCAAATGTTAGCATTTGGCAAATTAATCGGTGAACCGATTCCTACTGCATACATCCCGCCTGCTTTAGCCGCCTCAATACCAGCATAAGCATCTTCAAAAACCACGCATTCCACTGGTGTTACCATTAATTCTTCCAAAGATTTCAAAAACACTTCAGGATTTGGTTTTGCCTCTTTTACTACATTACCATCAATAATTACATCGAAAAAATCTGTGATTTTAAGACTATTTAAAATGGTCCTAGCATTTTTGCTAGCAGAACCAAGTGCTATTAAAACACCTTTTTCTTTTAGCCAATCAAGAAATTCCAATGCCCCAGGAAGCAAACTGTTTTCATTGATTTCGCATAAATATTCACAATACCATTCATTTTTTTTACTTGCGAGCTTGATAATTTCAGGTTCAGTTAAAATCACATTCCCTACCTCTAAAAGTATCTCAAGTGATCTCATTCGAGATACACCTTTAAGTCGTTCATTATCTTTTTCGGTGAACTCAAACCCTAATTCTGCTGCAATTCTTCTCCAAGCTAGAAAATGATAATGTGCAGTATCTACTAAAACTCCATCTAAGTCAAATATGGCAACTTTAAAACTTCTTTTTTCCATTTAATTTTACACCTTTAAACTATTTTTCTCCGTCTAGTCTTACACCTTGCATGAAGTATTTATTCAATACTATATACATTAACAAAATTGGTATTAATGAAACCACACTCGCAGTCATTACTTGGTCCCATTGTGTAAAACCAGAGTATTTACTTTGAGTATACTGAATTCCTAAAGGCAAGGTAAATTTATTAACATCCTTTAAGTAAAGCATTGGTTTAACAAAATCATTCCAGAACCCTAAGAAAATAAATGTCGCTTGAGTCGCAATCATCGGTTTTGCCATTGGTAACGAAATATAGAAAAACGTCTGTGTTCCTGATAAACCATCAAGTTTAGCCGCTTCTTCAACTTCTTTCGAGAAGTTTGTGAAGTATTGTTTCATCAAGAAAATATACGTGATATTTACAGCCGCTGGTAAAACAATTGCACTATAGGAATTCAACAATCCCATACTCTTTAAAATCAAAAAGTTCGGAATAAGTAATACTTGGCCTGGTATAGTCATCGCAGCAATTAATGCATAAAATATCGCATTTCTACCCGGAAAGCTAAGTCTTGAAAGTGAATATCCAGCCATACTGTTTAGTATTACGTTCACTACTGTACCAAATACAGCTATCATTATTGAGTTCAAAGTCCATCTTAAGAAGTATGAACTTGAGGAAAACAAATGAATATAATTATTTAACGTTGGATTCTTAGGTATAATACTAAAACTACTATTTGTGATTTCCGCTAAGCTTTTAAAAGAAGCGGAGACAGCCCATAGGAACGGATACAGAGTAATAAATGCATAAAGCACTAATATTCCATAAAGAAATATTTTAGGCCAGTTTCGTTTCTTCTTTGTCAAACTTCTGTCATTTAACATTTTTTTTGATTTCTTGTTCAAGCTTTCTCCCCCCTTAATATAGACTTTCGGATTTATTTAACCTATTTACAATTAAACTAACTACCACAATTACTACGCCTAGTAATAATGCTATCGCTGATGCGTAGCCCATACTATTTAACATACCAAACGCATATTGATATATCGTTAATGCGACGGTTAAAGTAGCATTCTGTGGCCCACCTGAACCTCCTGAGAAGATATATGCTTGATCAAACATTTGGAAACAACCGATTACACTAGTTATCAAAACAAAAGAAGTGATCGGAATCATATTTGGAACAGTAATATTAAAGAAAGTCTGTACTGCATTCGCTCCATCCACAGATGCTGCTTCGTACTGAGATTTCGGGATATCTTGAAGCGCTGCGAGATAAATAGTTATATAAAATGGTACTGTTGACCAAATATTCATTGCCATAATAATTTTCAATACTACACTTGACTCGTTTAGCCAGTTTACTCCCGTCGAAAGTAATCCAAATTTAATTAATGCATAATTTATTGGACCATCAATACTACATATAAACATAAATATCATCGTCAATGCTACTGATGACGTTAAGGTTGGCAGAAAATAAATTGTTCTAAATAAGTTCTTTGCTTTTATTTTTGAATTTAATACTGAAGCCACTACAAGAGCTATAGCCGTTTGAACAGGAGCAACAACTACCACAAAATATGCTGTGTTGCTAAAAGCTTTAAGTAATCTTTCATCTCTGAATAATCTCATATAGTTATCTAATGTAAATCCACTTATTTTCATGCTCAAAAGACTTACTTTATGGAACGAAAGATAAATAACGACAAAGATTGAAAGATAGATAAATACACCTATAACAAAAACTGTTGGAGTAATAAAAGAATAACCTTGTAAGAATTCTGCCATTTTTAAGCCGGTTGGCTTTTTTTTCATAAGCAATCCCTCAATTTCTTTTTAAAAAACCGGCTAAATGAGTTCTTATACTGATTTAGCCGGTAATTTCATAGTTATTTTTTTTAGATTCTAATTAATTTTATTGAATCTGGTTATCAGCTTCAGCATCAGCTTTAGTCATAGCTTCTTCAAGAGTGAGTTCACCTTTTACAGCTGCTGAGAAAAAGTTTTGGAAAGCTTTATTAATTACTTCTCCAGTTACGCCTTTTTGCCAAGGAGTTGCATACGCTGCACCAGCTATGTGAGGAGCTTTTAATACATCTCCAGCAACGCCCATAGCATCAGTAACATCTGTTCTTGATGGAAGTACTCCAGCGCCTGAACACCAAGTAGTCATTCCTTCAGGACCTGTTGCATATTTTATGAATTCTAAACCAGCCGCAGCTTCTTTAGCCTTAGCATTTAAAGCATATCCAACTGTGAAAGTCATAGTTGTATTTTCGCCTTTATATGTAGGAACTTCAGCTACGCCAAATTTAACTGCTGGGAAATTCTGTTGTAAGTATGAAAGAACCCAGTTTCCTTCAATCATCATAGCAGTTTTTTCATTTCCAAGAGCTTCTCCATTCCAACCTTTTCCAAGATCAGCAGGAGTTAAAATGTACTTTGCTTTTGCAGCTTCGTATACCATCATTAAATTTTCTACTATTGCTGAGTCAGCTAAGTTAGATTTTCCATCATCCATTGTAATACTGCTTCCGCCCATTTGCGCAATATCAAGCAATCTAGCTAAGTCATTATTATAAGTCATAACTGCAACGCCTTTAGGAAGTTTAGCTATAATTTTGTCATGATATTCTTTGCTATAAAGCTCTTCTTGTGATGTAGGAAGATCTGCTTCACTTATCCATTTTGTATTATAATATAATGCAAGAGTTGAATAATCCTTTGGAACTGCATAAAGTTTCCCATCTGCAGAGAAAGCATCAGTTAAAGGTGTATAGAATTTGTCGGCGCTTACATCTGTAGGATCTAATTCAGCCAAAACTCCTTCACCAATGAAATAAGGAGCCATGAAAGCGTCTAAATAGTAAACGTCTGGAGCAACATCCCCTGCTATATCAGCTTTCAACTGTGTGTTGTAATCCGTGTAAACTTTTTTCTCAACAATGATACCTGTTTTTTCTGTGAAGTTAGCTATCATCTTGTCAATTGAGGCTGTCTCAGCGTCATTTCCACCCCAAACACCAATTACTACTGTCTTGCCTTTAAGATCAGCCGCTGTAGGTGCTTTGGCTGCGCATCCAGTCAATGTAGCTGCTACGAGCGCCACTGCCAGAATAATACTAAATACTTTTTTCATAATATCCTCCTCTGAATTTAAATTTATTTAGTTAACCGCCAGCCTGCAGTGCCAGCGGAAAAACTCATAAGAAATTCGATCACCAGATCAACAAGTCCCTGAAGTTTCCAAATCAGCAAATTGCTAATTTCTCAAAATTAAACTTTCACCAAAAACATACTCATTTCCATTACTCAATACATTTATTACGTTATTAGTATTTGATAGTCTTTTAATTCTTGTTTCTTCCTTATCGATACTAATACTTAATTCAGTTCCTTGAAATGTAATTTTAAATTCTAATAGACTCCATTCTTTCGGCAACTTTGGTTCGATTCTCAAAGCACCATGGTAATTTCTAATTCCACCAAATCCATTTATCGTACACTGCCATAAGCCGCCCATTGCAGCTGCATGAATACCGTGATCTGATGATTTCATGTTTGGACCCAAATCAATATCTGCCGACTTTCTGAAGAGTTCATAAGCCAATTCTCTATTTCCCATGTCAGAAGCTAAAACACAGTGTGTCGAAAGTGAAAGTGAAGAATCATGTAAAGTTTTTGGTTCGTAGTATTCCCATGAATTTCTTATTACTTCTTTACTAAATAACTCTTCAAACAAATACATAAGTAAAAGTACATCTGCCTGCTTAGAAACTTGAATTTTATTAACCTGGCTTAGATTGTAATCCTTAAAAATCGAACCAACATGTCTTTGATTTTTATATTTATTTAAGTCAATAATCTCTTTACTTAAATAACTGTCATCCTGCGGAAGAATACCTTCCTCTGTAGGATGTGGTAACTCAATCTTATCTATTCTGTCTTTCCACATCTTCAAATCATACTCACCATTAAGCTTAATTTTAGTATTCTCAGATAATTCTATCGCCTTTTTTATTGTCCAATGGGCTGTATAATTTGTGAAAGAATTATTATTAACATGTTCTTTATATTCATCAGGGCCAATAACTTCTTTAATTTCATACTTATAAGTTTTTTCATTCCACTCTAATCTTGAAATCCAAAACTTCGAAGCTTCGAAAATGATCTCATAGCCATATGTTTTCATAAATTCTTCATCGTTCGTAGTCTGATAATACTGCCAAATAGCAAACACAATATCTGATGTAATATGCTGTTCAATAAATCCTGACCATATCTTCGTTGGTTCTCCAGTTAAAATGTCAGCAGCTCCCCAAACAGGTGTCGTTTCTCCATCATCTATCCAAGCTGACTCCCAAGGAAACATTGCTCCTTCATATCCGTTATCTTTTGCTTTTCTTTTCGCACCATCCAAACATAAGTATCTATATTCTAATAATTTTCTAGATATATTCGGAAAAGTCCAAGTATAATATGGCAACATAAAGATTTCTGTATCCCAGAAGGCATGCCCCTTATATCCTTCGCCTGACAAACCCTTGGCACCTATGCTCATTCGATTATCATGAGTTGGTGTCATTGCTGCTAAATGGTACTGAATGAATCTAAGGGCTAACTGATCCATTGGATTTATGGATTCGATTTTTATGGGCGCTTTTTTCCAAATCTTGGTTTCCCAGAGTTCGCTATTTTCTGCTAATAATGATTCGTATCCTTTTAATGTTTCTTTTTCAAGACTCTCAACTGACATTGATTTTATATCATCTAGTTCTATATTTTTTTCATTAAATTCTAAATCGCGTGAAGTATAAACATTAAAATATTTTGATATTTTCAGTGTTTCATAAATATTTAATTCTTTTTCTATTCCATTCCAGATTCTTCTTCTGTCCATTGCAATAGTTTTTTTTACTGATGAAAAATCAACATTAATAGTCGCTATGCTTTTAAGATTAAATACAAAATCAATTCCACTTTCTGTGGTTTTTTGAATCATTTGGATAATCTCGTTCGCATACATTCGTTTTGAAACTTCTGAAAAATGTTGAACGCCTGAATTTGTTACCTGACCATCAATGCCCGAATTAATTGATATGCTAAGATTTTTATCAATTGGTTCAATCTCAATTACTTGCGCTGCAAGATGTAAGTTTTTCATTGAAATAAATCTTCTAAATTGAAATCTTATCTTACCTGTTTCTTCTGTGTTCCAGATAAAACTTCTAACAATTTCGCCATTTTTCAAGTTTAATTTTCTCTGATACTCTGTTACTATACCTTTATTTAGGTCAAGAGGTTTTCCTGAAACATTTATTTCTGTTCCAAAAAAGTCTGGACAATTAGGTAATTCAGTCACTTCAGCCTCATCAAATTTGTTAAATGTTCCTGAAATAAAAAAATCTCTTTTTTCGGAAACATAACGTTCCTCAACGGCCGCTCTGATGCCCATATAACCATTCCCTTGACACATAATGGCTTCATATTTCCCTAAATTATTTGAATCGAACTCATTTTCAAGTACTATCCAATCAAAATCACTCATCGCTGTCTCTCCTTAGTTCGAAAACGTTTTCGTTCTTGTCAAAAAAATTTAACTTTTTATTTAATCCTAGTAATACTCAATAATAATCCACATGTTATGTGCTCTGTCTTATAATTATTTCGTAAGGTGTAATTTTTTCATATGGTTGAATATTATTTTTTACAATTTTGTAAAGCATTTCTGAAGCTTCAAAACCCATTTTATAAAAATCCTGATGAACTGTGGTGAGCGTTGGCTTTGTGTATCCAGAAATTAAAATATCATCAAACCCAATTACTGCAATATCCTCAGGCACTCTCTTACCAAGTTCTTCAATAGCTTTCATAGCACCAATAGCCATTAAATCAGATGCACAAAATACAGCTGTGACTTCAGGGTTATCAGGAATAAACTTCAGCATTTTTTCATAGGCTTCAGTTTCAGAGAAATTTGCTGTAATAATATATTTATCATTTATTTCAATATTTTCTTCTTTTATTCGCCTTAAATATCCTTCAAGTCTTAACTTTGATACAGATGTTGCTATTTTCCCATTAACAAAAGCAATATTTTTATGTCCATTTTTTATTAACAAATCTACTGCGTCTGAAGATGCACTAATATTATCAATGGAAACACTACCTGCTCGATTATTTTCAGATTTAATATCTATAAGCACACATGGAAGTTTACTTCGCATAACTTCCTGGTAATACTCATCATCTGTTCTGAGCCCTTGTATAATAATCCCTGAAAGTGAATGTTCCTTTGCAAACTGCATATAACTTTTTTTTAATTGTTTCTTTGAGTCAACTGTAAACATCAATATTTCATAGTCGATTTTTCCTGCGTAATCGTATATGCCACATAAAGTATCCTGGATAATCGTGTGTTTAACTTTTTTATCTAATCCAGAAACTATATATCCAAAAGTTCGGCTCTCTTTCTTAACAAGACTTCTTGCCACTGCATTCGGTCTGTAAGAGAGTTCATGTGCAACTTCAATTATTTTTTTTCTTGTTTCTTCACTGATATCGGGATAGCCATTAAAAGCTCTTGAAACCGTTGTTATGGAGACTCCTGCCTTCTTTGCTACATCTTTTATATTTGCCATATTCATACCTCGAAAACGTTTTCGTAATCATTATATCTCACAGCAATTAAACCTGTCAATATAATGTTTTTTATAAAAACATTATTTATTTTTTCACAAAGTTTTAACCTTGCCTTCACATTCTTCACACATATATTTACCATCAAATCACCACTTCATTGCTATGCCTTCATTTGTGATCTCAATTGCGCCTTCTTTCAGAAGTCGTCCTATAGCACGTTTAAATGCAGCTTTACTTATATTTAACTCAGCCTTAATCTTTTCAGGCGAACTGCTGTCATTTAGCTTCATCATTCCACCATTATTCTTCAGATAATCCATAACTTTAGTCGCATCAGTTTCAATTTCTTTATACGCTTCATTTCTTATACTGAGTTCAAGTTTTCCATCTGGTCTGATTTTTTTTATTCGCACTTCTAAACTTTCACCAATTTTAAACTCGCCATACATCTCTTTTTTTTGAATCAAACCTTGATATTTATTTTCTACAGCCACAAATACACCTAGCTCCCTATTAATGCTACAAATGGTTCCTTTTACACGATCATTAATCTTATAAGTGGCATTAGTACTTAATAAATTATAAGTTTTCATGGTTGCACATAATCTATTGGTTTTATCTATATAAATAGAAACAAAATACGTGCCATCTTTAACAACACTTCCTACCTGTTCTTTATAAGGGAGGAATAAATCTTTTTCAAGACCCCAATCTAAAAAAGCACCTATAGAAGTTGTTTCAACGACTCGAAGAGCAGTCATCTCACCTATTTGTATCAAAGGCTTCCGAACGGTCGCTATGGTTCTGTCTTCTGAATCTTTATAAATAAAAACTTCGATTTCGTCACCTAATTCAATGTCATTAGGGGCTTGATTTCCAGGTAGCAAAACATCATCTGAATCACTCCCGGATTCTGCATTTAAATAAAACCCCTGAGGTGTTTTTCTGGCTATTTTTAATTTTTGAATTTTGCCTATTTCTATCATAATTGCACTCCAATCAATATTAAGACTCAAATCTATAGAATCTCATATTTAATATATCAGATTCTAAAAGGTTTGTGCTTAAAAAAACAAAATTAAAAGAAGCAATTTCAACATTTATTGTTTAAAAATGCTTCTTATAATTTAACTCATATACTTCATTGTGATTTCTTTATTATTCCTGATATTCTACTATACTGCCTTATCCAAAACAAGATTCATGTTTCTTAGATTTTTCACGAGTTTTTCTACATTTCTTTCATCCATTTCAGCTAGTGGAAGTCTTAATTCGCCTACTTCGAAGCCCATGATATTCATTGCTGTTTTCACAGGAATCGGGTTTGGTTCAATGAAGAGCGATTTAATTAAACTTAGCATACTTATTTGAAGTTCTTTAGATTCTTCAATCCTACCTTCAAGATAATGCATAACGATATCATGCGTTTCTTTTGGCATAATATTAGCTACTACAGAAATGACTCCCTTCCCTCCAAGCGCGAGAATCGGAACAATTTGATCATCATTACCTGAATAAACATAAAAGTCTTCTGGAACTAATCTTAATGTTTCCGCAACTTGTGATATATCGCCACAAGCTTCTTTTAACCCTTGAATGTTCGGGTGTTTCGCGAGTTCAGCCACTGTCTCAGGCATTAGATTCATAGCTGTTCTTCCTGGAACATTATATAATATAATTGGAATTTTAACTGAATTAGCAATCGCCTGATAATGTAATAGTAATCCTTTCTGAGTAGTCTTGTTATAATATGGTGTTACTACTAGTAATCCATCAGCTCCCACAGATTCAGCGTAAACACTCATCGAGATAGCTTCTGCGGTATTATTACTACCTGTACCTGCTATTACAGGAATTCTGCCATTCACTTTTTCTATTGTATATTTTATTGCTTCTTTCTTTTCCTCTTTAGACATAGTTGAAGCCTCACCTGTAGTTCCACAGATAATTATCGCGTCTGTGCTATTTGCAATGTGCCAATCAATCATTTCTCCAAGTTTTTCATAATTAACAGCGTTTGTATTGGTAAATGGTGTAACTATCGCTACTCCTGATCCTTTAAATAATGACATAAATTTCACCTCTTCATCAATTTTAATATCTGCAAAAACGAAACTAAGGTTTTAGAGACCAAGTTTCGTGATGTTTTATTCCTACGCTCATAATAAATATCACTCCATTCAAGTAAATTTAATTCTTCTATAAATGCGTACGAAAAAAGACAGTCATGAGCAAAAGGAACTCATGACTGTCTTATAAAACAATCTCCTCTTACCCCAACATGATAAGCACTCCAAACGAGAATGGGTATTCTCGGCTGACAGTATTACACTTATTCAGTGTAATCCCAATGCACATTTTTTTGTGCACTTCGGCGACAATCCCTTTCCATCTGCCCTTAAGCATATGTACTCTTGATTTTCGCAACCTCTTGCTCATATCGATACATAATTCAATTTTCGTATATTGTTTTCTACATTACCAAAAATTTTGTTAAAAGTCAATAGCCCGTGCTAAATCAAAAACTTTAATATTAGCATCTATAGTTTTAACTGGAACGTTTTCTTTTATTACTTCAATCCAAGTTTCATATTTAAATGGTAAATACTTAGACGCCATACCAATTAAAGCTATACTTTCTGTCTTTTCATTCCCTGATAATCGTGCCAGCTCCAAAGCATCCAGTGATGTTACTTTGAAGCCCTTGTTAATTAATTTTTGTTCGATTTCTTCTGGATATTTATCTTTTTCAATCAAAACACGATTCGGGAAAATAGACTTTTTGTTCAAAATAATCTGAGCGCCATCCTTCATTAAATGAATCCACCGAAGGGCTTCAAGTTTCTCAAAAGCTAGCATAACATCGCCTTCTCCATTTGCAATTGTGGGAGAAAATACTTTTTCCCCAAATCTTACACTTCCCCACACATTCCCACCTCTCTGCGCAAGGCCAATAACATCTCCGCTTTTTATATCATACCCTTCAGCAAACGCAGCCATACTGATTATTCTAGTCGTTAGAACGAGTCCCTGTCCACCTACACCTGCAATTAAAACATTAGTCGTCTTCATTTCGACACCTCCTTGTTTTCTTGCGAAGAGCGTTTTATGGCACCTACTGGACAAACCTGTGAGCAAACCGAACATCCCACACACATATCTGGGTTGATGTATGAATTTTCTTTTTCTTTACCTTCGTACTTTTTCATAGAAATTGGCGGACAATTTACACCGATACAACTCCTACAGCTTATGCATATATTTTGATCCACCACGAAATTCGGTTCTTTTATTTTAAAATTCAATGCACATGGACGAGTTGTAATAATTATCGATAGCCCATCTCTTTTCATAGCTCCATCAATAATTTCTTTTGTCTCTTTATATTTAAACTGATCAACTACAGTAATATCTTGGATTCCAAAAGATTCCAGGACAGTCTTTATACTTATTACATGTCTTTCTTTACTTGGTAAAAATTCGCCTGTGGTAGGAGTTTCCTGTCCGCCTGTCATTGCAGTTGCACGATTATCCATAATAACGATCGTAATGTTATCATTAGTTTTCATTAGTTCAACCATTCCGGTCATCCCTGAGTGAAAAAACGTTCCATCACCTATCATTGCGACTATCGGTTTAGGCTTCCCTATAAGCCTTTGGGCGGATGCAACGCCTTGTGCCATACCTAGTGAAGCCCCCATGCTAATACTTGTCTTAGCGACCTCAAAAGGCTCTAGCATAGCTAGTGAGTAACAGCCAATATCTCCGATAGTTAACGCCTTTGCTTTCTTTAATATATGAAATATTGGTCGGTGAGGACATCCTGCACAAAGCATTGGAGTTCTTATAGGTGCGTCCTTTGATCTTTCTTTCTGTAATGGCTTTTCAGAGATCAATCCCGCTTCAAAAAGTCCTAATCGCAGAATATCATCTGTCAATTCACCAGTAAACGGAAAGAATTCTTTTCCCTTCGCTGATATCCCTTCAACTTTTAACATTTCTTCAATAAACGGCATTAATTCTTCAATTACAATTATTCTTTTATACTTCTTGCTAATTTCCTTGATTTCAGAAATAGGCAAAGGATACACCATTCCTAACTTGAGGATATCAATTTTAATACCTATTTCCCTAAAATATTCATATGTCACTCCGCTTGTAATTATCAATGTCTCGCTGTTTTCTTTACCATCATTATTAATTTTTTCATATCGATTTATTGAACCATCAATGCCTATTTCAGACATTTTTTCAATTCTGTCCTTCATAAAATATTGTTGTTTATTCGCAAAAGGTGGAAGCATACAAAATCGAGCCTGATCTTCCATAAATCCATCCGACGTAACAGAAACTCTTTCCGCTAACTCTACAACGCCTCTTCCATGACATAACGTCGTGTTTAATTTTATTATTACTGGCGTTTCATACTTCTCGCTAATTTCCATACCTTTTTTCACAAACTCTTTTATCTCTTGAGGATTTGATGGTTCAAGAACAGCAACATTTGCGTACCTTCCCCAGAATCTGCTGTCTTGTTCATTTTGCGAACTGTTTAAGCCGGGGTCATCACCTACTAGTAATATAAATCCTCCCCTAGTGCGCGACTCAGTAAAAGTCATAAATGGATCTGCTGCAATATTAATGCCAACATGTTTCATAGAAACTATCGTTCTAACGCCAGCCATACTAGCGCCTATAGACTTTTCCAAAGCTACCTTTTCATTAGTTGACCATCCTGCTTCAATTTCAGGGTATTTCTTCATGCTCTCAAGAATTTCAACTGTTGGAGATCCCGGATAACTGCAAACCACGAGTCCACCTGCTTCATAAAAACCACGTGCTACTGCTTCATTACCAGTTAGTATTTCTTTATTTCCCATGTTTTCACCTCTTTCTTGTCTTTTTGTTTACATCTTTTCATTTTTTCTTCTTTTCATTTTTTCTTCTTTTCTTCTTTTCATCTTTTCTTCTTTACTTATGGGATAAAAACGGCGAAGCCGCCATTGTAATTTCATTCTCGTTCAACCAAGATTGAACATGTTCTATAAATTTTTTTGTGGCTGGAGACGAGTATTTCAAGGAATTTAATGCAATTCCAAGTGTTCTATCACTCCCACCTTCTATTTCCATAGCAACAACATTATCTGTATGCCCTAACAATACTAGTTCGGGTAAAATACTAACGCCTAACCCGTTTTTTACCATAGCAATTATCGCATAATCATCTTTTGCACTAAATTTTATCTTAGGGGTTATTTTATAATTAAAGAAAACTCTGTTAACATCGTAGTCCGATCCTTTGTAAGGAATTATAAAGTCCTCTGAGGATATTTTATCTATAGGAAATGCGCTCAGTTTTTTAAGTGGATGATCACTAGGAAGAATAATCAACATTCTGTCCTTTTTCAGTGGAATACTCTCAAATTCTTCACTAGCTGGCAATGTCATAAATCCAAAATCTATTTCCCCTTTTTTTATCCAACTCTCAATTTCTTGATAGTCACCATTGATTAATTCAAATTCAATATGAGGAAAATCATTTAAAAAAGTTTTTATCATTCCCGGTAACCAGTGTACTGAAGCACTAGTAAAAGTTCCAATTCTAATTTTTCCTGATTCAAGTCCATTTATTGAAGTTACTACTTGATTTAGTTTTTTATCCAAATTCAAAATTTCTATTACCGTAGGCATTAATTCCAGTCCATTTTGGGTTAATTCCACACCTGTTTTTTTTCTGTGAAAAATCGGAAAACCCCATTCGCTTTCTAGTCCATTTATTATATGACTTACACCCGATTGTGTATAACCAAGTTCTGCCGCAGCTTTGGTCAGATTCCCTAGCTCAGCAACTTTTATAAAAACTTCATATTTACTTAAACTCATAGCAAAACCTCACTTTTATACATTAGTATAAATAATCAATAATCCGTTCAACATTCAATTATCTTATGTCTATATCCTCATTATACATCAACCATATTGCTTGTGTTATAATCTCAAAGTAAATAATATTTGAAAACGAGGGCAACTATGTTAGTTATGCAAGTTGAAGGTCTAAAAAAAGCATATGGCGAAAAAATTCTTTTTAATGATATAAGTTTCAGCATTTATGATAATGAAAAAATTGGTCTTATCGGTGTAAACGGAACGGGTAAGACATCTTTGCTCAAAGCCATTTCAGGAGTTGAGGCTGCTGATGAAGGTAATATAAGTATACCAAAAGGAATAAAAATTTCATACCTTACCCAAAATCCGACTTTTGATCCTAACTTAACTGTTATAGAAGCTATATTCCAAGGAGGCTCTGAAAACCTAGAAATTATAAGAGACTATGAAGAATCTGTACTGAACTTGGAAAACGACCCCAACAATGATACTTTGCAAAAAAAAGTCCTAGATTTACAACATAAAATGGATATAAGTGGTTCCTGGGAGATGGAAACTCAAATAAAATCAATACTTATTCAACTTAAAATACATGATTTCAATGCATTAATTGGTACGCTTTCAGGTGGACAAATAAAAAGAGTTGCACTTGCTGAAGTTTTAATCTCTGAATGTCAGCTACTTATTCTAGACGAGCCCACTAATCATATGGATTCTGAAACAGTTACTTGGTTGGAATCGATTCTAAAAAGCCGTCGTGGCGCACTCATAATGGTGACTCATGACAGATACTTTTTAGATAGAGTAGTAAATAAAACACTTGAACTAGACCGTGGTGAAATGTTTAATTATAATGGAAACTACACCGAATTTATAGAAAAAAAAGCAGAAAGAAAAGCGCTTGAATCTACTAATCAGAGAAAACTCTCTAGCTTATATAAAAAAGAATTAGAATGGATTCGAAAGGGCGCAAAAGCCAGAACTACCAAACAAAAGGCTAGAATAGATCGTTTTGATAACATAAAGAACGGTTTAAAAAACACAGAAGAAGAAAAAATCGAGATTTCTGTCGCAAATACCAGATTAGGTTCAAAAATTTTAGAGCTAAAATCAATAAAAAAAACTTTTGGCGAAAAAAGAATTATCGAAGATTTTTCATATACGACTGTTAAAAATGATCGAATTGGAATTATAGGACCTAGTGGTATTGGAAAAACTACATTATTGCGTGTTATTGCAGGTGAAATCCAACCTGATTCTGGCGATGTTGTTCTCGGATTAACTGTTAAGCTTGGATATTTTTCTCAAGATGTCAAAGCCATGGATGAAACTCTTCGCGCAATAGAATGGATAAAACAAACGGCTGAATTCGTTACTACCGGCGATGGCGAAAAAATTTCCGCATCCCAGATGATGGAGCGATTTCTTTTTGATGGGCAAATGCAATATACCCAAATTTCAAGGCTTTCAGGAGGAGAACGAAGAAGGTTATATTTGTTGCAAGTTTTAATTGGGAGCCCAAATGTACTTATACTTGACGAGCCAACCAATGACCTTGACATAGATACTCTTAGTATCTTAGAAGATTACCTCGATGAATTTAGCGGGGTGGTTATAATAATATCCCATGATAGATATTTTTTGGATAGAACATGTGAAAGAATTTGGGCATTTCAAGGCGAAGGACACGTCCAAGAGCATACAGGAAACTACACGGATTACATGGATTATCTTGAAGACTTAAATTCTATGACTATTATGAATGAAAAAAAAATCGAATCTAATGTTAAAACGAATAGAAAGATAGAAATAGATGAGAAAACAGAAATAAAAAATCGTGTTCCTGAAAAAAAGAAATTATCTTTTAATGAAAAACACGAATTAAAAACAATAGATAAAGTAGTATCTGATTTAGAAAATAAACTTAATAACTTAGAGGAAGAATTAAGAAATGCTTCCTCTGACTTCGTTAAACTCACCCTTCTTCTTGAAGAAAAAGAGCTTCTCGAAGTCGAAATTTTAGAAAAAATGGAACGTCAAGAATATCTGAAGTCTTTTAACGAAGACTTCTAAAGGTGACTCTTGTGAATATTCTAAAAAATTAATCAAATTATGAATGTCCTAAAAATGAGTTAACTTGAACTTCTAAACGTCCTTCAACAATGCCTCAATAAGCTTAACTTTATCAATTATATTGTTGGTAGTGGAACTACTGTCATGCCCGGAGAAAAAAGCATCCACTGCATGTAAGTTAAGCACCAAAAAATCAGCATTTTCCAAAGAACTTTTTTCGATTATTTCTACCGCGTTTTTTATCCAAATTCTACATTGTACATTTTGACTTTGTTCATAAACATTATTCTTTACAAATTCCAAACAAAAAAACACCATATCTTTATTTGACTGATCCATAATCCACCTCTTCCCAATGTTTAACAACTTCATCTTAAATTGTCTAAGTCAATTCTACCATCTTTTAGCTCAATTATACTATCTATTTTAGAATTTTTCACTTTTAACTTGTTCTATTTATTTTCTGATACGAATTTTTATATATCTAATACCCATCCTAATGAAAGTTTATTTAATGTCTCTTTAGTAGGGTTTCCTGTCTCGCTGTCCCAGCCTACTAAATTATAATAAGTTTCTTTTGCACTTTCAAACTGTTCCCTATTTAGGCATTTACCTTTTGAGGGTCCGTCCTTTAATGGTTCGAATATTCGATCTGGTAATACATCATCTTTTTTTGTAAAACCTTCTCTTGAACTAAGATATCTCATCATATTAAGCTTTCTTTCACCAATTTCTATGAGTTCATTAATTGTGACATCCCAACCAATACCTGATTTACATAGTTCCACTACTTCTTTAGGTCCGTAAATTGCGGCTGAAGATCCATATATGAAAAGACACATACAAAGTGTATCAGCAAGACTCGAATAACAATGAGTTGTAAAAGCAAGCTTTACTTTCTCACCAGTTAAATTAAAAATATCTTCATGGTATCCACCAGCTCCAATATCAGATAATCGCTCCATTACAAAACTATCTGCAGGCATAGTGTAAGTTTCGTCAACTTCACCATTAGTGTGGTCTGCCCCTCCTGGATAAATCGCGTATTGCAAACCTATCATCGGTTTATTATGAGGCATATGAGCTGGAAATTCTTGTCCTTTTGCATCTATACTTAGAGGTATTGCAGCTTCACCAATCATCTGTGCTGCTCTTTTTGAGCCCTGACTTAAAAGTTCTCCAATGCCTTCGCGCTTAGCAATTTTTTCTACCAAAATCGCAAGTACATCTTTATTCCCTAAGTTCAACTCAAGCCCATCAGCTTTTTCTTTGCTAATCAAGCCTTTTTCATAGCATTCCATTGCGAAAGCAATCGTTGCGCCACATGATATCGTATCTAGGCCATATTTGTTACATAATTCATTAGCCTTAGCCACTGCAACCAAATCTGTTACTCCGCAATAAGACCCAAAAGTAGCAACGGTTTCATATTCCGGTCCACCATATATCGGGTCAATTTCACCAGGTACTTCACTCGAGTTTTGAACACTTCGAAATATTCAAAACTCGAAGTGTTATATATTACAATTAATAACGCTTTTACCTCAAAACACTCTCTAAAGTAGCAGTTATATTATTCAATGACTTAACAGAAGCACTAGTTCTTTCAGTTACATTTTTAAGATTGACAGATGACTCACTGATTTCCTTAATATTGTTTGAAATTCTGTCAGCCTTTGTATTAATTTCGCCCGATGTTTTTGTTGTTTTATCAAGTTTATCATTAGCTTCTTCGATATTGTTAAATACATTAATTGAAGATTCATTCAGAAGACTAAGTGACTCAGAAAATTGTTGCACACCAGCAGATACTTCATTGAGATTTGATGCTGCATTTCTTGAGTTATTTGCAATGTTCTCAATATCTATAGATGTCTTTTTCACGTCATTTGCTACATTTGTGAGTGAATCTGAGATATTTCCCATCGTGTCTGATTGCTTGGTGACAGAAGATGCAATCATATTTGTGGTCCCAACTATTTCGCTAAAAACACCGCTAACTGATTTGACAGCATCAACAGCTTCTGTTATGTTATTTTTCATAAAATCGATTTGTTCGCTAATTGCACCAGTAGCTAAAGTTGTTTGTTTAGCTAATTCCTTAACTTCGTTAGCAACAACTGCAAATCCTCTTCCTGCGGCTCCGGCACCAGCTGCCTCGATAGCTGCATTTAAGGCCAACATATTTGTTTGATCTGCAATAGTTTTAATTATATTAATAATTTTCCCAATTTGCGCAGATGTAATATCCAACTTTTCGATTATATTATTTGCATTTTTAGCCTTTTGTTCACCATTTGTAGTGATTTTTATCGAGTATCCACATTTTTTGCTGATTTCAGAAAGAGAATTATCGATTTCTTGAACAGATGTTGTTACTTCGCTTAGCGATATTGTAACAGCTTTAGAAAATCCCGAAAGATTAACTATATTTTCTGAGATTTGATCAAAATAATCTGATGCGCGTCCAACCACAGAAGCTGTTTGCTCAGATGTTGCAGCAAGTCCACTTATGTTTTTTGTAATATCTTCAACCGAGTCCGTTATTGCATTGATGTTACTATTTGTTTCACTAAGATTGGTATTTGAGTTCGTAATTATAACTCTTATATCTTCAATAGCATTAGTGGCATCAACTGTTTTCAAGGTGGTAACCTCAGTGGCGACAACCAAATTCTCTGATACAGTAGTTAATTTATTAGAAGCTTCTCTAAGCGGCAACATAATTTCAGCCACTTTGGCTACAGTCTCTCGCGAACGATTTTCTGATATTATTATGTTTGTAATTAATGTCTTTATACGTTCAGCTAGCAAAACAACGATCGTCGAAATACCAAACAATTCGAACAAGTATGACACTATTTTCGAAGGAAGGTTATAATTCAACTTAGCTAAGACATCTGGTTCTACTATGGTATATCTAAATGCTGTTGCCAAAACCATAGATACGCAGCATATTATTAATGAATTCATAACTAGTTTTTTGTCAAAATATAAGCAACTAAGTATTATTGGAAAACAAAATATTATATTTATATCCATTTTACTAACATTCATTAATCCCGCTAAGAAAGCAGTCCCAATGATAGCGTAGTATTTAAAGAAATTTCGATTCTTTATATTTAACTTCAGCAAAAAATGTGGGCTTCCACAAAGGAGAATTCCTACACCACAAGGTAAAAGATAATTAGACACAGGGTACACAAATACCTTCACAGCCGCCATTAGTATAATCATAGGAAAAATCAGACATGCCCATTTCAATATGTTGCTTACTACAATGTCAACCTCTTTTTCATTTCTGTCTATAATTGATTGATTTTCCATAACATCCTCCGTTTATATTTCGTTTTTATACAATTTATATTATAACCCTATAAAGGATAATCTTCTATCTTTTAGTACAAAAAATAAAAACCCGCTAGGCAACTCATTAAGAATGTCTAACGGGATATGGATTGAATTTTTAATAGTAAATTACCTATTAACTTTTGATGCAAAAATACTACCTAATAGTGGCCTTTGTATTCGCTCCAACTGGCATTAAATATGTTTTTAAATTCTTTGTTTCTTTGATTTTATATGCTATTTCGAGTGCAGCACCAATACTCTCAACAGCAATGATTTTTGTTTTTTCAAATAACTCCGGTTTCATTTTTGTGACGAGAATATAATTAAATTTTTCAGAAGTTTCGCAAATAGCATATCCAATTCCTTTACCAATCGAATAAATTTTACGAACGTCTTTTTCTCGATCAAACATGTTGTCAAATTTTGTTAATATGTATTCGGTATCTGAGCTCCCAAATCCTTCAGTGCAATCAGATATTATAATCAATACGCCATTATCTTTTAGAGCCTCAATGGCATTAAACATAGTCTTTGAACTCTGATATAGATTCATATCCTTCGGAAATCCACATGCAGAAGCAATTACCATATCTGCTTTTTCATCAATAACAATTCCGTCTATTTCAATTACTTTGTTTACACCCGCGACGTGTGCTTTTATGAAATCACCTGCAAATGCATTTGAGATTTTATTTTTTGCGTCTACAATAACATTTAACATAAATGTTGGCTTTGCAAAATTAGCGGCTTCAATCATATCACTGTGAATAGGATTATTTTCATCAAAACTTCCACACTTAATATATGGGTTAGTCCCTGAACCCAGTCCTTTATTAAAAGAATATGCATGGTTTTGCATTACAGTATCATAAGAACTTATACCAGGCAAAATCGTTTTTCTTCCTCCACCAAAACCCGCGAGAAAATGATATACAATTCCACCAAGGAGCACCATATGATTACATGACATCGCTTTTTTGTTTAACCTTACCACAGTACCACGAGATGTTGTCCCACAATAAACTAAGTTTTCTTCATCTTTGCAATCATGATTAACCACCGAAATACGGTTGTAAATATCTGCACTGACAAGTCTTTTCATTTCATCTTCAGTTTGCATTCTATGTGTTCCCAAGGCGACAATAATAATTATATCTTTGTCTAAAATACCACCTTTATTTAATTCTTCAATAACTAGCGGTACAAAAATCTCTGGCGACTGCCACGCCCTGGTTATATCAGGAATAAGTACGGCCACACTTTCTCCTTTTTTTACAATTTCTCTAAGCTTTGCCGTCCCAATCGGATTATCTAATGCAGCTCGAACTATCTCTTCAGCACTCGATTCAATTTTCTCTTCCTTATTCTGTTCTATAATTTTTAAAATATTTTCATCAGGAAATTCGAAAATCTCTTCGCCTTTTCCATATTTCATTTTATATGTTCCCATTTTTCACATCTCCTTATTGCGGTTAGTATTTATTGACAAATCTTCCCTGGATTTAAAATATTTTTCGGGTCAAAAACCAACTTTATATTTTTCATTAATTCAATATGTTTATCCCCGTATTGATCCCATAAAAACTTTCTCTTTGCATAACCTATTCCATGCTCGCCAGAAACTAATCCTCCAAACTCTTTTGATTTTTTGTACATTAGTTCAAAAGCTTTATCGAGCTTAAGTTTCCATGTTTCCTCATCCATATCATCTTTACATACATAAACGTGAAGATTTCCATCTCCCGCATGTCCAAAACTAGGTATTCGAACTTCAAGTTCTTTAGCAATTTCATGAGTATACATTATAAATTTAGCAACTTTGTTTCTAGGTACAACAACATCACATTCGTCTAGTTCAGTAGTAGAAGCCTTAATCGCCTCTAAAAAAGCGCCTCTTGCAGACCAAACCGACTCTTTTCGCTCATCGGTATCAACTATAAAAACATCTTTCGCGCCTTCATTTAAACATAGCTCCGCAATGATTTCGTAGTCTCTTTCAACCTGTTCTTTTGAGTTTCCGTCAAAAGTTAACAAAATGTATGCATTGTGACTGTTGTCCGGGAATTTTTTTCCTAAAAATTCTTCTGCAAATAGGATAGTCTGTCTCTCCATAAATTCAATAGCTGTAGGATTTGATTTTGATTTAACTATTTTTTGGACTGTTTCAATAGCACTTTCAATATCTTCAAATGGAATTAAAAGACTGATCGTTTTTTTTGGTAGTGGTATAAGTTTTAAAATAGCCTTCGAAACTACACAAAGTGTTCCCTCAGAACCAACAATCAAATCCTTAAGGCTATAACCCGAACTATTCTTAACTACTTTGCCCCCGACTTCAAGGATTTCGCCTGTAGCTAAAACTACAGTGAGCCCTCGCACATAGTCCCTTGTGACTCCATATTTAACGGCTCTCATCCCACCAGCATTTGTATTAATATTCCCAGCTATGGTTGCAGTCTTTTCACCTGGATCAGGTGGATAAAACAAGTCCTTCTCTTCTACGAATTTTGAGAGTTGCATGAGTAGTACTCCTGGTTCAACCGTAACTGTTAGATTTTCTTCATCCAGTTCTAAAATATTATTCATCAAGGTTGTCTCAATCATTATTCCGCCATATATTGGTACTGACGCCCCTACCAACCCTGTCCCTGAGCCTCTCACAACTACAGAAATATTATTTTCGTGCGCATATTTCATTATTTTTGAAATTTCCTCTGTGGATGTTACCTTTATTAGAATATCAGGATAATTCTCTATGCCTCCTAATTCATCATGCGAATAATCCTTACTAATACCATCAGAGACAAAAACCCGATTTTCTTCAATAAATGTTAGAAAGAAATCTATGTCACTCTTATTTACAATTTTATATGACATTTTGTACCCCTCCTGAACTATTAAACTGGCTGATTTTTTCGATTAAACCTGGAATTATTACGCTATAATCGCCTACAATTCCGTGATGTGCAATATTAAAAATAGGTGCATTTGGATCATTATTAATCGCAATTATTAATTCGGAATTCTGCATCCCGGCAGCAAACTGAACAGAACCAGAAATCCCTATAGCTATAATAAGTTTTGGCTTTACGCTTCTTCCGCTTAATCCTATTTGAACCCTTGGATCAAACCAACCATTTTCGTTTAAAGGTCTAGTGCAAGCCAATTTTGCCCCAATAAAACCTGCTAAATTTTTAATTAGTTCGATATCTCCCCTATTTTTAACTCCTCTACCGACTGCTATAATCACTTCCGCGTCAGAAATACTCTCCGTTTTTTCTTTTTTTGTGATACTCAAAACCTCAATATTTGATTCAAGTTTTTCTTCTGAAATACTGCATACTTCTAATTTCCCCGAGAAACTGTTCATCTTAGGGGGAGCCGAAAACATCTTATATCTCACCGTGCAAAATTGTGGTCTATTGTTTTCAGTTATTATTTGCGCCATAATATTGCCACCAAAAGCAGGTCTAATCTGAACCAAATCAGTATTTTCTTTCATCTCAAGAATAGTACAATCCGCAGTTAGTCCAGTTTTAAATCTTGCTGCAATTCTTGGTGCCAGGCTTCTACCTACACTTGTTGCGCCAACTAGAACCGAAGACGGCATATTGTTTTTTATAAAATCTTCGAAAACGTTTGAATAAGGTTCAATAACAAAGTCTTCTAGTTTTTTATTATCATAAACAAAAATTTTATCAACACCGTAATACAATAATTCTTCAGCTTTTTTTGTAATATTGTGACCAATAAACAATGCATATATTGGATGTTTAATCTTTTGTGCTAATTCTTTTGCTTTCCCAATAAGTTCAAAAGTCACAGGATGTATTTCACCGTGAATGTGATCGACATATACAGTTATGCCTTTCCAATCGTCTTTGTTTATGGCTTCTTTTATTTCTTCAATCAACTCAATGCATCCAGCTGGACCTTTATTAATGCATATTTTGCACATCTTACAGCCTGCATTTATTTCAAAACATCCGTTTGAATCAGTAAACGCGTTGAAAGGACATAAACTAATAAGTATTTCTTTTGTCTCCGCATTGATTTTTTCTTGATTTATTTTTAAATATGACACTATTTTCCTCCCCCGAAGTTCAAATTATTATTATTTCCCTTAATCACAAAAGTACTTCAATCAATGAATTTTCCATCTTTTAATATGCTAAATGCCTTTTCAATTAAATAAGAATCTGTACCTTTATGAATCTCTTTCGTATTAAAACTCTCTGGCGGAAAAATTCTTTCTACTTGAGTTGGCGAACCCATTAATCCATAATTATTCCTATTTTGATCCTCAAAGTCTCTCATGTTAAAATACTTGATCTTTTTTTCAGCTGAAGTAACTTGTTCTTTTTTTCTCTTATAAGAAGGAAGTCTGGGTGTATATATATTTTTTTCAACAGTAATAAGACAAGGGAATTTAATCTTTTGAATTTCTTCTGTATCTTCCATATTCATTTTTACCGTAATACTATCATTGTTAATTTCAATTATTTCACAAACATTTGCTACATGAGGTATCTTTAAAAATTCTGCCATTTCAGGTCCAACCTGAGCTGTATCGCCATCTGTAGTCTGTTTCCCACAAATAATTAAGTCAAACTGACCTATTTTCCTTATGCCTTGTGATAATGTGTAACTCGTTGCCACCACATCCGCACCAGCAAATTTCCTGTCAGTGAGCAAGTATCCACTGTCAATACCCATATAAATAGATTCATTAAGTATTTCTTCAGCTTGAGGCGGTCCCATGGTAAGACTTATTGCATTCCCACCAAATTCCTCTTTTATTCTTATGGCTGTTTCTAGTGCGTACAAATCATATGGATTCATTTTTGATTCGAATCCGTCTCTTTTTAGAACCCCAGTTTCAGAGTCTACTTCAATATTGTTTGCAGCCGGTACTTGTTTAATGCATACTATTATTTCCATTTAAGCCTCCCGAAATTAATGAATTATTGGTTAGTGGTCTAACCACTCTGCTTGTTTAAATTTATCACTTTTTTTTATAAAATACAATACTTTTTTTAAGTATTCTTTATTACATCAAAATTACTCACAATCGAAGCCTCAATAATATCCATATGTTTAGTCATTTGAAAACGAGCCTCTTCTTTATTTTTCTTTTTTATAGCTTCTAGAATGCTTCTATGTGGGTCCATAATATGTTTTTCTATTACTATTTTCATTCTCATTTCTCCAATAAAATTATCCAGTAATGAAGATAGGGCATTCAAAATGTTTATAATTAATATGTTCTCAGATGCACGAGCTATCTCATAGTGAAACTGCTTATCCGCTTCGATCTTTTTATTATCATCCATCTCATTTTCAATTATATTGCAATATGTTTCTAGTTTTTCTAGACTTGAAGAATTTATCTTGTCTGTCGCTATCATAACCGCTTCAATTTCTATAGCTCTTCTTATTTGATTTATCTCCTCTAAATTGCCTTTGTTTAATAAAAACATTAATGATATTGGTTCACTTAAACTGTCCTCTAAGTTATCAGAAATAAAATTCCCTTCTCCATGAACGCATCTTACTAAGCCTATCATCTCAAGAGAACGTATTGCTTCCCTTACACTAGTCCTAGAAACCCCTAACATTTCAGCCATGTCTCTTTCGGAGGGTAATCTATCTCCCATTTTTATTGAACCAGCTTTTATTCCTTCTTTTAGTTGATCTATAATTTGACTGTAAACTTTATTTGTCTCAATTGTTTTGAACATTTTTTTTCCTTTCAAACAAGACTTAATTTTTATACATTACTCTATATTGGCTAGGTGTAATATTCTCTACTGCTTTAAAGACTCTTGAAAAATAAAAAGCATCTGGAAATCCTACCTTTAAACTTATATCGTGAATTGGTAATTCACTTGTCTGAAGTAGGTGTTTAGCTTTGCTAATTCGCACTTCTCTAATATAATTTCCTACGGACATTCCCAATTCACTCTTAAATCTGCTATTTAAGTATGATTGGCTAACATTTAATTGTTTTGCAAGCTTTTCTATAGAGATATCGGAAGCAAAATTAACTTTAATAATTTCAGTTGCTTTTTTACATATTCCAAAACTTGCACTTTGATTAATAGGCGCCTCGTTTGAAGAAATATATTGTAACGATGATATGACAACGTCACAATTAGTAGCCTGACTATTTTTATTCCCTGTACAAAAAATCTTAAAAATATGGTGCCCTAGAGACAATTTCGTATTACTATAAAGAAGTTGATCCGCCAGTCGTTCTGGACTATAAGTATCAATAGTTGTATGATAAATCCCATCAATTATTACATCTGCCTTACCACAATCAAAATTCATGGTTCCATACCACCTAATTCCTGTCCCATGAAAATTATATTCTGCATATGCTTTAGAAGTCGAAGTGTATATTTCATTATGATGCTTACCTTCTCTAGTCGGCCATGTAGACCATGTGCCTGTATATAAAATCGAGTGGTCTGTATAAGGAATGTTTAACCACTGTGAATTTGAACATGAGTCCGACAAAACTGCGAAAACCTTCATTAGGCCACTTGCGATGTGCATAGTGTCAGATAATTGTCTATCGTCTGAATAAGTGGCAAGCGATTTCATCTCTCTTAAAAATACCGGGTTGGTTACCCCTCCTATAACAGGCTGTCTCTTTGATATGTTCATATTATCTAATATTCTACTAACACTACTACCTTGAACATCAACCCACCAAATTTCACATGGCGAATCGCTTCCGGTTACTAAAATATATTCTTCATCCGGAAATAAAAAACAAACATCATTAGCTTGAATAAAAACTTCATTATTTTTATGCTTGATCACAGCTTTACCGGAAGAAAAATATGCTATTCTAATTTCGCTTGATATAGAAATTTTTTCGTGTAATTTGGGCGAAAATTTATAATATCCGCTTCTAACAGGTCTCAAGCCGTCAAGTAACGCAAAGTGTTCAAGTTCAAATACATTTAGTATTGAAGAAGATATCATTTCTAATCAACTCCTTTGAGATCCTATCTTGTAAAAAAATAATCTTCTTAAATAATCATATAAAATTACTTGCGTTTTGTCTATGTTATTGATTTTTGTCCATGTATTATTTTTATAAAAAGTCCATAATGAAGACATAAAGCTGAAAATGTACGTATTATTCAGCAATTGGTTTTACTTTATTAAAATATTTTGGAGGAAAGCACATGAAAAAAGATCAAATGAAAAATCTAAACGTATCTTCACTTTGCATCCATGGTGGAAATGATCAAGGAGAAAGTATTCCTAGCGTTAAACCTGCACTTTATATGAGTAATATTTACTCATTACCGACTGATGGAACCGACCCTGACTGGAGTGGAATCGACTCATACATCTATTCAAGAAACAAAAATGTAAATCAAGCAATTCTCGAAGAAAAATTAGCTCTTATCGAAGGCGCGGAAAAATGCGTAGTATTAGCTAGTGGTGTGGCTGCTCTCTCTGGACTCTTTTTTACATTTTTAAGCTCTGGCGACCATGTTGTTTGCTCACAGGTCTGCTATACAGCTGTAAACAAAATGTTCACAACCATTTTCCCGAAAAAATTCAATATTAATGTCACATTTGTTGATACAACAAATCTTGAAGAAATAAAAGCAGCTCTTCGTCCTAACACAAAAATTATCCATGTTGAAACTCCTGGCAACCCGACTACTGGGATTAGTGATATTGTTGAAATCTCAAAAATATCAAAAGCCGCTAATACACTACTTACTGTTGACAGCACTTTTGCTACCCCACTACTACAATCTCCTTTAAAACAGGGAGCTGATATAGTAATGCATAGCATGACAAAATATATAAATGGACATGGTGATTCTTTAGGCGGATGTCTTCTAGGTAGCAAAGAATTGATAGATCAAATAAAAGAATTGGCTATGGTAAATATCGGTGGTGTATTAAGTCCATTTAACTGTTGGTTAATCGCTAGAGGTTTAGCTACCCTTCCGTTAAGAGTAAATAAACACTCAGAAAACGCTATGGCCGTAGCAAAGTACCTTGAATCGAATCCAAATGTAAGATTTGTGGCATATCCGGGTCTAGAAAGTCATCCACAACACAAACTCGCGTCAGAACAGATGCATGGTGGCTTCTCGGGAATAATTTGTTTTGCATTAAAAGGCACAGCCGCAGACCACTACAAAGTATTAGCTAATTTGCATATGATAGTGCATGCTGTTTCATTAGGTGATGGCGAAAGTTTGATGGTTTATACAAGCCCTGGAAGCGAAAAAATGAAATACTACCCAGAAGTATTCCATGATGGTTTCTACAGATTCAGCGTAGGCCTTGAAGATGCACAAGATATAATAAATGATTTAGAAAACGCATTTAAAAAGGTGTTTTAAAGCATAAAAATCGCCTTCGCAGCGTTTCTACAATGAGTAAATGCGGCGAAAGCGATTTTAACAACTTCAATCAGCGGCTCAGTCTTCTTCAATAGTTAAATATATCATAGTGATGAACAGAAATTATTTTCTCATAATCAAGAATTTGATTACAAACAAGAAACCATGCAACTGTTAATAAAATCGATAGTGCCAATAGTAATATTATCGTCTTTGTTTTCCCAATCTTAATCGATATTCTTTTAAAACGATCCCATAGAATCATAATTAATATAAATACAAATAAAGTTATACAAATATTTATATACCAGGCTATCCAAGATGAAATTCTTAAAATGTCTCCCACAATATATATTTTATTTCTTAACTCTTCTCTTCTAGCTTCAGAGATTTTTATCAAATGGGTAAAATCGTCTCCTTTATCATTCAAAATCTCTCCACTTGTCATTATTGCATGCACTTCCCACAAATGAGATTTACTTTCTCCATTTTCAACCCAATCTGCTTTAACTTTCACATTATAGTCAAATTTCCCAAGCTCTTTTATTTTTGTTTCTAATTTCACTTTTATTTTTTTACCATTGTATTTTATTGTTCTATAAGAAGTGCCTTCTTTGTTATCAAATTTAAATTCTTCTAGCGGGGCTTTATAAATAAAACTAAGTGCTCCTGCTACAATTCTTTCTTTCGGAAAAGGAACATATATAAATTTTGTGAAAAAAAACGAATTATTACCGAAAGCGAATGCCTTCTCTTTCGGAATGCCTTTAATTAGAAACACTGGTATGTTATTGTTTGAGTCAAATTGTTCGCTAATTCTTCCAATTGGTTTCTCTAATTCTACATCATTAAGTTCAACTTCTCCGTATGCTTTGTAGTATTTACCTTCAAAAACATAGGCCATTGTCATAAAAACACTTCCACCAGCCCTTGTTTCATTTCTTTTTATTTCTTCTTTTATGATTAAGTTATGGTTTATAAATAGCATTATTGCACTAGAAACCAAAATAGTTAATACTGTTATTAATAAAACAATCTTTTTCGTTTTTTTCATTGAATTTGTTCCCTTTCTTGCGTCAATAGCTCAAATATGAAATCAGAACTATTTTTACTTTCTTTACCACCATTTCATTATATTCTGATAAATTAATAGATACAATAGGGATGTAATAACATCGGCTTGAAATGTAACAACAACGGTTTTAATTACAAAATTTTCAATATACGGAGTGATAGCTCCATCGTACAACCCCCCTTTTTTCGCGAAAAAAGGGGGTTGTAAAATCAATGAAGTCTACCTATGATTTAATATCATGTTCTCTAGTATATTCACATAATCTACGAACTCTTTTCTCCCTTTTTCAGTGAGACTATACCTCGATCTCGGCTTGTTATTAAAGAAATCTTTCTTAATAATTAAGTATTCAGACTCCTCGAGTTTCGAAAATTGAACACTAAGATTCCCATCCGTCGCTCCAGTTAATTCTTTCATTTCTTTGAAGGTCTTTTCTCCGGTTATCAGAGATGCAACTATCGAAATTCTAAGCTTTGACTGAAAAATATCCGGTATTGAATTTACATCCAAAACATTACCCCCTCGCTTGTTGGGATTTTAGGAAGAAACCTGTGTATAGAAGTGATATCGGAACAGGGATGACATGCCATATATACATCATAGACCCTTGAAAAATCGCCAGATTGAAAAAATGATTTAGTAAACTTAATGAGATAAATATGTATCCTAAATAGCTAAATTGTTTAAAATCTGTAAACATAGAAGTAATAATCAAAGCTATCGCCATACTAAACAGAAGTATCGAAATATTATTAATAATAACTTCTTGACTTGCACCAACACCACTAACTATACCGCCTTTATTGGTAATTGATATTTTTGGATATAGTGTGCCTAAAAATATGAGCAAAAGCCAAACTTTAGCCAAATGTTTTTCTAATCCAATAAGTGGTTTCTTTTTTGATGCAGACTTGTAAATCAAAAGTGCAATCAGAAACAAACCAATAATATTGAATGTATTTACGATTATTAAGAGCATTGTCCCTAATACAAATTGGTTTTCGAGGAGTTTTGATACCATCTGTGTGTTCATAATAATTAACAAATTAATAATCCCACTAAATGTGAAAAGGATGCCCCAACCTATAAATAATTTACTAAACCCCACAAACGACTTGTTTGTTCGTGCTATCACCTCCTTAATTAGTGTGAGACTCTCGACTGCTTCGTTAATATTGTTTCCATTCATAAAAACATTCCTCCGTTATTAATTTATATAAAGTACTTTATAATATAAAGTATATTTGTTTTCTGTCGTGCTGTCAACAAAAAAAACAAAAGAACCTATATCAAATATGTCCGTCTATTGGCATATTTATATAAGTCCATTTTATTGATATATGTATTTTATTGTTGCAACACTTTCTTTATCTTGAGTTGAAATTTGAGTATAATCCTGAGTCTAGTCTTTTTCTCTTGATCTTTTACTTCTCTACCCCAAACATTATCGTAACCTTAAACAAATCTCCATCAATATCGACTTTAAAATCTCCCCCACTAACATGAGTAAAGCTTTCAGCTATAGAAAGTCCTAGTCCACTTCCTTCAGATGTCCTGGCTTTGTCCCCTCTACTAAATCTCTGAAGAATTTCTTCCGAGGTAAAGTCCATTTCATAACTAGCCGTGTTCTTAATTGAAGCAATCGCCATACCGTCTCGAACTTCTAATTCCACAAAAACTCTGGTCCCATTTAGAGAATATTTTAGTGTATTATCAACAACATTTTGGAAAACTCTGTATAGCTTCTTCCCATCTGACTTTATCATAACCGGTCTATCTGGCAATTTAACTTTAAATACAAGGTCTGACTCAGAAATATGATCTTCCATGTCACCCAATGTTTGTTCAATTAGTTTCTTAATATCTAAGCTTTCTAAATCGAGAGAAATATTTCCGCTATTACTCTTTGCCAAATCGAATAAATCCGCGACTATTGTCTTAAGTCTATTAGATTTATCCACCAAAATCTTCACATAATCGCTGGCAGTTTCTGATAGATTCTGCTCTTTTGATAATAAATCGGCATAGCTGATAATTGAAGTTAATGGCGTTTTCAGATCATGCGAAACATTTGTAACTAGGGCTATCTTCATTCTCTCAGCTTTCATTTGTTCCTCTAAACTCTCATTAAATCCTTTATTTATATCCTTAAAAGTTTCATTGTTTCCTTTAATGTACCAATAAACTATTATGATTTCAAAAGCCGGAAAAACTAGTGAAAATGGTGTATTAACTCCTGCTGCAAAAATCAAGAAGAACAAAACCATCATAAAACTTCCGCTAATAAAGAC
Source organism: uncultured Clostridiaceae bacterium (assembly GCA_964477445.1). Lineage (GTDB taxonomy): Bacteria > Bacillota > Clostridia > Lutisporales > Lutisporaceae > CAYZED01. The sequence goes on along the minus strand of CAYZED010000005.1, from coordinate 62,851 downwards.
AAGTTGTCTGTAAAAAAGGGATTTTGTTAATGGGAATTTATCAAATGCTCTTCCATCAAATAAGCTCTTAAAGAAATCGTAAATCTTGTACAGAACCACATATATGAAACTGTGTTTGATTAAAATTCCCGCTTTGAACTTACGGACGAGGGATAGGAATAAAATTCCGAAGACAGAAAATGCAATTACACAGCTAAAATAAAGCAATGTAAAAGATAACACCTTTTCGAAGACTAAACTCTGATTTGCCCATCCACCATGTGAAAAAGCTCCTCTTATAGCCACAATCCAAAGACCAATAGAAATAAGAAAAGCAAAAAGAATAATATCAGTATATATTTTTTCTATTACTGTAAGGTGTATGATATCGTCTTCGTGTTTTCGGTCAGAAAACATCATCAGGTATATAACAAATATAATGGCTAAAATTAATTCAATACCTAAAATTGAATACATTCTTGAGGCTTCAACCCTTTTCTTCTGCCAATCGCTTTCCATTTTCTTGATATAAGATTCCTTTATTACTATTAGCCCACCATTTCTCTCATAAAAAGCGTCTTTATTGATTTTTTTCATATATACTTTTAAACTATCGAATTCTTTAGCGTTAATGTTTTTATTTTTCAAAAACGCCATATTTGTTACAGCTTTCTTATCGCCATAGAAGTAATAATAGGCATTATCTTGAATATTCTCATATGTAGAATTGTAGACTGCCATGTTTATTATAGCTTCATAATCGGTACTTCTTTGATAATCCTTAACTACAAGTAGTTCGGGACTCAAATTATTGTATCCAATTTTTACTAATTGGCCAAATCCAGCGGTTAGAAACCCTACTGCTAGAACAAATGCGAAAAATTTAACTAAATTGCTTCTAAAAAACCTTCTGAATATTGTACCCTCTACCGTTGTCACTCCACCAACGACTACCACATTATTCCTAAAAAACCTTTTCAATTTTGTATCCAATACCCCACACCACCTTTAAATATTTAGGTTCTTTCGGATTAATTTCGATTTTTTCTCGGATACGCCTAATATGAACCATTACTGTATTCTCGACCGAAAAAGCATCTTCATTCCAGCATTTTTGGTATATACTCTCTGCCGAATAAACAGTACCCGCATTCGTCATTAAAAGTTCAATTATCTTGAGTTCAGTTGCAGTGAGTTTAACGGCTTCTCCATCAAGAAATAGCTGCTTACATTCAATATCGAGCGATAAGCCACCAATTTCGATTTTTGAATTTCTATTAACAGTCCCTGAATCACCAAGATGTAAATATCTTCGCAGCTGACTCTTCACTCTAGCCACTAGTTCCTGTGGGTTAAACGGTTTCGTAACATAATCATCTGCCCCCATCGAAAGTCCAATAATTTTATCGCTGTCTTCTGATTTTGCCGACAAAATTATTATTGGAATATTCTTATTCCGGCGTATTTCCATCGTAGCTGAGAGCCCGTCTAACTTTGGCATCATGACATCCATAATTATTAATTGAAAATCATTTTGTGCTATAGAATCAAGCGCTTCCATTCCGTTTGTTGCTTTAACTACATCATAACCTTCATATTTAAGCAATACCTCAATCGCTTTAGCAATTTCCTTATCGTCGTCTACCACAAGAATCTTTGCATCTCCCATTTAGGTGTATCCTCCTTTCTCTTAAAATCCTTCAAACCTATGTATCTAATTCTAATGTGATAAACTTACAAAAAACTCGTCTGATTTCTTACAAATTTCTTAAGAATCCTAAAACAAAATCTTATGTATTTTATTCCCATGTTGCTAATATGACTATTATCGTTTTTCTTCTTCATTTTTAAGTTCGTTACGTCTCTTTCTGAATTCCAGTATCGGAGCATCTCCTTGAACGAGTTTTTCTTCCATCTTAAGCTCTGTCTTCTTTGGAAGCTGAGTAAGTACAACCCTTCTATCTTGATGTAAGATGTAACTATTCGCAAATCTGCTCAGATAATTTACTATATTTTTCAAAATTGGCACCTTCATAAATCGTTGATAAAATCTTAGATAAATATGTGTATTTTCTTCATCCACAGGCGCAAAAATCGCTACAATTCTAATATCTTCACTTATTATATTTTGCCAAATGTTTGGCATTTGAAGTTGTAAATGAAAAAACTGTTTGTAATTTTTTATTTCCGATGCCTTTAAAGGAATTGTTTTGCCATCATCTAAAATATTATCTACATAAAAAGTCATTCTATTTTTTTCCCATTCAACTACCGGTCCATTCACCAATGTATGATTACCTCGTCCAATAGAATCGGTGTGAACAAAAGGTAAATGAACTACATCTAGCTGATTTTCTACTGCTCTCGTATAGTGTACGCCCCAGTTCTCCGAGAAACCACCATAAGAAAAACCTTCCGATAGTTCATTAAAGAATGGTATCTCTTCAGGTGCTTCATTTGATTCTCCAAACCAAAGCCAAATAACTCCATATCTATCAACTACTTTATATGAATTCACTTGATATCGCTCTGGAACAGGATTATTTTTGCCATTTGCCGGTATTAAAGCTACTTTCCCATTACCTTCATATTGAAAACCATGAAAAGGGCAATGAACTCTGTCATTTTCTAGTTTGCCTTTGCAAAGTGACGCGCCTCTATGACAGCAGCGATCAAAGATACAAAAAACCTCACCAGCTTCATTTCTCCAAAGAACAAGCTTTTCACCCACTCTAGTAACTCCAGTAAGCTTTCCTTTTTTCACTTCTTTTGAGTCAAGAATTCCATACCACTGATTTTTTATCATTTTGCGTACCCTCTTTCGCCATGTTTTGATATCACTTTGCTATTACTTCATTATTACTTCTCAACTATTTCTCTAATATTCCTACATCTTCACAACCACCAAATTCAAATTGAATAGTCGTATGTGTTATTCCATGTTCAAATAATTCCATTTCAATTTCTTTGAGCAATTCCTTAGTCTCGCTAACTAACATATCCTCAATATTTATATGTGCTTCAAAATTAATATTATTCTCATCAAGACACCAAGCATGAACATGATGTACCCTAACAACATTCTTGATTTTATGTAGTTCTTCTACAATTTCATCAATTATGATATAGTCTGGTACTGCCTGCATGAGTATTTGTATTGCTTTCTTTAAAATTTCTATACTTTCTTTGATAATATATAATCCTATTAATATTGTTAAAACAGGGTCAACCCAATACATCTTAAAGAAATAAATCAATATCCCTGCAATAATTACACCCACGGATGAGAGTGTATCACTGAGTAGGTGCAAGTATGAAGATTTGAGGTTCATATCTCCGTCTGAGCTTTTTTTTAGCAAAATCATTCCAACAAAATTCGCAACCAAACCGATCAATGCCACCCATATCACTATTCCACCCTTAATCTCTTGGGGATTGATGAATTTACCGTATGCCTCTTTGAACAAAAATAGCGATATAATAATTAACACAGACGAATTTACCAAAGCGGCAAGAATGGTCGAACGTTTATATCCATAAGTCCTCTTTTTATCTTTACTTTTTTCGGCGATTTTTATTGCAAAATAACTAATTACAAAAGACACCGCATCGCTAAAATTATGCAAAGCATCAGATATCAACGAAAGACTTCCTGAAACTAAGCCACCAACAACCTCAGCTACAGTAATTACGAAATTTAGCATTACAACAAAAAATATTCTTTTTCCGCTGATTCCTGAGATATCGTGATTATGTCCATGCACATGACCGTTGTCATGAGCGTGGTCATGGTTATGATTATATCCAGATCTGTGTTCATGAGCGTTGATATGTGAATGTTCATGTTCGATTTCGTGCTCGTGCTTTTCTTGTTTCATAATCACGCCTCTTCTTGGATGAATTTCTTTATTTCTTCTTTCTTTGGTATTCTTCCGTATGCTTTGACTTTTTCATTAATTACTATTGCTGGTGTTTTCATTATCCCATAACTCATAATTTTACCCATATCTTCAACTTTTTCTACAGAAGCATTCGTTCCTAATTCTTTTATTGCTTCCTCGGTTATAATCTGAAGTTTTTTGCAATTTGCACAGCCTGATCCCAAAATTTTAATATTCATAATTAAACCTTCTCTTTCTTATTATCATCTTAAAATAATATTAAATATATAACCAATTATTATTATACTTACTGTCATTATACCCACAAAAACTGCCAACAATTTAGGTTTTAATACTTTTCTCAAAATTATTATCTCAGGAAGGCTCAGCGCCGTAACAGACATCATAAACGCTAGTGCTGTCCCCATTGGCATTCCGAGTCTTGTGAGTTCACTAACGATTGGAATCGTCCCAGCCGCATTAGAATAAAGAGGTACCCCGATCAATACTGCTACTATAACGGCGAAAGGATTATCTTTCCCTGCATATTTAGCTAGCCAACCCGATGGTGCCCAGCCATGCATAGCTGCCCCTATTCCAATACCTACTAAAACATAAGGCCAAATCTTTAGTATGATTTCTTTAACATACATGAGTGCCTCTGAAAATCTCTGTTTCCATGTCAATTTTTCAATTTCCATACTTCCCACATGCATATTATAAACATATTCTTCAACATGTTTTTCCATCTTAAGCTTCCCAATTATTATTCCCGCAATTATTGCAATAGAAACTCCAGTCACAATATAAATAAGTGCTATTTTCCATCCGAATAAGCCCCAAAGCATTATTAGTGCAACTTCATTAACCATTGGTGAAGATATTAGAAATGAAAAGGTTACCCCAAGCGGAACTCCCGCTTCAACAAAACCAATAAACACAGGCACTGCTGAACATGAACAAAATGGCGTTACAATACCAAGTAGGGCCGCGAAAACATTCCCAAAAAACCCTCGCGCTTTACCCTCCCCCAGTAACTTTTTCGTTCTCTCTGGCGGGAAGAAGCTCCTTATTACCGATACTATAAATATTATAATCGTTAACATTAAGAATATTTTCATAGTGTCATAGAAAAAAAAGTCAATTGCTCCTTTGTATTGTGTTGAATCTAGTACCCCTGTATTAACACCAATGAGACTGAAAATCCATTTTAATGCTCCAGTAATACCATAGTTCAAAAATGCCGCTATGGATTTTAAAATCCAATCAATTAACGCAAACATAATATCCTCCTCTGTTTCACTATTTTTGTATCAAAGACTTTTTAGTTTCTTCCATTTGATTTAAAATTATTGCTTCAGCAATTTTTATTAGTTCAAGAACTTCTATGTTTTTAATCGAATAATAAACCTTTGAGCCAGCTTTTCGACTGTCGACCAATCCCTGATTCTTTAGAATTGTAAGGTGTTGCGAAGTGTTTGATTGTTCCGATTCTAAATTAGGCAAAATATGACAAACGCACAATTCACCATTCATTAAAAGTTTAATTATTCTTATTCTCGTTGGATGTGCAAGTGCCTTAAATACGTTCGACACTAGTAAATTACCCATATTAGTCATTTCAAAACCTCCAAACATAACATTTTATTAAAGATAAATCGCAAAAAGTATTTTAGCATATTAGAAAATTCTAATATGCTAAAATCATAAGCCTTTTTTAATTCTTTGTCAACGTTATTTTAGCCTAACTTAAACTTAATATTCTAGCGTAACTTAAATTTAATCCATTTTTTTTGTTTACTTCTCGTTATAGGCGATTTTCAGCGTTTCCGTATCTATTTTGCCCATTTTTAGCATTGCCGTTATTACTTTTTTAGCTTTATCTTTGTCCGGGTCATTTAATAATTCACCGAGAATCGTCGGGATAATTTGCCATGAAATTCCGAATCTATCTTTAAGCCAGCCGCATCGGCCTTTTTCTCCACCCTCAGATAGCTTTTCCCAAAGAACATCAACTTCGGCTTGATTATCACAATTCACAAAAAGTGAAATTGCTGGTGTAAAAGAAAAATACGGCCCTCCATTTAATGCTGAAAACTTTTGGCCTTCAAGCTCAAAGTTTATGCTCATGACATTTCCAGCCTTCATTCCTGTAACCTCTTCCTGCTCTTCTTCATAATACGCAATATCCAAAATTTTTGAATTCTTGAATAATGAAACGTATAGATTAACGGCTTCTTCTGCTTGATTATCAAACCATAAAAAAGTTACGATTTTCTGCATTATTACCAACTCCATTCAAAGTTTATTTGTTCATTCAGTTTTCGCCTCTCTAAATACTCTTTTTGAGATTAAAGCTAACATCAACGTAAGTATGGATACCCCTATAATTATAATATAGATATCTTTATTATAATTATCAATTAAAAATCCTATGATTATCTGTCCTATCGGAACGGAAATCATTGATAATGCGGCCTGTATTGATACTACTTTGCCCAGTATCTTTTTTGGTGTTTCTTTTTGGATTAATGTCATAATGAAAATACCCATTACTGTAAGTGAATACATCACCAGAACTGAACATATCGTACAAATAATATAATTAATGAAATTGTTCGAAATGATCCCGCTTGCCCCAAATGCCATAACCCCAAATATAATTACGCTTGCATAAACCCAAAATTGTAAATTACCTCGATTGATTTTATCCTTTAGTAATCCTATCGTCATTGCCGAAAAAACTACGCTTATCGAAATTGCACCTTGAGAAAATCCAAAAAAAGTATTCGGCATCTTTAGCATTATTTTTATAATATATGGCAATCCCACAAAGAATATCGGCGCCATAAACAAATTTATCGCAAACATGAACCCTATAACTTTCATAATGAATTTATTCTCATGCGTAATATACCTTAATCCATCTTTCATATCCTGAATTATTGCCTTTAGTTCATTCTTATCTCCGATTCTTTTTTCATGTGGGATGTGAACAAATAGTAATATGACGCAGGATAGCATGAAGCAAGCAACGCTCGCTACGACTATTACTTCAATCTTAGCGAAACTGTAAACCACTCCGCCTATAATCGGTCCTAGGAAATTTGCGATAGACATTACGCCTGTGACAATCCCATTACTTTTAAGTAATAACTCCTTCGGAACCAATACAGGTATACTTGCCTGAACAGTGGGCTGATACATGGTGCTTATTATTGATAAAAATATCATCATCACACCAATTCCTATTATTGAACTATTTCCGGCTATCAAATATATCGAAAAAGCCGCGACAGCAACGCTGGTAATAAGATCAAAAACCACCATCAAGTTTCTTTTATTATACCTATCAGCAATTGCACCAGCTACAGGTGAAATGAAAATCGTGGGGATTATTGAAATTGCTAATATCGTACCAAATATCGTAGCCGAGCCTGTTATTTCGAGTACATATAATGATAAAGCAAACCTTAGTATCGAAGAGCCGAACAGTGAGATAATTTGACCAACCACTACGAGCTTGAAACTTTTGCTAAATTCTTTCATTTTCTACCCCCAAAAGATAACCAACGCTTTTTATTTGGATTCGCCTTTTCCTAATTCTGATTTATACATACTGAAACTTTGCACAAGTATTATTATCCCCGTCAAAACTAATATAATCTCAATAGAAATCCAATCTGCCAGTGGTCCAAGAAAAATCATCCCTAATGGCATCATAGAGCTTGAAATCATAGCCATGACTCCGAACAACCGCCCCAAGCGCTCGAATTGATAAGGCCACAAACAGCACCCAGATTGCTCCATGACCCGTCATATAGATAATTGCCAAGACTAACGTTGTTAATGCAATGAATCCGTCGGCGATAATTATTAGCTTTTTTCTGTTATATCGATCGGCCCATACCCCTGCAAATGGCGATAATAACAACGTCGGCAAAAACCCGCAGAGTATGGATATTGTGGTCATCAATCCGGATTTTGTTTCTAAAACAATATACCAGGTAATAGCATACTGTACGAGTGAGGATCCAAACAGGGAAACTGTCTGACTTGCCAGAAACAGTATCGCATGTTTCTTCCAGTCTTTATTATTCTCGATCAATTTTTCTTCCAAGAGCAATTCCTCCACTCCAACCGCTTAGTTCTTCTTGTGAACTTTAAAGGTTTCATCATTTTTTCTTTGCTTTATTCACTATCCTTGTGTTTTTTTCTTTTGTTTTTTCACTATTCGCATATGTGAACAAATCTGTATTATCCTTTAGCCAATAATTATTTGTTTAACTTTTCAGCAGAGTATATAATGAAAAAGAACTTAAATTACTAAAATATTTATAAGAGGTATTTAATAATGAAAAACGCATCAAACAATAAAACCTTATGTACAGTGTGCGAAAAAGAAAAAACCTCCAGAGAGTTAATTCTTGGTAGTACCCTTAGGGATCCACTTATCAAAACAATTATTAACGAACATCCCAATTGGACTAAAGATGACTATATATGCATAACTGATTTAAACCATTATAGAGAAAAACACCTTGATGAAATTCTAAATGCTGAAAAAGGCAATCTCTCGAAAATTGAAGCTGAAGTTGCAAAAAGCTTAAAAGAAGAGATGATTCTCGCTAGAAATATCAATAGTGAATTTGATGCAAAGATCACAATTGGACAAAAGATCGCTGATAAAGTAGCTTCTTTCGGCGGCAGCTGGAGATTCATCGGGATATTTGCATTAATTATAATTTCGTGGATTTGTTTGAATGTTTTTTCCCTGTTTAAACAACCCTTCGATCCATTTCCATTTATTCTATTAAACCTTGTATTGTCGTGTCTAGCGGCTCTTCAAGCACCAGTAATCATGATGAGTCAAAATCGCCAATCCGCAAAAGATCGATTCCAATCCGAACATGACTATCAAGTTAACCTAAAGGCAGAAATAGAAATCCGCTCAATTAATGAAAAAATTGATTTTATTACACATCTATATTTAGAACTTATGGAAACTCAATCTATGCAAATAGAAATGCTTGAAGAACTCTTAAACAAACAATCACTACAAAAAAACGAGTCAACGAATAATTTTTGTGATTTTTTTATTTCAAATTAATTCATTCTTTGATTATACTATAAAAAAACTCTCCAAAACATTCACCTTCCTTACATTTGATAAAGGGTGTTAATTTTTTAGAGAGAATTTTTATATGTTGTATAAAATATTAATAACTTAATGCTTTAGAAATCGAATCATTTTTTGATTTTTATTATTGCAATATCTAGACTGCATATTTCGAAATCAATCTTCCGATTCTTTTTATTCCTTCAATCATTTTATCTTCATCCATGCTTGCGAAGTTAAGTCTCATTTTGTTCTTTTCTGGATTATCAGCGTACATTGTAAATCCTGGAACAAAAGAAACCATTTCTTCCATAGCTGCATTTAACAAGTCAAGAGTATCGATATTTTCGGGTAACGTGACCCAAACAAAGAAACCACCCTTTGGCTTGGTATATGTAACAGTAGAAGGAAATACTTTTTCCATTTCTTCAAACATTATGTTTCTTCTCTTTGAGTAAAGTGCGTTAATTTTCTTAATATGTGCATCAAAATCATATATTTGAGTTAACTTATAGAGTTCTCTCTGAGAAATAGAACTTGACTGTAAGTCAGCACCTTGTTTAAGAGTATTTACTTTGGACAAAATCTTAGCATCTGCATTTACCCACCCAATTCTTAGTCCTGGAGCAAAAATCTTTGAGAAGGATCCCAAATGTATAACTAGTCCTTTTTTGTCAAAACTCTTGATTGAAGGTAGACTCTCTCCTTCAAATCTGAGGTTAATATATGGACTATCCTCAAGTATAGGAGTGTTGTATTTTTCTGCCAATTCAAGCATTTTGATTCTTCGTTCGAGACTCAAAGTCAATCCGGTAGGATTTTGGAAGTCAGGAATAGTATAGATGAATTTAGCTTTTGGGTTTTCTTCAAGTGCTTTTTCTAATTCATCCATTTTCATTCCGTCATCATCCATTGCTATTTGAACGTACTTTGGCATATTTGGATTAAAAGCATTTATCGCACCAATATATGTCGGGCTCTCGCATATTATAATATCGTCTTTATCTAAGAATAATTTACCTACGAGATCTAATCCCTGCTGTGAACCGCTAGTAATAAGAATATCATCAGCTGTTGTAACTACACCTCTGTTCTTCATTTGAACTTCTGCTACATATTTTCTAAGTGGTTCATATCCTTCAGTAGTGTCATATTGTAAACAGCTTTTTCCCATTTCATCCAGAGTTAAACTACAAGCTTTTTTAAATTCTTCAATTGGGAAGAGTTCTGGCGCTGGAAATCCTCCTGCTAATGATATTACTCCGGGTTTTTGTGAGAACTTCAATGATTCTCTAATAAAACTAGCCTTAACCATATTCATTTTTTCAGCAAATCTAATACTCATGCGTTTATCGCTCCCATTCCAGCTTTTAGAGCTTTTTCGTTTAGTTCGATGAATTCAACTTTTTTACCTAGTTTATTCTTAATAGCCTTATCAATTTCTTCTTCAGTAAATGTTTTTGTGGCACTAATATAAGCACCTATCATTACAATGTTTGAAACTTTATCGCCTCCTAGTTCATTGGCAATTTTATTTGCATCTACTTCGAATACCTTAATATCTGCTCGTTCTCCATTCCATACACATAAAGAACTATTAAGAATTATTGAACCATTCGGTTTAACTGAATTATAGTACTTCTCAAGAGAAGCCTGATTTAATGCCATTAAAACGTCAACATACTTTGTCACTGGTGCTCCAATTTCATCATCTGATATTGTAACTGTACAGCTAGCAGTACCACCTCTTTGCTCAGGTCCATATTTTGCTAGGAACACAGCTTTCTTGCCATTATCACATGCAGCAAAACCTAAGAGCTGACCAATTACCATAACACCTTGTCCGCCAAATCCAGCTATCATAACTCTGTTTTCCATTATTTTTCAGCTCCTATCTCTCTTAATACTCCTAATGGGAATTCCTTAAGTGAGTTTTCTTTCATCCATTCTAAGCTCTTCTTCGCAGATACACCCCAGTTAGTAGGACAATTTGACATGAGTTCAATAAATGAGAACCCTCCATCACCAAGTTGAAGTTCAAATGACTTTTTGATAGCTTTTTTTGCTTTCAAGACTCCAGCTGGTGTATCTAAAGAAAATCTTGCTATATATTTCGGTGCCGTTAACTGATTGATTATTTCACTCATTTTCATAGGGAACCCTTCAGTAGCTGTGTTTCTTCCGCCATTACATGTTGAAGCATTTTGACCTGCTAAAGTAGTCGGAGCCATTTGTCCACCTGTCATTCCATAAATATTATTATTAACAAAAATAACTGTGAAATTTTCACCACGATTTGCAGCATGCATTATTTCTGATAACCCGATAGCCGCAAGATCACCATCTCCTTGATAAGTGAAAACCAACTTATTCGGTTTGCTTCTTTTTACTCCTGTCGCTACAGCTGGCGCTCTACCGTGAGGTGATACTACCAAGGTAGTGTTAAATATATTCATTCCCATTGT
>CAYZED010000005.1:50496-51397 GCA_964477445.1 uncultured Clostridiaceae bacterium | reverse complement strand
CCGCAGCCTACTGGCATAACAGCAACAGTATCTTTTATTTTATCCATCTCTTCTATTGACTCAGCTATCATTCTGGTCACGACTCCATGAAGACAACCAGGGCAATATCCTGAGGTTTTATCAAGTATAGCTTGTGATCGCTTAAAGATTTTTTCCATTTATTTATGCCTCCTCAATTACTTTTCTAATAGCAACAATTACTTCTTCCAAATTCATCATAACTCCGGCTGATCTTCCAAAGCTGCTCACTTTAGCTCTTCCCATAACACCCAGTTTTACGTCATCTATCATTTGTGCCGGAATTGACATTTCGATGTCAATAATGTGTTTTACCTTTGAGTAATCAAGGTGTTCGAATGATTTAAATGGGAAAGGGTTTATAGTTATTGGTCTTATCAGTCCTACTTTTTTACCTTCTTTTCTGAGAACATCAACTGCATTTTTGCTTATTCTTCCACTTATGCCATACGCCGCTATAACTATCTCAGCATCTTCTAACATATACTCTTCTACTAATACTTCCTCTTGATTCCACTTCTCGTACATCTCTGCTGCTTTAATATTAACTAATTCCATCGGCTCAGGATCCTGAAGACATGATGTAGTAACTCTATTTCCTCTGTTTGTAGGCATTCTTCCAATCGGAACAAATTCTTTTTCTGTAACTGTTTTCATTTCAGGAAGTTCAATAGCCTCCATCATTGATCCAACTACTCCATCAATAGCAATCATTACTGGATAGCTGTATCCTTCTGCTTTTTCAAAAGCTTTATATGTTAAGTCAACTGCTTCCTGAACACTCGCAGGTGCATAAACAAGCATTTTAAACCCACCGTGACCCGCAGCTTTTGTGGCCTGCAAATAGTCCGCCTGCGCTGCTTGAATAGCGCCGAGTCCAGGG
>CAYZED010000005.1:41180-50486 GCA_964477445.1 uncultured Clostridiaceae bacterium | reverse complement strand
CTGCCGGCAATTCAGCTCCTGCCAAAGTTGAAATTCCTTCTGCCTTAAGACTTATTCCCGGACTTGAAGATGACGTCATAGCCAATGTACCTGTGGATGCAGAACCGTAAACCATACATATTGAAGCTACTTCGCTTTCGCCTTGAACAAAAACACCACCAACTTCAGGCATTCTTTTTGAAAAATACTCCGGAATTTCATTTTGGGGTGTAATTGGATATCCTGAAAAAAACCTACAACCTGCTCTAACCGCTGCCTCTGCAAGGGCCTCATTACCCTTCATAAAAACTCTAGCCATTATTTTTGTCTCCCCCTATTTATATATTTCTATAGCTGACTCAGGACACATTACTGCACACATTGTGCATGATATACAATTTTCTTTTTTCGCTGCAACAACATACCTATAGCCCATTTTATTGCTCTCTGTACCAATTTCTAAAACGTCTTTTTTACAAGCACCAATACACAATTCGCAACCTTTGCAAAAGTCTTTTCTAATTACTACTTTTTCCATTTCTCTCTCCTTAATTCTTTCTTTGTAATATTGTTTTTAAAATTATATTGGCAATTTCTGATACTTTATTTTATAGATTCCTCTAACTGTTTAATTATTTTTATGATTCTTTCTGGTTCCGCTAAAACCCTCATCCTAACGCAGTTTTTTCCTGTATTTTCAAATGCAAAATACGGCTCAACAAAAACGTTGTATTTTAAGAATTCTTCGTATAGATTTAAATCCTTATTCGGATGTTCAATAATCATAATTGGAACTGTGTCCCCGGTCTCCCAGACTTTTATCTTTCTAAAAGAATCTATTGTTTCTTTTTTTATAATGCTAACCTTTTTTCTTGAATCTTCTAAGAATTTTTCATCTTTTAATACTGAACTAAAAAGTGTAGCTGATAGAGAAGATACAGGGAAAGGCGTATCGATTTTGTCATATTCTTTAAGAAACCTTTGATCAGCTACTAAATAGCCAAATCTTAATCCTGCTAGACCATAAGCCTTAGAAGCAGATCTTATAACTGCAATATTATCAAATTCATTTATGATATTTACTGCTGAGTTTTTCTTTTCCATAAAATCGCCATATGCTTCATCTACTATAACAAAAACACCAGACTCTTTAGCCAGTTTTGTAAGTTTTCTAATGCTTTCAATCGGTATTATTTGTCCTGTCGGATTACTAGGATTATCAATGTATATTAGTTTATAGTCCGAATTTATATTTTCAATAATTTCTTCAACATCTATTTTGTAATTATTTTCTTCTCTTAACAAAACCCCATCGACTCTTCCACCACATAGCATTACATTTATTCTGAAGCTAGGGAATTGGGGGCAGAATCCTAAAGCTTTTGTGTCTTTTTCAACAAATAATTGTGTTAGTTTTTCCAGAATCCCAATAGTCCCAGTTCCAACTCTAAAATTTTCTTTTTTTATAGGACAAATTTTTTCAAAGCTCAAACATATGTCTTCCCTGATTTTGTTATAAGCAACATCCGGATAATCATTTAATATATGACCCGCTTTAATCTGTTCAAAAAGTTTTTCAACGCCAATATAATCCGAATATCCATATGGGTTTATACCAAGTGAGCAGTCTATCAATTTATCAGGAGGGATATCCGAAGCTCCTTCTGGTGGAACTGCATAACAATAAGCAGAAAAATCTTTAATATTTTTTTTAATTTTATAATCCATCTATGTACCTCTTCCATTATTTTTATAACTGTTTCAAGTTATATTGCTAGCAATTTTAATCATCGTTAACAATGCTTTAATAATACTGTCTTTTAATAAAAATGTCAATTTGAAATTGTTAATAAAGCTGTGCTAAAAACCGTTTGAGGATTTCTTGCACAGCTAACTCTGTTCACATAACAGTTCAACTTAATCTATTTTATACCAATTCTAGTATTAACCTTATTTCTTTAATCGCTGTCTTTTCATCTCTATTTTCTATGGCATCTATAAGTCTTTCAATTATTTTATATCCTAGTACAAACTTTTCAGTTTTCGAAGTAGATTTTGTGATTAAAAGATTTATATAATCATCATATGTATTTAGTATTCCAATTATTCTCGGATAATTACATAATTGATACATGTATTCATAAAACTTTTTGTACTCTTCAATATTATCGCGATACATTTCGTTCTCTAAAAATATATACATCCTTTTAACTATATGTTTCATAGCTTTAATATCTTCGTCTGTAGCAACTTGAATCACCTTTTTCACTATTATTTCCTCTAGTGCTTGACGAATTATTGCAACCTCTTCTAAGGTTTCTTCCGATACACCTATTACGGCAAACCCTTTCATTTCAAGATATTGAGCAAGTTTTTCATTTTCCAAAAGTCTAAATGCATCTTTCACATGGAGCCTACTAGCTTTATAACCTTTTGCATATCCACTTTCGTTCAATCTATCACCAGTTTTTAATTGACCATTCAATATTTTTTTCTTGAGGTCGTTATATATATTTAGAGTCTGATTTATTTTTGTGGCATCCATCTTTTATCCCTCGCTAATTCAGCAGTAATATTATGAGTATTTAATGAAATTATAATATTATTATTCAATATTCGTATCTATTATTCTTACCTAATATTCTCAACAAACTGAATAGATCTTAAAATTTTATCCAAGCCACCACTCTAACAGTGAAGGCCACCATTCATCATTTCTCATTATTACTTCTTTATGATTTGCATTAGGACCTTCTACATAAACTATTTCTATACGCGAAGCCGCCTCCGGCGCTATTTTAGAGAGTTCATTTCTAAATCTTTCAGCATTTTCTGGTGGAATATGATCGTCTTCCCTACCAAGAACAAGGCGCATTGGTGGAGAATCAATATATCTTTTAATGTTTGTAAAAGGATCAATATTGTCAAAATAAAATTTTGAATAAGAATCTGCTTTACCAGTATCCATCAATTCTCCATCGTCTTTTTTCATCCCTGGTCTCATCCAATCTGGTGTGGTAATAACTGGTGCGACTCTAACTATTCTTTTATCTAGGCCTGCCGCAGCAATTGCAATATCTCCCCCCATTGAAAATCCACCCATATATATTTCAGGAATAACATTTAAGTTTTCTATAGCCCAGTCAATTACTCTTTCTGCATCAATTACAGTCTGTCCAAGAACAACCCACCCATATCTTCTAAAATTTGAAAACACCAAAGGAGCAATTTCTTGAGAATTCCCATTTTCTCTATCCCCATGCTTATATAGGTCAAAAGAGAGTGCTACGTAACCTTTTCCAGCTATGTCACTCAGTTGTTTCCCCAATAATTCCTTATTCATCCCTAACCCACCAAGAAAAATTGCCAATTTTCGTTCTTTTACTTCAGTCGTTGGTTCGAGATAAACAACTGGTATACCATCAATTATAGCTTTCTTAATGGAAAGTTCATTCATACTATCCATCATTTCATAAATAACCTTTGTCATTTTCTCTACTACTTGTTCATTTGTAAGTTTTTCCATCAATCTTATCTCCTATTTATTATTTTTTTAAAGAAATTTCACTATTGCTATTCCTATAATAAAGCCTATTATTCCAAGTGCAAAAGACCCTAAAATATACACTATTGCATTGAGTTTTTCATTTTTTTGAAATAGATTAACCCCTTCGTACATAAACGTTGAAAAAGTTGTATATGCTCCTAAAAATCCATCGCCAAAAAGTATGTAGTAATTATCACTTAACTTCTTCGAGCTAATTATTCCTAGAAAAATCGCCCCTGTAATATTAACAAAAAAGGTCCCTACTGGAAATTTAACTCCTGATGTTTCTGCGATTTTTAGACCGATTAAGTATCTCGCGAGGCTTCCAAAAGCACCTCCCACGGCAACAATCAAAAGCTCCATCATCGCGTCTCCTCATTTTTAGACAAATTTAAATTATTCGAATTATGATCGTCTAAAACTAACTTCCCAATTATTGCCTTTGCTAGTTTATTGCCTATATATACCGCAAACAAACCAACTAATCCAGAAAGTGCAATATAAGAAAAAGCAATAAAATATTCTCGTCCTAAAAAAAGGTTCACAGATTCCTTGCATAAAGTTGAAAAAGTAGTAAATGCCCCTAGTAATCCAACAGACACACCAAGTCTGAGACCTGGGTCAAAATCCATCACTTCTATTATAATTGATAAAAACAAAGCTAGTACAAAGCATCCAGCAATATTTATTATAAAAGTGTTAACAGGAAATATTATGTTTGAATTTGATAATTGGATTTTCTCAATCTCAAATCTTAATATGGCACCAATTGCTCCACCAATCATAATAAAAAAGTATTTTCTCATCCAATTTCTCCCATCAAAATCGAATTTTTCATTATGATATTACTGTTTTTCAAGGCTTTTTATTGCATTCTCAGCCCATTTTGAATCCTTATAAATAGCTCTGCCTACACCAATTAAATCTGCTTTGTTATTCTTTAGTAATTCATCAGCAGCCAAAACGTCAGTTACTCCTCCAGTCAATATTACTGGAATCGAAACCACGGCTTTAATAGCTTCAGTAAGAGGGGAAAAATAACCTTGGTCATTCATTTCCGATATCATATACCCGCCAAATCCCCCAGAAATATCGAGGAAATCCAGCCCTGCTTTTTCAAATTCTACAGTTGCAATTTTACTATCTTCAATAGTGGTTCCACCATCAGTAAAGTCCGAAGCTCCCAGTCTCATAAAGATAGGAAATTCTTCCCCTACTACTTCACGGACAGCCTTAATGATTTCTAAATGTATCTTAATTCTACCGAGTACATTTCCACCATATTCATCTGTTCTTTTGTTTGAAAGAGGCGAGTAGAATTGGTTCAAAAAATACCCATGAGCAGAATGAATCTCAACTCCATCAAATCCAGCTTTTTTGACACGAAGTGCCGCTTCTTTAAACTCATTAACTATTTCATTAATTTCGTTCTTACTCAAGGCCTTAGGCAATACTCCCAATTTGTGGTAATCTACTGTTGAAGGACCAACTGTCTCAAACCCAGTAATTTCTTTTTTAGTAGCACTACCAGCATGATTTATTTGCATTATCGCTTTTGATCCATTGTTGTGAATCGTATTCGCCAATTTTTTTAATCCTTCAATAACGCTATCATCAGCGATTGAAAGCTGATTTGGATGAGCTTTACCCTGTTTAGTAACATAACTATGTTCAATAATAATTAGAGAGATATAGCCCCCGAGAGATTTCTCATTATAGTAATCTATAATATCTTTAGTGATTTCGCCATTCACTTCGCACTTCGCTGTGGCCATAGGTGGCATAACCAGTCGGTTTTTCAACGCTAACTTTGGATTATTAAGGGGTTCTAATAAATAAGACATCGTATTACCTCCGTATTTTATTATTCTTTTTTCATGGAATATTCAATTTCTAATTTTTTATATTCGTATTTGTCTAACTATATTATACATGTTAACATAAAAACATCATCAAACAAAGGCAACTGAGCATGAAAGGATTACTATGGATATTTTAGTCAGCATGACCATTACTTTTATTATTTTAGTTTTTTCGGTTTATAACGGAATATTCGTGGGATATCCACTTTTATTAGGTCTCTTAATTTTTACTATAGTTGCTTGGCGCAGAGGTTTTTCCCGAAACGACATCATTCGGATGTCTATTAATGGTGCAAAAAAAGCAATTGTTGTTTTGAGCATACTGCTCTTAATAGGAGGAATAACTGGAATCTGGATGGCTTCCGGAACAGTTCCTGCCATTATTTTTTATGGGCTAAAATTTATGAATCCAAACATTTTTATACTTTCATCCTTTTTAATCTGCTGCATTGTCTCCTTCTTGCTTGGAACATCATTTGGGTCAATCAGCACCGTTGGAGTAGCTCTGATTTTGATGGCAAAGAATGGCGGAGTGGATGTAAATTTAGCCGCAGGTGCAATAATAGCAGGTTCATATTTTGGTGATAGATGCTCTCCAATGTCTTCTTCCGCTAGTTTAGTAGCTAATTTAACCGAAACTAATTTATATAAGAATATAAAGAATATGTTCATAACTTCGGCAATACCCTTTATGCTTTCAGTTATAATATACTTGATTTTGTCCCTAAAAATGCCCCTACAAAATACCGACAGTTCAATAAGCTCAGATATTTTAAATGTCTTCTGTCTAAATTGGATTGCCTTATTGCCAGCCATATCAATACTTGCGCTCTCAGTGTTTAAAATAAACGTCAAAATAAACATGTTAGTTAGTATAATCTTAGCTTCTATTATTGCAATAGCGGTACAACATTATAATATTATCAAGGTGTTTAAATTCATCCTTTTTGGTTTTGATTTAGGTTCGCAAAAAAGCACTCTAGGAAACATAATTAAAGGCGGCGGGATTGTTTCCATGTGGCAGGCGGCTTTGGTTGTGCTAATTTCCTGTACATTATCTGGAATATTTGAAGGAACAAATATGTTTAAAAGAGCAGAGGATCTCCTAATGAGAACAAAATCAAGATTTATGCTCTTCATATACACATCAATCACAAGTCTTTTTACGGCAGCATTCGGATGCAGCCAGACAGTTTCAATTGTACTTACAACACAGCTCCTGAAGCCAAGTTACGAGGAGCTCCATATTGATAAATATGTATTAGCCTCTGACATTGAAAATACCAGCGTGCTTTTGTCGGCACTGGTTCCTTGGTGTGTAGCGGCATTAGTTCCTACCACAACTTTGGGAGTAAGTAGTTCAGGATATATACCATTTGCTTTTTATATCTATTTAATACCTTTAACAAACGCCTTATGGCTAAAAATCACTTCAATTCGAGAAAAAGGACACTTTCCCAAAAAATAAAAAAGTCCCTTCCTCTTAGTTATAAACTATTGAGAAAGGGATTTAATAAAGGAAGAGTATCTATACATTTCGATAATTTCAAATTTTTGATTTTGTGCTCTATTATTTAATTGGCTCTAGCCATGCTTGGAAATGTCTGAGAATCGGCGGTTCCCACGTGATTTTATAACCGTGTTTTATTTCACTTGCTCTAGCTTTAATAGCTATAAGTGCCTCTGCCATAACATCTATGTGTGCCTGAGTGTAAACTCTGCGAGGAATAGCAAATCTTGTGAACTCAAACTCTGAATGAAGCTGTTCTCCTGTATCAGGATCGTTTCCTAGCATATATGAACCAATGTCACAGGTACGAATTCCTGCTTCTTTATATAATTCAATGGCAAGTGTCTGTGCTGGATATTCATAGTAAGGGATATTCGGGAACATTGCCGCTGCATCTATGAATACGCCATGTCCACCAACAGGGGCCTGATAAGCTATTCCTGCTTCATCGAGCTTTCCTGCCAAATATTCCATTTGACCAATTCTATATTTTAAGAATGATTCTTCAATACCTTCATATATTCCGATTGCTAGTGCTTCAAGATCGCGCCCAGAAAGCCCCCCATATGTAAAAAAGCCTTCATATGAAATGCAATTTGCTTTAATTTTGAGAATATTTTCTGATTTTCCATCTTTAACACCAATAAGCCCACCCATATTTACTATAGTGTCCTTCTTTGCGGACATTGTAAACATATCACCATAACTAAACATTTTGCTTACTATTTCCTTTATGGACATATCCTTGCACTCTTCTTCTCTAGTCTTAACAAAGTATGCATTTTCAGCATATCTAGCTGCATCTATATCGAGTGGAATATTATATTTTTTGCATATTTCAGAAACTTCTCTCATGTTTTTCATGGATACAGGCTGTCCACCTGCTGAATTATTTGTTATTGTCATAACTACTAATCCAACATTCTCTGCTCCATATTCATTTATTAGTTTTTCGAGCTTAACAACATCCATGTTGCCTTTAAAAGGTGCTCTTATCGTAGGATTCTTTGCTTCTTCAACTACACAATCGATAGCTCTAGCGCCTGCTAATTCAACATGAGCCCTTGTTGTGTCAAAAAACATATTTGAAATCGCAACTTTACCTTTTGTTAAGAATATTGGAAATAAAACTTTTTCTGCTGCGCGACCTTGATGAACTGGCTGAATGTATTCGTAACCAAAAACGTCCTGCCCTGCTTCAATCAATTTAAAATAACTATTAGCTCCTGCATATGCTTCGTCGCCTCTCATAATACCAGCCCACTGCTCAGCGCTCATTGCTCCAGTGCCACTATCAGTCAACAAATCAATATACACATCTTCGCCTCTTAGGTTGAAAACATTATATTTTGCTTCTTCAATCTTTTTCAGACGTTCTTCCTTAGTTGTCATTTTAATAGTCTCTACCATTTTAATTCTAAATGGCTCTGCTACATATTTTATGCTCAAAGTAATCCCTCCAAATAAATATTTTTCACAAAAATAAGGTTTAATCTTTTTCTGTTAATAATATTTTATCACGTTTTTATATTTAATCAATATGTTTTCAATAATTTTTTATCAAAAATTTATATTTTAGCGCAAAACTGCGATTTATTAATAATTTTTTATTATTAATTCGATCATCATTTCTGCTTTAGTAATAAATTTTTATTAATATTGTTAGTTTTATTTGAAAAATGTATAATGTTTAAGAAATCTATTATTATATTTCGGAGGCAATATGAAATCGAATATTTTAGAATCTTATTTCAAGATAATTGAATTTTTAGGATATTTCCTTGGTCCAGATTATGAAATTGTTTTACAGGATGCTAAAACAGACTCCCCAAGCATTCTAGCAATTGTAAATAATCATATTAGTGGTAGAAATGTGGGGTCACCGGTAAGCGATTTGTCTTTAGAAATGATAAAGAACAAAGTTTATCAAAGATCTGACTATCAAGTTAATTACAACAGTATGACAAAAGACAACAAAATCATGCGATCTTCCACCTTTTTTATTAAAGAAAAAAACGAACTTCTTGGAATGCTTTGTATAAATTTTGACAGTTCTCGCTATTTGCATATGAGCAAGGAGATTTTGAGACTATGTCATCCTGACCGTGTCGTTGATGAAAACTATAATTTTGACCCTTCTAATAATCTTTTAGATATCTCCGAAAACTTCACGGGATCTGTTTCTGAACTAACCGATGCAGTGCTAGAGAGCTCTTTCCTAGGTTCTGAAATTAACACAAGTAATCTTAGCAAAGAAGAAAAACTACATGTAGTGGATGTTTTGAACAAGAAAGGTGTTTTCCTAATAAAAGGCGCCGTGAGCCAAGTAGCTTTAAAGCTAAATTGTTCAGACGCCAGCATTTATAGGTATTTAAATAAAATTAGTAAGTAAGAGTTTACACTGAAAA
>CAYZED010000005.1:9879-41170 GCA_964477445.1 uncultured Clostridiaceae bacterium | reverse complement strand
TAATTTTATACAACAACATTATACCCCGCTTCTCTAAGAGACAAAACAGCTTTTTCAAGAAACGTTTCTTTGACAAGGATATAATCAGTGTCGTAAGTTGAAATGGCAAATATACTTATTTTTTTTAATGCCAGAACCGAACTGATTGAGGAAAGTATCCCAACTAATGAAAAGTCCAGCGGACCCTCGACCTTAAGGACTCTCCAGTCTTTTTCGCATTTTATATCATTAGGTATATTCTCCTGTAAACAAACAATTGATAATTCATCACTCGTTTTTGTGATCGAGAAAAAGTTGCCTTTAATAGCCCACGCTGGAATCGAATCGTCGTTTTCTAGTCTACAGACACCATATTCTTCTTTTAGCAAACTCATTGTTAGTATTTTTTCTTGCATATCATACCTCGCTTTTTTATGTGATTATACACCAACACAAACTTTTTTCTATTCCTTAACAATATGCAAATACTTAAAAATCAAGCTTGAAAAGATATTTATATCTTCACAAGCTTGTTAGATTAATTACGTAATTAAAGTATTAACTCTAAATAATAAATCATTCTTTATTACATGATTTACATGTTTTAATACCAAATATCATATATAAAGGGCATATACCTACTGCTGCTGTGATAAGCGGAATCAATCCAATAAGGCCTAAATACTTCAAATTACCAGGAACAAATAACAATAAGCTCAACAATCCAAGACCAATAATAACTCTAATGATTCTGTCAACATTACCCATATTTTTCATTTTTACGACCTCCTATATTTATTTACTAATTAAATTATACCCCCATACGGTATCATGTGCAAGTATGTAAATAATATTTTTTTGGAGTGAGTCATATTTAAAGAAGAGATAGAGATAAACTGTCTATTTCTCCTTCATCAGTAACTAGTTTCGAATCTGCGTGTACATATTCAATTTTCCCAACAAACATTTCATGTGATCCTGTTAAAATCGAATCTACCACTCTGCATTCAATATTTACTGGGCAATCAGATAAAATAGGCGCATTCACCTTAATTCCATCGCTTAAACTAACATTCATTTTTGATAGTTTGTCTTCATCTCTACCGCTATGACTTCCGAGATATTCAAAGACATCCTTGTAATCTTTGCTAACAAGATTAACCACAAAGCACTCTGATTCTTTAATCATTTTGTATGAGTGCCTCGACGGTACAATTCCAACCATCAACATCGGCGGATCATAACTGCAATTACAGCAATAAGCTACTGCAAGTGCATTATTCTTTCCATCCAAGCCTCTGCAGGAAACTAGAATCTGGGGTAATGGTTCCATACACGGACTAATTTTTACTTCTTTTTTATTCATTTATGCTCTCCACAACTATCACTTTGTTCATGTTCATGACAAACACTTCCAGTTGATTTTAACTTTCCTTCAAGATACATTTTAGTGTTTTCTTCAGCCCCACCACTCGCGCCTGTGACAACTTCTATTCCCTTTTCGTTAAAAATCTCCACGGCTCCACCACCCATGCCGCCTGAAATTATAACATTTACACCCATCTCATTTAAAAAGTTTGGTAAGAATCCAGGTTTATGCCCCGGATTTGGGATAGAGTTGATTTTTACAATTTTATTATCTTCTACATCAAAAATATTAAAATTCTCACAATGACCAAAATGTCCCGTGACCATTTTCCCTTCGCTTGCAACTGCAATTTTCATAATAAGTAGTCTCCTCTTCTTTTTTTGTTCTAAATATTTTCTATCAACTCTTCAAGTTTTTTTGCTGTGTTATCTAACCAATCACCATCAAAAAGTTCAATCATTCCTTTATCACAAGCTGCCGCAATTTTTGGATTAATCGGAACCTTTGCAAGTACATCAATGCTGTGTTGCTTTGCAAATTCCTCTATATTACTGTTCCCAAATACTTTATGTTCCATATCACAATCAGGACATTTAAAATATGACATGTTTTCAACGATTCCTATTATAGGTATATTCATTGATTTAGCCATATTTAGCGCTTTGGCGACTATCATAGAAACAAGTTCTTGTGGAGAAGTTACTATAATTATTCCATCAACAGCTACAGATTGAAACACCGTAAGCGGAACATCGCCAGTGCCTGGCGGCATATCTATAAACATAAAGTCAATATTACTCCAAATTACGTCTTTCCAAAACTGCTTTACTGTATTTGCTATGATTGGTCCTCTCCAAATAACAGGATCCGTATCATTTTCAAGCATCAAATTTATTGACATAATATCAATACCGGTTTTACTTCTAATGGGATATAGGCCTAATTCACTTCCTCTCACTTTTTCTTTTATACCAAAAGCCCTTGGTATAGACGGCCCTGTTATATCAGCATCAAGGATTGCGGTTTTATAGCCTCTTCTCTTCATAGTTACTGCAAGCATCGATGTTACTATAGATTTACCAACTCCCCCTTTACCACTGACAATGCCAATCACTTTTTTTACCCTGCTGAGCTCATGTAACTTTTCGGAAAAATCATTTTTAGGTTCTTTCCTTTCATTACAGTCATCACTACATGTGCCACAAGTCTGATTACAATTTTCACTCATTTAATTTCCTCCTAATTTTTATCTAAATTGTTATTTGACTACCCGTTGATAAATATTGAATTTTTTCTTCCATAATTTCTTTTAAACGTTTATACGATTCAATGCCTGTACAATGACAAGTATAATATTTAAAACTTGTATTTTTTAAGTAATCTCCTAATTGACTTATCAATTCCGACGCTTCACTTTTCTTCGTTAACCGATTGTACAAGTGAAATCCTCCAATAACATGACTAATTTGAATATTCTCTGTAGCAACTATATACTCAATTATGTTAACAATTCCGTTATGAGCACATCCTGCAACTAATACTGTTTTGGCATCTTCTTTTATGATAAGATTTTGTTCATGTTCAAAATTATCCTTAACCAATCCTACCTCACTCTCCATAAATAAATCTTGATTCCCAAGCGAAATAAGTTTGTCCCCTTTAACATTGGAGATTAACTGCAACTCATTGTCTATAACAATACTATCTCCAACAAAAACGAAACGATCACAGGATAACAATCCCCGGTCTAGCCCTATATATGCTTTCTCTCCACCTGGTCTATTTGCTATATGTTTATCAAAAGCTTTTTGGTTAATAAATATCTCTGCTATAGAATTCAACTTCAAAAATTCTTTAAGTCCTCCTCCATGATCATAATGTCCGTGTGAGATAACTACTAAATCAATTTCTGAAATATTAACGCCCATTTTTTTTGCATTTTCAAGAAATAACGAACTTGCACCAGTGTCAAATAAGAGCTTATGATTCTTTGTCTCTATATATAAACTGAGCCCGTGTTCGCTAGCATAGTTTTCTGAAAGCGATGTGTTTTCAATCAGAGTTTTTATAATCATATTATCAAGTCCCTAACTTTCCTCAAGCAGTATTTCCATTGTTTTATTGTAAATTTCTCTAGTGGCACTTCCTGCCACACAATCAATATCTACAATACTTTTACTTTCATTTATAGCTTTTACGGCATTCGGGTCAAATGGTATTCGACCTACATATTTAAGCTTATTATTCATACAAAACAACTCAATGATCTCAGTGTTTTCTATATTGGTATCATATTTATTAACACAAATCGCAATTTTTGTTTGGAATTTATATGCAGTTTTTATTATTCGTTCCATATCGCTAATTCCAGATATAGAAGGCTCAGTGACTATCAAAACCATATCCACACCACTTAAAGATGCAATTACTGGACAGCCTATCCCTGGCGAGCCATCAATAATTGCCAAATCAGTTTTTATTGATGTTGACTTCAATTGTTTTTTAACTTCAGTTACTAGCATACCTGATGTCCCGCTGCCCATCTTAAGTTGTGCTGTTGAAAATACCACATCATTTGAATAAAGCATTAAATCTCCTGCTTTTGTTTCTTTCATTACTATGGCACCTGAAGGACAAGCAGCTTCACATACTCCACATCCCTCACAAGCAAAATAATCAACTTTATAATCAACGTCTAGGAAAATCGCATTAAAACGACAATTAATTCTGCACAAATCGCACTGGACACATAGATACGTATCGATTTCAGCCTTTGGCAATCCATAAAAGTCTGTATGTTTTGCTTCTGACGACTGGCTCATCAATAAGTGCAAGTTAGGTGCATCAACATCACAATCTGCATAAGCTTTTGCTTCTGATAGCTTTATAAAAGCGCTTGCAATCGTAGTTTTTCCAGTTCCACCTTTGCCACTAAGGATTAATAGTTGCTGCATATCTTCCCTCCCATACTAATTTGCGTTTAACTTTTTCAATAAATCTATTATAAAACAAACTATATTTGTTATACTAAATTCATATCAGTTACAGCATGAAGTATAGAAGAAAACAAACTTCTATAAACTTCTTTTTCTCTTGCTACAATCAGTGCATTTGAATTCAATGTTCCAAGGTCTTTGTCAAAATTAATTCTACCTATAATTTCAATACCTTTTTCATTACAAAACTTTTCAGCTGGATTTTCCCCCTCTAGGCACTTATTAAGTACAGCTCCATGTGGTTTATTAAAAAGCTTAACAAGTTCATATACCATATTTAAATTATGAACACCAAACAAAGTTGGCTCTGCGACCAAAATACAATAGTCAGCATCCTTAATGCATTCCATTACTATACACGCACTTCCAGGAGGGCAATCAATAAACGTTATTTCTTTGTTTTTTTTGCTACTACTTAAAATTCTTTTTATAATCGGTATTCCTGAAGCCTCACCAGTATTTAACATTCCTGAAATAACAGTTACATTTTCAGATACACCTGTTTGAACTTCTCCAATAACTTTTTCTTTTTCAGACAAAGCTTTTTCTGGACAAAACAATATGCATCCTCCGCATGAATGACATATTTCATCAAATATTAAAAGCCTATTATTAATATAGGCTAATGCATTAAATCTACAAAACTCAACGCATTTACGGCAACCATTACATAAGTTTTCGTCTACTATAGGGATATTAATTGTGATTTTTTCAGAATGAATATTTATCGGTTTTAAAAAAAGATGCCCATTTGGTTCTTCAACATCGCAATCTATATAAATGGACGTTGGTGCTACTGCCGCTAAATTAACAGATACAAGTGTTTTTCCTGTGCCACCCTTGCCACTTAAAACGGCTATTTTCATATTATTTTTCCCCATGATTATGAAACCCAGCATGAATATCTTCAAGCAAAGATAATTCCCCATTATTTAGAGCATTAATATTATCAATAATTGAATTATTTTTAGTCTTATATATTTTTATTTTCGCCTCATAAATTACAGCCGCTGCATTTTCTCCACATCGTGGAGTAATTAAAACGCTAACACTATTATCAACTATACTCTGTGCCGCCTTAATACCAGCGCCACCCTGGCTAGCCGCTGCACTGTTATCTAAAAAAACACTTTCTTTTGATTCAGTATCATATATTAGGAAATAAGGGGTTCTCCCAAAAGAAATACATATAGTTGTTTCCATTGATTTATCATCTACTGGCATTGCTATTTTCATTGTTTTTTCTCCTTCTGAAATCAATATTGGTTCATTGTTATGGACATATTTCACATCATTGTATTACTCGTTAATTTTGTCTTCTATTTCAAAATCCTTACCACATCTATGTCTACGACAACCACCACAATCACATGATTTTTCTAATCCATCACAAAGTTTGTAGTCTCCACCCTCAATGTTTAGTATTTTTCCATTAACTAATGAGTCAGAAAGTTTCCTTCTTGCATCAAAATAGATTCTTTGCACGGTTGTGCGTGCAATATTCATTTGGTCTGCACACTCTTCTTGAGTGTAGCCTATTAAATCAATTAATCTTATTGTTTCGTATTCCTCTACTGTCATTCTAATAATTTCAGTTTTTACATTTGATGAGTTAAGTGTTCCAAACAAATTACTTTCAGGCAGACAACATACTTTTCTCCATTTTCTTGGCCTTGGCAATTTAACACCTCCTATAAGATAAAAAAGGTTATTGACATATGCCCATTTAATTATACCTCGTTTTGGACATATGTCAATAACTTGCGTCTTAATTTTTTTTTTCATAAACCTTAACTGTGAGCTACTCGGTTCTCCCTCCTCTCCAACAATTACCTTTGCAGAACTTCTTATCATTCAATTCCTGGCATTCGATCTTTTTCGATTGACAATCAGGGCAAGTATACTTCCCATTAACAATTTCTTCGAGGTTTTCATAGCTCTCTTTCCATTCCTTATTGCATTTAAGACATCTAATCAAACAAATATTTCGCGTGAAATTCCCACCTTCAATACGAATAGCTTTGCCGTTTATTATGCTATCAGCAATTTTTTCTCTTCCCATATTAAGAATTCTCTGAAACGTTTGTCTTGAAATCTCCATTTTTACAGCACATTCTTCTTGTTCAAGTTTTTCTAAGTCTTTTAAACGTATAGCCTCAACTTCTTCAATCTTCAAAATATTTTCTTCTATATCTTTTAATTTTACATCAGATGGTACAAAATGCTGAACGTTTGGAATAAACTCTACTTTTCTCCATTTTATCGGTCTAGACAATTCATTTCCCCCTTTCTGACGTATTAATAAAGTATTTATTTCTCATTTATAATGTATTTATTTTATCATTTTTTTAAGAATACAAAAAGACAGGCCTCAAATAGAATCCTGCCTTTATGTAAAATAGAAATTACTTAACCGTTTAAATTCTTCAAACGTTCTTTAATTTGTTGAATCTGCTTTTCAAGAATATTTTCTTGGTTCTCCAATATCGTCTTTTCGTCCATAGCAAGTTCATTTGAAATCTGTGTCATACAGAATTTTTTTCTATTTCCTCTACAATTAAATCCGCCCATTCCTCTACCAGCTCCAAATCCTTGTTTTGCAATTTCAGAAGATGTGTAACCATTACGATTAGGCACTCTTCTTCCTGTCATAGGACCAGCTCCTATTGGGCCTGTTCCGTCTCCTCTAGGCATAATAAATCACTCCTTGTTTTTTATTGGCATATGCTAATTACTATCATACAACGGTTTTGGGCATATGTCAATAACTTATTAATATACTTCTTTCCCTATATCCGTTTTCTTTATAAAAAAACATGCTCAAAATAAATCGAGCATGTTACATGATTTTATTCTTTTTCTAGTTAACTACGATTCCAGTTCCGTCACAAACGCCCGTTCTATTCACATTTCCATTTCCTCGTGTGCTTCCAGCTCCGAGCCCGCCATTACCACGACCATTGCCTGTTCCTTTACTTAGAGTCGCCTTGCCATTCCCGTTTCCAATTCCAGCCTTAGTTCCATTTAATGTTCCTTGACTTCCAAATCCTACTCCATTTTTTGAACCAATTTTTGCTGAGCCAGTGGCATCACAGGTAGCCTGATTATTTTTTAAAGATGTATATACAGTGTCCGCTTGTGCTTGAGTTATTTTCTTGTCTTTGACCTGCTGATCCAAAACTAGTTTCTTTTGTACCAAAGTTTCTTTTTTAAATTCATCAAGTTTCCCTGCATCCTTTGCGATAGTTCCATAAGTCTTTCCTGAGGCTCTCTCAGCTGTAACTTGAGTTACGGTCTTTCCCGTCAGTGCTGCCACTATATCTGCTGGCGATTTTATATCCGCCGCAAACGCCACTGTTGGAATACTTAGTATCGAAATTACCAATCCTAAAACTAATACCTTCTTTGAATTTTTCATTTTTTGTTCTCTCCTTTTATTTTTTCCGAACAATATCTTTTATTTGATTTGTTCTTCTAAATGTATAATAGTTTTTAATTGTGGCAAAAGTTTGTCACAAAATCGAATTAAATGTGTCATTCTAAACGCCATTGTTTTGTCACAATTAATATTGCCTCAAATGATATAATACATATATATAATACATATATATAATACATATATATAATAGTATCTAATAACGGAGGTTCAAATGAATAAGTATATTTTGATTGCAGATGATAACGAAGGTATTGTAGATATCCTAAAGACTTATGTTTCTAAGGAAGGTTATATGCCAATAACAGCGCGCGATGGAGAAAGCGCTATAAATATGTTTACACAATATTCGCCAATTTTAATTTTATTAGATGTTATGATGCCAAAATTGGACGGATTTGAAGTATGTAAGCGTATACGTAAAACCTCAAATGTTCCTATAATAATGGTTACCGCAAAGGGAGAAGATTTTGACCGCATTATGGGACTTGATAACGGCGCTGATGATTATATTGTGAAACCGTTTAGTCCGCAGGAAGTAATGGCAAGAATTCGAGCGATTTTAAGGCGAATAGATATATCTGAGGATGATAAAAAAGATTTATTAAAATACCCTGGTCTTGAGATTAACATCTCTGAATATGAAGTAATAGTGAACAACGAAGTCGTAAATCTAACAAAAAAAGAGATTGAGATTTTATGGCTATTAGCTTCTAATCCCGGAAAAGTTTTTAGTCGCGAAAACCTACTCAACAGTGTTTGGGGATATGATTATTTTGGCGATGCCAGAACAGTTGATACGCACATTAAACGGCTCCGAGCAAAAATAGGTATTAAAGATGATAACGTTTGGGATATAAAAACTATATGGGGCGTAGGTTACAAATTTGATCCAAATTTGCACTTGTAAATATAGTTTCCACGGAACAAATTAGTTATGAGGTGAAAGATGCTTAAGCTAAAATTATCATTTAAATTAACGTTGGGACTTGTCGTTATCGTTTTGATTTCAATGCTCACTATCGGTTTTATTTTCATACAAATTTTTCAGAATTATACCTATGAAACTAGAGAAAAAACTATGTTCGATAGAGCACAAAACATTTCGGAAATCTTATCAGAAAACATGCAAAGTAACGGACAAATGCGTGGTTTCGGTGGATTCATGCGTTTCATCGATACAATGACTGAAGCCAAAGTGTGGATAACTGATGAAAATGGAAATCCCTTGACTCTAACTGGAAAAGGCTCAGGCCCTAACGGTAACGAAGAATATTCATATAGCACTAAGGAAATACCCAAGGAAGTAAAAGATATGATTATCGAGGTTCATTTAAATAAAGAATCAAATAGTAAAACTTTCAGCGATTTTTATAACGAGGTTGCCTTAACGGTCGGTGTTCCTATTTTAAATTCAGATAAAAATGTTATTGGCTCTGTGATACTAAACGCACCCATTACAGGTATAAATGATGCTTTATATAAAATTATATATATACTTATGATTAGTATAATTACTTCTCTTATAATAGCTTTAGGGTTGGGAATATTTTTTTCGATCTTATTTACACGACCATTAAAAAAAATGAACATTGCGGCACTTGAAATGGCACTTGGAAATTATAATATTCGTACAAATATTAAAAGCCATGATGAAATCGGCGAATTAGGAAGTTCTCTTGATATGTTGGCGTCAGAGTTAAATGAAGCGATGGAAGAAATAAACAAACTAGAGCAGGTACGGCGCGATTTTGTGGCTAATATTTCTCATGAATTCAGAACACCTTTAACTATCATAAAAGGTTCATTGGAAGCCTTATCCGATGGTACAATAGATAAACCCGAAGATATTACGCGTTATCTTGGTAGAATGACATCCGAAACTCGAAGCCTAGAAAGACTGGTAGAAGACTTACTCGAACTGTCTAGGATGCAGTCAGGAAAAACAATCTTAAAAAAAGATAATATCTCCATTTCAAATCTTCTTTTAGATGTAGTAAGAAACATGAAAACTATTTCACTTAAAAAAAGTATTGATATTCATTATCTTCAGCCCGACAATTTCCCCGAGGTTTTTGCTGACTATGATAGGCTAAGACAACTATTTATAATTTTCCTTGATAACGCTATTAAATATTCTCCTGAAAAAACCAGCATAAATATCGAACTTAATTTTGACACAATGATAAATATTAGAATTATAGACCAAGGGTATGGAATACCAAAAGATGAATTGCCTTATATTTGGAATCGTTTTTATAAAGCAGACAAATCTGGTGAAACCTCTGGCACAGGTCTTGGTCTATCTATCGCAAAACATCTCGTTGAGCTACATGAAGGCCATTTATCAATTGAAAGCGAGCTCAATAAAGGCACCTCTATTCTAATTCAACTTCCGATTTCTACGTCGACACATTCTTAATGTGATGATATATTAAGAGAGCAGAGTTGGCTTCGATGAATCAGTTTCTTTAAGAATTCAATATATTCTCTAGAATTTATGTATTTACTCATAAAATAAATGCAGCGAAGTCGCTTCGCACTATATCCATTAAATTGAAATGAAATGAACGGAGAAACAAATGCACGATCACTCAAAAAATCCAAATGAACTCGATAATGATCAAAACAATAAACCTCAAAGAAGAATAAGATATAGCGGCACTCACCCAAGGACTTTTAAAGAAAAATACAAAGAATTACAGCCAGAAAAATATTCTGATACTATTGAGAAGGTAATAAAAAAAGGAAGCACCCCAGCGGGAATGCACATTTCAATTTGCGTCAACGAAATACTAGACATACTGGAAATTACACCTGGACAAATTGGATTTGATGCCACTCTTGGTTATGGCGGGCATACGCTTGAAATGCTCAAATGCTTAGATTCGAGCGGACATCTCTATGCTGTTGATGTGGATCCAATCGAGCTGCCGCGAACTCAATCTCGTTTAGAGAAATTAGGTTACGGAACTGAAATATTAACTATTAAACAAATGAATTTCGCTCAAATTGACGAAATATTTTATGAGTCAGGCCCATTGAACTTTGTGTTAGCCGATTTAGGTGTTTCTTCGATGCAAATAGACAATCCGGATAGAGGCTTTTCATTTAAAACAGAAGGCCCTCTCGATTTACGTTTGAATCCTAAAAAAGGCAAATCAGCATCGGAAAGACTCCGAACAATAACGCTTGAAGAGCTCGAGGGTATGTTAACAGAAAACTCTGATGAACCCAACGCAAATGTAATTTCACGTGATATTATTTCAGAAATTAATAACGGAAATGAAATCTTAACAACCACTGCACTTCGAGAAATCATAACTAAATCATTGCAATTTTTGCCAAAAAAAGACAAAGAAGAAGCAATAAAAAAAGCCTGTCAGCGCTGCTTTCAAGCTTTAAGAATTGATGTAAATAGAGAACTTGACGTTCTATATAGGTTTTTAGAAAAACTTCCAATGGTGCTATCTCCCGGTGGGCGGGTTGCTATTCTTTCTTTTCATTCGGGCGAAGATCGTCTGGTGAAAAAATCCTTTCAGCACTTTTTCCGCGAAGGTATATACAAAGAAATAGCTCCTGAACCTATAAGACCAACTGTTGAAGAATGCTCATTAAATAGCAGAGCAAAATCTGCTAAATTGCGTTGGGCTATAAGACGTTAATCGAGATTTGTCAAGCGCGGATAAGAATTTTGACTTCATTTGTCGAATTTCAAACTGATGACTTTTTTCGGGCAAGCATCCACACATTCTAAGCAAAGAATACACTCATCATTTTGAATTTTATCAATTTTAACATTTTCATTTACATCTAAACTCATAGGGCATTTTTTTGTGCATTGCTTACAGTCAATGCATTTTTCTTTTTCCACTGCGAGATGAAAATATGGGATTTTTAATATACCTCTGATTCTTAAACCAATTACCATAAATGGGGCCATCCAACAAACATAATGACAAAAACTTCTTTTTCCTGCGAACAAGGACAAACCAAATATAAGAAAAACAACTCCATAATATATAATAAACGCGTATGGGTTTGCTACGGAAATTCCATAAGTAGTCTGATAAAAGAAATCTACCATTTTGAAACCGCCAACAGAAATACTAATCGATATTATAATAATAATCCAAAACGCCCAAATAAAGTACTTAATTCTATTTAGTTTTCCGCCCTTTGCCCTCTTATCTTTTACGATAATTGCGCATTCCTGTAGCCCACCCGCTGGACATATCCACCCACAAAAAAGTCTGCCGAAAAAAATCGAAGTTACCAGCATTGTTAAAAACACGATAAAACTCCCCGTTATGATACCCTCTATAGCTCCTTGAATTATTAAATACGGCGAAAAATAGTATAAAGTTATTGGAAACAAAAGAAAAGAAAAAACAATTATCGCCTTCCTAATGTTTTGTCTAGTCATTGATATCCCCTCCATTTTGGTTTTGATTATTGGTTTGTGTTTCATCTAATTCCTCAAGAATTTTCACGGCTTCATCTGCCCATTCTAAATAAGCTTCATTTATTTTTCTTCCAAATAAAACCGTAAGTAAATAGTATATATGATCAGCGCTTTGATCTTGTATACTTTTTAGTTGTTCTTCATACTTTTTTAAAATGAAATTATCTTCTATATGTTTATTTTTGAAGGCATAAATATTATCAATATTCTTTTTTGGTTCTATCATACTTCCAAAAAAGACTTTAAGGAGGATTTCAAATTTAACTGTCTCTTCTTCTACACCTTGTGATAACCATGTCTTTAATTGATTTCTTCCGTCCTCAGTAATAGTGTAAATAATCCGTTCCATTTTTTGTCCCATGTTTTCTATTCTTTTTTCAACTAAACCACTCATAAGCATAGTATTCAATGTCGGATAAATCTGACCAAGCCAGCACTCCAAAAATAATTTAAAGTCGAATCAATTCTTTTCTTAATCTCATATCCAGTTAAATCTTCGTGTGACAACAGTCCTAAAATTACATAACTTGTTTTATTTTCTCTTCCCATTTTATTCCTTTCTCAACGTGAAAAACATATCAACTTGATACGTTTATGATATATCAATTTGATATGTTAGTCAAATATTATATTGACTTATTAACTCCTATTGATTATATTCTATATTATAGTAGTAAAAACAATAAAATTCGTAATAAGGAGTTGACGACATGGAAAACAATGTTAAGAAACTGGATTACAAAAAACCTGTTTTAACAAAACATGCCCAATTAAGAGAAGTCACCTTAGCAAGTACCTCAACACCAGGAAGACCACCTGTAGTGTCCCCTAGTTAAATATAAAAACTATTGCCTAATTTTAATTAGGCATTTTTTTATTCAATTTTGAAAAGAGTTATAAACATGAAAATTTCAAGTTGTATTATTGTAAAAAATGAAGAAATAAATATAGCAAAGTGTTTGAGTTCTCTTGTGCCATTTTCAGACCAAATAGTTTTAGTCGACACTGGCTCAAATGACCGAACATATGAAATTGCTACTTCTTTTAATGCTCAAATATTCAAATTCGAATGGATTGATGATTTTTCGGCTGCACGAAACTTTGCCATAGATCATTCAATAGGAGATTGGGTAGTTTTTATAGATGCAGATGAATTCATCGAAGTGGACAAGACCTTTCTTAAGTCTTTTCTCGAAAACGAAAAAAAAGATGCAATTCTTTGCGGATTTCATAATTTAGAATTTGATAAAGATTTTCCTTATGCTTCAAACAAAGTTGTTAGGATTTTTAGAAATACACCCTTAATTAGGTATAAAAGATCAATACACGAATATCTTTACAAAGAAGAATCAGAACTTCTTTATACTGATGCAAGTAGTAAAATAAAAGTATTTCACTCAGGTTATAATCCGTCTGAAATAAAAACCAAGAATAAATACTGGAGAAATCTATCACTTTTAATTAATGAATTAAAAAAAGATCCATCTGATAGCGAAATCAACTTCTATTTAGCTGACACATATAGAATAGGCAATGAACATATAAAGGCTCTTTTCCACATTGATTTAGCATTGAAGAATAATAATTTTAGAGATAAAGAATATAGGCCATTAACCTTAGTGTGCCAAATACTATTGATGAAAGAAAGTAATATGTTCAAGTTTAGCGATTTGCTTAAAAAAACAGAAGACTCGTTAGCTAGTTATCCAAACAGGCCTGAATTACTAGCCTTAAAAGCCATTCTTCTAAGAAGTGATGGAGAATTTTCAGAATCAAAAGAATTGTTTAATAGAAGTTTGAAAGAATATAACGAAACTCCACCAAAAATAAGTTATTATTCAGAGATATATAAAATATTCAAAGCGACTAAGTAGCAATGAATCTACCATATTTTTTTGCGTTTCTTTTCTACAACCGCATTTCTCATTTCAACAAGTTGATTCCTTTTTTTTACTCGACATTTCTCGCAAAGTTTATTGTTTTCCTCAGACTTTAAAACGCAACCGCACTGTCTACATTTTTTAATCATTCATCTTTACCTTTCTTGTTTATGAATATTTCATAACTAATAATAACATAATTATAAGCTACAACCTTAGATTTTTCAAAGTTTTATTGACATTCCTCTGATATTTGTTATATTAAAACCATGATATATTATTGAATAGTACACGGAGTGTTTGAAATGAATATTTTAATTGGAACGGCACTGGTTTTTAAAGTAGGTGGAGTAAGCTCCCACATTCTAACTTTGCAAGAATCATTGAAACAAGCAGGTCAAGAGGTTTCTTTAGCTCGCCTAAGAAATGTCAGCGTTTTTGATATTTTAAGCGCAGGCTTAAAAGCCTTTGGCAACAGGGACAAAGCTTATATTGAAGTCGCTAAATCTAGAGGCAATATGGTAGCAGCATTGGGAGAACGAGAGATGCTAACGAAAACTTTTGATTTGATTAACCCTCATGATGTTTTTTTTGGAAATACTGCAAAACGATTCAACAAACCAATAGTTCTTACAGTTCACGGACCCACTTCCAGAGAAGCAAAAATGTTAGGTCTTTCAGATAAACACTTTTTCAATTATATTGTAGAATGTGAAAAATTTGCTTATAAACGAGCAGACCATATTATTGCAGTTAGCAATACACTCAAATCAATCATTGTTAACGATTTCCAAATTGACCCCGGAAAAATTACTGTGATTTCGAATGCCGTAAATTCTAAAGAATTTTCTCCCACACAAAAAAATAATGTAACAACAACGAAATACTTTCTTGTGCCATGCAAATTTGTGCCAGTAAAAGGAGTAAATATTGCGATAGAGTCATTTCAATACTTAAAAGATCTAGATATTGAATTGTGGATTGCTGGAGATGGACCAGAAACAAACAATTTAAAAGGTCTTGTAAGAAGTCTTTGCCTGGAGAATAAAATTAAAATGTTAGGTTTGATTAGCCATGACAAAATAGGAGAATATATGAGTGGTGCTGAAGGAATTATAATTCCTTCAATACCAGTTAATGGCACTGTAGAAGGTAGTCCTATTGCAGCACTTGAAGGTATGAGTATCGGCAAACCCGTAATCGCTTCTAACATTGGAGGGTTATGTGAGATTATTGTTGATAAGATTAATGGAATTAGTTTTGAGGCAGGAAATTCTAAACAATTAGCCGAAAAAATAAGAGAATTAACACAAAATCCTGAATTAGCTGATTTAATCGGTAAACAAGCAAGGGAATATATTCTTGATAATCATTGCAGTAAAGTCTGGGCTAATAAAATTATACAAGTTTATCAAAAGGTAATTCGTTGAATTTATTATAAAATTTTAAATTGAAAACATCACTGCAACTTTTAATTTACAAAGAATGAGATTTAATTATGGAGGACAAGATGTGAAAAACGCATTTACTGTTGATGTTGAAGATTGGTACCAAACTATGGATTTTGATATTGATTCTAGTCAGTGGGATAAATATGAAGACAGAGTACAACAAAATACTGAGATAATCCTAGATATCATGGATAAAAGCAATACAAAAGGAACTTTTTTTATTTTAGGATGTGTAGCAGAAAAGCATCCCGATCTAGTAAAAGATATTATTGCAAGAGGTCATGAAATTGGCTCACATGGAATGTGGCATAGGATGGTTACTAGGCAAACACCTGATGAATTTCGTCAAGATATAAGGACTTCTAAAAAAATCTTAGAAGATATATCTGGAACCAAAGTAGATTTATATCGTGCTTCATCTTGGTCTATTAACAAAAATACAATATGGGCATTTGAAATTTTAGTCGAAGAAGGTTTTAAATGCGATTCCAGTGTACAACCTTTTGAAACACCATTATCCGGCATGAAAAATGCAAATTGCGAGCCTTTTTATCCAATTATTAACAACAAAAGACTAGATATTATTGAATTCCCATCTACAGTTCTTAAGATAGGAGCATTTAGACTCCCCTTTTCTGGAGGTTTCTATTTGAGAATATTGCCTTATATGCTACTTTCAAACGCTCTTAAGCTAGTTAATAAAAGCAGATCTGGAATGGTATACGCTCACCCATGGGAAATTGATGATACTCAGCCAAGGTTAGCTGCACCTTTTCATATAAGGTTGCTTCATTATGCGAATTTACGCCATACAAGCAATAAATTAGAAAAGCTTTTAAAACAATTTGATTTTGTTCCTCTAGGAGAGTTACTTAAGAACAAAAAATTCCCAGATGTGGTATTAAAGTAATTGAAAAAATTTTTAATGAAACATATAAAATTTAATAATTTCGGACTAGCAAACCTTATAGGTGTTGTAACTCTTTTTAATTGCGTTTTGGCAGTTATTGCTTTTTTAAAGGATATTGTTTTTGCTGCATATCTCGGAACATCTACTCAAGCCGATGCATTGGTATTAGCTTATTTTTTGCCCGAAAATTTCGGCAATAGTTTAATAGCTGCTTCCATAGGGATTTCTTGCGTTCCCATATTTTCAAAATTGGTTGTCAAGAAAAAAACCGATCAATTTCAAAAGGCAGTTAAAAATATCCATATTTACTTTTTGCTTTTATCCCTAGGACTTGTGCTAATTTTTTATGTTTTCAGATACGAAATAATAGGACTTCTTGGCAGCGGTTTTTCAAATAATAGCCTCGCCCTATCTACTAAGCTTTATTCAATTTTGTTGCCTACTATGTTAGTTTTCCCATTAATCACTATAGGCAACGCAATTCTTCAAGCAGAAAATCACTTTAAAATCCCAGCCTTTATACCGATTGTCTATAATTTATTTTTTATTTTCGGAATTATTTTCCCAATGATTAATGGATTTGAAATGGAAAAAGGTGTCTACTTCATTTCTTTTGGCATTATCTCTGGAATACTTTCGATGTGGGTTATTTTGTTGTTTTCTGCAAAACGTACTTACCAAAGAGTTCTTAAAACTGATCACTTTTTTAATTTCTTTTCTCCTACTGACGAGGAAAATAAAGATATCACAGATATACTGAAGATATTTTTCCCATATGCAGGAGTTTTGTTGTCGACTATGGCTGTTCTAATGGTTGAACGTTCTCTTGCATCACAGCTATCAGTGGGAACTATCTCTGGTTTAAATTATGCCTACAGATTAGTGCAATTTCCGGTTTGGGTATTTGCAGCTTCAGTTAGTACAGTTATTTTACCCTCTATGTCGAAAGCATCCGAAAGTGGATTTAAAGTAGAATTAAAAAGTGTTTTTGGCAAAGCCCTAAAAATAATTGTAATGGTGTCTTTCCCAATTTCTTTGTTCCTTTTTTTCTTAAGAGTCCCAATTCTAACACTTCTTTTTAAACGTGGTGAATTCAACGAAGCATCTCTTTTTATAACATCTGGACTTTTAGGCGGATACGCTCTAGCAATTGTAGGTCAATGTGTTCTATATGTTTTTATAAGGTATTATGTTGCTATTGGTAAAATGAAAACTCCGATGTTTATTATTCTTTGTACGTCCATTTTAAATGTGTTACTAGATATTTATCTCGTTAAAAAAATAGGAGCTAACGGCCTTGGTTATGGTAGCGCCATTAGTTCCATATTTAATATCGTTTTAATGATGATTGTTTTAAAAAAACAAGTAGGATATAATTTGCCAAATCAGATTAAGTATTTCTTAAGAATTCTTATAGCAAGTATTCCAACTACAATTATTTTGCTCTTTGGAAATGTTCTATGGTCTGGAATAGCTCCTCTTAACCTTTTTTCGCAAGCTATTTTTATTTTTATTTTCTTCTCATTAGCCGCAATTCCATATATTTGGATACTGATAAAAGTGATTCACAGATAAACAATTTTTAGTAACTCATCAATACCGGTCTATACTCTTCTGGCAATTCTTCCTCACTCAAAAACTCAAAAGTCTCATCATTTAGTATTGGTATAAATATTTCATAAGGAATCTTTGAAAACTCACATGCATAATTACTAGCTCCAAACCACATTCCCTCTTTGCTGCTCAAGTTTAAATCTCTGGCGAATTTTGTATGATTAGAGCAGTCATGAACTACTAAATCCCAGTTTTCATCATCTGCAATTTTCATGAATTTCAAAGTCAGCTCTCTGCTCCAAATTGGCGATATGTAGCCACGTCTGGAAATATACATGTTTTCGCCAAAATAATTATATATGTTATTCTCTTTCAAATGCAACTCTGCACAATTTATAAAATCAAGTTTTGTGTCCAAAATAGCCTGTTTTTTCTCAAAAAAGACCTTAAACAGTTCAGGAGTCATAGGAGTTTCAATTCCAACATTCTCAATGTATTTTTTTGCAATTCCTATATTTTCAATGACTTTGTCAGAACATCCAGACGCACCAAGATTAAATCGTATTTCATTAAGACCTGCTTCACCCAGTGCTTTTAGAGTCTCTTCTGTCGCCAAAGTTCCATTTGTATACAGATGCTGATGGATTTTTTTATCACTAAATTTCTTAACCATCGAATAATATTTTTCAATTTCCATAAATGGCTCTAGATAAACATATGAAATTCCAGTCGGTTTCTTATGAATGGAAAGAAGCAAATCAATATCTTTTTCATAAAATTTCGTGCCGCCAATCTCCCACATTCCTTCTCCTACAGGAGAAATATCATCTAGTTCCCCATAGTTATAACAAAATTTGCACTTTAAGTTACACTTGTTTGTCTTCCTAATCGCGCTCAAACCGCTACCCATAAGACATGAGCGACAGCCCTTCGGGAATTTACTCTCATCCCCCACAAAAAAAGTCCTATTCTCCAAAGTTTTTAAACTTTTTATTTCGGACATTAAAATATCATTTCTATGATCAATCGATGCCTCAATTTGTGCAAAAGTAGCATAAATGATTTCTTCATGTTTTGTATTTATTTCTTCATCCTCAGCCATTTGCGAAAAATAATCGAACCATATTAACGCATCGTTTTTTGAAATTTTCATGTTTCCTCCAACTCATTACTTATCTTTATTTTTTTCTAGCCCATTTATCAACAACAGCATGAAACTCTTTAGCCTCAATAGGTTTGGTCATATAATCATCCATTCCAGCTTCAATACATTTTTCCCTATCACCCTTTAATGCATATGCCGTCATAGCAATAATTGGTGTGTGGTTACTTTTTTTGATCTCTAATTGTCTTATAATTTGGGTTGCTTTATATCCATCCATAATTGGCATCTGCACATCCATAAGGATTGCATCAAATGAAAAGCGTTGATACATTTCAACCGCTTCCTCTCCATTTTTTGCCAAAGTGGTGTACCAACCTTTCTGATTTGCTAATTTTTCTATTACAATCCTACTTATTTCATCATCTTCAACAATTAATATTTCATATGAATCTTCCTTAATAACTTCTTTACTGCTTTGAATTTGGTTTAATACTGTGATATTATCCTCTTCAAATTTACATACTACACAAGTGAAATAAAAACTACTACCTTCCCCTTCAACGCTTTCTACCCATATTTCACCCTTCATTTTTTCAACTAAGCCTTTGCATATAGACAATCCAAGTCCTGTACCGCCATACTTTCTGGTTGTTGATGTATCTGCTTGATTAAAACTATTAAAAATTTCGGACGTTTTAGACTTGGAAATTCCAATTCCTGTATCTTTCACTTCAAACTCTATCTTAATTTCATCATCAGAGGTATGCTTAACTTTTCTTGCTTTAATAACAACGCTTCCCTTTTGAGTAAACTTTATAGCATTACCGATGAGATTTGATAGTATCTGTCTCAATCTGAAAGGATCGCCTATTATACTATCTGGTATATTTTTATCAATATATTTTTTCAAAACTAGCCCCTTTTTTTGTGCAGAAGGTTTAAACAACATATTGATTTCATTTATAAATACTTTGAGACTGAATTGTTGCAATTCAATTTTAACTTTACCTGATTCTATTTTTGAATAATCAAGAATATCATTTATTACCTTTAAAAGCAAATCTGATGAACTCTTTGAAATCCGTGTATACTCCATTTGTTCTTTTGTTAATTCCGTCATTTGTAATAGTTGTAACATGCCCGTTAATCCATTTAAAGGTGTCCTAATTTCATGGCTCATATTAGCTAGAAACTCGCTTTTCGCTTGATTTGCAGTTTCTGCTGCCTCTTTTGCAATTTCTAATTTGTTCTCAGCATTTTTTCTTTCTGTAACATCAATAGCTACACTCATCGCTAACCTTCGACCATCAAATAATTTCCCAATTAATGCAGAATAAAAGTCCCAAATTAGTGTTTTCCCCTCTTTAGTACTTATAGTAAATTCTCCATTTTTTTTGTTTTTGTCTAATTCATATAAAGTGCTAATAGTATTAAAAACTTCTTCGTGCTTTGTTCCGTAAGCCTTTTCAGACCATATTTTAGTTGTTGGGATATCAGCGTGAGTATATCCCGTTATGTCAGTCCAAGCTTCACTAATCTTAATTACCTCACCATCTTCAGCATGAAGCATTATAGGCACTGGCGCTTCATCAATAGCTCTCTGTAATTGTTTTTGACTTTCATTTAATGATTCGCTAATTAACTTCTGATCCGTTATGTCGTGATAATTAAGTAGTATTCCATTTATATGTTCATTGTTTATAAGATTTACGGCTGTCAACCTTATCGTTTTATAAGAACCATCCTTGCATTTATACCTATACTCTCCTGAAATTACTGAATTATCTTCAAGTAATATTTTTGAAAACTCAGTTTGAATTCTATCTATATCATCTGGATGAATTGTTCCCAGTCTAAAAGAACCAACTAGATCTTCTGGAAGCCAACCGAAATATTTTTCAACATTTGGACTTTTATATCTTAATATACCATTTTGATCGACTATTGCTACAACATCTGAAATATTCGCTACAACTGCTTTGAGTTTTGCTTCACTCTGTTTAATGAGCAACTCCGAATTTTTTTTGCCCGAAACATCTTCAAAGACTGTAGCAAACTCTCCAGGCGCTGTCCTGTAAGCTTTTACTTCATAATATCTATTCAAATCCTTAGCATAGCTTTCAAAGTGTATAGACTCCCCTGTTAAAGCCACTCTGCCATATTTATCAATCCATGATTTTTCAATCCCTGGCATAACTTCAGTAACATTTTTTCCAATAATATCCTCAGCTTTAAGGCCAGTCATTTTTTCAAAAGCTGGATTTACTGAAATGAACTTATAATCAATTGGATGCCCTTGTTTATCGCAAACAATTTGATGAAGCGAAAATGCGTCGATCATTTCTGTAAAAAGAGCTTTATACTCTTTTTCAGATTTTTCTAGATACGATTCGTTTTGTTTATTTTTTGTAATATCATGTAATACTCCAAAAACTGTTTTTTGTTCAGAATCATATTCTGCAATTGAGTTCACCCATAAGATACTTTTATCGTTAAATCTGCAAATTTGAAATTCCACATTATATGGTTCTCCATAATTAATCAGTCTATGCAATTTTTGATCTAGCATTTGTCTATATTCCGGAAGTGGCAATTTTTGAACCAAATCCAAAGTCCATTCGGAGCCCTCTAATCCATATATATTCGAAGCCCCTCTAGAAGCGTGAATCAATCGATCTGCTAGTCGAAATTCCCAATGTCCAAAACCTGCTACAATCTCGGCCTTTTGAAATTGATGTTCTCTCACATGAAGAGCTTCAATATTCATTTGTCGTTCAGTAATATCTATGATAAATCCTTCTATCCCAACAACTTCATTATTTTCGAATACTGGCTTTGAAGAAAAAGAATGGTAACCTAATGAACCATCTTTGCATCTTCGGCTGAAAATTCCGTTGAAATAACTTTCGTTACCCTTCATTATTTCCTCAACTAATTTTGTGGCTTGCGCTCTATCATCTAGCTGTTGAATTACTGAAAAATGTTCGCCTATTATTTCCTCTCGAGAGTCATATTTATATAAACTAACCCATGCTTGGTTTACATCCTGTATAAGCCCATTTTTATCAATAAAAAAATAGCCTGCATTAGTATCTTGAACAATTCTCTTAGATCTTTGAACTTCACTCGAATCTTTTTTCAAAAATATCACCCCGAAATTCAGACTATATATGAAATGACTAAAAAACATTCCACTAATTATATTATAATCTATCTTATAGTTTTTTACATTCCTTTTAGTTTCAATCCTTTAACAATATCTATATATACTTCGCACACATCAAACCCATTGATATTCTCGCGCATTAGGTCAATCATATCGCCATGAGAAACTCCTCTTTTTCTTTTTGTTGAAAAACAACCTAAAAAATCCCCATGCTTTGAGGATTCAACGGTAACAAAACCATCGTTGTCTCCCTCACTGTGTTTTATTAGTGCATACCCGATATTCAAAGGAAATCCAGCACTGAACATACTGCTCATTTTCGAAGCAATGCTTTGGTAAAGGACACCATCCTTATTTGGTACTTTTTCATTAAATTCTGCGCATTTGCTTGTAGTTAAGTCATATATTCCACTATAAAAATCAGGAGTTTTGTCCCCCAATTTTAGATAAGCTGAATTATACTTTTTTGCTAGTGCAAGCACAAATTTATCAGGAAAAACCCCTAATAAGCGATCAACAAATTTGCATCCTTTATGTGGTGTGCCTATAGAAGTTAACGACGCTACTTTATTTTCGATACCTAAGCAACTAATCATATATCTAGCATCAAGACCACCTTTTGAATGACCAATTATATTTACTTTCTCGCAATTTTCCTTTTCAATTATCTCAAGCACCTGTTCTTTTAGTTCATTTGCGCATATTTCCATAGACGTCGCCGAGTGCTGGTTTCCGTAGTAAATCGTCGCTCCGTTCTTCTTTAGTGCTCGAGGGATTCTACCCCAATAGTTAAACAGCTGCCAGTCTCTCCAGAATATTCCGTGGACTAGCAAAATAGGATGTTTTGTTTTACAGATCTC
Source organism: uncultured Clostridiaceae bacterium (assembly GCA_964477445.1). Taxonomy (GTDB): domain Bacteria; phylum Bacillota; class Clostridia; order Lutisporales; family Lutisporaceae; genus CAYZED01. The sequence continues at coordinate 17,999 of CAYZED010000005.1, read as the reverse complement.
GTTTTCTTTTCTTTGATTATCTAATTCGATCTTTGATATTTCAAATATGTATTCTCTACGAATTATATGAGCGCATTTCCACAAAATAATTACGTTAAGTATCGGAATCCACCAAGCAAAAATTAGCCAAATTTTTAGAATTGCACTAACTTGTGTAGATGTAACTAATATACGAATTATCCCGTTCCATAGCAAAATCAAAACTGCCAGTATAGAAACTAAAACACTTACAGCTATCAAAAATGGCGTTACTAAGAGTCCTTTATTAATAATAAAAGTATAGAAATATACAACCGCTTGCAAAGCAAAAATCAAGCAGGCATTAACTATTAACTCATAGCCATTGATCATTATTGCAAGTTTTTTCACACTCGTTTTTTGTTTTATCGGAACAAAATTATATTTAACAAAATATAAAAATAGCGATATAGAGATAATTATATTGGGAATTATTCCAAGTCTTAAGGTGTTAAGTAAAATTAATGTGTTCAGAAATAAAAGTATTAGTAATATGCTTACTAGTCGTTTTAAAAGTACCATCTTATAATCCTTTGCTTAATATAAAGATTTGTAAACCAAAAATTTACTAACTTAAATGTTTAATAACCCAAACATTTTAATTCTTTGACAATCTGAATGTAAATATCACATATATCATTGACATGTTCCAATGATTTCGTTCTAGAAAGCCTCATTCTTCTTACATCAACTTCATCAGCATGCGAAATCCCACGATTTGTTGAACCTCTTAAAACACTCTTAAAGTTTGTCCACTCAGCGGCTTTAAGTGTTACCAGTCCATCATTTTCACCTTCAATAAGATTGACCACAAAATGCGGTATAAACATAAACATATCACTAAAAGAATTCTTCATTACTGCCGCATAACTCTGATAGTGAACGCCCTCAACGTCTGGATTTTCAGCGTTAAATTTTTCTGCAAAATATGTAGTAAACTGTCTGCATGCACTATGAAAATCGGGCTTTGAGTCACCAATTATTCTAAACCATAGGTTGGCAAATACTGAAACTAAACTAAATAGAAATCTTGGTAATTTGCAAATTAAATCCATTGTTTTTGAGCCATGATGTGGAGTTGCAATAGTTGTTAAACTCGCAATTTTGTCTGACATTTGAAGGCTTGAAATTAGATATCTTGCTTCAAGTCCACCCTTAGAGTGCGCAATTAGATTGACTTTCTCAGCACTAGTTTCTGCAATTATTTTTTCAATATTATTTTTAATAATCGCTGCATTATTTTCTATTGTGGCCCAACTATCTTGTTGTCCATAAAATATTAAACAACCGCGATCAATTAAGACCTTCGGTATTCTACCCCAATAATTAAGGTGTTTTCTATCTCGAAAACCTGTACCGTGTATTAAAACCAAGGGGTATTTCGTGTTACATTCATCGCTAATTTTGTTCATTCTTCTAAAGTGCACCTCCATTATTTAATGAAATCGTTCATTTTAATATACTCTTCAAATCTCATTAAGTTGTCTTCAAAATTAGCTTTACCAAATCCTATTCTGAAATATTGTCCATCAAATCCATAAATTGAGGAAGGCAACAAAAGAACACCACTGTTCTTAACTAAATCATTACAAAACTCCTCTATAGGCATTGATATATTCATTTTCACAAATGCTACGGGTCCAGCCATTGGCCTGTTGAACTCGAAAATATCGGGATATCGAGCAAAAAAATCTTCAACTATTTTTATTACTCTTAATTATTTTAACATTTCGATCCAATAACTCATCGCTATGTTTTAAGGCTATAATTGATAGAAATTCGGAAGGTCCACTACTGCAAATGCTCGTATAGTGTTTCATCTTTATTAGTTTTTCGATAATTAAATTATACTTTGTCGCTAACCATCTAATTCGACCCCTTTATAAACTTCATCACAAAAAACATAAATGTCATACTTCCTTGCAATGGCAACTATTTCCTCAATTTCTTCCATTGTTAGTGTATATCCAGTAGGATTATTAGGACTATTTAACGAGATAAGCCTCGTATTTGGTTTGATTAGTTTTTCAAGTTTTTTTATATCAAATTTCCATCCATATTTTCCAGGTTCAATATCCCACTTTGTGCTTTCACACCCTATCGCCTCTGCCACTTCAAAAAGAGACTGATATGTAGGAACTTGGCTAATAACATGATCACCTTTATCCAACAAAATATTCATAAAATTGAATATCGGTTCTTGAGCCCCAGCATGTACAATAATATTTTCTGGTTTCATGGTCGTATATAGACCTGCAATAACCTTTCTTAATTCAGTGTTTCCTGCCACCTCAGTATATCCTAACCCTTCTTTAAAAAATGATTCTTTTGCTCCTCAATATTCATTAACTCCTGTTAAAAAGAATTTAATTTAAGTCTCATGATTTTCAACTCTAAAATAATTATACATTATATTTTCGTATAAAAACAAAAAGCCGATTAAGCTGTAAAAATTACAACTCAACCAGCATTATAAATAGTTTTCTTTTGGACAAGTGTTGAAGTAAAAAAGTGAGTGCCACCCTCTATTAAACTCTTGGTGCAGTTCCTTCAGCGTTTGATAAAACTACATCAATTTGGATTAAAGCATCTTTAGGTAAAGCTGATACACCAACCGTTCTTCTCGCAGGAACACCAGTTGGGAAGTAAGTTGTATAAACTTCGTCTACAGAATCAATATCGGCGATATTTTTCAAGAAAATATTAACTTTTACTACATCCTCCATAACATGATCAATACTTTCTATTATAGCTTTGATATTTTTTAAACACTGTGTAGCCTGCTCTTTTACGCCACCAGATACTATTTCGCCTACTTTTGGGTCGATCGGTAATTGAGCTGAGACATGGTTGTAATGCGAAAACGCAACAGTTTGTGTAGATAAAGAACACTTTGGCGCATTTTCTGTATTGTTTGCATAAATTACGATTCCGTGCCTGTCTTCAACAAGCTGCGGAGGCGTACCATCTCCGTGCGATACAACGGCTTCGATTTGCACTAATGCATCCATTAGTAAAGCTGAAGCAGCTATTGTTGTGCGTGCTGGAACATAAGCTACAGCCCTAGCAATCGCGGAATCTGGGAAAAATGTTTTATATACTTCGTTTACGGCTTCACTATCCGTTATGTTTTTAAGGAAAATATTTATTTTAACAATATCGTCAAAAGGAACCTCGATACTTTCTAAAATTGCTTTGATATTTTTCAAACACTGTGCAGCTTGCTCTTTCACACCGCCAGCAACTAATCTACCAGTTTTTGGGTCGATAGGTAGTTGTGCTGAAAGATTATTATAATGAGAGAAAGAAACCGTTTGTGTAGAAAGTGCACATATTGGTGCATTTGATGTATTATTTGTAAGCTTAATTAGGTCGCCTGACTGTGGTGCATTTGGAATTGTACCTTCACCACATGTAATAAGAGCTTCAATTTGAACCAATGCATCCATAGGCAAAGCGTCAACTGCAACTACCGTGCGAGTTGGAACGTATGAAGTAAAGTATGTTTTATACACTTCGTTCACGGCATCAATATCTTTGATATTTTTTACGAATACAGTGATTCTCACAACATCGTTCATAATATGATTGATACTATCTAAAATCGCTTTAATATTTTCAAAGCACTGTTTTGTCTGCTCTTTTATTCCCCCAGCTACCAATTTGCCGGTATTTGGCTCAACTGGTAATTGTGCCGAAAGATTATTGTAATGGGAAAAAGCTACAGTTTGTGAGTATGGCCCTATTCCTTTTGGTGCATTTTCTGTGTTTCTTGCTAGTACTGCGTTATAACCGCTCATATTAGTATTCTCCTTCGTTTTTTTATTTTGTAATCGAGTACGTTTATTGTGTAATTGATTACGTTTATTATGTCTTTTTGTTCATCTAATACTAATTTGCGTTTAACATTATTGTAATTACCAGAGAAAAAGTAATCGGATTATATTAATTAACGCAAATTCGTATAAGCGAATCATAAACCTTTGACTAGCTCCAAGGTCAATAGGGTAAAAAAAAGAAACTTATTTTGTCAATCTTTTGTCACATTTTAGTTTTATGATTATGTCACATTTTAGTTTTATGATATACTTATATTAAATTTACAAGGAGGACTCATCTATGCCAAATATTCCTAATGAAAAAGCACCCTTTTCAGTCGTCAAGTCGAACTCCAAAAAAAACAAACCGTGGTTTAGACCAGTTATTCAAATCTTCTTTTTTGCACTAGTTGCGCTAATTAGCTTCAACACTTTTATCGAGCAATTTGGTAAAAAAATCCCACTAGTTTCTGATGCTTCACTGCATGCAATATGTCCTTTTGGTGGTGTTGTTTCAATTTATAAGTTTTTTACCGTTGGAACCTTTGTTCAAAAAATTCACGAATCCTCATTTATTCTTATGATAATAGCATTTATATTAGCAGTGGCTTTTGGACCTGTTATATGTGGATGGGTATGTCCTTTTGGAACCTTCCAAGAATGGATCGGTAAAATTGGAAAGAAGATTTTCAAAAGAAAATACAACACTTTCATACCTGCCAAATTTGATAAATACTTAAGATTTACAAGATATATACTTCTCGCACTTGTAATATTCCAGACCGCTACAACAGCAAAACTTATGTTTCAAGGTATTGATCCGTATTTTGCATTATTCAACTTTTGGACTGGCGAAGTGGCGATTGCTGCATATATTATCCTAGGTTTCACAATGTTTTTATCACTTTTTATAGAGCGTCCTTGGTGTAAATACGCATGCCCATACGGTGCAGTTTTAGGAATATTTAATTTGTTTAGAATATTCAAGATTAGACGTGAGAAAACAACATGTACAAATTGTAAAGCCTGTGATAAAAATTGTCCAATGAACATTCCTGTTTCTTCAAGTGTTATAGTTCGTGACCATCAGTGTATAAGTTGTCTACAATGTACATCAGAAAATTCATGTCCAGTAGAAAACACCGTAGAACTTACTAGCAAAGGAGGTTCCAACAAATGAGAATAAAAAATTCAATCTTAGCGGCAATAATCCTTGTAGTAATATTTGGTGGTGTAGCACTTACTTCTAGCCTTGGCTTATATAATACAAAAACAGAAAAAGTTCCAATAACGATTAAGGATGGGGAATATAAAGGATCATATGACCCAGCTGACATAAGGGGTTCATACTCCTTTGGAGATATTGAAAAATATTTTGATATTCCTCTCGATGATCTTGGAATAGCCTTTGGCGTTACTAGTCCTGATCAGTACGCAGACTATCAATGTAAGAATTTAGAATCGACATACGGAGAACTAGCTGATAAAGGTATAGAAATCGGAACTGGCTCAGTAAGATATTTTGTTGCACTCTATAAAGGCCTACCAATTGATGTGGAAGAAGGTACTTATTTGCCAAAATCCGCTGTTGAAATACTAAAGGAAAAAGCCACTCTTTCTTCTGAACAAATTCAGAGTATAGAACAGTATTCTATTGATTTAAATGAAGAAAAAACAACGCCTGCAGTTAAGCCGACTCCTACTGAAAAACCAACTCTTACTGAAAAGCCAACTCCTACTCTTAAACCGACTTCAACAACTAAGCCAACTCCTACTCTTAAACCGACTTCAACAACTAAGCCAACTCCTACTGATAAAGAATCTTCTACAACAGATAAGTCAATAAAAGGCAGTACTACTTTCCAAAACCTACTTGATTGGGGTGTCAATAAATCTGATATTGAAAAAGTATTAAATGCCTCATTTACAGATTCAAAAGAACTAATAAAAGATTTTGTTAGCAATAATGGTGGAGAATTTGGGACTATAAAAAGCGAGCTTCAATCTTTAGTTGACAAAGTAAAATAGGCAACAGAGGCTCTCAAGTTAATAGCTGTCAAAGGGATCATTCCTTATGACAGCTATTAATTATTTTTTATTCTAATGCAAACTGGTTGTTCAGTTCTATTTGTAATCTTTATTTCTAATATAAGTTGTGCTTCTGCTGTTTTACATTGTTCGAATCTGCCACTCTCGTAATTCTTTTACTGCTTCCATATCGTTTGGATATTTTAAATTAACCACTTTAATAGCATAATCGGAAGCTACCATTGCATGTTCCCTCATATGCCCTGTTCCTATAGCCTGACCTGCAACGCGAAGCGCCGACTGTAAAACCGGATCTTTAGATTCTTTTGCTAATTGATGAACTTTAAATCCAGCCTGTCTAACATCATGCATTCTTGCTTCACCTATTTGCCATTTTTCATTAATAGTAAACCCATCCACAATAACTGATTCATTTTCATATTCATATTCAATTAGCGAAAAAATGTATTTAGACAATTGCAAAGCCCACTTAGCCAAATCAATCTGTGACTTATGCTCATATATCAGGTCAAGTTTTTCGCGTAATTCTACAATATCTTTTATTTTAATTTTAACTATTGTTGCAATAGCAATCACGCCCCCTTTACAATTTCATCTGTTATTATTATTTTGCACGCATTCATCGCTTTAATTAATTTCTTGTTCCTCATTAATAAGAGCCTTTGAGATGTACGACTTCTAATGCCCCAGTCAAATCTTCTTTTTGACCAGTTAAGACTTTTATTTTTTGGTCTGCTCTGGTTTGCAAGGTATCACTCTTCATTTTCTATCATATAATAAGTCTATGGATGTGGAATCATGCACCTTTATATTAGTAAAACCCATAATTCCATAACTTCCAATAAATCTTTAATATTTCTTTTCTAGCTTCTTGATCTCACTTATTCCAATTTCTTTAATTGCCTTTAATTGACGCATCGCCAGTTGATTCAATAACTGGATTCTCTCAGATTGTGCTTTACCCTGCACAATCAAAATAGCATTATAGCTTTCCATATTCGATAAAACCAATAAATGATTCAAAGTTGCATAGTCTCTCATATTTCCTTTAAGACTAGCATTCTCATCACGCCATTGTTTAGCTGTTATTCCAAACAACGCTACGTTAAGTATATCTGCTTCGTTGGCATAAGTCATTGAGATTTGGTATGAAGTCAATTCGGGCGGCAATAGATTCTCTTTAATTGCATCTGAATGAAATCTATAGTTCAACTTTGAGATTTCGCGGTTTAAATTCCACCCTAATGAAAGTCTACTACTTTCATCTGTTTTCAATCGCTTATAGTCTTTGATGATATAGAGTTTAAATTCTGCAGAAATCCATGATGCAAACTCAAATGCAATATCTGAATGGGCAAATGTGCCTCCATATCTTCCAGATTTCGAAACAATGCCGATTGCATTTACTGCCCCAATCCATTTTGTCGGAGACATTGTAAATACATTTAATCCAGCTTCTTTTTTAAACCCGTCGAATTCGACGGGTTTAAAATCGGCGTTATACAATCTTTCCCACAAACCTAAAAATTCAATTGTATCTCTGTTTCTCATCCAATTCTTGATGACATCATTCGGTTCATCACTTTTGTAACGCGCAATGTCTGTGAGTGAAATAAATTCATTTTGAAAGTCTTCAGTATAAATTGAGATATCCAATCCTTTAGCATGAAGGGTTTCCTTAACAGATTTTTTACTCATCGACTTAACCTCCTTGATTAAAGTAGAATTGATTTCTTTTGTTAAATTTAAGCACTAACGGTCAACTTCTTTTGATTCCATTATATCTTACTTTCACTAAAAGAACAAACGTTCGATGTAACGTTTTATAATTTTAGCACTCATCTTTTTTAGCCTTAATGTTAATCAATTTTTTGGCGACCTTGACCAATTCATACCAAAGTACAGCTGCGCATGAAATTCCAACAGCAAGTAACAATTGACCAGTTGATAACGGTGCTAATTTCAAAAATCCACTTAAAGGAGTATATACAATAATAAGCAGCCCTGCTATGGTGCCAAGAATACTCGCCCACATCACTTTATCCTTAATCTGTTTAATAAAAGTCGTAACAACAAACTCAGTATTTGAACTATTCACTTGAACCAACAGAACATTGGAAATAAATATTATGCTTAGCCCCATAGTCCTTGCCAAGGAAGCATTCTCTGGGTATTGGTGTAAAAAACCATAATAAATTGCGAACGATGCCCCAAATATTGCCAACCCTTGTGCCA
>CAYZED010000005.1:4063-9869 GCA_964477445.1 uncultured Clostridiaceae bacterium | reverse complement strand
AAAGCTTTTCTTTGGGATTGCGTGGTGGCCTTTGCATAATATCAGACTCAGCAGGCTGGCGCTCTAGTATTATCGAGCATGTAGGGTCAATTACAAGCTCAAGTAAAACTACGTGGAGTGGTAGAAGCAAAAGACTTGCCGGACTTATGCCCAAAAAAGGCGCAAGCAAAGCGGAAAACGCAATTGGAATATGAATAGTAAAAACATACCCCACAGCTTTCTTTATGTTGTCATAGATCCTTCTTCCGTCTTTGATTGTATCAACAATGGTCGAGAAGTTATCATCCAGTAGTATTAAATCTGCAGCTTCTCTCGAAACTTCTGATCCACGTTTACCCATTGCTATTCCTATATCAGCACACTTCAATGCAGGAGCATCATTTACTCCGTCCCCAGTCATGGCAACGATATCTCCATTCAGTTTGAGCGCTTTCACTATCCTCATTTTGTGTTCCGGGAGCACTCGTGAGAAAATACTAACATCCTTAACTCTTTCTCGAAGTTCTTCGTCATTCATTTTATTCAACTCATCACCAGTAATAATCTTATCGCTGTTCGGCATATTGATTTGACTTGCTATAGAGCTTGCTGTAATTCCGTTGTCACCAGTGATCATTACAACCCTAACTCCTGCTTTTGTACATCGCTTGATATCTTCTTTTACCGATTCCCTCGGCGGATCTGCAAGGCCAATCATACCAAGAAGCTCCAGTTTGCATTCCAAGAGTGTACCTGGAATTCCGTTTTCATTTTGAACCACCATCTGAGCAATAGCTATTACACGAAGCCCGTTCTTTGACATCTCATAAATTTTTTCTTCGGCATGAGCTTTTTCATCTGGCGAAATATCACATATTGTAAGAATGCGCTCAGGAGAGCCCTTAGCAGCAACAATAATACTATTCTCATTCTTCCAGACATGCCCCATCATTTTTGTTTCATTGGTGAACGCATATTCTTTCAGTAGCTGTCCACCAAAAAGAATCTCCCTTGAAATCCCCAGTTCTTCACATCGAGCAATCATCGCCTTTTCCATAGGATCGTATGTATCATTTTTACATCCCATACCCATAATCTTAGATATCAGTTTTTCATCACCTAATGTGTTAAAGGTTTCTCTGACAGCCATTTTGTTCAGTGTTATTGTGCCAGTCTTATCCACACAAAGAACTGAAACTGCACCCAAGGTTTCAACTGAAGGCAGTCTTCTTACAAGAGATTGTTTTTTTGCTAGTCTCCATGCTCCCATTGATAAGAAAATAGTTAATATAACTGGAAATTCTTCCGGAATCATTGCCATTGCAAGAGTAATTCCGGATAAAATGCTCTCAATAATTCTGCTTTTTAATAAATGATCTGGAATATTAAAGTAAGTTACAATACCTACCAGTATAAATAATACAGCTGCTATTCCTCCACTTAGTTTCACTAATCTTCTAGTCTGCTTTTGAAGAGGGGTATCTCCATTTGGAGAAATTGCAATGTCTTTACCAATCTTTCCATACTCAGTTGACGATCCAATTTTATCGACTAAAACCGTTCCTGTACCCTGTGTTACCAAAGTCCCTGCATAGCAATAATCACGCCGCCAATAATCATTATTTTCGTTGACATAATTTTCATTGGTCACTTTCCAAACGTCAAGCGACTCTCCAGTAAGAGAAGACTCATCTATACTCAATGTGCTAGCTTTTACTACAATCCCATCCGCAGGAATTTTCACGCCTTCAGCAATGTACATTATGTCTCCAGGGACTAAATCGGAGCTATTGATAATCTTCTCTTCTCCATCACGAAGAACTTTGATTCTAGGTGCAGATAAGTCCTTCAAAGCCATTAAAGTCCTGTCCGTTTTCCATTCTTGGATTGCTTCAATGCTGATTATTCCAATAACAAATACAAGCATTATCGCCCCATCTTTAGGCTCTCCAAGAACAAAATATACAGCTGCTGCGATTATTAGCAATAAAAACATAGGCTCAGTCATAACCTTAAATATTTTAAGAAAGATATTTTCTTTCTTTTCGGGCACCAATTCATTTTTTCCCATACTGTACTTGAAGCTTGGAAGCTTCCTGGGTCGTTAAACCGTTCAATTTATCGATTTTTTGTTCTGTCATGAAAGTACCTCCTGTTTTGTGTATTTAAAAAGATAGCTCTGCGTCTTTGCTTACTTCAGATATGCTCGAAAATAGGTATAAAAAAACCCGTGGAACAAATTACTGTCCCACAGGTTGCATTCCACCTGCTGCCACATTCGGCCCAGCCCCATGAACTTATCTAAAAGTTCATCGCCTGCTCAGTTTGTACTGTATATTTAGATGCAGTTCAAAGAGATACAAAGAGGATAACATACAAAATATGGATTCGTCAAGTCATTCCCTATTCGAGCAATGATTTCCTTTTTGTGCTTTACTTATTTTTTCATCTTATACTGCTAAACTCTTTGTTGGATTGGTAAATTGTCCACTTTTCAACCATTTCATAAAACTCATTTACATCAACTGGTTTTGATAAATAATCATCCATTCCCGCTTCAAGACACTTTTCCCTATCTCCTTTTAATGCAAAAGCTGTTATCGCAATAATAGGTGTATGTATCCCTTTTGAACTTTCTAATCCCCTGAAGATGCGCGTCGTTTCATAGCCATTCAGAACAGGCATTTGCACATCCATAAGAACTATATCAAAGCTATTTTGATTGAATATGTCAAACGCTTGCTTACCATTTTCTGCAATCGTAACCTTCCAGCCTTTTCTCTCTGCAAACTTCTCCATCACTGTTCTACTTACAGCATCATCTTCGACGAGAAGAATACTTATATCCCTTTGCTCTTTTACATGCATTACCGCTGCTGGTTCTATGTAATCAATTTGCTCGACAGTCTTTTCGAACATACTCGTAAAATAGAAGCTACTTCCTTCTCCCTCTATGCTTTCTACCCAGATTTCTCCACCCATTTTCTCTACTAATCCCTTGCATATGGAAAGTCCAAGTCCACTTCCTCCATATAAACGAGTGTTAGAGCTGTCTACTTGGCTAAACCTTTTAAAAAGAACATCAACTTTATCAAGCGATATGCCAATACCTGTATCTTTTACTGCAAATTCCAATTTAATTTCATTGTTCCTTTGTCCTTTTATATCCTTGACAACTATGTTTATACTACCATTTTGGGTGAACTTTACTGCGTTTCCTATTAGGTTTGAAATAATCTGTTTTAATCTAAATGAATCTCCTATGATGTTATCTGGAATATCTTTTTCAATGGAAGCTTCTATTAACAAACCAGCACTCTTCGCAGAAACTTTGAATAACTCTATTGTATCGTTAATCAGCTTTCTAATATTAAAGGTTTTTTTCTCGATCGGCATTTTACCCGCTTCTATTTTTGAGTAATCGAGAATGTCATTTATAACAGCCAAAAGCCCCTCCGCTGAGGAGTTGGCAATTCGCATGAAATCTTGTTGATCCTCTGTAAGTTCAGTTGTTTGCATGAGCTGAATCATTCCCATGAATCCATTCATAGGAGTCCTTATTTCATGACTCATGTTTGAGAGAAATTGACTTTTAGCAGCATTTGCAGCTTCTGCTTCTTCTTTTGCTTTTACAATTTCTGCTTCAATTTGTTTTCGAGCAGTGATATCAGTATGTGTACCGCTCATTATGAGTGGTTTTCCATCAGCTGTCCACGACGTTACTTTTCCTCTATCCTGTGCCCAAATTAAGCTGCCATCTTTGTGTTTCATGCGGAATTCAATATCATAATAGTCAAGTTCTTTATCTAAAACTTGCTTCAATTGAACCTCGGATATTTTTATATCTTCTGGGTAAACAATTTCCGTATTGAATAGAGATATCTCCGCAAGTGTATAACCGATAATTCCAGCCCAGCGTTCATCAATTAAAGTTTCATCTGTTTGAACATTCCATTCCCAGGTGCCTACATTAGTACCTTCAAGTACATTAGTCAACCTATTACGTTCTTTATCAAGCGATTTTTCTACTCTATTACGAGTGATGACCATTCCTAATTGCTTGACGAATATTTCTGCTACATTATCTTTATTGAAGGTTTTACCTTTTGGCATCATTATAGAAAAATCGCCAATCATAATGTTATTTTTTTGAATTTTTATTAAAATTACTTCTCCAATATTGAAAGTTTTTTCTATTAAAGAAATAATGGGGGCTGGGATAACTTGACCGGTTAGTTCCTTCAGTGAACTAAATCGTGTAATAATATCAGATTTAATTATTTTATCACGTTCAAAATCATATTCCCATTTTTTCCCTTCTATTTTAAATCCAATCATATCATTAGCTTTTTTGAGTATCCCTTTATTTCCAGAGATAGCCATGGTAGTAAAGTTTTTTCCTTCTTCATCAAATAAATTAAACGCACAATATTTAGCACCACATATACTTAAAAAATCATCTGTTATTTTTTGATAATTAATTGTTTGCTCATTTATCTGTAAAAAGTCTTCAGATAATTCAATCAACCTTTTCATATCATAAAATTGAACTTTTTCCATAGTTATATCTATAAACTGCGTTATAAAAAAATATTTTTTTGGAGAATATACGTTCGCTTTATACCAACGATTAAAGGTTTTAGAAAAGTGCTCGAATTCTTCACTAACACCGTTAATAGCTATATTCCCATAGTATTCAATCCAGTTAACCTCGCTCTTCATAACATCCGGTAAAACTTCAGATATATTTTTACCCAAAATATCTGAACGCTTAAGTCCAGAAAAGTTTTCGAAGGAAGCATTCACTTCAATAAATTCATAATCACAAGGACAATCATTTTCATCTAGTATTATTTTGTGATAGGCATATGCAGCAGGAGAGCTCTCTATTATTGATTTATATAAGTCCAAGTTTATACCCTCAACCGATTCTATTTTCTGCCATTTGTCCTTGCTCATCATAATTCCTCCTATCTACATTTTTTCCTTTAAATATAAGCGTCTGTTGCATTAATTGCGAATTGTTATATTCTTATATTATATATTATTTTAGTGATATTTTCGATAATACTTTTAATGCTTCATTTGCATCATTTAGTTCGTTTTGTAAAGTTAAATGAAAATTGAGGACCTACTACACTTTCTGGTACAATGTTTTTGCAACAAAACAATTTACCTCCAGAAAGGAGCAAATCCTCATGAAAAAATTTTAACAGTCTGCTGACCAAAATACAACAATTCTCATTTATTATACCCTTGCCAAGCCTTAGCAAGCCTTAGAAAAGCGTTCTCTCTAAACCATATCTTTCATATAATTCCTTTGGCGCTTCATTTACTTTTAATAATATTAACAATTTTTCTTTCATTTCCATGACAACTTCTGTATCCTCAATTATGTTGTTTTTCTGTAATGGATCGCACTCAACATTATACAACTCATCTTTCATTGTATATACATCAATATCTTCTGTTTCGAACCAGTTAGATGTACCCTTCAATTTCATCACAGGAAAATCTTTTGTAAATTTAAATTCAGACGTTAATTCTGCATTCTGAAATTCATGAGCCCTAAATAGGCAATTCATATGCATAGGCATTAATGTATATTCAAAAAATTCTTTCCCTTTAATTGGTGCTTTCATATACACATATTTGCCATCAGTAATATTTAAATGACCCCCATGCAACCCAAAAAGAAGTGCTTGATGTGCTTCTTCATCTTTTTTGCAATACCAACTTCTTTCTTTTCTTCTGGATTATCCATGTTTTTTTCACTGTGATTTTCTTTGATATTATACATTTTTCTAAATGCATCATATGCGTACAC
>CAYZED010000005.1:0-4053 GCA_964477445.1 uncultured Clostridiaceae bacterium | reverse complement strand
ATTTTTAATACGATTTTTTAGTGATTTTCCTAACATGTCCTTTGGTATGTCAACATTAAAATATTCAAGAATTGTTGGAGCTATATCTATTGTTTGTACAAGTGATTCTCTATACTTTCCTTGAATTTTGGAACGTGGGTCCCAAATAAAAAGTGGTATATTAGCAATATGATTATAAAAAGGAAAAAAGCATTTTCCAAAAGAATCATGTTCACCTAATAGAAAACCGTGATCAGTGTTTACAATAAGCATAGTATCTTCCCACATATTCTTCTCATCCATTATATCTAAAATTTTGCCTAAATTTGTATCACACATCGTAAGTAATGCCTTATAGTGCTTAACCAATTCTTCATCATACCAAATTTTCTCTTCTGGTGGTATCTCACTTTTATGAATATAATCTGGCCAATCACTATTACCTTTTGCTCCAAAAATTTTTTTATATTTTTCAGGTGCATAAAATGGTTCATGTGGATCAAAAGTTTCAACTTGTAAAAACCAATTATCAGCATCTTCATTTCTATTAATAAAATCAATTGCCAAATCAAAGGTCTTTGTAATAGGAAAATCTTCTTCATTCTTAATAACCGTTCTATTTGATTCTTGCTCTGGTGTTGACACGCCATATTCCTTATCAGAATTTGGTTTATTAACTAACCCAATCCATTTATCATTTTCCTGTCCTCTAACAATTTCCCAACTACTATATCTTTGATGAAAAGTTGATCCCCCATCTTCCCAATAGTGAATATGATCACTGATAAGATGTGAGTAAACATTATTTTGATTTAATAACTCTGGCATAGAATCGTCAAATGGCTCAATCGGTCCCCAACTTCTATGCAAAAAGTTTAATCTTCCAGTATGCAATTCTCTTCTTGCAGGCATACATGGCATACTTCCAACAAATGATTCATTAAATATTGCAGTTTTTTCTCCTAGCCTTTTAAAATTAGGCAGTTCATAATCAGAGTTGCTATACTGTGGCAACATATGTCTATTTAACGAATCAAACATAACCATAATTGATTTCATTTATTTCACCCCTTTTAATAATTACAACTTCGTGAATATCTAAAAAGAATATCTATTAGCTAACGTTACTAATCTACTGTAAGATTTTTCAAAAAACATCTCATAGGATTTACAAAAATAATTAATTGATGGTACTCCATTTACTATTGGTTCCCTATGTCTTCTACATCCACCTCTACAAATGTATAACCATTTACATTCTCTACATTTATGATCTAAATTAGCTGATACCTTAATAAAATCCTGAGCAGCTTCAGAATAAAACAAGTCCCTTATGTTCATATCATTTATATTTCCCATTAGCCATTTATCTATAACATAAAAATCGCATGGGTAAACGCCACCATCAGCCTCAATAATATATCCACAAGAACAAATTCCGCTCATATCACAAGCTTCAGGTCTATTACCTGCAATCATACTTATTAAGTTACTAAAGTATCTTATATCTATATAATCTCCCTTTAACACATCTTTATACCATTTGTCAAAAATATCGTTTAGGAATTCCCCATAGATTTCTGGAGTTAATGAATATTTATTGCTTCCAAATGGTTCATTTAAAGGATCTAAACATTGGATAAATTGAAAATACTTAAATCCTTTTTCTTTGTAAAAATCATATACTTTCTTCCCGTGTCTCGCAACACTGGCCGTTACAACTGAAAGCACATTATATTCGACTTTATATTTATCAAGTATAGCAATAGATTTCATTATTCTATTAAAAGTGCTTTTTCCTTCAACATCTATTCTATGTAAATCATTTATATCTTTAGGTCCATCAAGAGACACTCCTACAAGAAAATTGTTATCATATAAAAACTCAGCCCACTCTTCATTAATAAATATAGCGTTGGTTTGAAACACATTGTTTATTTTAATATTTCTCGTATTATATTGTTTCTCAAATTCAATAAATTTCTTGTAGAAACCAAGACCTACAAGTGTTGGTTCCCCACCTTGAAAAGCAAATGTACATTGGGGGTTAGCCTCCATCAATGCTTTCTTTACGATACTTTCAAGAGTATTTTCAGACATTATGCCATAAGACTCAACGATTCTATCCTTTGAAAGAGAGTGATAAAAACAATATTTACATCTAAGATTACATGAACTGGACGCTGGCTTAATTAAAAAACTTAAAGATGGCATTAATATCACTCCTTTTCTGTGTCGAATACAAATTATATCTATTATTATCTGATTCAAAATCATAAAAAAGTGGTCTCATAACAGGTCTGCCTGTTTCACTGGCAATTTTCATAATAATCTAATTGTTTTGTGAATTTTTTCAATCTAAACAAACCTCTTTAAATTTATTTTACTTAGATAAGTGAATTATAAAGTGTATAGCTACGTAACAGTCAATAGTCTTTTATTCAATTCTATTAGAGATTATTAAGTTTTATTGGGATATTCATTTTCATCCTTTAATTTAACAAATATCTTAAGAACATAATCTTCAATATGGTTAGAACAATGCGGACCTATAATACAATAAAAATAAACTTCGTCATGTGTATTCAAATGGTTTTCTCTAATATACTCATGTAATTTTCGGAAAGATTTTTTTGCATTTTTAAATGAACCAGAGTGGTAAAAATGTACATAGTTTCCTTTTTTAATAACATCATTTTTTGTTGCACTGTCATAATCTAGAACAAATATTTTATCTGAAATATAATCTTCATTCCCAATTTTGGAAATAGATTTCACTTCGCCAAATCCTATTTGTCTTGAATTTTTATGGTTTGAAGTAGTTTTGTAAATATTTACTAACTTGCTAATATTTAGTTCGGTTCCATAAGGGGAAGTATATATTCCAATATCCTGAGGTGTTTGAATAATAAATGGAGTATTTTTACTTGAGTGTTCAAAATAAAGTTCAAGATCATAGAGTTGTAACTGGATTTTTTCTTGTATGTCATTGAGTTTTTTAATCTCTTTTTCAACAAAGTTACTTTGTTCCTGTAATAAACTATGAAAAATAGTTACAGTTTTATTAGCATTAAAATTTTTGATTGAATCTAAGCTCATTTCCATTTCTTTTAAAGCGAGAATCTGCCCGAAAGAAGCTAATTGGTCCATAGAATAATATCTATAATGATTACTTTCTGATGTAAAGTAAGGTTCGAATATTTTTTCATTAGCGTAATAGAGTAGAGTTTTTCTGCTGACATTAAAAATAGAGGCAAATTCACTAATTGTAAATAGATTATTAAACTTCATAAAAACGCTCCTAAACATTTTAATACAACTTATTTATAAAACATTATATCACTAAAATAATGAATAATCCCACCACTATACAAAAGCTGGAATACTCCACTTAAATACTACAATCTGTATCATTTCGTTTTTTTATACATGCTGTTTAATTGCTGGACAGCGACATTATATAATGCTGCCATCATCTTTTGTGTCAGCCAGATATTCACTTCTTCATAACGCATTTCCAAGCTTTCATCGCTATCGCCAGTCGCAGCAAAATAGGTTAAATATCCTGCGTCAATCATATTTTTATTCACTATATTAGAAAACCATCAGTCATCACAACACCCAGTGGTTTATAATCATTCTATTTACTTGTATTTATTTTTTTGTCCATCTCTCAACAACTGCAAAAAATTCATTAGCTTCAATTGGTTTTGACAGGTAATCATCCATTCCTGCTTGAATGCATTTTCCCCTATCATCCCTTAACGCATAAGCTGTCATAGCAATAAAGATTATATCAAAACTCATTTGCTGGAATGCTTGAACAGCTTTTTCGCCATTTTCTACCACGGTAATTGCCCAACCTTTTCCTTTTGAAAACTTTTCTACGACTATTCTGCTTATTGCATTATCTTCAGCCAAAAGAAGCCTTAATTCATTTTTGTTTTGATTTTTGTTTTGATTTTTAACCTGAATATCAATTGATTGTTCTGCGGGATTATTCTGAACTGCAATTGCTCCAAAAACGCAGGTAAAATAAAAACTACTTCCTTCTCCCTCTACGCTTTCTACCCA
>CAYZED010000004.1:140960-162875 GCA_964477445.1 uncultured Clostridiaceae bacterium | reverse complement strand
GATGGTACTTGGACCGCAGGGTCCTGGGAGAGTAAGACGTTGCTGGGTAAAAGAATAAAAAAGCGTTGCTAATATTATATTGGCAACGCTTTTTTATTCAACTCAGTGTAACAACTTTTAATATCCTAAAAGCACATTCAAATTTAAAAGTTGTGGGCTGAGCAACTCGAACATCTAGAGATAGATGTCTTTTTCGTTTATCTCAGTATAGTTACTTTTAATTTCCTAAGAATTTGTTAGTATTAAAAGTAACGCAGCTGAGCAGTTATTTTAATGTAGTTTTTTCGCTTTAAGGTAAATAGCGAAAATCGCTCGCTCATCTCATATGTTTTTAAGAATTAATTGGTAAAAACATACTGCCTTCGCGAGCTAACGAGATGTCTTTTTCGTTTATCTCAGTATAGTTACTTTTAATTTCCTTAGAATTTGTTAGTATTAAAAGTAACGCAGCTGAGCAGTTATTTACAAGTTGCTAATTTGATATTAGCAACTCTTTTTCGTTTATCTCAATGTAGTTACTTTTAATTTCACACATTCTTTATTCCATTTTCCTCAAGATAAGACATTACAAAATCATAAAATGTTTTAGCAGCAGGGGAAAGCAGTTTCATATTCAAATAAATCATTCCAATTATTCGAAATTCCTGTGGGAAAATTTCATAAAAATCGACATTAATATTTAACTTGTCTAGTGCTAATTCTGGGGTAATTGAAATTCCAAACCCACTTTCGACCATAGCAACAACAGACTGATCATCAACTATATGAAATTGGCTATTAACAGTCAATTTGTATTTCGTAACGAATTGCTTAATTTCAGCATCAGATCCTTTTCTGTAATACACAAAATTTTGATTTCTTAAATCTTCAATTGTAACATGCTCAATATTAAGAGGTTTAAAACCTTTTGGTACTATACATAGCATTTTGTCTTTATATATGGGGGTTGATGGGAAATCAACAGGGTATGAAAGTGAAGTTAAGCCAATGTCTATTTGGTTAGACTTTAGCCAATCACTCACATTTTTATAGTCTCCTTGAAAAATCTCAATATTTATATTTGGATATATTGCGGAAAACGATTTCATAATTCCAGGTAACCAATTAACACATACACTATTAATGGTGCCAATTCTCAAAGACCCTTTATCGAGTCCATTTAATTTAGAAATTATTTGATTAAGATTTTCCACATCGCATAGGATTGTTTTAATTAATGGAACCAATTCTTCTCCATAAGAAGTCAGCTCTACTCCATTTTTATTTCTTATAAATAAAGGAAAGCCTGTAATCTCTTCTAAACTAAGAATTGATCTACTAACAGCGGAAGGGGTCAAATTTAGATGTTCTGAAGCTCGGACAAAACTTTTTTGTTTTACTACCATATCAAAAATTTCATAACTAGAAAGCGACATATTTATGCTCCTTTAGAATATTCTTATGATGATTTTTACTCACTTTTAAAGTGATATAGAAGAGTTTTACTTGTTATAAATATTGTACTAAACTAACTTGTATAAATCAAATTAGATTAAACAGGAGGGGTAGAATATGAGTAATAGTAACTATTCACAATCAATATTTGAAGCGTATAAAGATAATAAATCATTAAATAAAGAAAATTTTCCATTTGGGATTAATCTTGATGAAGCTTATTTTATCCAACATTCATTTACTAAGTTAAAGGGAATGAATAATGAGTACCTTAAAGGATATAAGATAAGTATGACAAGTCCTGAAACTCAAGGGTGGTTTAACGCAAATGAGCCTTTATATGGTCAAATGACAGATACACAGAAAGTGTCGACGGTTTCCTTGAGCAGAGATACTACTGAGCCACTTATTGAGTTAGAGCTTGTATTTATTGTAACAGGGCCAATAAATGCTGAATCAACAATTCTAGAAATAACTAATAATACTAAAATTGCACCAGGATTAGAGATACCAGATTCTCGGTTCGTGGATTGGTTTCCCAAAATAACAAAAGAGCATATATGTGCAGATGCCGCTGTAAGTGGGAAAATCTGTTTTGGCGATGCAAAAATATATGATTATTCAATGATTGACAATATTAAAGGCAAACTGCTACTAAATGGGGAATTAATTGATGAAGGGTCTTCATCAGTTGTAATGGGTCACCCAATTAATGCATTGTGCTGGCTAATAAAAAAACTGGAGAGTCATAATCTTAGGCTTGAAGAGGGTATGTTTGTGACAGCTGGGACATTAGTGTTGCCTAAAAGATTAGAAAAAGGGCTTTATGAAGGGATTTTTGAGAATGTAGGGAAAATTTCACTAAAGGTTTTGGATTAATAGATAAAAATACGACTGATATTTCGCTTATTCCTCGTGTTTCTATCGAAATGTGGGGAATAATTCTTTTATTTAATCAAATTTCAAATAATTATCATTTTTTCGATTCTCACAGTAAAATTATTTAATTTACATACTAAGTTGCGTTTTTAAGCAAACTAAATTAATATTAAAACTAGTGCGTAAAAGTTTCTATTTTCTATTTCCTATTTTATTTTTTATTTTTTATTTTTTATTTTTTATTTTTTTAAAGGGGCGATAATTTTGACAAAAAACATTACAAAACACAGTGCGCAATCAATTATGATGGCATTTGGGGCTGTGATAATTTGGGGAAGTCTTGTTGTTTTAAACATGAAGTTAATTCACGTTCCAGCAATGATGGTTGGGGGAATATCACTTACTTTCGCGGGTATAATAAGTTGTTTTAATCTAAAGACTTGGAATTTGCCATGGAGGACCCTTCTAGTAGGTGTTTCTGGAGTTTTTTCGTATAATTTGTTATACTATCTTGCATTTCGATATGCACCAGCGGTTGAAGCCAATTTGCTTAACTATCTGTGGCCTTTACTAATTGTTGTAATGACACCATTATTTATAAAAGAAATGAAGCTCAGCTTGAACCACATAATAGGTGCACTCCTTGGATTTATAGGCGCTGCGCTAATAGTAACAGGTGGACATTTGAACATAGAAATAAAGTCGCTTTCTGGTTATCTCATTGCTATTGGTGCGGCATTTTGCTGGGCAATTTATTCGTTGAAAATTAAGAAACTACCACCTTTTCCTAGCGAAGCAGTGAGTGTGTTTTGCTTCATTTCTGGAATACTGATGCTTGTTATTTATTTTACATCTATAGGGAACATAAGCGAAATAACCAGATTGACAATAACTGATTGGACACTTTTATTAATTCTTGGGATAGTGACGAATGGTATATCATATATTTTATGGAACAAAGCAATGAAGCTTGGAGATCCTAGAGTAATTGGATCTATTGCATACTTAACACCTCTATTATCAACATTTGCATTAGCGATTTTTTTCGGAAAACAAATAACATTAGTTTCTGGTATAGCAATGATTATGATTATAACTGGTGCAATTGTAGGTTCATTACAAAAAACTTATAAGGATTAGTTTTAGAGAATCAAATTATTCGAATAATTTAACCATTCTAAACTTGTTATTTGTATTCAATTGTTTATGGCTATATGTATACCGATAAATATAATGTTTTTATGTTATAAACCCTTACTCAATGCACTTTTACTGTATGAAGTTAGGACATGTTGTTTATAGTGAAATAACATGATACAATTATGGCAAATATATATTTTTTTTTGGTTGGGCGATTTATTCGCTTTCAAGGTAATTTGTCTTCTGGGGGAGGAAGGCTTGTTTAAACGAGTATCCTGCTATTTTTTTGTTGATTTTTTGAGAATGATATTATGGCGATAAAAGCATAGATTTCCAAGAGAAATATAAAATACAAGCTTATTAAATAGGTATTAACAGATTATAAATATTGAATTGTAGAAAATTACACGAATATTACACAGTTTAAACATATTGTATATATATATATATTTTATAATAGCACATAGATAATATCCATGAAAAATAATATTAGGATGGAGTAAAAGCATGAAAAAAATGACGTATTTAGATGTGCTTGAGGCAGAAGCCATATATATAATGCGTGAGGTAGTGGCAGAAAGTGAAAGACCTGTAATGATGTATTCAATAGGTAAGGATTCGTCAGTAATGCTTCATTTAGCGTTAAAGGCTTTTTATCCAGAAAAGCCGCCTTTCCCATTTTTGCATGTAAATACTACGTGGAAATTCAAACGAATGATTGAATTTAGGGATAAAGTGGCTGAAAAATATGGAATTGAAATAATAGAGCATATTAATCAAGAGGGAATCGAACAGGGAATTAACCCATTCGATCACGGAGCTGCTTATACTGATATCATGAAAACTCAGGCGTTAAAACAGGCTTTGGATAAGTATGGATTTACTGCTGCATTTGGTGGTGCTAGGCGCGACGAAGAAAAGTCACGAGCTAAAGAACGTATTTTTTCATTCAGAAATGAAAACCACGCATGGGATCCAAAAAATCAGAGACCTGAAATGTGGAAACTGTATAATACTGAAATTAAAAAGAAAGAAAGCATTCGTGTTTTCCCCATTTCCAACTGGACAGAAAAAGATATATGGCAGTATATAAAAAGGGAAAACATTGAGATTGTGCCATTATATTTTGCAAAAGAAAGGCCAGTTGTATATCGTAATGGAAATATAATTTTAGTTGATGATGATAGAATGAAAATAGGTGAGGATGAAACCGTTGAAATGAAAAGTGTTCGTTTCAGAACACTAGGATGCTATCCATTGACAGGGGGGGTTGAAAGCTGCGCATCTACTCTTGATGAGATTGTGGAAGAAACACTGAGTTCAGTTTCTTCGGAAAGAACTAGCCGGATAATTGACAGTGACGGTGGGGCAGCGAGTATGGAAAAAAGAAAGAAGGAGGGGTATTTCTAGAATGAACGATCTTCTAAAATTTATTACATGCGGTAGTGTTGATGATGGAAAATCAACTCTTATAGGACACATGCTTTATGACGCAAAACTTCTCTTTGCAGATCAGGAAAAAGCATTGGAACTAGACAGTAAAGTTGGTTCCCGAGATGGAGCCATAGATTATTCGCTGCTCCTTGATGGACTTATGGCAGAAAGAGAACAAGGAATTACGATAGATGTTGCATACAGATATTTTACAACCGATCATAGATCTTTTATTGTAGCAGACACTCCAGGCCATGAAGAATATACTAGAAACATGGCAGTAGGAGCGTCTTTTGCTGATTTGGCGGTTATACTTGTTGATTCAACTCAAGGGGTTTTGGTTCAGACAAGACGGCATGTCAGAATATGTTCGCTCATGGGAATTAAATATTTTGTTTTTGCTGTAAATAAGATGGACCTTGCCGATTATGATATAAGCGTATTTAAGAAAATAAAAAAAGAAATAAAACTACTCCTGACAGAGTTCGACTATGATTCTATGAAAATAATTCCAGTTTCAGCGACTGAAGGAGATAATGTCACAATTTCCTCTTCCAATATGAATTGGTATAAAGGAGAAACGTTGCTTTCTTATTTAGAAAATATTAATGTTGAATCTACTGATGTTGATAATGGGTTTATTATGCCTATTCAGAGAGTTTGTCGTCCAAATCATACTTTTAGAGGTTTCCAGGGACAGATTGAATCAGGCGAGATCAAAATCGGTGATGAAATTACAATACTACCATCAAATGAAAAGGCAAATGTTAAGGGCATTATTCATAATGGTGTTGAGATGGAATATGCAAATAAAGGAAGAGCGGTTACCATTCAACTAGACACTGAAGTAGATGTTTCAAGAGGCTGTGTACTTGTGAATAACTCGGAACCAATAATTGGGAATTTATTTACAGTTAAACTATTATGGATGGATGATACTCATCTTGTTACTGGAAAAAATTATTTACTGAAGTTGGGAACAAAAAAAATTCCTGCTGTAGTTATTAGCATAAAGCATAAAATAGATGTCAATTCAGGAAACGAAGTAAAGGTCGATTCAATTACAAAAAATGAAATAGCAGTTTGTGATATCTCTGTTTCAGAAAAAATTGTTTTTGATGAATTCGTTAAAACACCTATGTTAGGTTCATTTATACTAATTGATCGTTTAACGCATATGACTTCTGCCTGTGGAATAGTATTACATAGTTTAAGACGATCAGATAATATTTCATGGCATAAAATGGATGTTACTAGAGAGTTGAGATCAAATCAGAAGTTGCAGAAGCCAAAAACAATTTGGCTTACAGGACTTTCAGGGTCTGGTAAATCTTCTTTAGCGAATGAAATTGAGAAACATCTATTTGCTATTGGAAAACATACTATGACACTAGACGGGGATAATGTTCGTTTGGGGCTTAATAAAAATCTCGGTTTTAAAGAAGCGGACAGAATTGAAAATATACGTAGAGTTGCAGAAGTAGCTAAGCTTATGAACGACGCAGGAATAATAGTAATTGCATCCTTTGTTTCGCCATACGAAAGAGACAGATTGAATGCAAGAGATATAGTGGGCACGGATGATTTCATTGAAATATATGTTAGTACTCCAATTGACGAATGTGAACGAAGAGATACGAAAGGTTTGTATAAAAAGGTTAGAGCGGGACAACTCCAAAACTTTACTGGTATAACTAGTGATTATGAAGTTCCTTTGAGTCCCGATATTATTATAGACACAACTGGGATTTCAATTGAAGAAGCTAGTGATTACTTAATGAATCAACTAGAACGATATTTATAGATTAATTCATAGATTAATTTATAGATTATTAAGGTCGTGTTCGATTTCTAAGGTTGTATACACTTAGCCAATAATGTATACTAAATCCATAGAGATAGTATACAAAATATTTTTTATTCGAGGAGGATCACTAAATGCGAAAAAAAGTAGCTATTATGCTTGTTTTTGTGTTATTAGTAACTTTATTATGTTCTTGTTCAAGCGTGAAAGACGGGAAGAAAAAGGTGAACATTGGTTTTTTCCCAAACCTTACTCATTCACAAGCGCTTCTAGGCAAGGCACAAGGGGAATTCAGCAAATCTTTTGGAGAAGAATACGAAATTAATTGGATTCAATTCAATGCCGGATCGGCAGAGATAGAAGCTTTAAAGGCTGGGGAAATAGATATCGGATATATTGGTCCAGGACCCGCAATTAACGGATATATCAGCATGAATGGTGATGTTCAAATTATTGCAGGTGCTAATGATGCTGGAGCTATCTTAGTTACCAGAAGCGATCTAAAACTGAATAGTATAAAAGAGTTAAGTGGTAAAAAAGTGGCTATTCCTCAACTTGGTAATACGCAGGATTTAATGCTTAGGAATTTGTTATTACAAAATAACTTAACGGATGCATCAAAAGGCGGGACTGTAGAAATCATGCAGATTAACAATCCAGATATAAAAATACAGTTTGATAAAAAAGAAATTGATGCGGCTCTGGTTCCGGAGCCATGGGGATCTCGTCTTGTAAAAGAAGCTAATGCAAATGTAATGCTTGACTATGATGCAGTTTGGAGAAACGGGAAATATCCAACAACATTAGTAATAGCCAGAAAAGAAATAATTGATAACAATCCTGAAATAATAGAAAAGTTTCTTAATGCACATATAAAACTAACTCAAAATTTAATGACAAACTCAAGCACTTATGAAGATACTATTAATTTAGAGATGAAAAATCTAACAAATACTTTGCTAAGTAAGGATATTCTGGACAGTTCATTTAAAAGAATGACTCCGACTCTTGATCCAGAAAAGGATGCTATCATAGAACTTGTTAAGCTATCTATATCTTTAGGAACAATTAAAGGCAATCCCAATATGGATAATTTATTCAATCTGGAAATTTTGAATAAACTTCTTAAGCAAAAAGGATTAAAACAAATAAAGTAGAAACATTGTCTCGGAGGATTAAGATGGGTAAATTGACTTTGAAGAATATTCATAAATCATTCATAACAAAAAATGGAGATTTAAAGGTACTTGATGATATTAACATTGAGATTGAAAAGGGCGAAATTGTATGCGTTATAGGTCCTTCAGGTTGTGGTAAGTCGACATTATTAAATATTATTGCCGGGCTCGAAAAGCCTACTGGGGGAAGCGTTAACCTTAAAGGTAAGGAAGTAAAATTCCCAGGGCCGGACAGAGTAGTGATGTTCCAAGAAGCAGCTCTGTTCCCATGGCTTAAGGTTATTAAAAATGTGGAATTTGGCCTAAAAATGGCAAAAGTATCTAAGCATGAAGGTAGAGAAACCGCTTTAAAGTATTTGAAAATGGTACATCTTACCAAGTTTCAAAATTCTTATGTACATGAACTTTCCGGCGGGATGAAGCAAAGGGTGGCACTTGCTAGAGCTTTGGCAATGAATTCCGATGTGCTACTAATGGACGAGCCTTTTGCGGCACTAGATAGTCAAACGAAATATTTGTTACAAGCTGAGCTAGAGAGAATTTGGCTAGAGACAAAAAAAACAATATTTTTCATAACACACAATGTTGAAGAAGCTTTAATGCTAGCTGATAAGATAGTTATTTTATCAACAAATCCAGGGAGGGTTAAGAAAGAATTCAAAATCTCAATTGATAGGCCAAGAAAAACTGATAATATTGAGATCCTTAGACTTACTAAAGAAATTATGCTAGAGTTAAAAGAGGAGGTCAATAAGGTTGCACAAGCAGAATCCGATGATTTACAAGATAATTAAAAGTTTTATTGCTTATTTAGCATTGATTTTATTATGGGAGCTTTTGTATAAGATAAATGTTGATATGCTTAAAATTTGGGAAAGTTATAGTTTTCCAGAACCCATTGCTGTTATTAAGGTTTTATTTGAACTAATCAATGATAATACTTTGTTTATAGCAATTACTGCGAGTTTTAAAAGATTGTTGATTGGTTATGGAATATCGCTTATACTAGGGATATCAATAGGTATCACATTTGCTAATTTTAAAATCCTCGATAAATATTATGGACCATTGGTCCTCGCATTACAAACGCTACCGAATATCTGCTGGCTACCATTTGCAATACTTTGGTTTGGGTTGGATGAAAAAGCAATAATATTTATTATTGCAGCAGGTTCGACTTTTGCCTTAACTATAGCGACAGATACGGGGATTAAAAATGTTCAACCGATTTACATAAAAGCAGCAAGAACAATGGGCGCACGTGGATTTAAATTGTATTGGAATGTTGTCTTCCCTTCCGCTCTTCCAAGTATTATATCAGGCATGAAACAGGGGTGGTCATTCTCTTGGAGAGGACTTATAGCAGGAGAGATGTTTGCTGCCACAAAAGGACTTGGATATACCCTCATGATCGGAAGAGAGTATGGAGATATTAACCAAGTTGCAGCTATTATGATTGTAATTATTATTTTGGGGATAGCTATGGACAGATTTATTTTTGTTAAGTTAGAAAAAAATGTCCGGGAAAAATGGGGACTAACAAACAATAAAATATGAAGATATTGTATTGTTTGTTAGGGATTATCAAGTGTTTAATTTGGGAGTGAAAAAATTGAAACTGTCAAAAAAGAGCGAGTATGCTTGTCTTGCATTAATTGACTTAGCAGAAAATCATAATAAAGGGTTGGTCAAGATTGAGGATATATCAAACAGAAAAAATATTCCAAAGAAGTTCTTGGAGCAGATACTACTAAATTTAAAAAGTGCTGGTTATGTCAAGAGTGTACGTGGTCCAGAAGGTGGATATAAACTTGCTAAAGAACCGTGCGATATTACTCTTGCAGAAACAATCCGTTTTTTTGACGGTGCATTGGCCCCAGTAGAGTCGGTTAGCATTTATTTTTATGAGCATACACCAATAGAACAGAATGAGAAGTTGCTAGGAGTATTTAGAGAAGTTAGGGATTTTATAGCTAATAAGTTGGAGAGTACAACATATAAAGACTTGATATAGAAAATATGATAAAAACGCTGTGAATTATAAGTTCATGTCAAGTCGAAAGTGCAAATATTAGAATCTACAATAGCGTCAACCGACGTTTTTTTTAGTTTGCGTAGATCTTAATAATATGGTATAAAATTTATAGATGGGTTATGTACAAATATGTGCTTCCTTAAAGAAAACCATAAAACGTAAAAAGCATTATTGTGGAAATGATTTAACTAAAACAAAATGAAATTAGAAACATAATGAAACTCATCGATGTAAAGGAGAAAATAATGACCACCACGAACAGTGTAATTGAACCTAATACAGTTAAGCCGTCAGGGAAAAAGAAAATAACAAGAACCATACTGACAATTGTGGGAATCGTGCTGTTGATTTCAGCGTGTATTGCCATTCTTTATTTCTCGGGATTTTTTGTTCGCATAACTGATAACTACCTGAACACTCTGACCGAGGTGCCGAAATATGATCTGCTTGATGAGCAATATAAGATGGAGATGCAAATTAAAGAGGACTATGAGGCCGCGCCAGCAAGTTTGTCAAATCCTTATGTGATTCTTGATCCTTATAAGATGAACCCACTCTCAGCTCTCGTTATTTTCGAGATGGATAAACCCGGCGATATCACCGTGACGGTTCAAGGTAGAGATAAATACTCAACAATAAACTATGTGAAAACAATTAAAGGCAAACACTTTGAGGTACCCATCCTTGGGCTTTACGCAAATAAAGAGAACACCGTTGTTCTAACAACCGAGAGTGGCGAAAGTACTACTTTGAAAATAGAAACTGAAGCGCTACCCAACAATTTTCAGACTATTGAACTTATCGATAGTAAACCTGCCAAGATGTCAGAAGGCATTAATCTTTTTACTGCGGAGTACGACTCATCCTATTCATGTCTAGTTGACTGTTATGGGGAAGTGCGAGGATATCTATCCGATACTGGTATCGGTGCAGGAACTTCACAAATTACTCTTTCAAATGGAAATGTACTTTCCGCTGGAAACGAACTCAAGCAGGTGGCTTATAATAAGACTTCTGTAGTAGAGCATAACTGGTTGGGTAAGATATTCCGTGAAGTTGAGATTGAGGGCGGTATACATCACAGTCTTTTCGAAATGCCTGACGGCAATATTCTTATTTCTAGCAGTGGGGTTAACAATTTCACTAAGGGAACAACGCGAGAAGACGTGGTTGATATCTTAAACTTAGCGAGTGGGAAGATAATAAAGAGCTACGATTTAAAGGATATAATTGATCCCAAACGCGATGTATATACTCATTTTACAATAGATGTTAAAAATATTTATAGTGTCGACTGGTGTCATATTAACTCAGCGAGCTTCAACGCTGTGGATAACAGTATCGTAGTCTCCTGTGCTGCCCAAAGCATGGTGGTTGACATAGATGCCGACACTGGAGAAATCAACTGGATTCTTTCTTCTCATGAAGGATTTGAGGGGACAAGCGAATATTTAGCTCAGTATCTACTGACACCAATTGGAGATTTGGAGTGGCAGTGGGGTCAACATGATCCCATGGTTCTACCTGACCAAGATGGTAACCCAGAAACTACCGATATTTTGCTGTTCGATAACGGACAATGCCGTAGTGTTTATAAGGAAAGTGCGATTAATGCCGCCGATAATTATTCTCGAGGTGTTCAGTATCGAATAAATTCATCAAAAAAGACTGTGGAACAGGTATGGTCTTATGGCAAAGAGAGAGGTGCAGAATGCTATTCTTCCTTTTTGGGAGATGCTGATATGTTACAAAACGGTAATCGGCTCGTTTGCTTCGGAGGTATGCTTCGAACCGGAGATGGTAAACAGCTACCAGTGGATAGCTTCTTAGATAGCGTTCTTAAGGACGTGAATATATTCACACGCTCACGCGTCGTTGAAATCGAAGGGAACGGAGAAGTGGTCTTTGAAGCATATATGCACGAGAATAGCAATACTGTTACGGCAGAAACCTACCAAGCCGAACGTATTCAGCTATATCATGATAGCGCCTATGATTATAATCTTGGTTATATCAAAGCAGAACGTGTAGGGAAAGCCTATCAGGTAGAACAAACCGATAAATTCCCTGTTCCTGGGATATATCTTAACACCATAAGTTTCACTTTTAATAATACTTATGTCGAGAACGGTCGACTGGTTATTGACGGTAGCCTTTTATACAAAGGAAAGAGATATCTACTCAGTTCATCCAATATAGTATTTGCAAGTAAGACTAAACGCTATGTATTTGCTGCGGCAAACAGCCTGAATGGTCGGGCTCTTTTGAGCCTGGAGCTTGACACATTAGAACCTGGAACATACGCAATCAACATTTTGGGTGGCGTGTTGGAGGGGAACGATTGTGACTCAACAGATATTAAAGGTGGCTACATTAAAACCGGATATAAAGTTACAGTAGAATAATACGAATGTTGAATGAAGCAATAATGAAACAAAGCAATAATGAAACAAAGCAATAATGAAACAAAGCAACAGAGCAATAAATTAATACGAATGTGGGGTTAAATATATGTTTACTAAGTTGTTTCAAAGGATAGCGGAGAGTGATCCGGTGAAATATTCTCATTATCTTTACAGTGGCAGTGCACGGCTGATACGTCAGTTAATCAGAGAAAATAATGGCAGGCTAGATGAGAGAGGCCACATAATTGCCAAAGATATTATCAAACGTAAACGCCAGTTACTTCCTTTTACAATTATAGAGGCAGTATATTGCGCACTTTTTGTTAATCCTATTAAGCAGAAGCATGATCCTGTTATGGTTCTTGGAAACTGGCGCAGTGGAACGACATTCCTACACGATTTGATTGCCTCTGATCCAAATCTGGATTATGTTGACGCGGTTATGTCTTATGCACTGCCGAATTTCATGTTTGCTAGAAGCATAATCGAAGCGGGGTCCATGAAAGCAATTGCCGATTCCCGACCAATGGATAATGTACCTTTTGACTTGAATTCTCCTGCCGAAGAAACCTTTGGTCTTGCTGGAAGAACCAGGTACTCGTTCCATCATCTTTTTTCATTTCCGTTTAATTATGAACATTATGTGAAGACATTGATTTTGGGAAATTTGACAGTGAATCAACGCAAGGAATGGATGACGCATTATAGAAATGAGATTCGCAAGTTGTCTTATAAAAAAGACAAGCGGCTAGTTCTTAAGAGCCCAGATATTACATGTAAGATTCCCGAGTGTATAGAACTTTTTCCCGATGCAAGATATATATATATTTGTCGCGACCCTTATCGAGTAATACGCTCTACTGTGCATATGCTTACAAAAACACTAAATATGGCAAGTCTTCAGGGTATGCCTCCAGAAGAAATGATTGAAAATTGTGCTATCAGTTTAAGTGCAGAAGTATACAAGGGTTATCTTGAGCAGAGAGCTCTGATTCCAGCCGGGCGTCTGATTGAATTGAAATATGAAGAATTAGTTTCTGAGCCTATGGTGATATTGGAAAAAATATATGAATCCATTGGACTACCAGGATATGAAGAAGCGTCTACCCGTTTCCAGGACTATTTGAATAGCCAGTCAGACTATCAGACAAACAAATTTGTGATTGAAGATCGACTTAAAGAGAAGATTAATCAGAAACTAAAATTCGTGTTTGATGCATTTGGCTATGAAATGATTTCTGGTTCAGAGAAATGAGAGAACATAAGCGTATCAATTTAAACCTGCCGCGTCAGATCATAGCTGCAGAATGCGCAGATTCATGGTCTTCAGGCGCCTACACTTCTAGTATTTTCATTCCTGACGTAACGGAATTACTTCGAATATTCGAAGAAATCAATCCCCATAAGGGAAAAAAGGGACATATATCCAAGAACATACTATTTATGAAACTGATCACCGAGGGGATCAAGGCAGCGCCAAGATTAAATGCTCAAGTGAACTTTCATCGACGTCGAGCAGTAGGAAATGTCACGCTACTGCCGAATATTGACATTTCGATTGCAATGTGGAATGAGTTTGATACTATTATTCCGCGTTTCCCAGATTTTGGTTCTCGCAGCATGAACGATATGGCAGATTACATTAGTGATTTCAGACGCAGACAAGCAAACACTGATGTTGATAAAGTTTTGAATGACCTCAGAATATGGCACACACTCCATGAGTTTAAACGGAGGCCATTTACATCGATAGCGAGGATTTTTGGAGCAATTGACCCACGATATAGACCAGAAGTTAAATCAAAAAAAGGCAAAAATATTGGACAGAAGAATTGCGAAAACATTGAACTGAGCACTGAAAAGGCTAATGGTCAGGCTAATGGACAGGCTAATGGACAGACTAATGGAAAGTATGGAGATGTTTTAACAATCGATGATTTTAAACCAGGAACTATTCTAATCACAAATCCAGGCAGTCTAACCAATCATTCAATTATGCTAACTGGGATGTTTGAGATAATCCCGCAGACAACAGCTGGAATAGCTATTGGCCCAGTATATGAACAGCCAGTATTTGTAAATGGAACGATAGCTGCCCACAAGTTTCTACCCCTGTGCATAGTCGCCAATCACTATGCGGTGGATTACGGAGATGAAGCTCCATTTATACATCGTGTGGAGGAACTTTGCAGTTCGCCAGAAATTATCAGAAGTTGGATAACAACCGACGAAGTTTAATTATTGAGAGAAGGAAAAAAGAATGAAATATAAAAGGATTTTGGCGCCAATTCTAGTATTATTGCTTATCTTGAATCTATCTGCTTGCGGACCAACGGTTTCGATAGAAGCAAATGCTAAAGAGAGCCCTGGAATTGACCAATCAAAATTTACATGGCAAATCGAAGTTATAAATGCAGTTGCAGCCGAGTCGCTCCATACGAGTACGGGTATCGTGCAGTACGATGGCTCAGTTCAGGACATGGTTTTCGATGACAAGCCATCGAGCGGAAATGAATTCATCATAATTACGATGAATATTAATAAGGCGAAGGCTGGTGGAGGGAAGTTCGTTTGGGGCAACCTTAGTTTAAAGGACAACGCCGAAAACAAATATTACCGTATGCAAGATGACGATTTTCTCTCCGACCACACATATAAGAGGTTGTCTGGGACGGATTTGTCTTTGGGATTGTTGAAAGGTAGTATCTGTTTTGAGGTGCCAGCAGGAACGGATGTTTCAGATTATACACTGGAATACGACACAGGCAGTGAGGGCTTGAATACAATACCCCTTTTGAACTAAGAGGGATAGAGATGAAAAGATGTGATTGGGCAGAGACTAATGAATATTTTTTTGATTATCACGATAATGAGTGGGGTAAGCCAGAGCATGACGATCGAAAACTTTTTGAAATGCTTTGTTTGGAAGGTATGCAAGCTGGAGTAAGTTGGTTGTTAATTCTAAAAAAACGCGAGAATTATAAGCGGCTATTTCATGACTTCCATGCGCAAAAAGTTGCGTTGCTGAGAGATGATGAACTTGAAGAAATATTGAAAGACGCTGGAGTAATAAGAAATCGGTTGAAGGTTTACTCAATTCGAAATAATGCTCAAGCTTTTTTGAGGGTTAAAGAGGAGTTCGGGAGTTTTGACAAATATATATGGGGATTTGTTAATGGAAAACCTGTAATCAATAATTATATACGTCAGGAAGAAGTTCCATCTAAATCAGACATTAGTGAGTTAATGTCAAAAGATTTGAAAAAACGCGGATTTAAATTTGTTGGTGATGTTATTTGCTATTCTTTTATGCAAGCAGTGGGGATGGTTGACGATCATACTAATGACTGCTGGAAACATAAAGAGCGAGAAAAAATGTGATTCCTGATTTGCGAATCATGCTTTGAGATTCGTATTTTGTCAATCATATTTTGCGAATCATGATTTGAGATTCGTATTTTGTCATTCATATTTTGTCAATCATGTTTTGAAATTTGTATTTTTTCAATCACATTTTGTCAATCATGTTTTGGAATTCGCGTTTTGTGATAAATGCTTTTAGAAGCTTATATTGTGATATAATTATTTTTGAACGATAGTTTATCAACTTCAAAAAGAAACTAAGTTTGTGATATTAGCGTATATAATATGTCAAGAACAAAACAGAAATGGGAGGGTCAAATTTGAAAAAGAGCAATAAAGTTTTAATCGTAATTCTTGCATTGGTGGTACTACTCGTAGCATTCTTTAAGCAGATATCAAGCTACCTTATAGATTTTCAGTGGTTTAAAGAACTGGGATACACTGAAATATTTTTCAAGAAATTAGTGACACAGGTAGAATTTTTTGTACCTACTTTTATTATCTTAACAATAGTGTTTTGGGGATTTTTTAAATTCTTGAACATACATTATGCGAAAATAAGAGTTGTAATGCCTGACAAAAAAGAAAAGAAATTGTGGAATCGAATCTTCATAGGTATTTCATTAGTTTTATCACTATTCTTCTCATTAGTCTTTGTATCTAGTGTTTGGAATGATTTTTTAATGTTTGTTAATCAAATACCATTTAACTTAACTGATCCACTTTTCGGCAGAGACATTGCTTTTTATGTGTTTACTATACCGTTTGTAACGAAAGTGCATTCTTTCTTATTAGGAATTGTTGTTTTGTTTGCGATAATAACAGTAGTATTTAATCTAATAAGCTTTGCGACTGTGAATGAAGTTAATCAAGGAACAAATGATTCAAATATTAGACCTATTATGAATTCAAAGACAGTATACTGGAGTGTATTAGGCTCTGCATCAAGACAACTAGCGATTCTTGGAGCGGCGTTTTTATTACTATTAGCGGTTGGATTTATTCTGAAGTCTTTTGACTTGCTGTATTCCCCAAGGGGAGTAGCTTATGGAGCAAGTTACACGGATGTTCATGTTACATTGCCGTTTTATTATGTATTTGCAGCACTTTCAGGCATTTCAGCTTTAGTATTATTAGTTATGAATAATAGAAAGAATTTCAAAATTATGTTAGCTGGACCTGCGCTGTTGATTGTTGCTCTAGTATTGTCTGGGGTTGTTAGTTCAATAGTTCAAACATATATTGTTAATCCAAATGGTCGTTCATTAGAAATGAAATATTTGCAGAATAATATTGATTATACGAATTTTGCTTATGCATTAGATAAGGTTGATGTTAAGCAGTTTAATGTTTCACAGACTTTAACTAGAGCAGATATTGACGCGAATAAAACTACCATTAGTAATATTCCGATCAATGATTATAGACCCGCAAAAGATATTTATAACCAAATTCAAGGACTAAAAAACTACTATACATTTAGTGATGTAGATTTAGATCGTTATTTGATAAATGGAGTTTATAAACAAGTTATGATGGCAGCAAGAGAGCTTAAATCGGAAAATGTTCCAGGTCAGACTCAAGCTGGGACTTCTTGGATAAACAGATATTTAAAATATACACATGGTTATGGAGTAGTAATGTCTCCGATAACGGAGGTAACTTCTTCAGGGCAACCAAGACTCTATGTAAAAGATATGCCTATTAAAAGCGAAATTGATTTAAAAATTGATAAACCTCAGATTTATTTTGGCGAATTAACAAAGGATTTTGCTTTAGTAAAAACAAAAGAAAAAGAATTCGATTATCCTGACAGCGACAAAACAGTTGAAACTGTATATACAGGTAACGGCGGAATACCAATGACTTTCCTAAACAAGCTAATGTTTGCTGTTTACGAGGGGAATATGAATTTCCTCCTTTCAAACGACTTGACAAATGAAAGCAGAGTACTAATAAATAGAGATATTGAAAACAGAGTAAAAAAATTGGTGCCATTCTTATCGCTTGATGAAGATCCTTATATAGTTACTACAGGCGGGAAATTATATTGGATTATTGATGCTTATACGTATAGTAATAGATATCCATATTCTGAGCCGATTAACGCTAATTCAGATACTAATTATATTAGAAATTCCGTAAAAGTAGTTATTGATGCTTACGAAGGATCAGTCAATTTCTATATTTCTGATACAAAGGATCCTTTAATACAAACTTATGCCAATATATTTAAAACAGTTTTTAAACCACTAGCTGATATGCCAGAAGGCTTGAAGGCACATGTTAGATATCCTCAAAAAATCTTTGATATTCAAACAAGTATTTTCACAAAATATCATATGAAAAATGCTGGTGATTTATACGATAAAGCAGATGTTTGGGATATTGCCACTCAAATATCTGGTGCTAGTGCAGATGCAAATACAGCTCAAGAAGTAGAATCAACTTATCTAATAATGAAGTTGCCTCAGGAGAAAAAGGAAGAATTTATATTAATGGTTCCTTACACATCGCAGGGGAAAACAAATATGATTTCATGGTTCGGGGTACAATGTGATGATGATAACTATGGGAAATTGATTCTATACAAATTCCCAGCCGGAAAAATAATTGAGGGACCAATGCAGGTTGATGGAATAGTGAGTCAGGATTCGATTATTGGGCCACAGCTTAATTTACTTGAAACTGGAGGAAATAGTACCGTTTTAAGGGGCAACATGATGCCTATTCCATTAAATGACTCTTTGATTTACGTAGAACCAGTATATATTAAAGCTAGGAATGCTAATGCTTTACCTGAAGTTAAAAAAGTAATAGTTTTTTATAAAAGCCAAGTTGTTATGGAGGATAGTTTAGATGCTGCCTTAAACAAAATATTCCCAACGAAAGGAACTACTAACGGGAACACTACTCCAGGGAATGGAACATCAACTCCAGGAGGGACAGAAACTCCTAATAAACAACTTACAGCAAAAGAGTTAGCCAAGAGAGCAAGTGTGGTTTATTTAGATGCTCAAACAGCACTGAAGGCTGGAAACTGGGCAATGTATGGTCAGAAGATAACTGAACTTGGAGATTTGTTAAAACAGCTTGAAGCACTTACAAAATAGAAATAAAGTCTGGAAATAAAGTCTGGAAAGGATTTTTGTTAGATTTGGTTGTGTTTTCAACATGTATGGAGTTTTTGGGGATGTGCTAAATAATATGGCATATCCCTTTTCTCTTTTCTTATGATAGAATATTATTGAGATGTAAATTCCCATGAATAATAATTCGAAGTTATGAGAAAATTATTATTAAAGAAATAATTAAGAAATAGGATAGTGATGACGTTATGGATATGACAGATCAAGAGTTTAGTATTCTAGTTGAATATATGCATAAGAATTTTGGTATTAATCTAAAAGAAAAAAGAGTATTAGTGTGCGGAAGACTTCAGTCAATTCAAGCAAAGCTTGGTGTAACTAATTTCACTGATTTTTTTGAAATGGTTGTGGCTGATGTAACGAAAGAACTTCAGTTTGAATTAGTAAATAAGTTGACTACTAACCATACCTTTTTTGCAAGAGAAGAAGCACATTTTGAGTATTTAAGAGATACAATACTACCGCAACTCTGCGAAAAAGCAAGTAGTCCAAGCGACCTTCGAACTTGGAGCGCTGGTTGTTCATCGGGGGAGGAACCATATACCATAGCAATGGTTTTTGCTGAATATTTTGAAAATAATAGGTTATTGTGGGACACCAAAGTCTTAGCGACAGATATTTCGGCTCGAGTATTAGAAAAAGCAAAGCTTGGGATTTATTCGCCAGATCAGCTTCAATTAATCAGTGATCAGTTTAGAGTTAAGTATTTTTCAAAATTGCCGAGCGGAGAATTCAAAGTTATTGATAGAATCCGAAAAGAAGTAATATTTAGATCATTTAATCTTATGAACGAAAACTTTCCTTTTAGAAAGAAATTTCATGTAATTTTTTGCAGAAACGTAATGATATATTTTGATAAAGAAACAAAACAAAAATTAATTGATAAATTTTATAACGCATTGGAATTTGGGGGATATTTGATGATTGGGCACTCAGAAACTTTGAACGGATTTGACACGAATTTAAAATATATAAAACCATCAATTTATAGGAAGTTATAATATCATTATAAAAGGTAGGAGCATAATATGGGAAAAAAAATTAGAGTTCTTATAGTAGATGATTCATTATTATTTAGAGAAACACTCGCAAAAAAACTTTCTGAAGATAGTGGAATAGAAGTAGTAGCGACAGCAGGTGATGCGTACTCAGCAAGGGACAAAATCGTTCAATTTGAGCCTGACGTGATGACGCTAGATGTTGAAATGCCGAAAATGAATGGAATAGAGTTTTTGAAGAGATTAATGCCACAGTATCCTCTTCCGACAGTAATGGTGAGTGGATTAGATGATAATGTATTTGAAGCGCTAAACGCTGGAGCTGTTGATTTTGTGGCTAAATTAGATTCTAGTGGGAACAGAAACCTTGATTCATTAATTAATGAACTAGCGATAAAAATAAAAATTGCCTCCACAGCGAAAGTTGGACACTGGAAAAAAGTTTCTTCGGGAGCAATTGGTAGAGTTAACGCTAATAAAGAATTTCAAGGGCATTTGATCGCTATTGGAGCGTCTACTGGTGGTACGGAAGCCACTGCTCAAATTCTCAGGAATCTACCAAAAGAATTACCTGGGATTGTAATAGTGCAACATATGCCACCTGTTTTTACAAGAATGTATGCTGAAAGATTGAATAATAATAGTCTTTTAGCGGTGAAAGAAGCTGAACACGGGGATAGGGTACTACCTGGGATGGCGATAATCGCTCCGGGAGATCAACATATGGAAGTAAAGAAGGTTGGAGGAATATATCAAATAGTGCTTTTTAAAGGCGAAAAAGTAAATGGACACTGCCCTTCTGTCGATGTATTATTTGACTCGGTAGCGAGAGAAGCTGGAAATAAAGCGTTAGGTGTAATTTTGACCGGAATGGGTGCAGATGGAGCAAAAGGTATTTTTGAGATGAGAAGTCGAGGCGCAAAGACATTAGGACAAGATGAAGAAAGTAGCATTGTTTATGGTATGCCAAAGGTAGCGTATGAAATTGGCGGGGTCGAAAAACAAGTTTCGATTACTGGAATGGCTAGGGCGATATGTTCGAGTGTATAGTAAATACTAACAAGTAAAAAAATATTTACATTTTCATATGCTGATACTTACGGTTTGACTTTTCACAAGCAATAACAACAATTTTGATCGTAAATCATTTTAGGAGAAGGACTTAATGAAGGAAATAAAGATTTATACTGATGGAGCCTGCTCAGGAAATCCAGGACCTGGCGGTTATGGGGTAGTTTTATTATTTAATGGACATAGAAAAGAATTATCGGGTGGATATAATAATACCACTAATAACAGAATGGAAATCATGGGAGTAATTAAAGGGTTGGATGCATTAAAAGAGAAATGTCAAGTGTCCATTTACAGTGATAGCAGATACGTTGTTGACGCAATAGAAAAAGGTTGGCTTGAAAAATGGAGATCAAATAATTGGTTTCGAACAAGAAATGAGAAAGCAAAGAACGCGGATCTTTGGGAGCTGCTTTATAATAGAATTCAATTACATCAAGTAAAATTCTTTTGGATTAAGGGCCATAACGATAATCCGGAAAATACTATTTGTGATAAGCTAGCAGTTGCAGCATCTAAAGAAAGTAATCTACCGGAGGATTTTAGGGGGGAATAGAGTGATGAGTGCGAATAGCGTGAATAACGCGAATAGCGCGAATAACGCGAATAGCGCGAATAATGCGAAAAAGGTGAAGAGTGCTAATATATATTTAGCAGAGGGTTTTGAGGAAATTGAAGCTATAACGGTTATTGATGTACTAAGGCGTGGAGGCGTGAGTGTTAATTTAGTTTCGATAGATGGAAAAGAGACTGTTAAAGGTGCGCATGATATTTCGATTGTAACCGACTTTGGTTTAGAGAATATGGGAAGAGACGTTGCAGCTAATATTCTTCCAGGTGGAATGCCGGGGAGCGATAATCTTTATATGAGTAGTAGGCTAAAAGCAGATATTGATGAATTTATAAAAAGTGGAAGTATAATTGCGGCTATTTGTGCAGCCCCTGGGGTTCTTGGAAGATGGGGAATGTTGAAAGGAAAGCGCGCGACGTGTTATCCTGGAGTAGAAAAACTTCTCGATGGAGCG
>CAYZED010000004.1:133487-140950 GCA_964477445.1 uncultured Clostridiaceae bacterium | reverse complement strand
GTGTTGGATGAAGATATTGTAGTGGATGGGAATTTTGTTACCTCAAAAGGTCCTGGCACAGCGATTAAATTCGCCTTAGAAATTCTGTTAATGCTTGAGGGCCGAGACGTTGCCGATTCGGTAAAAAAAGGGATGCTGGTGAGATAAGAATGATTTATTTTGGAGAAATAGCAAATAGTTTTTATTTGTGGATTATGGAAAGAATTGGCTTTAATAAAAAAGAAAAAAAGCTTTTGGAAAAAAGAATAATTGATAAATCATTGAAGGATATTTTTTCTGAGGCTGAGATTGCTGAATCTGATGGGGATTTTGAAAGGGCAATTGAGTTATTTGATAGTTTACTTGATAGTTATAGCGTAGCGAAGCTATTGCCAGAAGAAAAACGAGTTTTGGTTCATTTATGTTGTATGCATATAGGGAACATCTATCTTGGACAAGATGAGATTCAATCTGCCTTGACATATTTTAAAAAAGCAGAAAAAACTGAAATTGACTTAAACGAAGCGAGAAAAGGAATCGCAATGTGTTATTTTAGAAATGGACAATACGAAAAATCTATTATTGTATATTCAATGTTAGAAGATGATGAGAATAGTAAGTTTTTTGCTTGTTTTGGGAAAGGAGTTGCATTAAAAGCTATGGGAAAGAATAAAGAGGCTAAGGCATGGTTGCTTCAAGCTGAAGAATTAGAGCCAGATAATCAGGCGGTATTATATAATCTGTCACATATTGAATATCTGGATGAAAATAATGAAAGTGCACTAGAACTAATAAATCGCGCACTCGAGTTTGAGCCAGATGACGCAGATACATTGTATGGGAAAGGGATGGTGCTACTGGCAATGCATAAGTATTTAAATGCAGTAGAGGTTTTTAATAAAGTTATCGAAAGGAAGCCGGATTTTGCTGAATTATATTGCAGAAAGGCAGATGCATTAAGACATTTAGGGAGATTAGATGAAGCCGTTTACAATTATGATTTGGCTT
Source organism: uncultured Clostridiaceae bacterium (assembly GCA_964477445.1). Taxonomy (GTDB): domain Bacteria; phylum Bacillota; class Clostridia; order Lutisporales; family Lutisporaceae; genus CAYZED01. The sequence goes on along the minus strand of CAYZED010000004.1, from coordinate 139,963 downwards.
TAATGAAAAACATAAGTCTTTCGGAAGCTTATTATGGGAAAGGTATTGTCTTGGCCCAAAAAGGAGAACTCAAAGAAGCACTTAATATCATGGACGAGACTATATCAATAAATGATACTTTTGCGGATGCTTATATAGGTAGAAGTATGATTCAGATGTATTTCAATGAAATTGAAGAAGGATATTACACCGATTTAAATACGAGCAAATTGAATTAGATTCGAAAAAAATTATATTAATTTAAGTTTATAATTCAAATATTTTTTAAGACGGACATCTCATACTAATCGATAAAAATTAGTAGTATGATGTTCTTTTTTTTTGTCAAAAAAAACTCTTGCAAAAACAAAAAATCAGCATATAATTGAAATTAGACGATGTTAGTTAGTATCTACTAACGTAAAACCATTGACCTATAAACCACAACTTGTAAACAACAGTTGATAATTTACACCTAGAATATATTAAGTTAAGGATTACAGGTTACGTCTATTAGCGAATGAGAAGAGGAATCACAATGAGTAAAATAAATAAGTATTTTAAACGAAAAGACGGAATAATTATAGATGCTATCAAATTGATGGATGAGAAGGGCCTTCACGGTCTCACTACAAGGGAGATAGCTTTTAGGCAAGGGGTAACTGAGCCGGCGATATACAGGCAGTTTAAAAGCAAAAATGACATTATAAATGCTATACTAATAGATTTTTCGAAATATGATAAAGCTATTGCCGCAACAGTTATGGAAAATATGAAAGATATATTTGAAGCATTAAGTTATTTTGGCAAACTATACTCTGAATACTATGAGAATTATCCCGAAATTGCTTCGGTTATGTTTTCTATCGAATACTTAAAAACGGATAAAGAACTATTCACTACTTTTAAGGAAATTTTGGATGGAAGAAAAAAAACCATACTTGATATTTTACTTAAACTTGAAGGGGAATCTGAAGAATTTATTGAAAACTTGGCAGAACTTATTATGTCAACACTTGTATCTCAGACAATGTTTTGGAAGATGGAAGGTTGTACATATTCACTTAGTGAAAAGATAGAAAAAAACATTAAATTTCTTTTGATAAATCATGGAGGGAAAAGTGATGAAAAAAATACTCATAGTTGATGATGCAGCATTTATGAGAGCAGCGTTAAGGCAAATGCTAATAAAAAATGGGTATGAAATAGTTGGAGAAGCTGAAAATGGAAATGATGCTTTTGAGAAGTATAAAACGCTCATGCCTGATATTGTAACGATGGATATAACAATGCCTGAATGCACTGGAATTGAAGCGCTGAAGATGATAAAAAAATTTGATAAGGAAGCAAAGGTAATTATGATTTCAGCAATGGGACAAGAAGGTATGGTAATAGACTCAGTATTAGCTGGCGCAAGGTCGTTTATCGTTAAACCATTTGTGGAATCGAAAGTTATTGAGGCACTTAGTCAGATATAAGATGAAAAGGAGGTGAAGACTTTGACACCTAAAAGAGAACCAATGCTAGATATTTATATTTTTGAAGCTCATCAAATGATTGAGAAGTTAGAACAATCAGTGCTTCAGCTAGAGTCAGAGAGTAATATTGAAGCAAGTGTCAGTGAAATATTCAGAATAATGCACACTTTTAAAGGTAATTCGGCTATGATGCTTTTTAACAATATTGCAGAATTAGCGCATAAGATGGAAGATTTATTTGATTTTATTAGAAAAAACAAACTAAACGATTTTGACAAACCAGCTATTGCAGACTTAGTACTTAAATGCTCAGATTTTATTAAGTCAGAGGTCATAAAAATTGATGAAACAACTGTAAGCGACGGTGATAATTCGCCGTATATAAAAGAAGTTTTAGCAGCATTAAATGCAGTATCTGAGGGAAGACCGATTGTTGTGACTGTGAATGAAGAGATTACACCTAAGTTTTACATCGCATCTGAACCAGATTTAGTAAATGGACGAAAGAAATATTGTGCGAATATATATTTTGATGAAGGTTGTGAGATGGAAAATGTAAGAGCATTTTCTGTGGCACATGAATTAGACGAAATTTCAATAAATATTAAACACATCCCCGAAAATTTAATTGAAGATTCTTGTGCAGTTGAATATATTCGAAAAAATGGCTTTGTGATTGTTTTTGAAACTGAAATGAATTTCGAAGAACTAAAGAAAAAACTTGAGGACACCGTTTTTCTCACAAAACTAGAATTGAAAGAACTGGATGAAAATGAAAAAGACGAAGTAGAAATTTTAAAGGAAAAAAGGAAAAAAATTAATTCTTTAGAGGACATATTCGATGGTGAAGTTGAAAGATTCGAATGCAAAGAGGAACCTGATTTTGCAATCAAAACATATGATCAGAAAACAGGAACAGCCACTGGAATAGCAAATAAAGAAGTGCTTCTTAGTGAAGGTGGAACTGTCAAGATGGTCAGTGTCGACGTTGAAAAACTCGACAAATTAATGGATATGGTTGGTGAATTGGTTATATCAGAAGCAATGGTTACCAGAAATCCTGAGCTAAATGGAATGCAACTTGATAATTTTTATAAAGCAGCCAGGCAACTGAGAAAAATAACTGACGATCTACAAGACATTGCAATGTCAATGAGAATGGTATCTTTTTCGGGAGTTTTTCAGAAGATGAAGAGATTGGTTCGAGACATGGCGAAAAAAACCAATAAGGAAATCAAACTTGAATTAATTGGGGAAGATACTGAGGCAGATAAAAACATCATCGAACAAATAGCGGATCCTTTAATGCATCTAATCAGAAATGCAGCGGATCATGGAATCGAGAAGCCAACTGAAAGAAAATCAAAAGGCAAAGAGGGCATTGGTACGATAGTACTTGAAGCTAGGAATGTTGGAAGTGAAGTATGGGTTATTGTGAAGGATGATGGAAAAGGGCTGGACAAAGCAGCAATCTATAAGAAAGCTTATGAAAATGGTCTTACATATAAATCTGAGAGTGAAATAACTGAGAAAGAAATGTTTTCGTATATATTTTTACCAGGATTCTCCACCAAAGAAAATGTTACTGAGTTTTCTGGACGCGGGGTTGGTATGGATGTAGTCTCAAAGAACATTGAAAAGATAAGAGGGACTGTGAGTGTTGAGAGTAACCTAGGGCAAGGAACGGTTTTTGTGATTAGAATTCCGCTAACGTTATCTATTGTTGATGGCATGACGATAAGAGTTGGTGGTAATAGGTACACAATGCCAATCACATCTATCAAGGAATCGTTCAAACTAAGCAAAGAAAGACTTTTAGAAGATTTGGACGGGAATATAATGATAATGGTTAGAGGGCAGGCTTACCCAGTAATTAAGTTAGGACAACGATTCAGAGTCGAAAATGCCACAGATAATCTACTGGAAGGAATCATGATAATGGTTGAGGATGACGGAAGAAGCAAAGTATTGTTTGCGGATGAATTACTCGGAGAACAGCAGGTTGTAGTAAAGACTTTGCCGCAATATATTAAGAAGGTTAGAGGAGTTGCCGGATGCACAATCCTAGGTGACGGCGGAATAAGTTTAATATTAGATATACCAAATTTGATTAATGATTGATACGAGAGGAGGGCTAAAATGAGCGAACTAAACAATGATGAAATGCTATTTGCTGATGAAGACACACAGAAAGGGAAGTATTTAATTTTTACCATAGGCGATGAAAATTATGGTATAGAGATTAAGTATGTTACCGAAATTATTGGAATTCAAAATATCACTGAAGTTCCAGATATGCCATCACATATTAAAGGAGTAATTAATCTCAGAGGCAAAATAATTCCGGTAATGGACGTAAGGTTGAGATTTGGGAAGAATGTAAGAGCATACGACGATAGAACATGTATCATAGTTATTGAGATTGATTCGATTACAATAGGACTAATAATTGATAGAGTATCTGAAGTTGTAGTTATTCCGGATGATATGTTATTACCACCACCAAATATAGGACAGGGATTCCATCATAAATACATAAAAGGCATTGGAAAACTTGGAGAAGAAGTGAAATTAATCTTAGACTGCCATAAATTATTAAACGATGATGAACTAGCATTAGTAGCAGAAATTGAATAATACTAAAACTTGAATAATTATAGGAGGAAAATAATATGTTAATGAATCTCAAACTAAGTGTTAAATTGATAATTGGATTTCTAATAGTTGCTATCATAGCTGCTGCAGTGGGTTTAGTGGGTGTAATAAGCCTTCAATCAGCAGACAAAAAAGATACAGAGCTATATTTGAACATGACTGTGCCATTAGGATATATTGGGGACGCTAGAAATGCTTTTCAAAGAGAACGTGGAAATACGAAAGACATAATATTAACCGCAGATCCAGTTAAATTGGCTGATTTCGAGAGTAGAATTGTTGACAGGAGACAAGAAGTGGAAACAAATCTAGCTGAAGTTAAGAAAACATTATTTACACCAGAAGGCGACGCTTTATTCACGAAAATTGAAACACACTTAGACGAATACTATAAACTTGCTGACGCAGCTTTAACTTTAGCAAAAGCAAACAAGGATGCAGAAGCATATAAGATAATAGACACAACAGCTTATGACGCAGCGCAGAGTGTTCAAGCTGACCTAGAAGAATTAGCAAAGATGAAGGTTGATTTAGCAAAAGAAACTTCTGATGGAAATACTGCAGCTGCTAATAATTCAATATTGATAATGATTGGATTTGCTATTTTCGCATTTGTTTTAGCAATTGGTATTGGTATTTTGCTTTCTAGAATTATAGGAAAACCAATTAATATTTTAGTCGATACAGCCAATAAGCTCGCTTTGGGAGATGTTGATGTAAAGGTTAAATCAAAAACTACTGATGAAATCGGAATGCTAATGGCAGCTTTTTCAAAAATGATTGAAAACATAAAAGATCAAGCTGCAGCAGTAGAAAAGATTTCGGCAGGAGACCTGAGTGTTACAATTACTGAAAAGTCTGAAAAAGATATTATGGCACAAAAATTAAATCTTCTAATTAGAAATATGAAGGAATTAGTAAGCGACGCTAACATGCTTTCAGTTGCAGCGGTGGAAGGAAGACTATCTACCAGAGCGGATGCATCGAAACATTATGGAGAATACAAGAAAATCGTTGAAGGCGTAAACGCGACGCTCGATTCAGTTATTAATCCACTTAATGTAGCAGCAGAATATGTTGATAGAATAAGTAAAGGACAGATACCTACTAAAATCACTGACAGTTACAACGGCGATTTCAATACAATAAAAGATAATCTTAATGCATGTATTGATGCGGTTAATAATTTAGTTACTGACGCTAACATGCTTTCAGTAGCAGCAGTTGAAGGAAAGCTATCCACGAGAGCAGACGCCTCTAAGCACTATGGAGATTACAAGAAAATCGTTGAAGGCGTAAACTCGACACTTGACTCAGTAATTAACCCACTTAATGTTGCAGCAGATTATGTTGACAAAATTAGTAAAGGACAGATACCAGCAAAGATTACAGACAGCTACAACGGCGACTTTAATGCAATTAAAAACAATCTAAATGTTTGTATTGATGCAGTAAACACACTCGTAACAGATGCGGTCATGCTTTCTGTTGCAGCAGTAGAAGGAAGACTATCTACCAGAGCCGATGCCACTAAACATCAAGGCGATTTCAGAAAGATAGTTGAAGGAGTAAATGGAACTTTGGATGCAGTTATTGCTCCAGTCCAAGAAGCTTCGGCGGTTCTCGTCGAAATGTCAAAAGGAAACCTAGGAATTTCAGTAACAGGAGACTATAAAGGTGATCATGCAGTAATCAAAAATGCAATGAATGATACCATAGTGACGCTAAAGGGTTATGTTGACGAAATATCCTCAGTTCTGAATGAAATGGCAGAGGGAAATATGGTAGTTGGAATAACAGCTGATTATAGAGGAAATTTCTCAGAAATTAAAGATTCTTTGAACAAAATAATTAACAATCTGAATAAGGTTCTTGGGGATATTAACTCAGCAGCAGATCAGGTTAATGCTGGAGCTAGACAGGTTTCCGATTCGAGTCAAAACTTATCACAAGGATCAACAGAACAGGCAAGTAGTATTGAAGAAATAACCGCTTCCTTAACACAGGTTTCTTCACAGACAAAACAGAATGCAGTTAGTGCAAATCAGGCAAATGATTTAGCAATTACATCACAAAAGAGCGCAATAAGCGGAAATGATCAGATGAAGGAAATGCTTCAGGCAATGGAAGAAATCAATGAATCTTCGAGCAATATCAGCAAAATCATTAAGGTAATTGACGAAATAGCATTCCAGACAAATATTCTCGCACTTAATGCAGCAGTAGAAGCAGCCAGAGCAGGTCAACATGGAAAAGGGTTCGCAGTTGTTGCAGAAGAAGTTCGAAACTTAGCAGCCAGAAGCGCAAATGCAGCTAAAGAAACGACGACAATGATTGAAGGCTCGATTAAAAAAGTGGAAGTTG
>CAYZED010000004.1:102091-133477 GCA_964477445.1 uncultured Clostridiaceae bacterium | reverse complement strand
AAGTTGGAACAAAAATAGCTAATGACACTGCAGTTGCACTAGGCCAAATAGTTGATGGCGTAAGTAAAGCAGTTAATTTAGTTGGACAAATAGCTGTCGCATCGAATGAACAAGCAACTGCAATATCGCAAATAAATGGAGCAATTGAGCAAGTATCACAAGTTACTCAGATGAATACAGCTACAGCAGAGCAAAGTGCAGCAGCAAGCGAAGAGTTATCCAGTCAGTCATTACTCTTAAAAGATATGATAGGTAGATTCTCACTAAAAAGACAGGATGGATATGTGACAGCTGCGCCAAGCCATAGTGCTCCTCCACCAAAACAAATTACTAAACCTAAGAAATCAATGAAAAACATTAATATTAGTTTAGATGATGCAGAATTTGGAAAGTACTAGTTAATTTGCTCCTGTGGGAAGCGTAATAAATTACATATACTTCCCACCTGGATTAGTTATAATAAATTAACGAATACACAATCCCTTTGGGAGGTATAGTAAAAAAACACCTCCCACAAGGGGTGATTCATTAGTTAGTAAAACTCAACTCATAGGGTGTTAATTTAAATGAAGGCTGGTTGATATTATGATAGAAGAAAAAACGGATTATTTAGAGATGAATCAGAACTCATTTAAAGCTATAATTGTTGATACGAAAGGTTTTGTATTTGAAACAGGTCAAACAGCTGGAAACTTAAAAATAACATCAGATATTGGGGCAATAACACTAGGGGCGCTCATAAAGTGTAAAAATAGTAATGGAATCACTTGTGGTGTATCGGCTGAGTGTAAAGACTGTGAAATCAGACACAATATAAATTTAGCATTTGAAAAAAACATTAGACGAACTATTAAAATAGTCAAAGAATTGAAAGACAATATTAAGGCCAAATATAGTATCGATTTCATTCCTTTTGGGGATGGACAAAAAAGAAAAATCTTTTTAGTGTTTACTGAATACGGAAACTCAGACGAAGGCGTATTCTTTGATAAGAATGAAAATACGTATGAGAATTTCTTCTATAATAATTTAAATAATCTAAATTTATTAATCTGGAGCTGTGATCTTTCAGGTAAAATGAAGAATATGAGTGAAAGTCTTTTAAGCATATTAGGTATGTCTCGAGAAGATATATTATCTGGGGAATGGGAGAATAGAATTACTATTGATTTACACAAAGTAAAAAATGAATTTGAAAACAGAAAAGACAAATTTTACGAGATGGAACTTAAGGTTATTGATAAAGATAGAGAGATTAGATGGTTTTTGATTAGAATAATTGAACATACTGATTATGAAGGCATTGTTGATGGATATATGGGAAAATGCACCGATATTACTGGTATAAAAAATCATCAGATAAAAATTGATAAAAGGATAAAAGACGTTGAGGTCGCTAAGAAGAATACTGATGAATTTATCGCAAAACTGAGCCATGAAGTTAGAACACCTTTAAACGGGATTATCGGTATGACAGAACTTTTGATTAGAACTCCATTGAATGCTGATCAAATGGAAGATGTAGTAATTGTAAAAAACAGCGCGAATAATATGCTTCGGCTAATTAATGATATGCTTGATATGACAAGAATTGCGGCAGGGAAAATCTCATTAGTAAATATAAAATTTAATATCGGGAATATTTTAAAGAACACAGTTAAGTCATTTGAAAATCAAGCAAAAGGAAAAGGCCTAACCATAGAGACCATAATCGAACTAAATGGGGCGGAGATAATACTAGGTGATCCAGATAGAATAAGTCAGGTTTTATCCAATCTAATCGGTAATGCCATAAAATTTACGACTGTAGGATCCATATCAGTTCGCCTTAAAGCATCGAGAAGGAAAAACATGGAAAGAGGCATGTTCGAGTATCACTTTGAAGTTGATGATACGGGGATTGGGATATCAAAAGAGGATTTTAACAAGCTTTTTAAGAACTATTCACAAATACAATCATTATCGAAAGCTGAATACAAAAGTGGTTTAGGCCTTGGACTTTTTATCTCGAAAGGCTTAGTAGAACTCATGGGTGGCGAGATTTGGATAAAACCAAAAATCGGGAAAGGTGCTTGTTTTGCTTTTGATTTGACAATGAGAAGTGTTGAAGAGGAAGAATTTGATTATAGTAAGATTGAAGAAAATGAAGTAGATTTAAGCTATAATATTTTAGTGGCAGAAGACAATGAAATGAATAGATTTGTTATCACAAAATTATTAGAGGGTCTAAATTATAAAGTCGAAATAGTTGAAAATGGATATGAAGCGGTAAAGGCTTTTACAAGCAAAGAATATGATATGATACTCATGGATATTCAAATGCCAATAATGGATGGTATTGAGACCACAAAAAAAATAAGAGAATTGGAGGCTGGAGAGTTACATATACCGATAATTGCAGTCACAGCTTTTGCAATAAAAGGCGATAAAGAAAGATTTTTGGAATCCGGAATGGACGGGTATGTTTCAAAGCCAATAAGTTTGTCGAGCTTAAAAGAAGGTGTCAGTGAGCTTGACGATTTAATACAAAAATATTCAAATGATCGATTAGTTAAGAAAAAACACTATAACGAAGAGATTGCGTTAAAAAATACAAATAATCAGAATAACTTTTTTATTGAAGGTGCAAATGAGGACAAGAACCAATTAACTCAAAGTACAAATGAAAAGTATTCAATGGATCTAATGTTAGCATTAAATGCAGCACTTGAATCAGAAAATGAATTGGCAGCAGAAGGGATAATAATTCAGTTGAAGGAACTTTATATAGGTATTGATAGTAAAATGGAAGACAAATTATTAAAAGCCGCAATGAACTTTAGAGCCGGTAACTTTAGTAAAGCATTGGAATATTTAAAACTGTAAGAATGAAAGCAATTTTAAAGAAAGGACAGTGAAAAAATGAGGATTTTAATTGCAGAAGATGACTTAGCGAGCAGAAGGTTTTTAATCAAATTTTTAAAGCAATATGGAGAACCAGAAATAACAGTCGATGGAGCCGAAGCTCTTGAAGCATTTATGTTGTCGCATAGAGAAGAGCGTCCATATGATTTAGTGTGCCTTGATATCATGATGCCAAAATTAGACGGGATGAAAGTGCTTAAAGCTGTTAGAGAAATTGAAAACGATAAGAAAATCGAAAAAGCTAAAAAAACAAAGATTATTATGATTACAGCACTTAATGATTCGGAGAATGTTTATGGAGCGTTTGATAGCGGATGTGAAGGCTATGCAGTAAAGCCTATTAATATCGATAAACTGACTGAAGTATTAAGTAAGTTAGGTTTTGAGAAAAATGAGGCGTTATAAAATATTTTAGTTTGATTTATTTAAGAAATTTTGGTATAATCCCTTTAAGTTTTTAATATTTAAAACATTGAAGAGGAATACTAAGGAAGTGCGTTTTTTCAGAGAATTAGGTTCATTGGCTGAAAGACCTAATATTAATAGCATCCCTAACCTACCTTGGAGTTTGTAGCGATAAGTTACACGTATGCTGCGTTAAAGCTTTTGAGAACTATTAATATTTAATGAATTTTGTTTAAAAAATCATTTATATATTAATTAGTTGATTTTGGGTGGTACCGCGGATTCGCCCCAGGAAACTGGGATGGGTCCGTTTTTTATTTTAAAAAGCAATAATGCTTTTTTCACCCATGCAAATATTGCAACCGAAATTTTGCGGCGGATAGAAAAAAGTGAAATGATTAGAAGGAGGGAAATTATTATGTCAAACAAGAAAAAAAACGAACAGGAATTTGTAAAAGAAATCACACCTATGGAGACCGACTTTTCGCAGTGGTACACTGATATCATATTGAAAACGGACTTAGTGGACTATTCGCCAGTTAAGGGATGTATGGTAATTAAGCCATATGGCTATGGAATTTGGGAAAACATCCAGAGTGTTATGGACAGAAGATTTAAAGAAACTGGCCACAAAAATGCTTATTTTCCAATGTTAATCCCAGAGAGCTTTTTGAAGAAAGAAGCGGATCATTTTGAAGGTTTTGCGCCAGAGGTTCTTTGGGTTACTCATGGAGGAAACGAAGAGCTGACAGAAAGACTCTTTATAAGACCGACTTCCGAGACAATGATTTGCCATATGTATTCAAAATGGGTACAGTCCTATAGAGATCTTCCAGTGCTTATTAATCAATGGTGTAATGTAATTAGATGGGAAAAGACGACTCGTCCTTTCCTCAGAACTGCTGAATTTTTATGGCAAGAAGGTCACACACTTCATGCAAACCACGACGAAGCGCTAGAAGAAACATTGAAGATGCTTGATGTTTACCGTCAGGTTGCAGAAGATGAACTCGCAATTCCAGTAATAACTGGATTAAAATCAGAGAAAGAAAAATTTGCTGGAGCTGATAGCACTTACACTATCGAGGCGATTATGCATGATGGTAAGGCTCTACAAGCTGGCACATCACATGATTTAGGAACTCATTTTAGCAAAATGTTTGATATTCAGTTCCTTGACAAAGATGGTGAAAGAAAACATGCATACTCTACTTCTTGGGGCTCTTCAACAAGACTAATCGGTGGGATAATAATGGTACATGGAGATAACAGAGGGCTGAAAATGCCTCCAAGAGTGGCTCCAACACAAGTTGTAATTCTTCCTATCGCTTTTCATAAAGAAGGAGTTCTTGATAAAGCTTTTGAGATTAAAGCAGAGCTCGCAAAAAAATTCAGAGTTGAATTAGACGACAGAGATGCCTATAGTGCTGGTTGGAAGTTTAACGAATGGGAAATGAAAGGTGTTCCAATTAGACTTGAAGTTGGGCCAAAAGATATAGAAAAAAATCAAGTTATGGTTTGTAGAAGAGACACTTTGGAGAAAATAGCACTTCCAATGGAAGGACTTTCAGAATCTATTGCAACATTGCTTGATGATATTCATAATACTTTGTTTGCTCAAGCACTAGAAAATCGAGAAAAGCACACTCATGTAGTTCTTAATTATGACGAATTTAAGGCGCTTTTGGCTGAAAAGAATGCGTTAGTTAAGACAATGTGGTGTGGGGACAGAGCTTGTGAGGACAAAATGAAGGAAGACACAGGTGCGACTATAAGATGTATGCCATTTAATCAAGAGATGTTAGGTGATTCTTGCTTGGTTTGCGGAAAAAAGGCAGAAAAAATGATATACGCGGCTAAGGCGTATTAGAAGTAAAATAAGAGAAAGATATTAGATAAATAAGAGAGAATATTAACAAATAAGAACACTCTTGCTTGGGGATTATTATCAAGTGGGAGTGTTTTTGTTATATAAAGAAATGTTTAGAGAAATTATGCTAAAATAATATTGTGATTTTAAAATATTGGTATTAACATATCAATAAAATAATTATAGAATAGTAATATAATAGTAATATAATAGTAAAGTATTGATGAAGAATTAGTAAGCGATTTAAAAATCAATAGTAAAGTATTGTTATAGTAATGAATAATAAAAAGAACTGAGGGAGCTATGAATATTGTAAAAAACAAATATATGATAGTCGCATTGGTAATGTTATTTTTATCACTTTGTTCATGCTTTATCGTTTATCAATGGTCAATGAAACTTTATAATATTACGGTAGAAGTTATTCAGCTTATGTGTGGATTGGTTTCGTTAATATGTATTTTTGATTGTATTATTAAAAGAGGGAACGTAGTTATTTATAAAATAATTGCACAATCTTTTATTTGCTTTATATTGGGAGAACTATACTGGGTTTTGCACTTGTATATTAAGGGTTATGAACAAATAGGATCCTTTTCTATTTCGGATCTTTCTTGGATAGGATTTTACATTCTTTTGTTTTCGGCAAGCTACAACGTTTTGAGGCCGTTAATCGAAAAAGGAATTAGCGTGCCCATTAAATACAGCTTTATTTCTATGATAGCACCAATTCTGATTTTAGCTTCGAGTATTACACTATTTCTAAAAGGTGATAATATTTTTTATACAATAATATATTTGATTCCAACGGCGCTTTTGTCATATTTTACGATGAAATACATTCTTTTATCATATAACAATTTAGGGAATCTCAAATCTTTTCGCTCGTATAATTATGTAGTTGCACTAATTCTATTATTAGACAATCTCATATGCCTTTCGGTTTCGTTTGGCTTTGAAGACGCTGAGGATATCTTGAAATTTGGTTTTGCAATGGCGCTTTTACTTATAGTTCCGGCGATGTACAAGGGGGTAGAAGAATGTCAAGTGTAGACAATGTTTTTGTATGTCTTGTTGCACCAATGCTTTTAACCTTGTTTTTAATAAAAGGTCAGGCTAGACGGTTTAATTTTTTCTTTATAATCGGGATGACTACATGTATTTTAGCTGGATATTCTAATAATTTTTTGTTCAGTTTGTTTAGTTACTCTTCCACAGATGCTTCGATATATATTTCGCCTATTAGTGAGGAGATTTTGAAGGCACTACCAATATTAATTTATGTATTAGTCTTTAAGCCAGAGAAAAATGATATTATCTCGGTGGCGCTTGCGCTTGGAGTAGGATTCGCAACTCTTGAGAATTGTTACTATATAACTGTTTTTGGATCAGATGATATATTTTTCATTCTTGTAAGAGGATTTGCATCAGGTATTATGCACGCTATATGCACGGCTACAATAGGCTTTGGGATGACCTATGCTTACCATGAAAAAAAGCTAGACTATATTATGACTTTTGGATTACTTAGCACAGCGATAACATTCCATTCGATTTATAACATGCTTGTATCAGATAGAGATATGCGAAATTTTGGTTGTATTTTGCCGATTTTAACAGCTGTAGTTATTGTGCTTTATAGTAACAAAAAGCTGTTAATAAATAGAAACAAATTAAAGGAGAGTAGCTATGAATAAGAAAAAAATTACCATGTTGATTCTTGCCATGTTTGTTTTGACTTCAATGCTTGGTGCATGCAAACCTGCCGCAGTGATAAATCCGAAACTTAATATTGGAGGCGATTCAGAACTTGCGGGAACAATGGGAACCCTTGTCAAACCAAATGAAGATGGGAAATATGGAGGTTATCTGGGATATGGCTACAATGTCGTAACCGCTGATTATTTCAATTCAGGGGATGTTGGGACAGGTGCTTTAATTCTTGATATGGATACTCTTATGAAAGATGGGTATGTTTATGAAATAGGAAAATCCGATACTACTACATCTTTATATATGGGAGAGACAATAAAAAAATATCAAGATAATGTAGCAAGTAATCTAGGGATTTCAGCATCTTATGGATTGTTTTTCTCCAGTGTATCGGCTGATTTCTCATTGTCGACATCAAGCTCTACATCGGTTTCATCAAATTCAGTATATATAAAAAATCAAATTAAAATTCAAAGAAAACGACAACTTATTAATACAGCAGATTTAACATACGAAGATGTTAAAAAATATTCAAAAAAAGAACTCAAAGATGCATTGAACGTTGATACAGCTAGTTATACTACAGAGGCAAGACAAAAATACTATGAAAAGATATTCAATAAATATGGAACACACATACTGGCGGATATAGTTCTCGGGGGAAGAATGGATTTAAACTATATTTATAATAATAAATCAAAGAAATCTGAAAACGATCTGAGAATTGAAGTGAATTATGCGTATTCTAATGTTAGGTATTCTTCTTCTGGTTCAGTGGACACTGAAACCAAGAAAAAGGCTGAAGAATTTGTTTCGAATACAACTTTTTCGGGTCGAAGGCTAGGTGGATCCACAGCAGGAGATATTTCTACTTACAGTGAGGCAAGAAACTCATATTCATCATGGTCTGATAGCATCGATAAGAATACATCACTTGAATTAATAGATGTGGGGTCAAATTGCAGTGATTCGTTGATAGAAATATGGAAATTAGCAGACGATAGTAAACAAGCGGCAATTATGAGTGCATATCAGACTTATTTAGATGCAGCGGGTAAAAAATTTGCTGACATTGATAATAGACCGAGAGAACTCTACGTTAAGAATTTATACGTGGGAATGTCTGATAAATCAGAAGCATTAGCAAAATCGGATGTTGACGCAATAATTTCAAGAGAGGATGCATATGCACCTAAAGTGACATTAAATTGTGATATGAATAAAGGGGTTCATGGACAATTTATCTATATAGCTTACACTTTGACCGCAAATCCTAATGAAGCCATTACTGATGTTAAACTTGAATGGTGGAATAAAGAATCAAATGCAGGTAACACATATGCATATAATGGGATTACTTATAATTGTATAAAAAAAGATTTCAATGCTGATGCTGGTGGTAAATATGTTTATATTTACTCAACTAAGGATAGGCGAGCAGGAGCTCCACTTACTGAATTAGGATATGAAACGAATGGTTCGTATTCCTTTGGTTCTTCGTCAACTGGATGGGTTGCTATAACAGGATTAACTTCTAATGACAGAATGGATTGTAACAAGGGCTCTGGTGGTCCATATATCTATTTATGGGAAAAGAGATAACAAACTGAGAAGACTCAATAAGGTGAGGAAATTTGACAATTCGATGTTTTTAGGAGTATAATTTAAAAAAATAAATGCGTTGACGAGAAATAGTATTCTTTTGATTTTTAGAAAGTCGGTGGCTGATGAAAGCCGATAATCAAAGAGTAGGTTCCATCTCTGAGCAGTCTGTGAAGAGCAGAACCGGCCGATTGGTCGTTAAAAGAATTAAGTGAGCACGAAAGTGTTAATTTGGGTGGTACCGCGGATTTCGCCCCAAGAAATTGGGATTGGAATCCGCTTTTTTTCGCTTTTATTCAGGCTTAAGAGTGTGTTAAAAAATTTATACATCGAAAGGAAGATAAAAATGTTAGATATTAGAGCAATCAGAACAAATCCAGAAGAAATCAAACAAAAGCTAGCTAGAAGAGGGCAGGAATTCAAAATTGACGAAATTATTGAGCTAGACATTAAAAAGAGAGCGTTACTAACTTCTGTAGAGGAACTAAAAGCAAAGAAAAACAAGGTTTCAGAGGAAGTGGCCAAGTTAAAGAAGGCCAAGTTGGACGCTGAAGAATTGATACTCGAGAACAAAAATATTTCAGAAAAGATTAAAGAAGATGATGAGAAAGTTGCAGAAATAGATTCGGAGATTAATTTGATTTTATTAGCGCTTCCAAATGTTCCAAGTGAATTTACACCGGATGGTAAAGATGAAACAGACAATCAGGAAATAAGAAAGTGGGGACTTCCAACAGAGTTTCCATACGAACCAAAAGCTCACTGGGATATTGGTGAAGACCTTGGAATCCTTGACTTTGCGACGGGTGCTAAAGTGACTGGTGCGAGATTCACATTTTATAAGGACTTAGGAGCAAGGCTTGAACGTGCTTTAATAAACTATTACTTAAATACACATACAGAAAACGGCTATACAGAAATCTTTCCTCCTTTTTTAGTAAATAGAAAAAGTATGCAGGGGACAGGACAACTCCCGAAGTTTGAAGATGATGCATTTAAAATTGCTGGGACAGAATATTTTCTTGTTCCAACAGCAGAGGTTCCAGTAACAAATATGTACAGAGAACAAATACTTGATGCGGCCGATTTGCCAATACATTATACAGCTTACAGTGCTTGTTTCAGAGCGGAAGCAGGATCCGCAGGACGAGACACAAGGGGATTAATTCGTCAGCACCAATTTAATAAGGTGGAATTAGTAAAATTCGTTAAGCCTGAAGATTCATATAATGAACTTGAATTATTGACCAGAGATGCAGAAAGAGTGCTACAAGGGCTAGGTTTGCCGTATAGAGTGGTTTCGCTTTGTGCTGGGGATTTAGGATTCTCATCAGCAAAAACGTACGATATTGAAGTTTGGATGCCTAGTTACAATAGATATGTTGAAATTTCTTCTTGCAGTAATTTTGAAGATTTCCAAGCTAGAAGAGCAGATATAAAATATAGACCAGATATAAAAGCAAAGCCTCAATTCATCCATACACTTAATGGGTCAGGTGTTGCGATTGGAAGAACTGTAGCTGCAATTCTAGAGAATTTTCAACAAGAAGACGGTTCAGTGCTAATTCCTGAGATTTTAAGGCCTTACATGGGTTTTGATAGGATAAGCAAAAAGAGGAAATAGGCGAAACGTTATCACTAAGAAGAGATACTATATCATAGAATGGTAAAAAATTGGCAAGAAAGATAGCAAGAAAATTAATTAATACTTTTAAGTAATATTGACAGAGTCTTTTTCAGTTGCTATAATATGAATGTTCTGTTGGAGAGATGTCCGAGCGGTTTATGGAACTGGTCTTGAAAACCAGAGACGTCGTGAGGTGTCCGTGGGTTCGAATCCCACTCTCTCCTCCACTTAATTTAATAGGGAACAAAAAAACTTAGACCCGGAGAAGTACTCAAGTTCGGTCGAAGAGGCGCCCCTGCTAAGGGTGTAGGCCGGGAAACTGGCGCGTGGGTTCGAATCCCACCTTCTCCGCCATTCGAAAATTAGAAACCACTTACGAAAGTAAGTGGTTTTTTAGTTTTCGAATGATTGATAAGGATTCGAACCCACCACAAAAGACATCCCACCTATAGCTACCCGAATTAATAAATTGACTCTGTTAGCTTGACCGCGCCCGAAGTAGCGGAAAAGAGCTAATAATACAGACATATAGAGTCAAATTAATTCGGGTAGCATTATGGTAAGTATGTGGAAAAATAAAATAGGTCTGTTTAAAGGTAGCTTTTTTATTGCGCAAAAATACCAAAGTGGGATTCGGAGCCAAAGCGAATTAATTCGTGTAGCTTGGAGGCGAAAGAATATTGGAATAAATTGACTCTGTTAGCTTGACCGCGCCCGAAGTAGCGGAAAAGAGCTAATAATACAGACATATAGAGTCAAATTAATTCGGGTAGCTTGATGGTATAGAAAAGATTTCGATTTTAATAGAATATATTAAAGCAATAGAAATTCATAATCATATGACATTATTAGAAAATTTTAGTATAATAAATATGGAGCGGTTCAATATTTTAGTGCACTCTCATTTACGCGAATGCCAAAATTTGGAGGGTTGATAAGTGAAAAATTTGATTATCGTAGTAATAATAATTGTTTTAGTATTGAGTTTAGTTGGTTGTACAATAATGGCTGGAGGAGACATAAAAACATTGATTTCAAAATTAGAGGAACTTGGATATTATAAGTATGCTGATTTTAAGCATATCGAAAATATAAAATCTGAATCAATTAAGGCAGATTATATTTTTGGTTGGGAGGAATCAGGAAGAGACTTTGCAATAGATGCTGAAGAGCTTTCAGAAGGCGGAGTTGGTGGTTTTTTTGAAGTTATTAAGCCATTTATGGAAAAACAGAAAGTGAAAATGATTATTTCAGATGAGAATTTTTCAGAAACTGGCTATGAAATCACAGTTAATAAAATCAAATATGAGATATTTTCAGAAGAGGACTTGAAATCAAAATACTTATCGGTAATTGGCACTTGTAAAAGTTTTTCAATAATTAATAAGCTTTTGAAAGAAGCTGGTTCAGAAGAACGAGTATATGCACTGTATGGTGGGAATGATTTAAGAGCAGTTTTTTTAACAAAAGATATGTATGAATTGATTAGTGGGTATAAAAAACTACCAGAAAAAGAAAAACCTCAGACGATTTATGCCCCGTTAGTTTATAGTAACGCCTCATAGTAGCTAAGGAGATATTATTGTGAAGCGTGAGGGAGAAAGTGTTAAGAATAATTTTTTATAGATGGAAGAAGTTATATACGCGCCAATAGAATACTAAATTAACCTTAGCGGTAAATTGTTATTGATGGCAATAGTGAAATGTGATATAATGAATTAACCTTTAAGGTAAAGAGGTGATGAATTGCTTGGCATAAAATACAAGTCAAATAAATTGGAAAAAGTGTGCACCGACTTTGCTTGTGCTAAAAAAGAATATGGTGAGAGAATGGCAGTTTTAATTCATCAACGTGTAGATGAAATTAAAGCGGCTACTTCTGTAGAAATGCTTGTTCAGTTTTCAATCGGAAGATGTCACCCGTTGCAGGGAAATAGAAAAGGTGAGTATGCGATGGACTTGTTACATCCATATAGATTGATTTTTGAACAAAATAATCAAGAAATTCAGTTCGTAAGGATTATTAAAATAGAAGACTACCACTAAATGTATGTGATTGGGAGGTGTAAATTATGATATATAGCAAGCAAACCATTGCTATTCCGCCAGGTTCGACAATTCGTGACCAAATTGTAAACCGAGGAATGAAACAAAAAGAACTTGCACTAAGAATGGATTTATCAGAAAAGCATGTAAGTCGATTGATTAATGGTCAAGTAGAATTAACGCATGATGTTGCATTAAGATTGGAATCTGTTTTAGGAGCACCAGCGAGTTTTTGGAATAATCTCGAAATCATTTATCGAGAAAAATTGGCGCGCATTGCTTTAGAACAGGACTTGGAGCGAGACGTAGATTTTGTTAATGCTTTTCCTTACGCAAAAATTGCAGCACTTGGATGGGTCGAAAAAACGAAAATTGCAGAAGAAAAAGTGAAACAATTAAGACGTTTTTTTGAAGTAGCTAAATTAGATTTATTAGATAGTTTAAAAATTCCAGGGATAGCTTATAGAAAAACCGGAGAAAGTATAGTCAGTGATTATTATCTTGCTGCTTGGGCCCAAAAAGCAAGATTAGAAGCAAGAAAATATAATGTGGCACCAATCAATATTAGCAAACTAGAAGAAGAAATGCTTGAAATTCGAGAGATGACTACGAAACCGCCAGAAATTTTCTACGAAAAACTTATTGAAATGTTGGGGAATTGTGGTATTACATTGGTTTTTCTTCCGAACATTGGTGGATCTTTCTTACATGGTGCAACTTTTTACGATGGCAACAAAATTGTAATGGGGTTAACTTTGAGAGTAAAGTATGCAGATAATTTTTGGTTCAGTCTATTTCATGAATTGCATCATATTATTTCGGGGCACATTAGCAATGTTGTAGAGACAACAATTGAAGAAGAAAACGAAGCAGATTACTTTGCAAAAGACACTTTGATTTCTCCTTGTGATTATAATTCTTTCATCGAGAAACATAGCTATTCCAAAGAGTCCATTGTTTCGTTTGCCGATAAAATCGGCATATCTCCAGGTATAGTTTTGGGTCGATTACAAAAGGAAAATCATATTCCATATGACCGTTTTAACGAAATTAGAGAAAAATATGAAATTAACAGTAATAAGTAAAAATGGGGAGCTGATGATGTGGAGTATTCACTGGATTTAAGCAAGATTCCAATTAATGCATATAAAGAAATCTTAAAAAAACAATATTTGCTGCCGGGCAGAAAAATACTACAAAAGGATATGGATCCCAGTTTTCAAATGATGCATGACTGCCAGATTGAAAATTTAGCGGAATTAAAGAATTCATTATCAACCCTCAGAAACTTGGTCTGTTTTCAGAAAAGTCGGGTTTGTCCAAAGGTTACCTAACTATCCTAAGACGTGAAATAGGAAGGCATTAAATCCACAAAGCACTTTTGTAAATTTTATTATTCTCTAAATGATAAAAACGAAATAACCCAAAAGTTATCAATTTCATTTGATAAAGCACGGGAATTAATCTCGCTTTGTGACCTTGTCAGAATAAACGGTGTTGGACCTGCTGCAGCAAGAAACTTTTTCGAAGCAGGATATAAATCAGTTTTTGATGTGGCAAATACAAATGCTGAAGAAATGCTAGAAATGGTTTCAAAGGTCAATGATATCAAACAATATTATAAAGCGAAACTTAGTACAAAAGACATGCAGTTTTGCATTGATTTTGCTAGGATTATAACACTAATTATTTAGGCTCCGAAATATTTCTTCGAAAATAATGACACATCCCCTTATTTGTTATTTTGGGAATGGAATGCATAGTAATCGCATTATTTCCTTCTGAGTTTCAAAAACTCGTTCTGCAATAAAATCACAGAATGGATCGGGGTTGCCTTTATTCTGGTACTGTCGAATAGCATCATTGTATTCAGAACGCAATATAGGAGGGATTATAGCCAACTGGTAGCCATCTTGAATTAGTGCCAAATTCATTATGAGACGGCTTGCTCTGCCGTTTCCGTCTATGAATGGGTGTATCGATACAAATTTTAGATGTAGCATAGCGGCAAAGATTACTGGATGATAATTGGCTCTCTCAACTTTAATCCAATTTTCTAAATCTCGCATTTGTCGCTCGATTTCCTGTGGTTTAGGGAAAACATATTCAGAGCCTGAGACAATAATTTTTTCCATTCTCCATGTGCCAGCATTTGTCTCGTCAATGTTCTTGTAGAACAGTCGGTGCATGGCTTTTATGTCATCTAAGGAGATAGATCTCTCACTAATAAGTGTAAACATAAAATCGTATGCATCACCGTGTCCTACGGTCTCATAAAAATCCCGAAGAGACCTACCGCCAATGGTTATACCATCTTCAAGAACCACTTTTGTTTCGCTAATTGTAAAAGTGTTTCCTTCGATTGCATTACTTGACCAAGTGAGTCCAATTCGGTAGTAGTCCTTAAGCTGCTGTAACATATGCCCCTCGAAAGGGCGAATTTTTGTAATAGTATCATGAAAACGGTCGGTTTTTTCATATATATTCATTTGTTTATACCACCTTTTAATTAGTATGTGACCTTTTCGCCAGTTTGAGTAATGAAGGAACCTTCATATTTACAGCCTGATGCCTCCGCGATTCGCTTTAGTTCATCAACGGTGAAGCTCTCTCTTTTCATTTTTTGACTGAAGGCCTGAGGGCTTTTACCAGTTAACCGACCAAGTTCTGATACACTTATCCCAAGTTTTACACATAAAATTTTTAGTTGTTCAGATATTGACATATAACTTACTCCTTTGCCTTATCGTTTATTGTTTTAATTATAAATGAAATTGTTTAAAAAATCAACGAAAGTGTTTTGACTGCTTCTAGTCTCATTTTCATAATTTTTTTGCCTTTATTAATTACCTAATGTATAATACTGTTGAGGTGGTTTAACTTGAAAAAATTTAAGCTAATATATAACCCCAGATCAGGAGATGCCAGTTTTAAAACACGTCTTGATAGAGTAATCGGTCAGCTCCAAAAGAATGGAATAGAAGTACATCCTTGGAGGTTGGGTAGGACTAGTTCCTTAGAAGATCTTATTGTTTCTATGAAAAAAGAATCACATGTTAATAAATATGATGGCATTTTAATTTCTGGCGGAGATGGCACCATTAGTGGTACGGTAGATATTATGCTAAAATATAACTATCATTTGCCATTAGGAGTATTTCCTTATGGGACTGCTAATGATTTTGCTACATTTTTGGGTATACCTAAGAATGTGGATTTATGTTGCGATATAATAATTAATGGTAATACACGTAAGATAGATGTTGGTAAAGTTAACGATAGACATTTTATCAATGTAGTTAGCACAGGGATGATAATGGGAATACCTCATAATACAGATACTCAGTTAAAAAACGCACTGGGTAAAATAGCTTATTACATTAAAGGTCTTGAAGAATTACCAAAGATAACAGCTTTTAAAGCTGAGATGGTAACAGGAAGTGTAAGAATTATTGAAGAAGAATTGCTTCTTTTGCTTGTAATGAATAGCAGTGCCGCAGGTGGAATTGGCAAACTTGCGCCTGATGCTTCAATTGATGATGGACTACTTGATGTAGTTGCAATTAGATCAGGAAACCTTGGTGAACTTTTAGGCGTTTTTATTAAATTAGTAACAGGTGATATTCAAGAAGATAGTAGAATTCATAGATTTCAAACAGAGCATATTAAGATTACGTGCGATCCAGTTTGCCCGACTGATGCAGATGGAGAAAAAGGGCCCAAGCTTCCATTTGAGATAAGTGTATTGAATAAAGCTCTAGAGATTATGGTTCCTTAAAGGTTTCGAATATATAGTAATTTTAATCGTTGAAAAAATAGAGCCTCGTGATGTATAATGCATCATGAGAGTATTAATTATAATGGAGGGGTTTATTAATGGAAAAAAAACTTGGAAGTATTGTTTCACCTAGGGCTTGTTGGCCTAGAAAAGGAGATATTATCTTTGATCTAGCAGGCCGTGCTAAAAGAGCTATTGAAGAAAAAGGTCTTGAAAATGTCATTGACGCGACTATTGGAGCATTGACTTACGAAAATGGTGATTTAATATGCATGAATTCTGTTTTTGATGTGTTTAAAAACCTTGATAACGAAAGAATAGCAGCTTATGCGGCGTTAGCTGGAGAACCTAAATATATTGAAGCTGTAATTGATGCTTGCTTTAGAGAGTATAAGCCGAATGCGCACTTGAGAGCTGTTGCGACTCCTGGTGGAACTGGAGCATTGAAGAATACGATTTTTAACTATACAGAAGAAGGAGATACAATATTAACAAGTGATTGGTATTGGTCACCTTACCAAACGATTCTAGAAGAATATGGCCGAAAACTTACAACATATCCGCTTTTTAAAGAAGACGGCGAATATAATGCTGAAGGACTAGTGGCAGGAGCTAAGGAACTAGCAAAAACACAGGAGAGAATTCTAACTATTATTAACTCCCCAGCCCATAATCCAACTGGCTTCAGTCTCGATTTGAACGATTGGGATAAAGTACTTGATGGACTTAAAGAAATTGCGTCTAAAGATGACAAAAAAGTCATTTTAATGGTTGACGTAGCATATATAGATTTTGCTGGAGATAACGGAACTGAAAGAGAGTTCTTTAAGAAGTTCGAGAATTTGCCTGAAAACATGATTGTTGTGGTTGCGTTCAGTATGTCGAAGAGCTATACCATGTATGGGTTAAGATGTGGAGCTGCTATTTGTATTGCTCCTACAGAAGATAGAGCTGAGGAATTTATGTACGCGAACCTTCACTCTGGAAGAGCAAGTTGGTCTAATGTAACAAGAGGCGCTATGGAAGTTATGATTGAGCTTATGGAAAACAAAGAAAAACAAGAAGCTTATATGAAAGAAAAAGAAGAGTTTAAACAGATGCTAAAGAGAAGAGCTGCAGCGTTTTGCAAGTCCGCGGCAGAAGTTGGCTTAGAAATTCTTCCATATAGAGATGGATTCTTTGTTAGTATTCCGTGTAAGGATTCTAAGGCATTAGTTGAAGAGTTGTGTAAAGAAGATCTTTACTGTGTTCCACTCGCAAAAGGTGTACGTTTCGCAGTTTGCGCAGTTTCAGAAGAAAAGTGCATTAAATCAGCAAAGATGATTAAAAGAGTTTTTGATCAGAATAAACAATATGTTTAAATATTTATTTTGCCTTAATTAAGGCGATGAAAAATGGGTGTGTCAAAAAAATGGCATATCCTTTTTTTTATTCAGTAGTGATATAATTATCTAGAATGAACAAAAAAACCGATAAGTATTCGATTTTTGTACGTATTTATATTGAGTTTTAGAATATTAAACGAAAAATAATAAAAAATAAAGTGGAGGAATTTGAAATGGAATTTAAAGAAGCCGAAAATCTTAAGATTGAACCTTTGTTCGTGAAAAATTTAAGTCCGGAGATTAATGCACTGGCAGAAAAGGAACTCAATCAGGTTACTACTGTTGATCTCAGCAACCTTTCTGTTGAGGACAAAGTTAAGCTTGACGCGATGGTAAAAGCTATAGATGTCACAGATTCACAATTTGTGCTCCAGTATGGTGTCGCAGCTCAGGGACAAATCGCTAGTTTTGCTGACAATATATTAAATGAAGTTCGTGCAAAAGATGGCGGAGAAGTGGGAGAGGTCCTCTCAAATCTGATGATACGAGTGAAGGACATGGACGTTGACAGCTTGAAAAAAGGTGGTAGTGGCTTTAGGGTGCCGTTTTTCAGTGGACTAATGGATAATGGGAAGAAATTTGCGGCTAGGTATCAGAAACTTGGATCGGAAATTGAAGATATCGTAGAAGAACTCGACAAAGGAAGAATAAGTCTTCTTAAAGATATTAGCATTATGGATATGATGTTTGATAAAAACCTTGACTATATTGGCAATTTAAACTTGCACATTGCGGCAGGTTCGCTAAAACTAAAAGACTTAAGAGAAAACGTAATTCCAGCAATGCAAGACGAAGTCAAAGCCTCTAATGATACGCTTAAAGCCCAAAAATTAAACGATATGATGCAGCTAACTGATAGATTTGAAAAGAAAATTCATGATTTAAAATTATCAAGGATGATTGCATTACAGACAGCACCTCAAATTAGACTAATCCAAAACAATAATCAAGTTTTGGTTGAAAAAATTCAAAGTTCGATTTTAAATACAATTCCACTTTGGAAGAATCAAATTGTTATCGCACTCAGTCTACATAGACAAGAAAAAGCGTTAAATATGCAAAAGGAAGTTACAGATACTACGAATGCACTTCTTTCCAAGAATTCTGAAATGCTAAAGATCAGTTCTATTGGCGTAGCGAAAGAAAATGAACGCGGAATAGTTGACATAGAAACTTTAAAGAAAGTAAACATAGATTTGATTACTACAATAGACGAAACCTTGAGAATCCAAAAAGAGGGACATGAAAAGAGAATGTTAGCTGAAAAAGAATTACTGACTATCGAAAACGAATTGAAACAAAAACTCGTTTCAGCAGGAGGCAGAACTTAATGACTGGAAAATGGACGCTGGACTCAATTTATAAATCCTTCGAGTCTGTAGAATATAAAGCTGACAAAGAATGCTTAAAGAGAATCGTTTCAGAACTTGAAGCATGGACACCGCCTACTAGAGATGAATTGGTTGCAAAAGTTTTGGAAAGTTTCATAAAAACTTATGAAGATTATCGACTAATTTCCAGGCGTTTATATGCCTATTCAAGTTTGACTATGAGTGCTGATGCCCGAAAAACAGAAGCGACGAAGGAAATGTCTGAGATTGA
Source organism: uncultured Clostridiaceae bacterium (assembly GCA_964477445.1). Taxonomy (GTDB): domain Bacteria; phylum Bacillota; class Clostridia; order Lutisporales; family Lutisporaceae; genus CAYZED01. The sequence continues at coordinate 114,545 of CAYZED010000004.1, read as the reverse complement.
AGCATTGTCATCTAGAATTGCTGGGACAGTTTCTTCTTTCAATAGATGGATTGCGACCATTAAGGATTTGACTGGAATAATAAACGATAATGATTTTCTTCACGATTATAGTTTTTTTCTTAATAAATGCAAAAATAATAGCGTACATATGCTTTCCGAAAAAGAAGAAATCATTCTTGCAACTCTTCAGAATACAGCCTCAAAAGCTTGGCAAAAACAGCAGGAGTACCTTACTTCAGTAGTTCCAGTTGATATAACATTGGATGGAAAAGCAAATAGTCTGCCTTTACCTGCAGTGAGAAATTTAGCCTCAAGCCCGAGCGCAGAAATACGAAAAACAGCTTACGAAGCAGAGCTTGAACACTATAAAAAAATTCAAGATTCAGTGGCATTTTCGCTTAACAGTATAGTCGGCGAAGTTATTGCTACAGCTAAGCTGCGCGGATATGAGTCACCGCTTAATATGACACTAAAAAACAGCAGAATGAACATGAAAACGCTTGATTCACTTATGTCAGCAGTTAAAGAATTCCTTCCCACAATGAGAATATATCTGAAGAAAAAGTCAGAAATCCTAGGACATAGTAATGGACTCCCGTTTTATGATATTTTTGCCCCTATAGGGAAAATGAATATTTCATATACATATGAAGAAGCCTGTGAAAAAATAATAAAAACATTCAATGGATTCTCTCCCAAATTAGCAAACTTCGCAAGTGGCGCATTTGAAAAAGGGTGGGTTGACTCAGAATCCAGAGAAGGAAAAAGAGGCGGAGCTTTTTGTGCAAATATTCACTCGATAGGAGAGAGTAGAATTCTTCTTACTTTCGATGGAAGCTATAAACAAATGAGCACGTTAGCACACGAACTTGGTCACGGATTCCATAACGATTGTTTAAAAAACGAGAAGGTTATTAATTCCGATTACCCAATGCCTTTGGCAGAAACAGCCTCAATACTTTGCGAAACAATCATATCAAAAACATCGATTAATGAAGCTAACGACGTAGATGCTTTTTCGATTTTAGAAAATGAGCTTCAAACAGCGGCACAAGTAATAATAGATATTTACAGCAGATTTAGATTTGAGTCAAATTTGTTTAAAAAACGTGAATCCGGACCTCTTTCAACAGATGAAATAAAGGAATTAATGAGAAATGCTCAAATTGAGGCTTACGGGGACGGACTGGACCCAGAGTTTTTACATGAGAGTATGTGGATATGCAAGCCGCATTATTACTCCGCTGAAATGAGTTTTTATAATTTTCCTTATGTTTTTGGTCTTTTATTTTCGAAGGGGTTGTACGCAGAGTATCTAAAAAAAGGCGATGCGTTCTTAGCAGATTATGAGAAACTACTTATTGAAACAGGAAAAAACAGTATTGAAAATGTAGCGGCCTCTATAGGAATCGACGTTTCGAATATTGAATTTTGGAGAAGCTCATTAGAATTAATCAAAAACGATATTGATACTTTTTGCAATAAAGCTGATGCTTTGTATAAAATATAAGAAATGCGGCTTCGCCGCTTTCTTCCTATACTATAAAAAATACTTTGATAAGTTTTAGACAATTCATTGATATGAATTTGACTAAGCATTATAATCTTAAATGAAATCTATTATAGTATACTTTTTTGTTGTTTTATAACACATAAATTTTAAAAAACTAAGGGGAGGAAAATCATGTCTAAAATGCAAGAAATACTGGAAAAGTACGGCAGATCCGAAGAAAAACTAATCCAGATTCTTCTCGAACTCCAAGAATCATCGGATGATAACTGCTTAAAAGAGGAAGTTGTCAGAGAAGCGGCTAGAGAACTAAAGGTACCTTATAGTAAGGCTTTTGAGGTAGCGTCTTTTTACTCGGTATTTTCTACTGGACACTCAAGAGGGAAATATGTTTTGGAAGTATGTATAAGTGCTCCGTGTCATGTAAATGGTGCAAAATCGCTATTAAAAATGATTGAGAATGAACTCGGTATTAAAGTCGGAGAGACCACAGAAGATAAGAAATTCACACTTGAAGCTGCAAGCTGTTTTGGTGCATGTGACATCGCTCCAGCCATAAAAATTGGTGAAAATGTTTATGGAAATCTAGATGAATTTAAGCTTAAAGAAGTATTAAATTCATTCAGGGAGGTACGATAAAATGGCAAAAACATATGAAATGCTTAGTACCAGAGTCGGAAAAATTAACCCAGTATCTATTGATGATTATGTTAAAATAGGCGGATTCGTAGCTTTGAAGAAAGCTTTGTCAATGGGAATTATGGATATTGTTGAAGAAGTGAAATTATCTAATCTAATGGGACGTGGTGGCGCTGCTTACCCAACAGGTATTAAATGGGAGCAGGCGGTAGGCGTTAAAGGTTCACCTAAATATGTTGTTTGTAACGGAGATGAAGGCGAACCAGGAACATATAAAGATAGATTCATCCTTGCTGGTGACCCATTGATGATGATTGAGGGTATGATAATCGCAGCAAAGGTAGTAGGCGCTAAAGAAGGCGTTATTTACATTAGAGGAGAATACCGCGCGATCCAAAGAACAGTTAATGAAGCGCTAGAAAATGCTAGAAAAGCCGGATATTTAGGAACAAATATCATGGGTAGTGGCATGGATTTTGATATGGAAGTAGTGTCTGGAGCAGGTGCTTATGTATGTGGAGAAAATACTGCATTAGTAGAGTCCATCGAAGGAAAATCCGGAAAACCAAGAATGAAACCGCCATATCTTAAAAATAGTGGGTTATATCTTAAACCAACGCTCTTAAACAATGTGGAAACTTTTGCCAGCATCCCGTTTATTGTAACTGAAGGTGGAAAAAAATACGCAGAAATCGGATATGGTAATAGCGGTGGAACTAAATTGCTATCCATGGCAGGAAATATTGTTAATAAAGAAGTTTTTGAGGTTCCTTTTGGAGTCACTATGAAAGAGATTATATATGATCTCGGTGGTGGAGTTCCAAATGGTAAGAATCTTAAATTTGTTCAAATGGGTGGTAATAGTGGTTCCGTTTTCCCAGCATCGTGTCTAGACGTTAGAATGGACTACGACGAAATGAAGAAAAATGGAATAACTATTGGTTCAGGAGCTGTTACAGTTGTGGATGATTCAAACTGTGCGGTTGATTATTTGAAATCAGTTATGGAATTCTTTGTCCATGAATCTTGTGGGAAATGTACACCATGCCGTGAGGGAAATGTGAGAATTCTTGAGATGCTTGAAAAACTCTCTGAAGGCAGAGGTACTAAAGAAGATATTAGAAGAATTAAAGAATTAACAAGAGTTATGAAGAGTACGTCGTTTTGTGGTCTAGGTCAAAGCGTCGCCCAACCTGTGAATTCTATGCTTAGATATTTTGCTGACGAATTTGAAGAACATGTAGAAGGTGAATGTAAGACCGGGTGCTGCCCGATGCACCGAGATTAGAAGGAGGAAGACCATAAATGGAAATGATTAATCTTAGAATTAATGGTAAAGAAATTAGGGTACCAAAAGATACGACGATTCTCCAGGCAGCCAAAACAGAAAACATTAATATTCCAACCCTTTGTTTTCTCGGACATCTAAACGAAGTTGGGAGTTGCAGAATATGTGTGGTAGAAGTCGAAGGGGCCAAAGGACTTCAACCAGCATGTGTGACTAAAGTTAGTGAGGGAATGGTTGTAAAAACATCCAGTCCTACTGTTAGAGAAGCCAGAAAGACAATATTAGAATTAATTTTGTCAAATCATACTAGAGAATGCTTTACTTGTGGTAGAAATTTGAACTGCGAGCTTCAGAAACTAGCCAATGAAATGATGATTGATAATTTATATTATGAAAAGAATACGAATACTCACCCGATTATGGACGACTCATTCTCGGTAGTTAGAGACGGAAATAAGTGTATACTTTGTGGACGCTGTGTGGCTGTATGTGAAAAAGCACAAGGCGTGGGAGTTATTAACTTTGCAAATCGAAGCTGTGCATCTACAGTAACTACTTTTTATGATAAAGGGCTAAATGATGTAGAATGTATTAACTGTGGACAATGTATTAAATATTGCCCTACGGGAGCATTAATCGAAAAAGATGATACGAAGAAAGTCTGGGACGCTCTCGCAAATCCTGATCTCCACGTTGTTGTTCAAACAGCGCCTGCAGTCAGAGTCGCTTTGGGAGAAGAATTCGGTCTGCCAGTTGGAACTGATGTAGAAGGTGAAATGGTTACAGCTCTGAAAATGCTAGGATTTGACAAGGTGTTCGATACTAATTTTACAGCTGACGTAACTATTATGGAAGAAGGTACTGAGCTCCTAGGAAGAATAACTAACGGTGGAGTACTCCCCATGATAACTTCATGTTCGCCAGGATGGATAAAATATTGTGAACATAACTATCACGATTTCCTTGATAACTTATCTTCGTGTAAATCACCACAGCAAATGTTTGGAGCTTTAGCTAAATCATATTATGCTGAAAATTCTAAAATCGATCCTAAAAAGATATATGTAGTTTCTGTTATGCCTTGCACTGCCAAAAAGTACGAGTGCGAAAGAGAAGAAATGTGTGTTGATGGAATTAAGGACGTAGATGTAGTAATAACTACTAGAGAACTCGCAAAAATGATAAAACAGGCATCAATAGATTTTAGTAGTTTAGATGAAAGTGATTATGACAGCATGATGGGCGCTGGAACTGGAGCTGCAGTGATTTTCGGAAACACAGGTGGTGTTATGGAAGCAGCCCTCAGAACTGTTGCAGACATACTTACAGGCGAAGACTTGCCAAAGGTTGAGTATTACCCTGTAAGAGGGTTAGAAGGCATTAGAGAGGCGACTGTAAACGTTAATGGCATGGATGTGAAAGTTGCGATTGCCACTGGAACAGGAAACGCAGGAAAACTTCTGGACAAAATAAAAGCTGGTGAAGCAGAATATCACTTCATAGAAGTAATGGCATGTCCAGGTGGATGCATTAACGGTGGAGGTCAACCAATTATTATGGACAAAGAAAAAACTGAGGAAGTTAAACAGCTGAGAGCAAATGCTATTTACGATATGGATAATCGCTCAATTATAAGAAAGAGCCATAAAAATCCAGAAGTTCAAGCACTTTATTCTGATTATTTAGAAAAGCCAAACAGTCATAAATCACACCATTTATTACATACACATTATACAAAGAGAGAATGTAAATAGAAGGATCTGGGAGTATATTCGTAAATATTAGAATTGAATGTGAACACACAAACAAAGGGGCTGTCTAAAAACAGCCTTTTTTTTTGAAGAAAGCTTATTTTTTTCGAAACGGTTGGGCATTATACATATTAGGCACAGCGGTAAAAAAATTTACATTACAAGATGGGGCAAATACGAGTAATTTAAGAAGGGAAATTGAGTTGATTAGAGAAGTAAATAGATATATTAAAAAAATTAAGCATAAATTAAATTGAGAATATGACGGGGTGGTAGAACTTGAAAATACAGGTTCAGTTTAAACAGACGATTATTATCTCATTTCTACTTTTTTCTATAGAATTAATAGCATTATTCTTGGTGTTAATGCTAAGAGAAACCTTCACTATTGTATATTTTTTTGAAACTATTAATATATTCGTTATGTTCTTTGTGTTAGCTATTTTAACAATAGGGCTATCCACTATGGTTATATTTGTTATATTAAAAGATCCTATACGGGTAATTTATAGTATCATTAGATATCCAATAGACAGATTAGAGTTGGAGTCATATAAGCACATAAAAGAAACTGGACTTAGATTTTCTGAATTAGAAAATTTGATTTCTTCACTTGAAAAAATTGAGATCAAAATAAAAAAATCAAACAGTATTATAAAATTTCATGATTATAATGATAACGACATAAATAATCTAAAAGCATTATTCATTAGTTTTAAACCCGATGGCACTATCACTGGATTGAATGAAATGATTGTGAAAGAGAGCATAAGAGAGGGAAAAGATATAATTGGAACTAATATTTTCAATCGATTATCGGTAACAGAAAATGAAATTGTAAAGAATCAATTATACTTTAATATAAATGAAGCGATTGGCACTAAAAAGAAAGTTAGTTTCATAAATGATAGTATTTCGACGAAAATTGATAATGAGCCACAACGTGAGATCTATCAGTTGACTTTGACACCGTATTTTGATGAAATTGGTGAGATAGAAGAATTTTTAGTTTGTTCCATCGATATAACAAATATGCATTTAGAAAAAGAGAGATTGATGGAGGAACATAGTATAGAGAAAGCAAAGATTGAAAACGTATATGATGAAGTTACAGAAGCACTAAATGGAGCAATGAAAGAATGGGTTAATAGCCAAAAGCTATCATCTCTAGGGAGTCTGGTATCGGGAGTTTCGCACGAAATCAACACACCATTGGGAGTTTCGGTTTCTGCCGCATCATTTCTTAAAGAAATTAACGATATGAACATTAAGAAAATTGAAGCGAATTTGCTGTCAAAATCAGACTTTCTTGAGTATATAGACACAGTGTCAAAGACTCTTTCTGTACTTGAATACAATCTGGAAAGATCTGCAGAGTTAATTAAGAATTTTAAGAATCTGGCGGTAAATCAAAGCTTAGAAGAAAAAATTAGATTTAACCTACCGGAATTAGTAAATAGCGTTATCCTAAGTGTTCGACATGAATATAAAAACATGGATCTTGAGTTTTCTCTTGAGTGGCCACCAGAATTGTATTTGTTTAATTATCCTGGGCTATTTTCTCAAGTGTTTACAAGCATATTTATAAATTCGTTACGACACGGGCTAAAAGGGAAAAAAAATGCACTAATAGAGATCACGCTCAAGATAAAGAACGACCGACTTATAATTGAAATTTCTGACAATGGGATTGGCATATCTGCAGAAAACATCTACAAGATTTTTGATCCGTTTTATACCACAAATAGGGGTTCGCAGAGCACGGGGTTGGGTCTTAGTGTGGTTTATAATATTGTTACAAAACAACTAGATGGAAGAATAAATTGTGAAAGTGTGCCCAATGTTAAAACTACTATGAGGCTAGATATTCCTATAAGTTAACAAGGAAAGATTCGAAGTAGATTACTCTATGGAGTAATTTTCTTTTCGTTTTCTTTTTGAATACGTTTATTAATTAAGTCGTAACTTTTTTCATAGTGAGGAAATAAACATTTACTGCAATCTTTAATGTTTTTAAAATAGGTGAAATTACCACCACAGTCTTCTAGAAAATATAATGGACAATAACAAAAAAGACAGTTAAAATCGGATTCATCTTTTATTGAATGACAGGGGAAGTATTTACAGGATAAATTTTGATAAAACTTATAACTATTTTCTGGCATAGTGCACCCCCTTTTATTATTATTATATTTTAAGTGAATATAATAAATCAAACATTATTAATTTAAAAAAACATACAACATATAAGGTAAACACAAAATAGTATAAGAGGGTGAAATTTTGAGTAAGAAACGCTTTGACTCCGAAAACCTATCTGCTGGAAGAATAACAGCAAAGTATAATATGTTAAGTTTGATGATTTTCCCGATAGTTGCAATTATGAAATTTTTTGATTTAGTAAGTTTTGATTGGTGGGTTTTTGCTGCTGCGACCATAGTAGCAGTAATTAGTGTTATTGCTTCGATAATTGCTATTGGAAGTTCAGCAAAAATATTGTGCACTTTTTCAGCAATTATTTCAACAACACTTTTACTTTTATTACATAGAGATGGGCTACTCATATTATTCCTTCCTATTTTGGTAGCTATGTTATTTGATGATTTAGTAGCGATTAGGCTATCATTTGTGTATGCGATGTTTGCTTTTCTTTTAGTAGAAGGGCTGAACTATTACTATCTGAAAGATAATAGCTACAATGGAATAATTGTCGCAGGCATTGCGATATTTTTTCAATTAATAATACTCCTAAACTTTGGGGCAAATCTTATTGATAGAGTGAAGCGGAAATTTAATCAAGAAAAAGCATTGATTGATAATATAAACGATTTGGTAAAAAATGCAAAAAGCTTGGCAGATGATATTGGGATAAATAGTATCACAGATGATGAAACAAGTGAAATTGAAGAAGCGAACATGTATGTTGAAGAAGCGAATATGGATAGAGAAGAATCAATTTTGAAAAATAAAAAATTGAATTCTGGTACAGAAGAAAATTTGAAAAACAAAAAAGTGAATTCAAAAAACGAAAAGCATAATAACGTTATTGAAAAAGTTCGAATAGAAACTGGAAAGGTGCTGAAATATAACCAAGTAATTGGCGAAATTTCGGGAGATAAAGAAAAAAAGAAAACGATAGTGGAAGACATGTCGCTGCTACTTAATCTTTCAGAAAAAGCAATAAATAGCTTTCGGGAATTAAATTCTGATATCGATAAACTAAGCAGTTCGATAGAGGGAATCGGTGACATAATTGAAGACACCAAAGAGATGAGCGCGGCAGCATCAATTCAAGAAATAGCTTTGAAAAAAAAGAACCCAAAACTTAGCAATATGGCACGAGACATCGGGAATATGGCTTATGGAGCAAAATCAGCAGCTGAAAGATTAATTCTTGACTTCAAGGAAATTCAAAGTGATGGGATGAATGCCGTAAAAACACTAGAATTAACTTATGAAACGGTATATAGGAATCTTGAACTTATAAATAGAAATGTTGATATTCTATTGAGGTGGGTAGCGCTCAAGGAAGATGTTGATATTGAGAGGGGTAATAAATATGGGAAATAGAATTCTGTCTTTAAAAAATACATTAATTTCTATATTTACGGCTACTTTTATTATCACATTTTTTATATTTATTTTTTTTCTAATTAGAAATTATGACTATTTTGTCGGCATAGAGGGCTCGAAGACAGCTGCAAATCATTACGCTATTATTATTTGGTTGGCTATATTAATTACTTTCATTTGTATTTTAATTGGATCCTTTGTTCTCGTAAAAATAATGGAGCCAATTATTAATGCTGGAAAAGCAGCAGAAGCTTTATCAAAAGGAGAGCATGTAAATAAGTTAAAGGCAGGAAAATTTGCACTTAAAGAGACTGTTGAATTAATTAATGTAGTAAATAATACGATTTTTAAACTGAACGAAGCAGAGCAAATTACAAAAATTAATGAATTGAAAGATAATGAATTACTTAGAGATTTAAAAATGGCTTTAGAAGAAATAAAAATTGCGAACAAAATTGAGCGTGACAATCTCGAAAAATTGGTGGCTGAGAGAAAAAAGGAAATTGAAAAGGTTACAAAAGAATTAATTGATAAGGAAAAACTTGCGTCTCTTGGAGGATTGGTATCTGGGATAGCGCATGAGATTAATACACCGCTGGGAGTTGCGGTAACAGCGGCTTCATATATGAAAAAGATCAATGATGAAAACATTAAATTAGTTGAAGAAGGCATTATGACGAAGTCCGATTTCGTAAAGTATATGGAAAGTATGGGAGAAACCACAGCTATATTAAACACCAATATATCAAGGGCCGCTGAACTCGTTAAGAGCTTTAAGTTAATAGCTGTAAATCAGAGCTTAGAGCAAAAATCAAAATTCTTATTGAGGGAATATATTGAAACAATCTTAATCAGTCTTAAACATGAATATAAAAAAATGGATATAAGAGTGAATATTGAATGTGCTGAAGAATTAATAATCGATAGTTATCCCGGAGCGTTTTCTCAGATAATGACGAATTTCATCATGAATTCACTCACACATGGGTTCAATGAAAAACGTGGTGGGTTAATAGATATAAATGTTTCAGTCAGTGATGGAATACTTAAATTCATTTATTCGGATAATGGTAAAGGTATAAAAGAAGAGAATTTTGAGAAAATATTTGATCCGTTTTTTACTACAAATCGTAACGCTGGTGGTAGTGGATTGGGACTAAGTGTCGTATTCAACATTGTAACTGGGCAACTTAATGGAGAAATATCATGCAATAGCGTATTAGGAGAAGGAACTACATTCACGATTAAAATACCTTTGGAAAGGATTGAGTGATATGGATAAAAAGTGGGAAGGAATTGAACTTAAACTTGATTTTTTAAGTGACGAATCAAAAGTTAAAAAAGAATACAAAGGCAGTTACAAAATTGTAATTTCTGATGATGATGCTGAAGTTCACACTATTACGAAGATGATACTGAAGGATTTTGAATTTGAACGCCATTCGCTGATTTTTTTGGATGCATATACTGGAGAAGAAACAAAGGAAATTCTGCGAAATAATCCAGATACGGCGATACTTTTTCAAGACGTAGTTATGGAAGAGAGTCACACAGGGCTGAAAGTTGTTGAATACTTAAGAAATAATCTAAAAAATACGATTACTAGAATCGTGCTAAGAACGGGTCAGCCTGGTGAGGCGCCTGAAGACAAAGTAATACGAGACTATGATATAAATGATTATCGTCTGAAAACAGAACTAACAGTTAGCAGACTTCATACTACGTTAATATCGACTTTAAGAAGCTATCGAGACTTAACTAAATTAGATAAATATAGAAAAGGTTTGGAAAAAATCATACAAACTAGTGCGAATTTGTTTACGCATAATACACTGTCGGATTTTTTGACGAGTATACTGGACCAGTTAGCTGGTTTTTATCTGGATAATCCAGAGATGCTATATATAATAAACAGAGATGGATATCCAGAAAAAAATGGGTTTGTTACATTGAACCAAGGGAATATTCCCGTTATTATGGCTGCAACTGGAAAGTATGCGCAATTTATTGGGAAAGACATTAAGACAGTTCCTGACTTAAAGGTTGTTTCAGATTGGATGAGTCTTCATGATGAAAAGAAAAGCTCCGTTGATTTCGTTGGGAAAGGCTTTATTATTAGAAACAATGGAGTGAATCACCAAAATAACTATATTTTTATTGAAGGCAGTAAAGAAATTTACGATTTCGAATTGATTCAGCTTTTCTTATCGAATTACTCCGTAGCACTAGATAATTATATTTTGAACAATATGATTTTTTCAACCCAAAAGGAAATTATTATAACCCTTGGAGAAGTAGTCGAAAAACACTTTGATGAAACAGGAAGTCATGTAAGAAGAATTTCTTCTATGATGTATAAATTAGCGACACACCTTGGATTCTCTTATAGCGAATGCGAAAAGCTTAAGGTGGCGAGTACCATGCACGACATTGGAAAGATAGCAATACCTGATGCTATTTTAAAGAAACCAGGAAAACTGACCTTTGAAGAATTTGAAATTGTTAAAACTCATTCTTATATTGGACACAGAATACTCGCAAAATCAGATTTAGAAATACTAAAAATTGCAGCTGAAATTGCAATGAATCACCATGAAAAAGTCGATGGTTCGGGCTATCCAAAAGGACTAAAAGGAAGAGGAATTCCGTTATATGCCAGAATGCTTGCGATTGTTGATGTTTTTGATGCAATTTCGCACAGAAGAGTATACAAAGAAGCGAGTTCTTATGAGGAAACGCTTGATTACATTATTGAACAGAAAGATAAACATTTTGATCCTATGCTGGTAGATATTTTTGTTGAGAATTTTGATGATATAACAGCAGAGGAAGAAAATTTCTAGATAATGGGATAAAGTAATTGTATTGTTTTTAAGTTAAATACTATTATATTGACTTATAATTTCAAATGAACCTCCCAGGAGGTGTGTTTTATGAAAAATTATAGATATTCATATAGAAGTTTAACATTATCTATTTTTATACTATTAATGTTTTTCATTATAGAGTTGTTTTTGTTGAGCCTATATGTTTACATGGGAGTGGTAATTTTACAAAATGATCTACTCGAGGCCTCTTCAACCAATGTTATTCTTATTCTTATTTCAATTTTGTTCTAAACTCAATAATTCATGGTTTCAAAGGGAGAGACACTGGAACAATTGAAATATCAGCATTTCGCGAAGGAAATTTCATAATTTTGTCAATTTCCGATGATGGAAATGGTATACCAGAGGGAGATTTACGAAGAGTTTTCGAGCCGTTTTTTACTACTAACAGAGTGGAAACAAGTGGTGGACTGGGGCTAACTTTAGTTTATAATATTGTTAGGAATCAATTAGGTGGGAATATAAAATGTGAAAGTGTTTTTGGAAGCTATAAAGTAATAATATCGGATGATGATCCTGAGGTTCACACTATCACTAAGATGATTCTGAAAAATTTTGAATTTGAGGGATATAGCTTAGAGATTATAGATACATTCACAGGACACGAAACAAAAGAAGTATTAAGGCGAAATCCAGATGCCGCGATTCTATTTCAGGATGTTGTTATGGAGGATAACCATACAGGCTTCATACCACTTTGATTTCAACACTTAGAAGTTATCGCGATTTGATTAAACTAGATAAATACAGGAAAGGTCTCGAAAAAATTATAGAAACCACAGCGTTTATCCAGAGTAAGATCAAA
>CAYZED010000004.1:80907-102081 GCA_964477445.1 uncultured Clostridiaceae bacterium | reverse complement strand
TTTTTACTCATAATACATTATCAGATTTTTTAACTAGCATTTTAGATCAGTTATCTGGGTTTTATCAAGAAACTCCAGAAATGATGTATATAAGTGACAATGAAGCTTTGCCAAAGAATAGCGGTTTTGTGACTTTGAATCAGAGTGATGTATTAACCATAGTCGCTGGTACTGGAAAGTATACAGATTATATTGGGAAGAGTATTAATTCGATTACTTCACTTAAAGAAATATATGACTGGATGCTAACTAATAAAGACAAAGAAAAGGCTGTTGATTTCGTCGGAGATGGTTTTTTGATTAGGAATAGTGGGCACAATAATCAAAGTAACTATATTTATATTGAGGGAAATAAGGAAATATATGATTTTGAATTAATTCAGTTGTTCTTATCAAGTTATTCTGTTGCGTTGGATAATTATATTTTGAACAATATGATTTTTTCATCTCAAAAAGAGATAATAATAACTTTGGGGAAATAGCCATTACGGATTCGATTTTAAAAAAACCTGGCAAATTAACTGAAGAAGAATTTGAAATTGCCAAGACACATGCAAGTATTGGCTATAGAATTTTATTGAAATCAGATTTAGAAATCTTGCGTATTGCAGCAGAAATCGCGTATAATCATCATGAAAGAATAGATGGGACGGGTTATCCAAGAGGACTTAAGGGAAGAGGAATACCACTTTACGCAAGAATGATGGCAATAATAGATGTTTTTGACACAATGTCACATAAACGACCGTATAAAGAAGCAAGTAATGTTGAAGAGGCTTTAACGTATATTAAAGAGCAAAAAGATAAGCATTTTGACTCAATGCTTGTGGATATCTTCATAGAAAAGTTCAAGGAGATAACCGCCGAGGAGGAAGATTAATGTCGAGATTGGGTTTCATAGGATTTGGACATATGGGTAGTATGCTAGTGAAGGGGTTTTTAAAGGCTAGAATTGTTGAACCGAAAGATATCTTTATTTCAAATCGTACATTTGAAAAAATAAAAGGATTAAAAGAAAAATGGTCGGAAATTAACATATTCAGCAGTAACACAGAAGTGGCGGAAAAAGCTGATTACATCTTTATTAGCGTTAAGCCATACGATATGTTGAGCGTGTTAGAGGAAATAAAACCGTTCGTTGATGAGCGAACTAGAATAATTTCTTTGGCAGTTTGTGTGACCATGGATGCTATGGCTGAAGTGATGCCTTCTATTGGTGTTACAAGGGTCGTCCCAAGTGTTGCGGCTGAGGTTAAATCAGGAATTTCACTTATTTGTCATAATGAATTCGTGGGAAAAGATGACGAAGAATACATTGAAGGACTTTTTAGATTGATTAGCACCATAAAAGTAATACCAGAGGAAGATTTCGAGGCGGCTACTATTTTAACAAGTTGTGGTCCCGGGATAATGGCTTCATTATTACAAGAATTAGTAGCCGCGGGAATGCGAGTCAGTGGTATAGGAGAAAAAGACGCAGAGGAAATGGTTCTAAGAACGGTTTATGGCACTGCTAAGCTTTTATTTGAACAAAATATGGGACTGGAAGAAATTATATCTTCAGTTTCTACCAAAGGCGGAATAACAGAAGAGGGTGTAAAGGTAATACGCGATGAGTTTCCAACTCATTTTGATAATGTTTTTATCAAAACGCTCACAAAGAGCAGATTTATTCAAGATTCCATAAGCGAGAACTAGGCATCGTGAGAACAGGCAATGATAATAATCCTTCCGGAATTGCATTGCCAGTACTAGATTAGATTTTTCTCAGCCAAACTAATAAAAGTATCACTCGTAACAATAATATGATCAATTAAACGGATAGAGATGGAGTCAAGTGCCGTCTTTATTTTTTTTGTAACTGCTAAATCAGAACTTGATGGTTGAGTACTTCCGCCGGGATGGTTATGGGCTATGATAACACTGACTGCTTGGTGTCTTAAAGCCGTTTCAACAACAATCCTAGGGTAGACAGCCGCTTCATTTATTGTGCCTTCCTGGATGACGCTAGCAAAGTTTACTCGGTTTCGTGAGTCAAGGCAAATCATCTGAAACACCTCATAAGAATAACCAATAAATAGGTTTTTTATATATTCTCCAGCTTTAGTGGAGCTGTCGAGCAAGGTTTTTTCCCCAGATTTACTCTTTTGATAAGCTCTAGAAACAGAGGGTATTAAGGAAATCAAAGTTGCAGTTTGGGAGCTGACATTAAACCGGTTTACTAATTCTTTAGGATGTGCCTCCATCAAATTTGCTAGCGAGCCATATTCCCCAATCATTTTGTGCGCCAAAACATTAGTGTCCCTCATCGGTATACTATAGAAAAGCAAGAGTTCAAGAATTTCATGTTCAGCAAAAGCATCTAGTCCCTCATTTACAAATCTATCTCGTACTCGCTCTCTGCGGCCTGTATGATAATTCCGAGTTTTATTACAAAATTTATTTTCGATTAAACTATTTATTTCAAAATCTGATGACATATTCTCTCCTTCATTTCAATATATTCTAGTAATTACTGCTATCAAATGCAGCAAAGTCGACTTGTCGAATGGGATATTTTGTAAACATGATAACATAGTATTATTTATTTTGCAAAACAAATGATATAATAGTATTACAGAAAAAAAGCAATAAAATCACGAGTGAAAAATATTAAGTCACAAATTCAAAAAAATTTAGGAGGTAAAATCATGGCAATAACAACAATAATGGCGCTTAGAGTGAATAACAGAAGAGTTAAGGCTCAAGCAATTCAAAACGTTTTAACAGAATACGGTTGCGTCGTAAAAGTGAGACTAGGGTTACATGAAACTGCCGATGAATGCTCTGACGAAGGATTGATTATGATCCAGCTACAAGGTGGAAAAGATGAACATAAGGTCATGGAAGAAGCTTTGAATAATATAGAAGGCCTGAAAGCTGTGAGCATGGAAATTTAAATGTTGAATTATTTGGAGGGTGTATTAGCACTCTCCTTTTATTTAATCAAAAACTATGTTATATTAGTTTTGCGAATTAATGAAATAAAGTTTTTACAGTAAAGGGAACTATACTTTTTCGAAAACGATGAACATGAAATGTGCGGGAAGTGAAAAATGACAGCGGTACTTATTGATTTCGAGATGACCTGTTGGAGTAATAGGGACAGAATAGAAGCACCATGCAGAGAGATTATTCAAATTGGAGCAGTTAAGCTTAATGACGAACTAGAACCATCAGAGAGATTTAGTTTGAATGTTAGGCCTATTTTTGTTAATTCTATATCAGAAAAATGCATGAAGATAACAGGCTTGAAATGGGAGGATCTTAAAGATGCTGATCAATTCGAATCGGCATTGGAGAAACTTTCAAATTGGATGGGTGATAAGTGCAGAATATTTGCTTGGGGACCAGATGATAAATCACAGTTTATAAACGAGTGTACTGTGAAAAATATTGATGACGAAAAATTACTTCCATATAAAAAATGGAGTGATTTGCAGGCTATTTTTAAGGGGTTATGCGGGCTAAAAAAAAGAATGAGCTTATCTAACGCCTTGTATATTACGGGTTATGATTTTGAGGGAAAACAGCATGACGCAGGCGATGACGCATATAATACGGCCAGATTAATAAAACATATAATTATTCCAGAACGAAGAGACAAACTTAGAAAAAGTTTTGGAATAGATATTGAACATAATACAGGAACGACTCTTGGAGATTTATTTGGGGAAAAGCTATTGGAGCTTGAGATAGAACTAGAACTCGCACAAAAATAATTAAGTTTTAGTATTAAATTAAATTGAATTAAACAAAACTAAACAAAACTAAATAAAACTAAACAAAACAAAACCAGTATATATAGGGATAGGAGCTAATTTTTATGTACAAGATTTTACTAGTTGACGATTCAAAACTTATAAGAGCTACTGTTAAAGCGATGTTAGTTGAAAATGGATATGAAATTATTGGAGAAGCAACGAATGGCAAAGACGCTATAAAAAAATATAAAGAACTTTTGCCTGACTTAGTGCTGATGGATGTAATTATGCCTCAAGAAAATGGTATAGAAGCAGCTCGAAAAATCGTAAGTCTAGACGAAAACGCGAAAGTACTACTAATGTCGACAGAAGTTAATGCTTGGAGAATGAATGAGGCTATACTTGCAGGTGCGAAAGAATATGTTTCGAAGCCGATAAAAAAGGATGAATTGCTAGGTAAAGTAAGAGGAATACTAGGGTAAGGAAAGTGGTTGTTACATTGGTTTTTTGAATTAATGTCACAACCACTTTTTCAATAAAATTACAGATTGTTTTCAAAATATTCTAGAGTTCTTCTTCTGATATAATCTCCTGTTAAAGCGTGATGCATATTCGGCATTATCAGGAAATCAAAGTCTTTATCGGCCTTTATAAGAGCATCAGCTAATCTCATTGTTTGAGCGGGGTGAACGTTATCATCAAGCTCACCATGAATTAAGTAGAGTTTGCCCTCGAGTTTTGAGACGATTTTTTCTACACTCTGTTCAGCCCAAAGGTCTTTTTCATAGAGATTCATAAATAATTCGGACCAACCAGATATATATATTTCATTAACGTGATTCCCACCCGAAGCCACTGCACATTTATATGTTTCTGGGAAATCAATCAAGGCATGAACTGAACCATACCCGCCGCCAGAATGTCCGAAAATACCTATTCTATCTTTATCTATAAATTTATATTTCTCACAAAGTTGATTATAAACTGCTACGTGGTCCACTAAACCAGCGCAACATTTTAGATTTTTATGTGCAAAATCATGGAATTTCTTTCCGCGGCCAGGAGTTCCGCGACCGTCTATAGTAATACTGATGAAGCCCATTTTTGAAACTGGTTGAGCCATCGTGTTTATCGTAGCTTGTGCAAATTCGTGAGGTACGATGGATGTTTGTGTTCCGCCGTAGTGATATTCTACGACAGGATATTTTTTGTTTTCATCAAAATCAGGTGGCAGAACCATAATTCCATAAACATCAGTTTCTCCATCCGCCCCTTTTAACTTAAATGGAATAGGTTTTGAGTAGCCAACAGCTTCATATCTGGATATGTCACCAGTAACTAATTCACAAATGGTTTCACCAGATATTTTTTTGTAAACTAATTTATTCGGAGTGTTAACATCTGAAAAGACATCTGTAAAATATTTATTGTCAAAAGATAGATTAGCGTAATGAGTTCCTGATTCTGGACTTAGGCATTTCATTTCACTTCCGTCGATTTTGATACTGTAAAGTTTGTCGTGATATGGATCCTCATTTTTATCCACAGCGGCAGCCATAAAGTAAATAGTTTTTTTTTCAACGTCATAATTTACTATGTGGGCTACTTCAAAATCTCCTTTCGTGACTTGATTTCTTAGAACAGCATTTTCAACGTCGTAATTATATATATGACGGTGTCCATCTCTTATAGAAACAAAAAGAAGTACATTTTCTTTTTCAAAGAAATGAACGAGATTTTTTGAATTTGGATCAACATATGGAGTCGAAGTACCAGACATATGTTCAAAATCAAAGAACAAGAAGGTATCTGTTTCTTCAGTAAAAATTAATCGTGATTTTCCTGTTTTTCGTTCAATTTCATAGAAATTTGCCGTTTTTCTATCGCGTGAGATGGAAAAGGCAATAACTTTTTTACCTTCGAAAGACCAGATTGCACCACCTGAACTATCCTTTATGACGTTTATAATTCCAGGATGAAAAGGAGGAATATCGCACTTATTTACGTGTCTAGCATTTACATCTATTACATAAAGTTCAGATAACTGAATTTCTTTATCTGCTGGAAAAGCGAATTTATACTTTATATGAACCGGAGCCATATCGCCTTCATTAACAACATTTTTTAGTAAATGCATGTCGCGACATTTTTTTTCGTTTATTTTTTGAGTTATGAGATATTTACTGTCTGGTGACCATTTTACATTGCAAGGTGGAACAAAATTCATTGCTCTATTTGCTAATAACATGGTATCTCCCTCAAAAGGAGAGGCATAAGCATTATGTTTCGATCCATCATTAGTTAGCCTAGAGACTTTATTAGTTTCAATATCTAAAACATAAAGGTCATGTTTTTTGACAAAAGCAGCCTTTTTTCCATTTGGTGAAACTACATAATTCGTGGAAAGCGAGTCGCCAATAATAGTGATTTTTTCGGCATGGAGTTTGTAATCTTTCCCATCGTTCGAGAAAATTAAAGTGTCTCCGCTGATATTTTTTATAATTATTGGAAGTAAATATGGATCGATAGCTTTTTCAGAACAGGCAGCCGATTTTTCGGTATTTTCACTTTTTTCGCTATCCTTGCACTGTTTTTCGTCAATACGGTTTAATTCCTCAGCCAATGAAGCATGCTTAAAAAGCTCGGTTTTTTCGCCAGTTCCATTTTTGACCAAAACATATTTAAATTTCTTCACTTCACCATCAAAAAACTCTTCCTTATAATAAAAATCTCCATTTTCAAGGAAGGTTGGTTGAATCATCAAATTACTAACTAGTGGCATTATAGCTTCAGGATAAAAATTCTTAGCTATATCAAATTTCTTACTCATTTTCGATAACTCCTCACTCTAAATTATTTTTTTGCCAGCATAAAACACAGAAGAAACGTTCTCGAGGGCTTTAATATCAGTTGAAGCATCTCCGCTTACAACTAAAATATCTGCTAAAAAGCCTTCTTTAATCAGACCGATTTTGTCGCACAAGCCAAGCACTTCAGCGGGTGCGTTAGTGGCGGACTGAATTGCAGCTAAAGGAGTCATCCCGAATTTGACCATGTATGCGAGTTCTTTGGCGACAGGGGTAGTAGGAGCACCCGGAGAAACTAAATCTGTACCAGCCACAATTTTTACGCCTGTATCCGCTATTTTCATAAAATTATCGGTATAGGCATCGACCGCTCTCTTAACATAGAGGTATTCTGTCTCGGTTACAAGGTTCTTTTCATATGAAGGTTTAATGTAATTTTCAAAATAATGATTATAGGCAATAATAGTCGGAACCCAAACAAGATTTTTTTCTTTCATTTCTATTGCTTGCTCAACTGTAATAAAAGTACCATGCTCAATCGTATCAAATCCAGCTTTTATGGCCATTCCGATAGATGGCTGTGCACCAGCGTGTACAGCAACTTTCTTGCCAACTCTATGACATTCATCCACAGCAGCATTCAGTTCTTCCTGTGTAAATTCAGGCGTGCTTGTTCTGTGACTTGTCATGATTTTTATCCAATCAGCACCTTCTCGTATTTGAGTTCTTATAGCTTTTCTTAATTCCCACGGCCCATCAACCTCGACAACTTCTCCTTTGCCAATTTGCCAACCATGTCCGCCTGTCATTGCAATCCCAGCTTCGCAAGAAATTAATCTAGGTATTTCAATATAGTCTCTCTGAGACGCTGTTTTTAAGCCAACACACAAACCAGTTTCAGAAGCAACATCTCTGATAGTAGTAACTCCAGCCTCGAATGCTTTTCGTAGGTTATTAAAGGCTAATAGAGTTTTCAAAAACGGAGTAAATAAGCTTTCATCAGGACGCATAAAAGTGTATCCAATATGAACATGCATATCTATTAGACCTGGAAGAATGGTGGAGTCGCCAAATTCTTTGACCTCGTGGTCAGGAAATTCGAGAATTAGATCATTTAATGGCGCTATTCTCTTTATGCTATTTTTGTCAAAACAAATAGCTTGATCAGTTAAGACGGTTTTTCCGTCGCCGGTTATGATTCTTTTTGCTGAAATTATCATTTTTTTCTCTACCTCAAAATAAAATTATATAATATAATACCAAAATCCCATATAAAACATATTATATATTATCGCTAAAATGTAAACAATGATTTTTTATCTTGGCATTTTTTTGAATTAAAAAAGAGATACCAATTATTATGATATCTCTAAAGTTGATACAAATTTTTTTATTATTCGAAAGCAAATTCCATTAAATTAATTTTTCGATATTCTGAATAGCTTTTAATAGTAGAGTAACATCAGCTGGAACTCTAAGTCTAATGAAATTTTTTGATAAAGTCATGAAGTCCTCGCCACGACTTACCTTTGCGCCTTCACTTAGTAGAAGCTCATAAAGGTTCGCATTTTCATTAGGGTGCATAAGTACTAAAACTGGCACGCTTAGGTCGGTTTCCAAAACCTTAATTTTTTGACAAGCATTAATTAGTGTTTTTTTGTTTATAGCAATTTTTTTTGTACAATCGTCAATAAAGGATTTATCTTTAAGAGCCTCAATTGAAACGTATTCTGAGAAATTACTAATAGAAAAAGGTGATTCAATTAATGAATATAATTTCTGCAGTTCCTTCCCACAAATCATATAACCGACTCTTAGACCAGCAAGGCCCAGACCTTTTGAGAAAGTGCGTAACACCATTAAATTATCATATTTATTTACCAAACTTATGGCTGAATTATTATTATCCATAAAGTCACCATAGGCTTCATCGATTATCACACAAATATTCATTCCATGAGCTTTTTTAACGATTTTTTCGATGTCGGATATAGGTATTATCTGGCCGGTAGGATTATTTGGATTATCCAAATAAAGAAGTGTATATTCGGGTTTTATGGCTTCTATAAATTCATTAACGTCAAACTTATAATTAGATTCGCTTCTGAGTTTAATAAAATCATATGAACCACCACAACATTTAATGTCTGTGATATATTCAGAAAATTGAGGCGCATAACCAAGAACCTTTGTGCCTTTGTCGATAAAAAGTTTATTTATTCCAAGAAGCACATAAGACGAACCGTTTCCAATAATGATATTTTGATCTTCAATTTTAGCTGTGTTAGACCAGTACTTTGAAAGAGCTAACTTCAATTTTGAATAACTATAATCAGGATAAAAATTGGTCTCGTCTATTTGAAAGCCGTTTGAAGAAAAATCTATTTTCTTCGAGAAGCCAAAAGGATTTATTCCTAACGAACAGTCTAAAATGTTTTCATCAGCAGGGCCATGTCCATGACCATGATCATCTCCTGATGTAATATAGCTCATTCTAGATGAGTTTTTTAGATGTTCTCTGATTTTGAATTCCATTTTATTACCGTCCTTAAAATTAATTTATAAGTATATTATTTGAATTTTTAATTAGTAAAGGAGACCTTTATGAACTACTTTTCTCAAAGCAGAATGAAAATACGAGATTTAGTTTCTTAAGAAAGTATGCATTTTTCGAAGTGCCTTTGCGTTACTTTATTTCGTCACTTTCCATTAAACCAAAACGTGATTTGTTTTTTAAAAAATACATATATAACGGGATTCCGAGAACATAGCAAACTACTAATTCGCCAAAACCTACAGATGCAATAGTCGCAATATATGGAAGTTTATACATGTAGGATAGCATTATTCCAATGACTAGTGCATTAACAATCACTGCAGGAGCAGGAACAATCCATGCTTTTCTTAGTTTTGAGGTCAAATATGCAGCAATTAGTGTTGCCAAAGAACCAAATATTATGTCGTACATTCCAAGACCGCCTATGAGATTCGAGATAAGACATCCAACAAACAATCCTGGGACAGCTGCGGGAAATAGCGCGGGGAGAACCGTTAAAGCCTCCGAGATTCGGAATTGTAAAGGTCCGTAACTAATTGGGGCCAGAAAATAGGTCAGAGCAGCATAAATAGCTGCGATTAGCGCCGCTTGAACGAGGTAAAGTACATTCTTATTCATTTTTTCCTCCATAGTTTTGTTTAGTTGGCGTATTCGAATTAAGACAAAATAAGGGCGATTAAGGCCAATTAAGGCAATTGCGCTTATTAAGACTAATTCGGATATGCCTCATACTAATTTGCGTTAATTAATATATTTATGAGAAAAAGCAATCGCCCGATATTATAAGTGCAACTATAGGTGTGTATAATCGACTTCTCTCCTCGGCATAGCCGAGTTACAGTCGAAAGTTGCACAAATAATATAATCCGATTACTTTTTCTCTAGTAATTATAATAAAGTTAAACGCAAATTAGTATTAGTCAGGATGGTTTCGAACTGACTTGTTACGGTACTAATTTTATAATAGAAAACGTGAATTTGCAAATGATGTTTATATTTGTTTCTTCCAAATTACGCTCATCGCCCAGCCGTCATTTATATACTTGCAATTTGGTAGGCATTTACCATAAATTCTATGATAATCGCTTTCTGATAAATAAACATCTGAAGATAAATGAGAAAGCCATTCTTTTGATGTATTATGAGAAAAAATTCGTAGCGCATTTTTAAACCCGAAAGAAACACAATCAGAAGGGAATTCCAATAATGCAACAACGATATAAGTCCATCTAGCTGGTGTGGGAGTCTTTGAGACAACATCTTTGATATATATTGTGCCACCATCATTTAGTAATGAAACACATTTGTTAAGGACACGCTCTATGTTCAAGTGATGGAAAGTCGTTCGGCTGACGATCATATCAAATTTCTCATCGAAATTCATTTTTTCAGCGTCAATATTTAAGAATGTAACATTGGTTATTTCTCTTGAATTTTTTTTGTGTTCAGCAATCGATAAGAATGAATCGGAAATATCAATGCCAACAACTTTGCCAAAGTAATTAGATAACAAAATGCTGTTATTTCCTGAGCCACAGCAATATCAAGTGCACTAGTCCTAAAAGCTGGAATAGCTTCTAGCATTACATTATCAGGGTTTTCTTTCATTGAAACCACATAATCGTATTCCATTGCAACTTTGTCAAATTGTAATTTTGTATTCTTAATACTCATGTTTTTAGCCCCTTGAAATTTCTTATTACAGGATTACTAACAGATTTGATTTAAATTATAGAGTATTTAGAGCGAATTCACAAACACCTCAGATAAGTAATAATTGATTTATCCTAGCCAGAATTTGTGCTATTATTTAGTTATAAGAGTAATGAAAGAAGCTTGCAATAAAGCTGGTATTTAAGGCTCTGTTTTCAAAATCACTGGATTTTTTGCAATCATATTCTATAGAAAAAAACTAGAAGAGGATAATAACTTCTGTGATAACTTCGGTGATAGCTTCGGTGATAGCTTCGGTGATAGCTTCGGTGATAAAATAAATATTTAAGTGATCAAAGGAGAATAGAAACGTGCTAATAAACGAATTAAGAGAAGCAGTAAAAAAATATGATAATAAGGAACTGCAGAAAATAATTGCTGAATTGTATAAAGCTATACCTAAAGGTGTCAGAGAGTCAAAAGACATTGATTCGCTTATACAGGATGTAAATTCTTATTTTAAATCGGATAATATTGAAAAAAGAAAAGATGTAGGAATTGATATTAATGAATTAAAACCGCAGATAGATTTGTTTATTGACTTCGCTTACGAACAATATTATATGACACCAAATAAATTTGTTGCGAAAAAAGATAGGCCTAAGTGGAGATTCATGGTTAAAAATTTTATAAAGAATCTTCAGCTCATACCTATTATGGGTGATGAAGGGACTATGGCCACTGACTTACTAGAAAAATTATTCAGTATGCTTTCTCATGGTTGCCGTTATTACATATTTAATACCGACAATCCATTTCAATCTGTAGGTATAGTACAAACTGAACTACTAGATATTATTATTAAAAGAAGATTTGCATATGGAATAGATGCAAATATAATAAAATCAATGATAGCGCTTGTTATAAATACCCAAGTAGATAGAGAGACAGTAACTACGAACCTGATACATATTTTGATTTCTAATCTAAAAACAGTAGATGCAAAAGAAATGGCGATAGAACAGTGCAAAATATTCAGAAAAGAATTGAATAATCCTAAGGTTATACCTGCCAAAAGAACTTTTGAAAACTTCTGGCACATGGAAAAACTAAATCACGTTGTGGAATTAATATTATTACTAAATTTTGAGCTCTATCAATTTGATGATGGGATACAATATTTTAAAACAAATTACGATGCAGGAGAAAAGGAAATATTACTGTACGTCTTGCTGCAATTTATTGGGGAATATGATCTTGTCGATTATTGGCTTCGCGAGTATGATTTTGCCCTTTCAGAAAAGATTGAACCAAGAGAACGTCTTAAAGAAAGACGTGAATACATTGTTAAACATGGGAGTGTGCCGAGTTTTTACCACAGTGAGGAACCGTTCTGAACTAATACGAATTGAACTAATAAGAATTGGAATAATTATTAAACATGACTTAAAAAATGGAGGTAAAAGTGATGATTGAACCGTCAAAATTAAAAGAAGCATTTAATAAAGTGGAAGATGAGAACTATTCATTTAGAGCATATTTGAAGAATCATGCAGACTTGGACGAATTGGACAAGCAATTTTTAGAGTTACATAATGAATTGTTTGCGAATTATGATTGCAGTAAATGTAGAAATTGCTGTAAGGATTATTCAGCATGCTTTGAAGAACATGAACTAGAGCCTGTAGCTATTCACCTTAAGATACCAGAGAAAGAATTTAGAGAAAAATATATTAATGAAGTTTTTGGAGAGTATCAGCTTAAGAAAAGGCCTTGTCTCTTTCTTAAATATAATGGAGAATGTGAAATTGAATCATGTAAGCCATTAAGTTGCAGAGAGTACCCATTTACAAATAGGGATGAAAGAATGTTTAGTTTGTTAAGCATTATTGAATCAACTAGAACTTGTCCGGTAGTGTTTGAAATGATTGAGAGATTGAAGCAGGAGTACAGGTTTAAGAGGAGAAGAAGGGGCTAGGTTTAGGCATTTTTAAGAGAGATTTTCGACCAACTCAATTCTCTACACGCCGTGTAGAGAATTGAGTTGGTAGTATTATCGAGTAATAATGAGAATTGAAAATGAAAGTGCGAGGAACTATTAGATTAAAGAATGCTCTGAAAACAACTGGAAATATAAATTTAAAAAATTTATCCTAAATAGAAAAACACCCTGATTTAAGCACATCAAACATTTAATTGGCATTCTTGACCATAAAATATTTGTGGTACAATATAATAAAAGACTGAAAAATGGGGGATGGAAGATGATAACGAATGAACAGATAAACTATATTATTAAAATAATAACTGAAACAGAAAAGCCACAAAAAATAGTACTATTTGGATCATATGCCAATGGAAGTGCGAATAATGACAGCGACTTAGATCTTTTGATAATAAAAAACTCTGAAATCCCTGTAAATAAAAGATGCCGTGAGTTGAGGAAACATCTTAGAGGACTGAAGATTCCCATGGACATATTAATGTATACTCAAGAAGAAATTGCGGAATGGAAAGATACAAAAGCTGCATTTGTTACAAAAATTTTAGAGCAGGGGAAGGTACTATATGCAGAAAAAAACTGAATTAGTTCGCGAATGGATAAAAAAGGCAACTCAAGATTTTGGAATGGCCGAATTAGCGATTGAGTATCAGCCAGAGTTCAGAGATTCCATTTGTTTTCATTGTCAACAATCATCAGAAAAATATTTGAAAGCTTTTTTGTTATATAGTGATATTGAGTTTAAAAAAACACATAGTTTGAATTACTTGTTAGACTTAGTAAGCGAACTAGTTTTAGTTCCGTCGGATATATATGAATTTGCTGATATTCTTGAAGAATATGGAGTAGCTATTCGTTACCCAGAAAGTCGAAATCTGAGTGCGGATGACGTTCAAGAAGCAATTAACGCAGCGACTGAATTAAAACAGTTTGTTGTAAGATTATTTGAGAATATCGGATTTACATTATAGCGTTTGATTATAGTGTTACAACAGGAAATAAAAGCATAATTTATATTTCTATTATAAGAATACTAAATCCGGCTCAATTCTCTACACGGCGTTTAGAGAATTGAGCCGGATTGCATTACTGTGGAAAAACTATTAGTATGGATTCAACTTCCCATATGCCTTGAAAATTGATTTGAATTTTTCGGTTTTATCTGTGTGTATAGGTATGGTTTTATAGTTACTTTTTGAGCAAAAAACTTGAATTGAACCCCTTTGACAAATAAAATCCCATCCAGCACTTTGACAGTATTCTCTATATTCAAGCGCGGCATTGCTATCTTTGCGATCAAAAATAGATATTCCGGAAAACACATCCACGGAGTAATTCAGCTTTTCGGGTTTCATTTTTTCGAATATAACAAATAAGTCGGAGATGGATTTAACTTTCCAACCTTTTTCAGACATGCTTTCAAAATACTCTTCAGCTGCAGCACACTCAAAGGGTGAGAAATTATTAAACGATATTTTATAGTTCGTAATTTTAAATG
The DNA here is from genome assembly GCA_964477445.1 of uncultured Clostridiaceae bacterium. Classification (GTDB taxonomy): domain Bacteria; phylum Bacillota; class Clostridia; order Lutisporales; family Lutisporaceae; genus CAYZED01. The sequence goes on along the minus strand of CAYZED010000004.1, from coordinate 87,821 downwards.
GCTCCATTTTTTTCCTCCAAAAATCTTAATCCATCTTTTGCCATGGAAAGTAGTCGATTATATTCATTTTGGAGAATTTCTTTCCCCTTTTCAGTAACTATATATGTTCGTTTTCTTCCTTGAATTTCGGTTTCCCTTATCATTTTTTCTTTTACAAATTTTCCGAGCAGAGCGTACAGTGTTCCAGGACCGACACGAACTCGTCCACTGGAAATTTCGTAAACGGCTGACATTATATCTACGCCACATTTCTCTGTTAATAAAGAAATAAGGATATAGTACATAGACTCTGATAGAGTTTGAAATTGCTCTCTTGCCATAAAAATCAGCTCCTTTTTAATATCGATACTCGATAATAGATGTAGAACAATCTTAATATCGATAGTCGATATTGTCAAGAAATATTTAGAAATTTGGATTAATTATCTATAATAAAAAAACGAACTGAGTTTTTCACCCAGTTCGTTCATATTTTTTGCCTCTGATCTTACGGAGTAATTTTTCCAGTAGCGATCATATAAACTAGATATAATCCGCCACATCCAATAATAGCTGACAATATAATTTCATATAGTTTAAGTTTTTCTTTGTTTTCACGTTTTGCAATAATAAACGGTATTATTCCAATCGCGTAAATTACCAATGTCAACTCTAAATACAAAATACCAACTGCATAAATTACATAACATGCATAAATGGTAGCTAATATTGAGAAGATAAAATTGATTCCATATTCTTTTTCTTCTAAGCTAACTTTAATACCATATAGAGTTGAGAAAAGGTATGGAATTAAGATCGTTGAGGTTGCAATATAATATGCGGTGTAGTATGCATTTTGGAGTTGGTCTGAAAGTAGGCTTAATAAGAAAATCTGGGTAAGTCCATTTGTAATTAATAATGAAACAAATGGGATTTCGTTCTTATTTGTTTTTGCTACTATTTTAGGGAATACTCCGCCTTTAGCTGCGATATAAGGAATTTCGGCTGTCAACAATATCCAACTTATTAGGGCTCCGAAAACTGACGTCATGACGCCAATCTTAACTATTAAAGCACCTGCGCTGCCGATCATTGTTTTTTCGAGAACATCTGCTAAAGGAGTAGCAGCATCAGCGAGACCTTTGGCATCAACGATACCCATAGCTATCGAAGAAACAAAAGCATATACTCCAAGTGTTATGAAAAATGCGATGACTGTTGCTTTTCCGACGAGTAATTTTGATTTTGCTCTCTCGGACATAACCACTGCAGCTTCAATACCAACAAAGCACCAGAGAATAGTACCCATAGCTTTGCTGACCTGGGTGAAGATTGATGTAGTTTCGCCAGTGGATGCAAGAAGTGTCTGCCAGTTAGGAACTATAAAATATGCAATATTAAAAACAGTAACACCAAGAAGAACAATTAGGAAAAGCGGTATAAGTTTAGCTATAGTAACGATTGCGTTTAGAATACTTGCATCTTTTATTCCTAATAATATGAATGCAGTGATTACCCAGAGTGCAACTGAACCAATAATAAAAATAGTGATAGGGGCCAAGCCCTTACCGTCAGGGAATAAACTATTTAACGTCTTAAAAAATAAAATGAAGAATGACACGTTTCCTAAGAATGCTGCAGCCCAATAACCCCAAGCTGAAGTGAAACCAAAGTATTTTCCAAAACCTGCTTGAGCATATGAATAAATACCACCAGATAGTTCAGGACGTTTTTTCGAGAGCATTTGGAATACCATTGCGAGACACAACACGCCGAGACCACCGACACCCCATGCAATGAGAGCTGCTGGCGGATTAGCTTTGCCAATAAGATCTGTTGGGGAATTAAAAATACCTCCACCAATCATTGATCCGATACCCAAAGCAATTAACAGGCCTAGTCCTAATTTTTTGTCGTTAGTAGCCATTAATTTTCCTCCTTGTATTTTTATTTGGGATAACTGAATATATTATAACGTTTTCATGAAAAAAAGGCGAGAAAAATATGAAAAAAGCTGGTGTTTATATGCTATTTTATTGCTATTTTATTGATTTGACAAATAGTTCGATATTAACTTAGCGATATTTTTGATAAAATATACTTTAGCAAAGAAAAAACAAATCAGAAATTTGTTTAGCTGATAATTTATAAACTAACGTGCTGATAATTCACGAACTAACGTTTTGAGGTGAGATTTTGCAAAAAAGATTCCGTTCATCGTCAATTCAACTAAAATTTATGTTGATTTTTATTATATTGGTGACAATTTTGTCTCTTTCATTAGGATTCCTTTTTTTGCAAAGTAGCAACAAAAATATTATCACCTCGAAAGAGAATCAACTCTTGACTTTGTCTCAAGAAACAGCAAATAAAATCGAGAGGTTTTTGTTTGAGAGATATGGCGATATTCAAGTTATGTCTAAATTGCCTTTTTTGAAGACTTTGAATAAGAATGATTTGAAGGTTAAAGAATATTTTGAGAGCGTCAGAAAAGCTTATAACACTTATGATTATATTTGCGTGGTAAATAAAACTGGGACTGTTTTGACATCCTCTGGGATTATTGCAAATGACTCTGATTGGAAAATTGGGCTTAGGAGAATTTTAAAGGGTGAAGTATACAATTCCGGTTTTGTAAAAAACAAAAATACTAATGATTATGTAGTGTATTTTGCGGCACCTATTTTTTCTGACGATAATAAAGTAATTGGAGCAGTAATAGAGCGAATGGGCTTTGATTCTATAAATCAAATTGTAAAAAATGTTAAGATTGGTGATAGTGGGAGAGCTTATCTTTTTAATTCGAATATAAATATTAAAGAAAAAGTTGATTATAAAGATAACTATGTTTTTGCATACACCAAACTTGAAATAGTCGGGGAATCGAAAGAAACACAGGTTAAATATTGGTACTTGGTAATCGAAGAACCTGAGAATGAGGCTTTTCAGGCATCGATTGACTATAGAAATTATCTGTTTTTTGTTTTGTTTATATCAATAACAGCAGCATTGATTTTAGCATATTTTATTTCGAGGTCCATAGCTTCACCAATAAAAAAACTGGCAAAAGACACAAGAAATCTTGCTGAAACAGGCATTTCGGAAGACATAAAAATAATAGGAAATGATGAAATAAGCAGTGTGGCAGAGTCATTTAATATTTTAATGGGGAATATGCGTGATTTTTCGGCAGGCATGGCACATGAAATCAAGAATCCGCTCGCATCAATAAAGGGATACGCCCAATATGTAAAATCGGAAATGAAAGAAAATAATCCTCTTATCGAAGATATGAATATAATTTCTACTGAAGTTGATAGATTAAATAATATTCTTGACCGATTTTTGAATTTCGCAAAACCAAATCTACCTGTATTAAAACCCTGTGACATTAATGAAACCTTAAATAAAATTATTGAATTATATTCTAATGAAAAGACTAAATTAATAAAAAATTATGCTAATTTGCAGCGAATAATGATAGATCAGGAACAAATTAGTCAGGTGCTGGCGAATGTTATTTTGAACTCGATTCAAGCAATGCCGCTAGGTGGAAATTTAGAAATTTTGACAAAAAAATCAGAAGAAGCGCAGCAACTCGTTATTATGATTAAAGATTCAGGAATAGGAATGTCGAACGAAACAAAAACGAAAATATTCGATCCCTTTTTTACCACAAAAGATAAGGGAACAGGGCTAGGGCTCGCCATTGGTAAAAGGATAATAGAAAACCACAGCGGGACAATAGATGTCTTTAGTGAAATTGGAAAAGGCACAGCTTTCGTAATTAAGCTACCCTTATAAAGAAAGGCAAAATATGTTAAAAAGAAACAAGATATTAATTGTTGACGATGAAGAAAATATTAAAAACCTGTTGGGCAAGGTTTTAAGCAAAGAAGGATACAAAGTTTTCATGGCTGGTGATGGTGAAGAAGCGATAGAAATCCTTATGAAGTCAAACATCGACATCGTTATAACCGACATAAAAATGCCGAAAATGAGTGGAATTGAACTAATTCAAAGAGCGAAACTAATCGATTCGGATGTAGAATTTTTAGTAATGACCGCTTTTGCATCAATGGAAACAGCTATAAATGCATTGAAGATGGGAGCGCGTGACTATATAACAAAACCATTTGATATTGCTGAAATGCTAGATTCAGTGAGGAAAATTTGCGAGGTTTCTAAACCGATTGATTCCTATAAAAACATAGAAAATGCAGATGGGAATAGGTTTGGGAGTTTTGGAAACACATCGGAATTACTTCAAAGGACAAAAAGTGCTGAAATGACTAGAGTTATAGAGCAGATAAAAAGAGTCGCAGAAAGTAATGTGGCGGTAACAATTTGTGGTGAAACAGGTACAGGGAAAGAACTAGCAGCAAAAACTATACATGAATTAAGTAATCGAAATAACGGACCATTTATTAAAGTTAATTGTGGTGCGATTCCGGAACAACTGATTGAGTCGGAGTTTTTCGGGTACGAAAAGGGAGCTTTTACAGGTGCCACAACTCAGAAACCAGGCAGATTTGAATTGGCTAATGGCGGAACGATTTTTTTGGATGAAATTGGTGAGCTAATACCAGCAATGCAAGTTAAACTTTTGAGAGTTTTGCAAGAAAAAGAGATTCAAAGACTCGGAGGAGTTAGCGAAATTAAACTAGATATAAAAATCATTTCTGCCACCAATCGAAATCTTGAAGACCTAGTCAGGGATGGAAGACTACGCGAAGACCTTTATTATAGGCTTAACGTTATACAAATTGAATTACCGCCACTCAGAAATCGCAGAGAGGATATTGAGGATTTAGTCGAATTTTTTATTTGCAAATCTTCAAATATTTCAGGTAAAGCTAAAAAACAAGTTTCGAACGATGTAATAGAAGCTTTTGTTAAATATAATTGGCCGGGTAATATTAGAGAGCTTGAAAATGTTATAGAAAGAAGCATAATTCTTTGCCAAGACGACAGAATTGAAATAGAAACGCTTCCAGAAAAAATACTCGAGTCTATTAGAAATGAAAATATAATGGCATTTGGTGGAAACGATGAAAACTATGGGAAAGATGAAAGCGATGGGAACACTGAAAACGCTGAAAACGCTGAAAGCGATGAAGATACTTTATGGTCTGCTATAGATGAGAAGGAAAAGGAAATAATAACGAATTCCTTGAAAGAAAACGCTGGGAATAGAACAAAGACAGCAGAAATATTGGGAATAAGCAGGCGTTCGCTGCATAGAAAAATTTTGAAATACGGAATTGAGGATTAAGTGGGACAAAATTGACACAACTCAAAATTATTAATGGCTCAATTATATTAAAACAGCGACAGATTTGTCTCTGTTTTTTTATTTATAATAACACTCCTTTATGTTAAAAGTTTTCAAAACGCTTGCGAATGAATTATTAAAAAAATCTGGCATAATTTTTGCTGATTATATTTCTGCAATAATTTTTTAAGGAGGGTTTTCTAATGCAAAACATTAATTCCGGCGATACAGCATTTGTGTTAATAAGTGCTGCTCTAGTGTGCCTAATGACTCCAGGGCTTGCCTTTTTCTATGGAGGTTTGGTAAGAAAGAAAAACGTACTCGCGATAATGATGCAAAGCTTCATTTCGATGGGTATCGTAACAGCAATTTGGTTTTTCGGTGGGTTCAGTTTGGCGTTTGGGCCAGATATTAAAGGTATTATCGGTGACATAACTCACTTCTTTGCACTAAATAATGTAGGAGTAGCGCCTAATCCATCATATGGGGCAACGATTCCTTTCATAACATTTTTTAGTTATCAACAAATGTTCGCGATTATTACACCAGCACTCATTACAGGTGCTTTTGCGGATCGTGTAAATTTTAAGAGTTACTTAAAGTTTCTCATTTTGTGGAGTATAATCGTTTATGCACCTCTTTGCCACTGGATTTGGGGCGGAGGATTTTTACAGCAATGGGGAGTTGTCGATTTTGCTGGTGGTATTGTAGTTCATGTCAGTGCTGGTGTTGCAGCGCTTGTAACAGTGTTTTTTGTAGGAAAGAGAAAATTAAAGCCGGGAGAAAACTTAGCTCCACATAATATCTCATATGTAGCACTTGGTACGGGATTGCTTTGGTTTGGATGGTTTGGGTTTAACGGTGGAAGTGCTTTGGCTGCTAATAATATAGCTGCTCAAGCTTTCATAAATACTGACTTAGCTGGATCGGTAGCAATGGTAACATGGTTATTTATATCATGGAAAATTGAGAAGAAGCCTACTATGGTTGGTGCTCTAACAGGTGCTGTGGCAGGACTTGCAACGATTACTCCTTGCGCAGGATTTGTACCTGCATGGGCAGCTGTTTTAATAGGATTTTTGTCAGCGATTGTTTGTTATTATGCAGTCGAACTCAGAAAAAAAATGGGCTGGGATGATGCGCTAGATGTTTGGGGTGTTCACGGAGTTGGCGGTATTCTTGGTTCTATACTTGTTGGTGTTTTTGCCACAAAAGCAATCAATGGAGTTAGCGGATTAATAGAAGGAAATGTTCATCAGTTCCTCATTCAGGTTGCTGGTGTAGCTATCGCAACAGTATTTACATTTGTAGCGACTTTTGCAATTCTTAAAGTAATTGATATGTTCCATCCAGTAAGAGTAACGGAAGAAGAAGAACTTAAAGGTCTTGATGCTGCTCTTCATGGCGAAGAAGCTTATTTATTCGAATAATGTAACAAAAATATTTTTGACATAAGACAGCATAGCCTTTTTTAAAAAACTTTCTCTTTAATATATCTGAAAAACGTGATAAATTTGTATAGTAAGTTTTAATAATTCTAAGCAAAAGTGCTTTGAATATTATATACCATATACTATTTATAGTTTGAAGTAGATTATTTAGGAGGAAGTTTTTGTGTTTGATTTAATTATTAAAAACGGAGAAGTCATTGATGGAACTG
>CAYZED010000004.1:7196-80897 GCA_964477445.1 uncultured Clostridiaceae bacterium | reverse complement strand
TGGAAGCGTTAGATACTTAGCAGATGTAGGTATAAAAAATGGAGTTATTGAATCTATTGTTAAAAAAGAATCAGGTAAAACATTAGATAATGAGGATGCGAAAAAAGTCATTGATGGAACAGGAAAAATAGTAAGTCCAGGGTTTATCGATTTTCATAGTCATAGTGATACTACGATATTTGAACAAGAATCGAATTTTTGTAAACTTGAGCAAGGTATTACCACTGATATCGGAGGTATGTGTGGAGGAACTCTGGCACCAGTGAATTTAGATAAACTCGAAGAATCAATGAAAATACTTTTATTTGGTGGCAGGGCAGAAAAAACAAAAAAAGTTATGCCGAACTTCGATAAATATGGGAATATGTTAGATTTGATAGAAAAAATGAAAATTGGAAATAACTTAGGTATTTTAATTGGTCATTCGGCAGTAAGATTTGCTGTATTGGGAACTAGTTCTGCTGCACCAACTGAGAATGAACTTAAAAGAATGAAGGAATATGTTAAAGAGGCTATGGAAAGTGGAGCGATGGGTCTTTCCACAGGGTTAATTTATCCTCCTGCTGTTTATTCTAAAACTGAAGAAATAATTGAACTATGTAAAGTTGCTGCAGAGTATGGTGGAGTTTTTACGGTTCACATGAGATCGGAATCGGATGATGTTTTGAAAGCGGTTAAAGAAGTTATTGAGATAGCTGAAAAGGCAAAGATAAAAGCGGTAATTTCTCATCATAAAATAGCAGGAAAAGTTAATTGGGGTAAATCTGTAGAAACTATTAAACTTGTCGAAGAAGCCAATGCTAGGGGAGCTTCAATAGTTTTTGATCAGTATCCTTACATTGCTGGAGCTACCACATTAAAAACTACAATTCCGCCAAAATGGCATGAATTAGGTACTTCTGGGCTCATAGCTCTAATTAGTACAAAAGAAGGTAGAGCTGAAATTAAGGCTGATATTGCCGCGGCGGAAGATCCATCTAGCCAATTTAAAGCGTGTGTTGGATTTACAGGTATTTTGATAATTGAATCACCGAAATGTGGAGAATATAAAGGTAAGCGTATTTCGGAAATTGCAAAGGAAACTGGCAAAGATGAATTTGAAGTTTTCTTTGATATATTGGTTAAAGATGAACTTGAAACTTTTGCGGCTTATTTTTCAATGGACGAGGGCGATGTTGAGAGAATTATGAGCAATCCGCTCACAATGATGGGGACTGATGGAATGGCGGTTTTGCCAGGGATAGGGAACGTGCCGAGATCAACTGGCACATGCCCAAGAATACTCGGAAGATATGTAAGAGAGCGCAAAGTATTAGGTTTAGAAGAAGCTATAAGAAAGATGACTTCACTTCCAGCTTCTGTGGCTGGTTTAAAAAACAAAGGATTAATAAAAGAAGGTTTTGATGCTGATATTACAGTATTTGATCCGGAAGTTATAATTGATAGAGCCGACTTTGCTGATTATGCACTAAAAAATGAAGGTATAGATTATGTAATAGTAAATGGGCAGATTGCGGTAGAAAATAATTTATATAATGGTACTTTAGCTGGAAAACTTATAAGAAGAAGCTAAGGAATAGTTGAAGTAATTTCGCACGAAATTATGCTGAAGTAATTAAGGAATAAGTTAAGCAAAAAACCGCCGAATCTGGCGGTTTTTCGTTTGAGAAATTACTGAAAATGATTGAAACATTGAAGCTATTAATATTTTCTTAACAAATAAATGCTATAATATGTTATATATATATGCATGCATATTTGTGCAAAGTGATGTTTTATATAAGTTTTTGTTAATTAATTTACTTTTTCTCTGAAAATTACGATAAGATTAGACACAAATTAATACTACTTGTGAAAGGGAATATATGAATATTTATAAAGAAAATTTCAAAAGAAAATCTAATCGCTTAAAACTGGCTTGGCTAAGTGGTTGGTCGGAGGGTAGTGCTATTGTATCAAATTCTCCAGATTTTGAATTGGAACACATGAGAAATGTAGTTTTTTTTATTTCGAAAATAGCGAAAGAACGCGACTTAAATATGGATGTTGCGCTTTATTCTGCATATTTACATGATTCAGGGAGATATTATCTTAATTTTAATGGAAAAAAACATGGAGAAAAGGGTGCAGATTTAGCAAAAAATATTCTTAAGAAATTAAATGTTAATAAAAAAATTATTGGTAAAGTTCAAGCGACTATAAAGAACCACAGCAAGAAAGAGAAAATTCATGACAAGTATTCGGAGGCATTGAAAGATGCTGATAGTATGGCTCACCTTAAAGAAGGAATGGATTTATCAGATAGACCATTTGAACTCTTTAGAGCTGAAAACGCTTTGATACCACCAGCTGAACTTTTTTTAATAAGTGAGACTGATTTTTCACAAGTTCTACGGAATTCGTGGTTAAATCTAAAGAATAAACTCATGAAACTATCAGAAAAAGACAAAAAATCGGATAGCGATTACTTTAAAGATATCTCAAATTCTTTGGAACCATTTGAAACAGAAGATAGCAGAGAAATCAAAGAGCTAAGAATATCACTAAGGAAGATGAGAACTATATTAGGTTTGCTTAAGAAAAAGGTTAAAGGAATTGAAATAACTGGCATTGAGAAAAAAATAATGTGGATTGAAAAGATTTTAAAACTCACTTTTCTAAATTTAGAGAAAACAAGAAAGATTAGCGTTGTGAAGAAATATGTTAAAAAGTTCGAAGCATACGAAATGGTTAAAGATATTATCGAACATGAAGATGTATATTTAAGGGAAATGGCAATTGATAATTTGAAAAAGGAATTTGATTTGGATGCTTTCGCTGAAATTGATGAGACGGTTGAATCGATTTCTGTTGCATTAAGTGGCTTAAAAATTAGTCCGTATAAATTTCTTATAAAATATAAAAAAATATTTATTGCAGCTATTAATTATTCTAAGGCAGAACAGAAGAAACAGAAAAAAAAATCTAAAAATTTGCATCAACTAAGAATCATAGGAAAGAAGTTAAAGTATTTTATTGAGGATGGGATTTTTGAATTTGTAAACGATAAAGATTATACGCTTTTATTAAGATTGCATGATACACTTGGAGATTTAAATGATATTAAGGAAAGTTGGGAATATTTGAAGAGCCATGAGCCTTTTAAGTCAAATGAAGAACTAGCTATGCGATACAAAGGTAGAGAATCTGATGAATATGAGACGGTTAGAGCTGAATTGGGAATTTTGTTATTCATGATGGAAAAGAGACTTTCGTGAAAAGTATTAAAATACGGAGGATTTGGTATGGGAAAAACTTTATGTAAGTTAGTTAAAGATGATTATTTAGAAGAAAATATAAAAGAGTATATAGAATTAATTAAAGATGCGAAATATATCTGCAAAAAATGTGGTAGAGTCTCAAATGACGAAGATAGTCTTTGCAAGCCAAAAAAGATTAAAGACGTAGAGTAATTAGAATTTATAAAAGTATAGCAACAATTGGCATAATGCTAATTAGAATTTGTTTGATTAATAAGAAATGAGGTTTCTTTATGCATCTATACGCCGCTATCGATTTGGGATCAAATGCCATTAGGTTTAAGGTTGTTCAGTATACTCAAAGTAAGATAGAAATATTGGAGGATATAACTAAAGATATTTCGCTTGGAGACGATGTATATGAACATCTTTATATTAAAAATGAAACAGTTAAAGAGATTATTGGAATTTTTAAATTTTTTAAGAAACTTATGGATGAATATAAGGTCCAAAACTATAGAGCTGTTGGCACGAGCGCTATGAGAGAGGCCAGTAACGGCAGAAGCGTAGTAGAGCTAGTTAAAATGAGGACCGGATTAAAGCTTGAGATAATAGAAGATACCATTGAGAAATTTCTTACATATAAATCTATTCGAGATAATGTTCAGGACTTTAAAGAGATTAGGAAAAGCTCGTTAATAGTTGAAATTAACTCTGGCGGATGCGATATAAGTATGTATATTGCAAATCGAATGGTAAAGAATGACGAAATTCGAATGGGAACAAAGATTTTGAAATGGGATCTTAAGGATCTTGAATGTCGTTCTGTGGATTACCCAAATATCATGAAAGAATTAATAGAAACTAGAACTTCTCATATAAGGCAAACTATAAATAATAAGAAAATACAGCATTTTATTGCTTTGGGTGGCGATGCAAAAAAAATAAGACATTTTTTTAAAGGTGAAGAGAAAATAGACAAAAAATCATTTTTAGAGCTATATAATCGCATTATTGAAGATCATATGAAGCTAAGGACAGAAATTGAATCCGAAGAAATCGACTGGTACGAATTTGTGCCTAGCATAATAGTTTATTCGGTATTTTTTCAGATTACTGAAGCAAAATATGTTCTTATACCAGATATATCTTTAAGAGATGGAATATTGGCAGAACTCATCGAGAAAGATTATAAACTAAAGAAATATAATGTGTTTAATCAAGATATTTATAGTTTGGCATGGGAAATTAGCCGACGTTATAAAAGTTCAGAGGCACATTTAAAAAGTATTGAAAAAAATGGTATTACTATTTTTGAGGCGCTTCAGACGGAATTCTCATTTTCAGACAGAGATAAAATGTTATTAAGACTTAGCGCAATACTCCATGAAATTGGTAAATATACTCGTATTAAAGATTATTTAATAACTTCTTATGACAAAATTAGCAACTTGAATATTCTCGGAGTTACAAGGGCTGAAATTATGACAGTTGCACATGCGTGCAAATTCATTTCAAGTTCAGAAACAAAACAATTAGAGCTTGAACTAGACGGAGTTCCTGAAGAAAGTTATAGTAGTGTCTTTAAACTTTCTTCTATTTTGTCTGTTTGTGACGCACTAGATAAAAGTAAAAAACAAAAGATTGTGATTCAGTCAGTTGAACTAGACGAAGACAACCTGACGATTTTTTATATCAGAAAACAAGATATTACATTAGAGGAAATGAGTTTCGAGTTTGCTAGGGAGAACTTTGTAAGAACTTTTGGCATTAATCTTTTACTCAGGGAGGCTTAGTATGTATTTTAATAGGGAATTAAGCTGGCTAAAATTTAATGAAAGAGTCTTATATCAAGCTGAAGATGATTCTTTGCCGGTGTTAGAAAGAATAAAATTCAATGCAATTTTCTCGTCTAATTTAGATGAGTTTTTCATGATAAGAGTTGCTTCGGTTAAAGATGAGATGAATCTTGGAATCACCGACAGAGATCAATCCGGTTTTACTCCGGACCAAGTTTTTAACGATATTTATTCTCAAATCGCTGCTTTAATGAAGAGACAAGCAAAAATTTGCGAGGAACTCATAAAAAAACTAGAAGAAAAATCGATAATTTTGATTAGAAAAAATTCTTATGATGAAGAAATTTTGGAAGAATTACAAACTATGTTTCAAGTAGATATTTTTCCAGTACTTACACCTATGGCAGTAGATTTCAGCAGACCTTTTCCATTAATTTCTAACGGCAGTTTATATATTGCAGTTAAATTGCTTGTTAGAGAAGTTGAACGACTTGCATTAGTCGAGGTTCCCAGTGTATTGGAACGGCTTATTCCTTTAAAGATTGTTAAAAAGAAAAATGCATATTTATTGCTCGAGGATATTATTGAAACATTTATCGAGAAGCTTTTTGTTGGGAATGAAGTGCTTTCTACATGTCAATTCAGAATAACTAGAAACGGAGATTTAAATTTACTTCAAGATGAGGCTGACGCGCTCCTTAATGTAATTGAGGAAGCAGTTAAGTTAAGAAAATGGGGAGAAGCCATCCGTCTTGAACTTTCTGACGATGCTGACGCTTGGTTTGAGAATACACTGATGGCAGCTTTTCATATGGAACATAGACAAGTATATAAAATTTCAGGAGTTATGGACAAAAAACTTTGGTTTAAGTTTAAAGCACCAAAAAATATTTCGGGACTTTCGAAGGCGGCATATATTCCGAAGAAAATACCGAATTTTGAAAAGAAAAGTATTTTTAAAGCAATTAAAGAGAAAGATGTTTTTTTACATCATCCATATGAAAGTTTTGACACTGTAATTGACTTGATTAGAACCGCAAGTCAAGATCCACATGTTCTTGCTATTAAACAAACACTGTATAGAGTAAGTGGCAACTCTGAAATAGTAAAAGCACTGGTAGAAGCTGCGGAAAAAGGAAAACAAGTTACTGTTCTTCTTGAGTTAATGGCAAGATTTGACGAAGAAAATAATATTGGTTGGGCTAAACAGCTAGAACAGAAAGGCGCGCATGTTATTTACGGACTTTTTGGTCTGAAAACTCATTCAAAAATTACATTGATAGTGCGTCAAGAAAAACACAAAATTAAGAGATATGTTCATCTCGGCACCGGAAATTATAATGACCAAACTGCAAAACTATATACGGACATGAGTCTAATTACAGCAAAAGAGAGTTATGGATCTGAAGCATCTATGTTTTTTAATATGATATCGGGATTCTCTGACGAGATTAATACTCACGTTCTAAGAATTTCACCGTATAACTTAAGAAGTAGCTTTTATGAATTAATTGACCATGAAATAAAAATTGCTAAATCGGGTCGTGAAGCCAGAATAACGGCGAAGCTGAATTCACTAGCAGACAAAGGAATAATTGAAAAACTCTATGAAGCCTCTATTGCAGGGGTTAAAATTGATTTAATTATCAGAGGCATATGTTGTCTTGTGCCTGGAAGAAAAGGGTTAAGCGAAAATATTAGGGTTGTTAGTATAATTGGAGAATTTTTAGAACATTCAAGAATTTATACTTTTAACAATGACGGTAAGCCGAAAGTTTTTCTCTCAAGTGCAGATTGGATGACGCGAAACCTTGATAGACGAATCGAATTAATGTTTCCAATAGAAGAAGAACTCATGAAGAAAAGAATTATATTAACTCTTGAACTCTATCTTAAAGATAATCAAAAGTCGTGGTTACTTAAAGAGGACGGGTTATATGAAAGAATCAAAGAAATCTCAAAGAAAGATATTTCAGCACATGAAATTTTGAAGTCATTGCAGTACAATGATGATAATGAGTTTATAAATAAATTGACGGAAAGAATGTGATGACTTGAAGAGAAAGGTTGCAGTTATTGATTTAGGATCTAACTCAGTAAGAATGAATATTTATGGAATAAGCGATAAAGGTGGATATGGAATATTTGATCAAGCCAAACAAATGGTAAGACTCAGCGAAGGTTTGGATTCTGACCAATTTTTGAAGCCGGAACCCATAAAGAGAACTCTTAGTGCATTAAAACATTTCAAAAGCTTGATAGATATTAACAATGTTGAAGAAATTTATGCTCTAAGTACTGCAGCGGTTAGAATTGCGAAGAATCAGAGTCAGTTCCTAGAAAAGGTTAAAAGTGATACCGCTCTTGAATTTACAGTGTTAACAGGTGAACAAGAAACATATTATGATTATTTAGGAGTAATAAATACAATTTCTATTGATAACGCAATTTTGCTGGATGTTGGTGGAGCAAGTATCGAGATTGGCTGGATAAAAAATCGAAAGCTAATGAGCTCGGTCTGTTTGCCTTATGGTTCGGTTACTTTGACAGAGCACTTTTTAAGTATTAAGAGCCGAAAAAAACGGTTTGAAGCTGTCGAAAGCTTTCTAATTAAGGAATTGGAAAAAACAACATGGGTTAATGAGGCAAAGGGTCTGCCGATAATAGGGCTTGGTGGGATTAATAGATCTGTCGCAAAAATAGATATTGCAAAAAATCAGTTACCCTTAAATAATTTGCATAATTACCATATGAAAAAAGATGTGGTTGAAGAAATTATCAGCTTAATTCATGGATTAGAACCGTCGGAACTTGAAAAAGTTGATGGAATTAATAAAAAAAGAGCAGATATTATGCCAGTAGGAATAATGCCTCTTAAAGTAATGATGGATATTATGGGGTCGCACGAATTGATTATTAGTGCTGATGGGTTAAAGGATGGCTACTTTTATGAAAAGTATTTTGAGAAAAAAGGAATACCGATTGTAGTTGACAATGTATTAAAGCATAGCACCATAAACATTATGAGAAGATTCACCTCCAATCCTGCACACCACCATAAAGTTGAGGAACTAACCCTTAGCCTTTTTGATAGTACATCTGAACTTCATGATTTTGGGTTAAATGAAAAAAAAGTACTTAGTGTCGCGGCGCTTCTCCACGATATAGGAGTGCATGTAGAATATAATAATCATAATCTTCATGGTATGTATCTTATTCTTAATGGAAGAATTGATGGGCTTACCTATCTTGAACAAATGAAGGTATCATACTTAGTAGCGATTCATCGAGGTGGCGTCATTAAGGACAGATTTAGAATATTTGAAGGTTTTTTCTCAAAAGATGAATTGACTAGACTTCAAAAATTGGGAATATTTCTTCAACTTGCAGAACAGCTTGATAGGTCAGAAGTAGGAAATGTATCAGATCTAAAAGTGGAGATTAAGGGTGATAAAGTTTTTGTTAAACTCGAGTCGAAAGAATACCCTGGCCTTGATATTGAGTCAGCTATGTTAAATAGCTATTCTTTTAAGAAATTCTTTAATAAAGATATTTTGATTTATGCATAATTAAGGGGATTATCGAGTGATTGGTTAATTTTCACGAAATCAGTAATCAAAGAGATAGTGTTTTCCGAAGCCTTAATCTCCAGAGAGACTATCAAATCCCACACCTTTTCCTAAAACTGAAGATAAAGTAGTAATTGTAATAAATGCGTTAGGGTCAATTTCTGAAATGAATTTTCTGATCTTAGCGCATTCTCTCGGTGAGCATACAGTTACTATTTTTTTTCGCAATTGATTCATATATCCACCGCGTACATCATACGAAGTAGTGCCTCTAGTGATTTCATTAATTACAAAATCGTTTATTTCGTTGGTTTTTTCGCTCATGATTTCAATTTTCACCATTTTTGATCCGAATCCATACATGACCATGTCGATTACAAGCACAAAAATTATTTGTGATAATATCGCGTATAATGCTACGTTTTTGTTTAAGATAAACATAGAGGAGATTATTACAATGCCATCTATTACAAGCAAAATCTCGCTTATCCCGATAAAAGTGAAAACTTTTTTGTGTAGAATTTTTGCGATAGTATCAGATCCACCCATTGAATATCCGCGTTTTAAAATCAAACCGCATCCAAGTCCAAGAACAATCCCAAAATAGATAGAAGCTAACATCATATCGTTTTTTATAAAGACATAATGTGTTTTTTCCATTATTAGAAGTGTTGTAGGGACGATAATCGAAAGAGCTATAATTTTAAATGTTTCTTTACGCCCTGTAAAAATCCATGATGATAACAAAATCAAAAGAGATAGAAAATAGTTAACATATGTATAATTTATTCCGGTTAACTTGCTAATTAAAATTGATGAACCTGCCAGGCCTCCAGTAACTAGACCGTTTGGAACCAAAATTGTGCTGATTGAAAAACAAATAAGAAAAACAGCAATTGATAAAGTTATTAAATCAATCAATAAATTCTTTGCGTTTGTGTTTAACATATATATATTTCTGCTTGAAATGGCTTTTGTATTTAATTTTTTTTTCATAATTTTCCCCCAAAATAAGCTGATATTGCTATTTGCATCAAAAAAGGTGTCACGAATCATTAAATTTTTCGTTGACACCTTTTTTATGATACATCATTTAATTAAAAGCTTCAAGCTCTGTGTGTTTCGAAAGTCCCATAAACTTTGATTAATCCGCCTTCTACCATAACTTGACCTTTTGCGATAACTGTGTCTAATACTAGAGTTTCTTTGTTAATTATGCAAATATCTGCATCGCAACCAGAAGAGACTCTTCCTTTTTTATGAAGCTTCAATGCTGTAGCTGGATTTATGGTTATTGTCATTAGTGCATTCTCAAAAGGCACATTGTGATTTATCACAGCATCAATTACTTCATCATAGAGGGATTTAACACTACCGAGACATAGACCAATCAGTTCGTTCTTTTCATTAAATAATGGAAGACTTCCCTGTCCGTCAGAAGAAAAAGTTATGTTTTGAATCGGTACTCCTTCTTCAAGACAAATTTTCAGTGCAATACTGCCACGTGTTTCGCCGTTTTCTCCTTCCCAGAAGGAAGGGTCAGAACTGGTAGTAAAGTCAATATAGCCACCATTTTTCGCATACTCGCGGCCCTGAGTAAAAAGCTTTTTATTTCTGTTTACATGAGTCGGGATGAATTGTTTAGCAGGAATGCCAGTTTCTTTAACAATCTGAATAATTGGATTTAGCATTTCTATACTGTCTCCAAGATGGATATTAACAATTCCAGCTTTTCCAGATAACATTCCAGCGACTCGGACATCAGCTACGAGTCTTTTTAGTTCGTTTAAAGTGGGTTGCGAGGATCTGTGGTCAGAAATCGCAACTTCTCCGGCACCAATTACTTTGTCAATAATAATAATGTCATTCATAAGATCCTTAGTAATGGTCCTTAATGGCAAACGATAAGATCCAGTATAAATAAAAGTAGAAACACCTTCTTCTTCAAGGGATCGTGCCTTTGCTAATAAACTTAGTGGATCTCGAGTTACTCCGTCAGTTCCTAAACAGCCGACTATCGTAGTAATTCCGGCACTGGTGATATCGGAGAGGGAGATTTCTGGAGTGCGACTCTTAAAGCCGCCTTCGCCGCCTCCACCTAGTATATGGACATGAGAGTCAATGAATCCTGGCGTAACTATTTTACCGGTTGCATCGATTAATTCAATTGAAGCTCCTTTTTTTATTTCGATATCTATACAGTCAGAAACTTCTATAATTTTACCTCCAGCAATGAGTATATCTTTTTTACCTTGGTATTCCGGAGCGTAAAGTTCTGCATTTTTAATCAACTTCATCATGTGACTCTCCTTATTTGTATACTATAAATTACAGGTATAAGAACTATGAAAATGATTCTATTTATTACTACTAACTAAAATTAATTAGAACAGCTACTACTATGAATATTGTACCAAGTACAAAGAAGAATCCTTGCATTTTGATTTGCCATTTTGCCCAAGTTCCCCATTCAACTCTAGCTACACCAAGAACACCCATAAGACTTGCGGATGTTGGAACTATAGCATCTGCGAAACCAGAACCCATTTGATAAGCAAGAACTGCTACCTGTCTTGTTACACCAACTAAATCAGATAATGGTGCGAGAATAGGCATTGTAAGGGCTGCTTGTCCTGAGTTCGATGTAACGAAGAAATTGAATACGCTTTGGAAAGCGTACATTAAAACTGCCACAATAGTTGATGGTAAGCCTTTTAGTGCGTTTCCTGTAGCATTAAGGATGGTATTCAAAACTGTAGGAGTACTTGCATCTGAACCGCCTAGAACAAGCAAAACTCCTTTTGCCATACCAACAACAACTGCTGCTCCAACTAAATCGCCTGCACCTTTTGAGAAGGAAGAAGCAATATCGTTTAGTGTCATGTCGCCAATTTTAAATATTACAGCAATTATACCTGCTACGAGACCCATAGTGAAGAATTGTGAAGCGATTTCTGGGATATAATAGCCCTTTTCTGTAACGCCCCAAACAACCCATATAATACCTGCAAGGAGTGAGAGAAGTACTAATATATGACCAAGTTTAAGTTGGATTTTTTCGCCTTCTTTTGATTGATGCATTGTTCTCCAGTAATTATCAGTGTTATAGACCGGAGAAGCTTCTGGATTTTTCTTGATTTTTTTGCAATAAAACATTAAATAAGTAACAGCAGCGCCAGTGAATACTACCCACATAACCATTCTAAAAGGTGCCCCTGATAGAACTGGAACTCCTGCAATACCTTGAGCAATTGCGACACCGAAAGGATTCATCCAAGAAGCAGCATTTCCCACTTGAGTTGCCACGAAAGTAACGGCAATACCTGTCAGCGAGTCATAGCCAATCGCAATAACAAAAGGAATAATTATCATTGCAAAAGGAATTGTCTCTTCTGACATCCCAAAGATAGCACCTCCAAGTGAGAAAAGAATAAAGAGTAGAGGAATCGAAAGCGATTCATATCCTTTAATTTTTCCAATAAAGCTATAAATACCAGCATCTATAGCACCAGTTCTCATAATTATTCCGAAAGCACCACCAATTACGAGAATAAAAGCTACAATTCCGACAGCTGAGCCCCATTTATCCCCAGTAACGAGTCCTTCGAAAACATAATTCAGAATACCGAAGCCATAAAAATCATCAGTTCCCCAAATTCCAGGGCTGTGTTTAAGTTTTTTAGAGGTGTCATATACAGTTTCTTTAAACAAATCATATATGACAGTTTCAGTAAGACCGATTTCTTCTAGACTTGAGTTAGTCCAAGTAGTTTGGTCGGTTTTTAGTAAATCTTCAATAGCGGTTTTGTCTAGACCCGCGCCTGTAAGTTTAGCTTCGTCAGCAGCGATTGTTGATAACGCTGAACTAAGCTTTGCATTGTCAAGAGCATACTGGTAACGGAAAGAAGTAGTAATAAGAACGGTTTTTGTTTTCTCTTTTCCACTGGCATCTGTGTAAGTAATTTTGTGGACATCAAATTTTCCGAGTGGTAGTAAGAACGTCAGAAGCCAACAGAATAGGATAACACCAAAAATGATAACGTAGGTATGAGGCATTTTGATTTCGCGGTTCTTTTTAATTTGTTCCGACATAAGTTTAACCCCTCCTTAATATTTATTAACTTAATATTAAGCAAGAAGCATGCCAAGAGCATTCGCATTAATTTTAGTGTTTCTATCAGCTGGAACTCGGCGGAGCCGAGGAGAGAAGCTGACTATCCATGAACATAGAAACACTATTAATGCGAATAGCGTCATAAGGCAAGCTTAATTACACTGTTTCTTTTGACGTTAAAGCTGCCATAGTAGCTTTAAAAGTCAATGATAGAGTCACATTAATCTGTACGAATTTTTGTTGTATTAGATATTTAAATAAATTTGAACAAAAATTAGTACTGGATAGCGCCATAAGGTAAGCTTAAGTATACTGTTTCTTTCTCGTTAAAGCTGCCATAGTAGCTTTAAAAGTCAATGATAGAGTCACATTAATCTGTACGAATTTTTGTTATATTAGATATTTAAATAAATTTGAACAAAAATTAGTACTAGATAGCGTCATAAGGTAAGGTATACTATATTGTTTCTTTCTCAAAAAAGCTGCCATAGTAGCTTTAAAAGTCGATGTAATGCACCGATAGAGTCACATTAATATGTACGAATTTTTGTTATATTAGATATTTAAATAAATTTGAACAAAAATTAATACTGGATAGCGCCATAAGGAAAGACTATACGGACCGCTTTGATCAATAATAGAACACAAATTCAAGAGTCACCCACCGCTTGAATTGGTGAATGACTCTTTTTTGAGATTGTGCACAATCCAAATCAATTTTGCAACTAATATCACATCATTTTATGGGTGCATATGGGTGATTAATTGGTTGAACACGTAACCAATGAAAACAAAAAATTTGAGCCTTTTTTTGTAATATTCATGCCGCCACGTCCGCGATTTTTAGAGATTAGATCCATCGCTAATAAAGTATCGGTTCGGGATCTGATTTGTTCTTCTGATAACTTGTAATGAAATGCAGAAGTAATGTCACTTAGTGTTTTTCGACCAATAGAAAGCCCGCTTTTTTGTCTTGCCTCAATAGCGTTTAATATGAACAAATATTCGTCGATGTTGCCTTTGTTGCACAATTCGATATATATCGAATTTGGTTCATTTGAAGCTTCTTTTGAGCAACAAATGTCTTGAGGAAGGTGATCGATATTTATTTCACATCCATCACAAACAGCTAGCATGTATTCAACAGTGTTTTCAAGTTCTCGAACATTTCCTGGCCATTCATAAGATGCTAAAGCATTCAGAACATTTTGACTTAAATCATATTGAGAAGAATTATTTAACTGAAGGAAGTATTTTATCAACTCTGGAATATCGTTTTTTCTATTTCGGAGGGTTGGAGTAGCTAAATAAAGCTTTTTCAATCGGTAATAAAGATCTTCGCGGAAGGAGCCGGCCTTACACATTTCAACTAAATTTTTATTAGTAGCAGCGATAACCCTCACATTTACCGGAATTATTTTTGAACCGCCGACCTTCATAATCTCCTTTTCTTGCAGAACTCTAAGAAGTCGAGCTTGAATTTTTGGAGAGGTATCGCCAATTTCATCTAAAAATATAGTTCCGCCATTAGCTTGCTCAAACAACCCTATGTGACCACCTTTTCTAGCTCCAGTAAAGGCGCCATCTTCATAGCCGAATAATTCACTCTCAACCAAAGATTCTGGCAATGCACTGAAATTTACTGCAAGAAAAGGCCCGCCAGCCCTATGAGAGAAATTATGTATTGAACTAGCAAAAAGTTCCTTTCCCGTTCCGCTTTCTCCATATATTAGAGTTGATAATTCAGTTCGAGCGATTTTTTTTGCTATTTCAACGGTGTTCTTCATAGCTTCTGATTTATAAATGATATCGTTGAAACTATATTTCGCAATATGTCCTCTTTGTATCAAATTTCTACGCATTTTTGTTTCGAGAACAGCTATATCTTCAGAACTTTTAATAGTTACGACATAAGCATCTAGTCTGTCCGAGAAGAATCGAGTAATAGCATATTTGATATCCCCAATAGTGTACAAATGATCGTATTCGGAGGATTTATCAACCAAGTAATTAATTAACTCTGGATCTTTTATAACTTTGCTAATATTCTTGCCGATGGCGGATTTGTAGGGAATCATAAAAATTTCTTCGCTTTTTTGATTAAAAACTGTGATTTTTCCATTTTTTGTAAAGGCGATTATTCCATCATTAATCCTATTGAGAATTTTATTCAGATTTTCATTTGCACGGGTGTATTCTTTGTTTGATTGATATAGTTGTTTCCCTAGTCGAACAATGGTTTCAAAGTATTTCGCAGAAACATAGTGAGCCTTTTCG
The DNA here is from genome assembly GCA_964477445.1 of uncultured Clostridiaceae bacterium. Taxonomy (GTDB): domain Bacteria; phylum Bacillota; class Clostridia; order Lutisporales; family Lutisporaceae; genus CAYZED01. The sequence goes on along the minus strand of CAYZED010000004.1, from coordinate 65,899 downwards.
TCCATTAAATCAAGTTTTTGGAGAATCTCAACGACGGTAGTTAAATCAATTAGTCTCGGGCCAATATCGATTGTTTGAAATATACCTTCTGGAGCGAATGCTGACTCGCCAGGGGTTATAGCAATTTCAAACTTTTTTTCTATTATTGCGCCTGGGTAAAATGGAGTGAGGTTAAAATGATCTATTCCGGATTCTTTGAGCAACTCGATTACTTCGTATGCAGTTTCTTTCTCATCGTTTACTAGTAAAACTTCAGATTTTTCAGGGATTGAAAATAATTTTTCTAGGGAAGAGAAATCTAATGCTCTTCTTGCAAAAAGAACAGTACAATTTTTGTTAATAAACGGTATGGCTTCGTCTTTAACTAATGGTGAAGTAATTATCGCTAAATCAACATTTAGCATCGGCATATTTTTACTATCTGTGGCGTAGCTTTCAATATCTACTAAGCCTGAGAGAAGAGGATAAAGTTGTTCCAAAACGTGCGTTTTTGTTGATTCTGTGCCTGTAATAATAGCGATTTTTTTTCGGATTTTATTCATATTAATTCTACCTCTCGCTGGTTAAATTTGACACATTATGCACGGCGTTTGTGCGGATTTTTTGTTTTATTGAATTAGTCACAAAAATTATCGCACATTAACTAATACTAATCAATTGCTTATATAATTAAGGGGAGATATTTGATAGAATAATATAAAAGATTTAGACATGGAGGAGCTAATATGGAGAGAAAAGAAACTGAAATAGCTGAAGTAATAAGAACAGAGAAAACGAGAAAGATTTTTGTAACTAGAAAAATACCAGAAGAGGGAATTGAATTATTAAGAGAATATTTTGTGGTGGAAGTGAACCCTGATGACAGAGAATTGACCAGAGAAGAATTGTTAAATGGTGTAAAAGGCAAAGACGGGGTTTTGTGTATGCTAAGTGATGTTATTGATGCGGAAGTGATTCAAACTGCAGGGACGCAGTGTAAAGTATTCGCCAATTACGCAGTAGGTTATAATAATATTGATATAAAAAAAGCTACAGAACTTGGAATCGCAATAACTAATACTCCTGATGTTTTGAGTAATGCGACTGCCGATTTGGCGTGGGCACTACTTTTTGCAGCAGCAAGAAGAGTAGTTGAAAGTGACGAATATACCAGAGCAGGGAAATTTAAAGGTTGGGATCCGATTAGATTACTAGGAATGGACATAACGGGGAAGACACTCGGGGTCATTGGTACTGGTCGAATCGGTGGAAATTTTGCACGGAAAGCAAATGCATTTGATATGAAAGTTTTATATAATAAAAAGAATAGAGATTTAGATTTTGAAAATGATACTGGGGCACTGTTTACTGATTTTAATGAACTTTTAGCTGAATCAGATTTTGTTTCTCTTCATGTACCACTAACGGAAAAGACCAGGCATTTAATTGGAGAGAAAGAACTAAACATTATGAAAAAAACGGCTATACTCATAAATACTTCTAGAGGGCCCGTTGTGGATGAGAAAGCATTGGTTAAGGCACTTAAGGAACGTACTATATGGGCGGCTGGACTCGATGTATACGAAAACGAACCAGAAATAGAAGCGGATTTGCTTGGCCTTGACAATGTAGTTTTAACGCCCCATATTGCATCTGGAACATATGAAACAAGAATAAAAATGGCATTGTTGTCAGCGAATAGTATTGTGAGTGTATTAAATGGAGAAACACCAAAAAATTGTTTGAATCCTGAAGTGATAAATATGTAAACAAAGAAAAAATAAAAAAAAGCGAATTATTTATTTAGAAAGAGGAAAAAATTATGAAGAATACAAATGTGCGAAAATTGGTTATGGCAGCTATGATGTTGGCACTTGCAATAGCTTTTCAGTTTGTGAGAGTTCAGTTGATAACAGGAGTGGGAGTAAACGTAGCTTTAGCTGTTTGTGCTATTGAATGTGGATGGCTTTGGGGGGCTGGAATTGGCCTTTTGACTCCGATACTAGCACTAATAATTGGAGTTCATCCTGCAGCATTAATCCCTGTTATCCCAGTAATTATGTTAGGCAATGCAGCCTTTTCTGCAGCAGTTGGATTTATTGCAGGAAAGATTGAAAATAGAAAAGAATCTAAACTTGATTTAAAAAGAGTTATAGGAATTGTTACTATTCCAGTAATTTTAAAGTTTCTTGTCATCTTCTTTGGCATTGAAATCTCGATTTCTCTATTTGGTGTAACACTTGCGGCACCACTTAGAGCAGCACTCGGAATTCTTCAAATTCCAACAGCATTTGCTGGGGCATTAATCACGGTTGCGGTTATGAAGGCCATTGAGAAAGTCAGAAGCTCAAAGGCTTTATAGAAAAATTTTTAACAGGGGGAAGAGATTTTGATAGGTATATTAGGGGGAATGGGGCCTGAGGCAACTAATGATTTATACAAAAAAATTATTAAGAATACAGACGCAAAAAAAGATCAAGATCATATACACGTTTTTATTGATAGTAATACAAGTATTCCAGATAGATCGGCATATATAAATGGGAATGGAGAAGATCCGAGACCTGAAATGATAAAATCGCTTCTTAGATTAGAGGTAGCTGGAGCTAAATATGTTGCTATACCTTGTAATACGGCACACTATTTTTATGACGACTTAAAGAAATGCACAAATATTAACATAATTAATATGATTGCAGAAACCGCAAAAACTATTAGATCAGAATACCCCGATTGTTTTAAGCTTTTACTTCTTGCCACCACTGGAACCTATAATTCGGGAATTTACAAAAAAGTTTTTGAAGTACACGGACTTGAAATTATTGAACCAAGTAACCTTGACAAAGAAATCGTTATGAAGTGGATTTATGATTATAAGAGTGGAAAATCGTCAGTTAAAAAAGAAGAATTCGAGAAATTAATAGAAGTATATTCTTATGAAAAAACAGAGATGTCAGTATCTTCAGGACCATTACAAATGCCAGTAATTCTAGGATGCACAGAAATTCCTCTTATTGCAGAGCTCATTAATGCAAAAGGAAATTTCGTTGACCCAACGATGATATTAGCAAAAAAATGTGTGGAGTTGGGAAAACAATGAATTTGAACAAAAAATCTTTAAGTTTTAGCTCGCCAGTGAAAATTGGCGAGCTTTTGTTTTAAAATATTGATATAGAGAAAAAAACTGCAGGGTAAGAAGTGTGACATGAAGAAGTTAAAATCCTTGAAGGATATTGTTTACAGTGAATATATCCGTGCAGCGTTATTACCTATTCTTATAATTGAAGTAACACTTTTAATTATGTATTTTTCGGTTACTGGATATATTGCAATTAAGACTAAAAATACGCTTCTTTCTGAAGCGAAACAAAACATAATTGAGATTACAACTCGCGAAGTAAAAAACATTAGCCAGACGATTGATGGAATTTCATCAAAAACGGAATCCTTCAAAAGAATGACGAATTATTATTTGCAAATTAAATCACTCGAGTAGTCAAAAAACCATTTGACATATATGAAGAATGCTAGTAGCATGGGAAGTGAAATAAAATTTAAAATATCTCGGTAGGTGAGATTACTACAAGGATACGGGTTGCTGCCGTAAAAGAATGGAAACATTCTGAACTGGTCAGCAGGTTTTACCGAACAAAGAAGGTTTAACCTAATGCAACTTCATTGCCTTGCAGAGTCAAAACTTGAACGAGAAAGTATTGTAATAATACCTTCATCAAGTTCATGTTTTTGATGCAGGTTTTTTTGTCGTTTATATCGACAAAAATAACCAGGTTTTTTTGTCGTTTATATCGACAAAAATAACCAGGTTTTTTATTGTTCACGAACAATAAAATAACCGGTTTTTTGTTGTCAACGTGACGATAACCGGGTTTTTTATTGTCAGAGTGACAAAATAACCGGGTTTTTTGTTGTCGGAGTGACGTAGTTTCGATTCTATTCAGACAAAAGGATATATCTATTTGTCTGAATAAGCAAATTCTTAAATTAAGGAGGCGAATCTCAATGGACAGTGACCCCTACCCAAACTCATATTGTATAAAAAAATTAATATTACTCAGGGAGACCATTTTCTATTGTAGATTTTCTTCAATATAGGTTCTCCTTGAAAAAAAGGAGGAATATTTATGGTATTGCCATTCGGAAATGAAAAGAAATACTTCGGTAAGATAAAAAAAATTACCGGAGATGTCAAGATTATTGAATTTAATGGACTGAAGTGGATTGACATTATTAAGCCAACAAATAAAGAAATCAAGATGTTGAAGGACATGTATGATTTTCATGATCTACTTCTGGAAGACTGTATGACAGAACATCAGAGATCCAAAGTCGATTCTTATGAAGATTATAGCTTTATCGTCCTACACTTACCTCGGTACAGAAAAGAACTTGTGAGATTAGATACGGAAGAAATAGATATATTTATTGGGCCAGACTATCTTGTTACTCTCCATGAGGGCGAACTTAAGCCAATCACTGAACTTGCAAAACTTTGCTATACAGATGAAGAAGCAAGAAAAGAATACATGGAAAATGGATCGGCTCTGCTACTTTATGAAATCACTAAATCATTGTTTGACTATTGCTTCCCAATTATTGACAAAATCGGCTATATAGTTAATGACATAAATAAGCAAGTTTTCTCGGACAGATCAAAAAAAATGCTTGAAACGATTTCTCGAGCGAAAATGCAGATTATTAATTATCGCAGCGTAATTAAGCCGCTGAGGCCAGTTATATTAATGCTTGAACGTATAATAAAAAAATATTTGCCTGAAGATATGGATATATATTTTGATGATATAACAGATAGAATAGAAAAGATTTGGGATATGCTCGAGAATTACAAAGAAGTCATTGAATCAGCTGATAATACTTTTACTTCTCTTACAAACCACACAATGAATGGATTGATGAGAACATTTACAATTATACAGGTAACAATTTTGCCTATGATATTGGTAAGTGGCCTTTTTTCTATGAATGTACAGGGCATTCCGATGCATACTTATCCGCAAGCCTTTTGGATAGTTTTTGGGATGATATTTATACCGACTTCGATAATAGGTGTAATGCTATTCATAAAGAAAAACAAGTGGTTCTAGATCAAATATATTCATTATTCCACCGATAGTTTTGTCGGTGGTTTTTTTATATTGTAATTGTATATGTATGATATAATTATTTTGGTAAGAATATTATAGTAATCGTATTAATTTATTTAATTTTTTGGAGGAGAAATGGTATGTTTATAAAAAACGCAAAAATTTACACAATGGCAGACAGGATTATTGAAAACGGAAGTATTTTGATTGAAAATGGCAAAATCAAAGAAATTGGGAATGATTTAATTCAACCTTTGAATGTTGAGGTCATTGATGCTGAGGGTAAATTTGTTTTTCCGGGATTTATAGATGCTCATTGTCATATTGGTATGATGGAAGAAGGTATTGGTTTCGAAGGTAATGATGTTAATGAAATTACAGACCCTATTACTCCTCACTTAAGGGGGATTGACGGGGTAAATCCTCGCGACGAAGCATTTGCTTTAGCATTGGCCGGAGGCGTTACGACAGCTTGCACAGGGCCTGGAAGTGCTAATGTAGTAGGTGGAACGTTTTCAATAATTAAACTTTTTGGGAATCGTGTCGACGATATGATTATAAAGAATGATTCAGCAATGAAATGCGCATTTGGGGAAAATCCAAAGCGTTGTTATAATGAAAAAAAACAGATGCCAAGCACTAGAATGGGAACAGCTTCGAAATTAAGAGAATTATTATCAAAAACCATTGAATATAAAAACAAAATCAATGCTGCAGGCGATGATGCAACGAAACTACCTGCATGGGATATGAAACTTGAAGCAATGTTGCCAGTCATTAATAAAGAAATTCCATTGAAGGCGCATGCTCATAGAACTGATGATATTTTCACTTCGATAAGAATAGCGAAAGAATTTGGTGTAAAACTAACACTTGATCATTGTACAGAAGGACATCTAATAGCAGATCAAATATCAAAAGAAGGGTTGCCTGCGATAGTTGGACCGAGTTTTGGAAGCAAGTCAAAATTTGAGTTAAATAATAAAACATTCAAAACGCCTAAAGTATTATTTGATGCAGGCGTTAAAATAGCCATAATGACAGACAGTCCTGTAATTCCGCTGGAATATCTTGCAATGTGTGCCGCGCTATCATTTAAATCAGGACTCGAAGAAATGGAAGCTCTTAAATGCATAACGATAAATGCGGCTGAAATACTTGGTGTTAGCGATAGAATTGGAAGTCTAGAAGTGGGAAAAGACGCTGACTTGGTTATATGGGATAGACATCCCTTTGATCTTCAGGCGAATGTAGAAAAAACAATAATCGACGGGAAAATAGTTTATACAATTTCATAGTAGAACATGATTGGTTATGAATGAATTCAAGTTTTATAGAAATCGCCGCATCGACTTATGGAACGTGTGAGTCGAAGACACCTTTGAACTCTGAAGGGAGGGATTGTTTTGATAGTTTTTGAAAATGACTATTTCTATTTGATATCAGATTTTGATATGCTTAAAATTAAGACGAAAAAAGTCGGATTTGATCTAAAAGAACTAAACAAAATCACTCTTAACAACCCTACTTTTCATGTTACAAATTTTGTTGCGCTTAAGGATGCACTTCACATTGTAAAAGAACAAGAAATTACTATTGGAGTAATTAAACCAGATATTGAAGTGATTATTTCAGCGGATAAAATGGAAGCTAAAGCCATTATGAACATTGGTGCTAAAAGTTTTGAGGATAACAAAAATTTCTATGTCGCTAAACTAGTTGAAGTATTGAAAGAACACAATGTTACTTATGGACTTGCTAACGTATATGATAAACCGTTTGCGGTGCAAAGAGAAATACTTGTAGCAAGAGGAACGCCTGCAATTAATGGATTAGATAGCGAAATAAATCTATATCAAATTCATGATAAAAAACCAATTATTGAGGGTGATGGTAAGGTTAATCATTACGAACTTAGTTTGATTGAAAGTGTAGAAAAAGGTGCTTGGCTAGGAGAAATGAGCAAACCAACTGAAGGCACTCCAGGAAAAACAGTTACTGGCGATGCCATTTTGCCAAAGCCTGGGAAAATAAAAAAACTTTTATATGATAGTAAATCAGTAACGGAACGTGAAGAAAATGGCGTATCTGTAATTAGGGCATTAGTGGATGGTTCGGTTAGAATTGAGAACGGGAAAGTATATATTGATAATCATTTAATGATCAAAGGTGATGTTAATTATATAACGGGTAACATTCATTTTAAAGGATCAGTAACGGTACAGGGAACCATCCAAGACGGATTTTCTGTAATTGCGGACGGCGATATTTCTATTAATAGTCCTTTGGGAGTTGGTGCGGTTCATGAGATTGTATCAAATCATGGATGCATTTATATTAAGGGCGGAATATTTGGTAAGTATATCTCTAAGATTAAAGCAGATAAGGATATTTTCGTTAAGCATTGCAATGAAGTCGATGTGGAAACAAAAGGGAATATAAACATTGGATTTTACTCGCTATACAGCAACTTAACAGCTCAAAACGTACTATTAGATCAATCACATGGAAGAATAATTGGTGGCAACGTATTTGCAGAATCGCGAGTAGTTTCAGCGTATGTTGGAAATTTAGCCGAAAAGCCTACTTTTATTAGTATTAAGGGATTTGATCGAACAAGAGTAATTCAACTTTTAAGCAATTTGGTAGAAAACTATAAAAAAAGCAAGCAGGAAGTAGCTGCTCTAAGAATACAAATTGAAACTTTAGAAAACAAAATGCCAGAAGCTGATAGAAGATCTAGCCCAGAGTATTTTAGAATAAAAGAAGTTTTTGAACAAGATATAAGAAACAATATAATTATGGAAAATGAACAAAAAAAGCTACTAGGTATTCTTTCAACAAAAGGCGAAGGTGAGTTTTTAGCAGCGAAAATGGTTTATCCAAAGACCCACGTAGTAATAAAACACCTAAACATGATCTTCGAAGAAGCCACATCAGGTGTTTTATATATTAAGGATGGAGAATTAATTAAAGAGTGAAATATAGTTTAAGAAAAAAGAGCCGAATGGCTCTTTTTTTTAGCTTTCAGTTAAATAGATTCACCGAACTCTTCACTCATACCTTAAAGCTTCAATAGGATCCAACTTTGCCGCTTTATTTGCAGGATATATCCCAAAGAATAGGCCTACTGCGGAAGAGAACCCAAAGGAAATGAGCACAATCATTGGTGATACTGAAATTTTTAAGTTTATTGCCATCCCAGCGGCCAGTCCCAGTAATATACCAAGTGTCATACCTATTAGTCCCCCGAAAGCGCATATTATTAGTGATTCCGTCAAGAATTGAAGTAAAATGTCTCTTTTAGTTGCGCCAAGAGCTTTTCTTATTCCGATTTCTCGGGTTCTTTCTGTGACTGAAACCAACATTATATTCATAACTCCTATTCCACCAACTAAAAGCGAAATGCCAGCAATTGCGCCGATTACAATAGTGAAAATATTTAGAACGCTATTTATTGAAGCTAACGCTTTAATCGCTTCTTCAGCGGCATATTTGCCTATGGATTCATGAGCTCTCTCAAGAATTCTGACCACTTTTTTTGAGATTTCTGCAGATTGGTTCATATCAGTTAAAAGGAGAGACATGCTACTAATGTTTGTGTTGCTAATTATTCGATCACTCGAACTTATAGGAATCATAACTGTTCCAGGGTAATTATCACCAAAGAGTGATGCTATACTTCCATTTGGATCTACCATAACACCAATTATGCTAACATTTAGTACTTTGTCTTGTGAAGTAAGTTTAACTTTTTGTCCGAGCGCTTTATCAGCATTCCCAAAAATTTTATTTGCGGTAACTTCATCAATTACTGCAATATTTCTTTTATTTAACTCATCACTTTCGTTAAAAAACCTACCAGTAATCATTTTTGTGGAGCTGAGTTTAGGATAAGAATAGCTTGTTCCATAAATAAGCGCGAATTTATTCTTTCTTTCCGTTTTTATTCGGCCAACATCGTTTGTAGTAAGAACAACACTGGTGACTTCTGGAATTTTGCTCATTATAAGTGAGGGGTCTTTAAGATTAAAGTAGTCTTTTTTTACGATATCACCGCTCATGCTTTTTACTCTTACATTGAGAACGTTAGTTCCAATATTTTGAAATTCACCAGTGATAGCTTGCTTGCCACCCTGTCCGATAGAGTAGATGGTAATAACTGAAGATATTCCAATTATTATACCGAGCATGGTTAAAAAAGAACGAAGTTTGTTTGCAAAGATTGTCTGAACAGATGATTTAAGACTTTCAAAGAAACTCATTAAATATCACCTCCCATAGTGGTCGGTATTGATTCTTTTTCCTTAGTATATAAGCTAGTTTCTTCTCCACTTAAATGAGGGGCATCACAGACTGAAGTTATGATATCCAAAGGAACTCCATTTTCTCCGAAATATTTGACACGATTATCAATTTTGTAATCGTTTATTATTTTGCCATCTCTAAAATGAACAGCTCGTTGGCAATGTGAAGCAATATCAGCTTCATGAGTTACCATCACGATAGTAACACCTTCTTCATTAAGTTTCTCAAAAATTTGCATAATTTCTGCACTCGATTTAGTATCTAAATTACCAGTGGGTTCGTCAGCTAAAATTATCGATGGATTCATAACCAGTGCTCGGGCAATCGCAACCCTCTGCTTTTGGCCACCTGATAGCTCGTTAGGACGATGATGTGAACGATCTGATAGGCCAACTCGTTCGAGCGCTTGTAAGGCTCGTGACATACGTTCGTTCGCATGAATTCCTGCATAAATCATTGGCAATTCAACGTTTTTTAAGGCATCAAGACGTGGAAGGAGATTAAAGGCTTGAAATACAAATCCTATTCGCTCATTTCTAACCGCAGCTAACTTATCGTCATCCATTGTAGATACATCAACTTCGCTGAGGAAGTATTTTCCTTCTGTCATTTTATCAAGACAGCCAATAATGTTCATTAGTGTGGATTTTCCTGAGCCGGATGCGCCCATTATGGCTACATATTCCTTTTCATCAATTTTTAAATCAATACCACTCAATGCCTCAACTTTAAAACTACCAGTGTCATAAATCTTAGTCAGTTTCTCTATTCTTATAACACTCATTATTTTGCCCCCTCGAGCTTAATCGAATCTCCATTTATTAATCCTGTAGGTGGATTGCTGACATATACGTCACCCTCTTTGACTCCAGTTAATATTTCAATATCAAAATCTGTTTCGGCACCTGTAGTTACTATTGTTTTAACTGCTTTACCTAGCTTATTTAGGAACAAATACTTAATACCATTTGAATCAGTAGTGATAGCATCAAAACTTACTGCCAGGACGTTGTTTGTTTCTTTCAAAATAATATCTGCGTCAGCCTCAAAACCAGGTTTGACATTTTCATCAACAGAATCTAAAGAAATATCTACTTTAAGTTTTGTTTCAAGTCCTCCAGCGGATAGAGAGGATGTTGCATTATCGCTTATATAACTTACTCGGCCAGTATATTTTTTGTCCAATCCAGCAATTTTTATTGTTGCTTTTTGGTTTAGTTTTATATTTACGGCATCAGTTTGGTCAAGCGCCACAGAAAGTTTATAAGAAGAAGTGTCATAAATAATAATCTGAGCATTGGTTTGATCGGGATACTCGCCAGACTTAACTTTTAATGAGATTACTTTTCCGGATATGCCTGATTTCACATTACTATCCGCAATTTTCTTTACTAATGAAGCATAGTCAGATTTAGCGCTGCTAAGCTGTAATTTGAGAGTTTTCAGTGTGTTTTCGCTGGTGTTAGTATTAGATTTTAAACTAGCGTTCGCATTCGATAGAGAAATTTTTGCTAAGCTGAGCTGATTAGATGCCATTGCTTTAGCACTTTTAATACTTCTGTAAATTTCTTCAGTAACTTGACCAGCATCATATTTCTTTTTATATTCAGTTTCTTTCCATTCAGCGTCATCAAAGCTTGTTTGTGCATTCTTTAAAGATATTTCAGCTTGTTTTACTGCATTTGTGGCAGTGAGTTTTTGGAATTTGCCACTAGAACCTTCGGCATTAGCTAAATTCATAGTCGCAATATCTACTGAAATTTTCAACTTTGCTAATTGAGAGTTCAAATCAGTAGTATCCATTATAATCAAAGTTTGCCCTTTGACGATATAATAACCTTCTTTGACTAATATATCTTTTACTTTTTGGCTGAAAGGCAAAGTAATAGTTTGACTTTTCCCAGCACTTATTACACCTGTAGATGTGACTGTTTGAACTAGATTCTTCTTTGTTATGGTTTCAAATGTAACCGGTTTGATTTTTGCATTGTTTGCTAAAGTTATTTGTAGACCTAATAGCCCTATTCCTAGTATTACTACAGTTATTGCAATAATAATTCTGGTACGTGTTGACATATATTTTGTCCTCCTTTTTTATTCTGCGTTTTTAAAAATCTATTAATTGTATAGGTTTTATTATACACTAACAATATACGTATTTGGAGAAAAGACGTTTGTCGAATTCGAATTTTTAACGTTCGTATTGATTGACTAGGTATTTTCAAAATGATAACATTTAGTAATGTGATATAAAGAAAAGGATGTGTAATTGAACTTGTTAAAAAAAATCCATAAACCGCTGTTTATTCTTCTCTTATTGGCTTTGGTTGCAAGAATAATATCAGCGCTTATTTTTCCATCATATCCGATAGATATAGGTTGTTTTAAATCGTGGGCGCTTAGTGCAGCTAAGGACTTGCCAGCGTTTTATAGTTCTGGTTCGTTTGCAGATTACCCACCGGGGTATATTTATGTTCTATACATAATTGGAGTTTTAGAAAATTTCTTTAGATTTGATTATAATTCGAATTTATTTTCGTTATTGGTTAAGCTTCCAAGCATTATTACGGACATTGTCATAACTTATTACATATATAAAACGGCAGAGAAATTTAATCTTTCAAAGTGGTCGCTTATTCTGGCTTCAATATATGCATTTAACCCAGCGATTTTGCTTAATTCAGCGATTTGGGGTCAAATTGATTCGTTTTATACACTATTATTAATTTTGTTTATAAATAAACTCACCGAAGATAATCTAATTGAAGCTACAATCATTTTCGCGTTGGGGATTTTAGTTAAGCCACAAATCGCAATATTTGCACCGCTTCTAATATATGCATATTTTGAACGAAAAAATTTAAAAACCTTTGTTTTAGGAGCACTTTCAGGAGCTGCTACAATATTTTTGGCATCGCTCGTATTCTCAATTTATCAAGGGAATTTTATATGGATTTTTAATTTATACTTTAAAACTTTTTCCTCATATCCATATGCGACATTGAATGCATATAATATTTACGCGTTATTTGGCATGAATTGGGGAGACATTCTTTATAAGGTTGCTTTTATAACTATTTCAGATTTAGGGAAAGTTTTTATTGCAATAATTACTATTTTTTCACTTTTTCTTCTATATAAAATTAAAGATAAAGGTAAATATTTTATTGTTGGATTGTTTTTAATAACTTCGGTTTTCCTTTTAGTGCCAAAAATGCACGAACGATATATGTTTCCAGCGATAGTATTGTCGCTGCTAGTTAGTATTATTTTCAATGATAGAAGAATGCTTTTTGCTTTTTTTGCAATATCGCTAACTCAGTTTGTGAACACCTTTCAGGTTTATTTATATGCACTAAAAGATTCATATCAAGTAGCAAATAATAATATTATTTTAATAATCACATCAGTTATAAATCTGCTAATATTTGCATATTTGGTTTATTACATCTTGAAGAGGTTTATATTCAAAAGAGCCAGCGGAAGAGGCCATTCGGGGGATGGCGGCATCATCAATTCTAAAGATTATGGGAATGAAAGAAATCAAATTTCTTCAATTAGTATAAGCGAAATAGTAACGGATAGAATAAAAAAGAAGTTTTTAGACTCAAAAAACAGTATGGAAAACATATTTAGTCCAATAATTGAAAACAAATTTAAGAAGTTGGATTATATTTTTGTTATTCTAATAACACTAGTATATGCGGGCGTTTCTATGGTGAATCTAGGATCAAATTTAGCTCCTTATAATCCTTGGAAGTCAGAGAAGATTAATAGCGTGATTACTGTTGATTTAGGCTCTTTCCAAGATGTGAGCAAAATATCATATTTTCAAGGCCGCGATAATGGACCTTTTGAGATTTCTTATGAAAATGAACTAGGAAAGTCAGAGAAGTTATCTAATGTCTTTGCTGGATATATGTTTTCTTGGAACTCGAAAACAGTAAAAAACAAAATCAGATATATTTCAATAAAATCAGAAGCTGAAAATACTTCTATAAGTGAACTTGGCATATTTGACACGAAAAATGAACTTATTAGCCCCGTAATAGTGTCAGAAAACGGATCGGCGCTTTTTGACGAGCAGAGAACAGTTCCGAGAACGCCATCTTATTTTAATAGTACATACTTTGATGAAATATATTTTGCAAGAACCGCATATGAATTTATAAACCACTTACAGCCTTATGAATGGACGCATCCACCTTTAGGTAAAATACTAATTTCTTTTGGCATAATGATTTTCGGCATGAATCCTTTTGGATGGAGAATTGTAGGAGAATTATTTGGAATTTTAATGATTCCAGCAATATATGTTTTTGCAAAAAGGATTTTTTCAGGATCAAAATATGCGCTATTCGCGGCCGTCTTGTTATCACTTGATTTTATGCATTTCACTCAAACGCGTATTGCCACTGTTGATGTGTACACAGTATTCTTCTCCTTGTTAATGTATTACTTTATGTACATGTATTCTCGTTCTGGCTTTTATAAACTAGGTCTAAAAAAATCGCTAATCTATCTAGGTTTATCTGGATTGTTTTTTGGATTCGGTATAGCCACAAAATGGATTTGTGTTTATGGAGGATTAGGACTCGCGGTCATATATTTTGCATCAATATATAGCAGATATAAAGAATATTTGTATGCACGAAATGTTCTAGAAAATCATATTACATTAGAAAAAACCGAGACACTTGTTGGTATAAAGCGAGATTTCAAACCGTTTACCATAAAAATCCTTGCATTTAGTACTCTGTTCTTCGTAGTTGTACCTGTTATAATATATATAAGCTCATATTATCCGTTTATGCTAATTGCAAACAAAGTAAATTCTTTCAGTGAGATAATTTCATATCAATTCGAGATGTTTAAATATCATAGTCAGCTTGTTGCGAGTCATCCGTTTTCCTCAAAGTGGTGGGAATGGCCTATGATGATTAAGCCGATTTGGTATTACTCTGGGTCGGAATATTTGGCAGCGGGAAAAGCTTCTACCATTTCGGCATTTGGAAATCCGATAATTTGGTGGCTTAGCGTGCCTGCAGTAGTAATTGCTGGGATAATAAGTTTTTATAAAAAAGACAAATCTATGTTTTCAGTTATTGTAGGGTATTGTGCACTTTATTTACCATGGATGCTTGTTCCGAGGTTGCTATTTATTTATCACTACTTTGGAGCTGCTGTATTTTCGATTTTTAGTATCGTTTATGTGATAAAAGCAGTTTCCGGTGAAAACAAAAGGAAGATTTTGGTCATAACAGAAAACATCATAATGGGAATAATTATATGCGTAGCTTTGTTACTTTTTATTATGTTCTATCCAGTTATTTCGGGATTTGTTGTGGATTCGTCATATGTTAAGACATTTTTGATTTGGATGAAGACCTGGTATTTTATCAGCTAGTGTATTTTATAATTAAAATTTTCGTGGGAAGGGGACTTCTGTGATAAAATTCAACAAAGGATTTGTTCAGTTTTTTAAATTTGGAATAGTGGGTGTTATTAACACTTGTGTAGATATGCTGATTTTTTTCTTTTTAAATGGCGTAATAGGTGTATTTTATACTTATGCTCAAATAATTTCGTATTTATGTGGGACTTTGAATAGCTTTCTATTTAACAAGTATTGGACTTTTGCTAAAAAAGATACACCATATAAGACAGAAATGCTTAAGTTTTTCGCATTAAACCTTGTTGCTTTGACTGTTTCGTCGATAATTATTTATGTATTAGTTCAAAATTTGGGTTTATACGTATATAAAGCTAAGATAATTGCTACAATTTTTACTTTAATAATAAATTTTACTGGCTCAAAAGTTTTCGTATTTGTGTCAAATCTTCCAAAAGATAAAAAATCAAAAAAACAGGAGGAAATAGTATGAGTTATATTGACAGATACAAAGAGTGGCTTAATGGAAACGCGTTCGATGAAGGTACTAAAAACGAATTAAGAGCTTTAGAGGGAAATGATAAAGAAATTGAAGATAGGTTTTATAAAGATTTAGAATTCGGAACCGCAGGGCTGAGAGGAATTATCGGCGCGGGCACGAATAGAATGAATAAGTATACAGTTGGTAGAGCTACACAAGGACTCGCGAACTATATAATAAAAAAAGGCGTTAAAAATCCTTCGACTGTAATTGCCTTTGATAGTAGGAGATTTTCGAAAGAATTTTCTAATGAGGCGGCTAGAGTTCTAAATTCTAATGGAATAAAGGTTTTTCTATTTGAAGATTTGAGGCCAACACCAGAACTTTCTTTTGCAGTTAGATATTTAAAAGCGACATCGGGGATTGTTATTACTGCAAGCCATAATCCACCGGAATATAACGGATACAAAGTTTATTGGGAAGACGGCGGCCAAATGATTGATCCAGGTGCTAGTGACCTTATCGCAGAGGCAAATGCAATTAGTGATTTTGGAACCATTAAATGTGATTATGAAAGAGATTTTAAAAAAGAAGGCATGCTAGAAATAATCGGAAAAGAGATTGACGATGTTTATATTGAAAAGGTAAAGGAACAAAGTCAAAATGATGAAGAAGTTAAAAAAACACATAAAGACTTAAAAATAATTTATACGCCTTTGCATGGAACTGGTAACATACCGGTTCGTAGAGTTTTGAGTGAGCTCGGTTTCGAAAAAGTTTACGTAGTGCCAGAACAAGAATTACCAGATGGTAATTTCCCGACAGTAAAGTACCCAAATCCTGAAGAAAAAGCTGTTTTTGAAATTGCCATGAAAATGTCAAAGGATATTGACGCAGATATTATTTTTGCGACTGATCCTGACGCTGATAGAGTAGGTGTTGTGGTAAAGAATGCAAGTGGAGAATATGTCGTTCTAACAGGAAATCAAACGGGAGCACTTCTTATTGATTTTGTGTTACTTTCTATGAAAAGACGCGGCGAATTAAACAAAAAAACCACAATAATCGACACCATAGTATCGAGCAGACTTGGACAAATTGTTGCAGAGAGTTATGGGGCACAGGTGGTTACGGTTTTAACAGGATTTAAAAACATTGGTGCAAAAATAAATGAATTTAATGAAACTGGTGAAAACGAATTTGCCTTCGCGTATGAAGAAAGCTTTGGTTACCTTGCAGGAGAACACTGCAGAGATAAAGATGCAGTTGTAACTGCTATGCTAGTTTGCGAAATGGCAGCATATCATAAAGCTAATGGAAAGACTCTTTTTGATGCTTTAACATCCTTATACGAAAAATTCGGATTTTTATCTGAAAATGTAATGAATATTGCATTTAAGGGTATTGAGGGCATGGACAAAATGAAAAATATTATGAACACTTGGCGTGAAAACCCACCTAAAGTTGTTGGTGGAGTGAAAGTTGCCGAATTCAGAGATTATATGAACTATCAGGGTAAAATTAAACTACCAAAAGAAAACGCATTATTCTTTTTTCTGGAAAATGGAAATTGGTTCTGCTTAAGACCTTCAGGCACAGAGCCAAAACTAAAGATTTATATGTCAGCTAAAGGCGTTGATAGAGATTTAGCCGAAGTAGCATATAATTGCTTGTGCGAGGATGTAAAAAACTTAGTCGGATGAATTTAGCGAAATTAATCAATTCTTATTACTTTGTTATCAATTTTTTAAATTTTTTATATACAAGAGGAGAAAATCATGGAAAGAAAAGAAAAACTCAATCTCACTAAGTCAATGGCGCTTTACGAAGAATCAAAGATTCTTTCACCAGGCGGAATGATGAGCATCAGAAGACCTTATAACTTTATTCAAGGTGAATATCCAATATTCATCGACAGGGGTTATGGCGGACATATCGTCGATGTGGACGGAAATGATTACATTGACATGCTATGCGGTTATGGACCAATTATTCTTGGGTATAACGAACCTGAAATCAATCAAGCAGTCATCGAACAAATGGAAAAAGGTTTTTGTTTCGCATTAGTTCAAGAAATCCAGAACAAACTTGAAAAAAGGCTAATTGATCTTATACCTTCAGCTGAAATGGTTGTATTAGCTAAGACTGGCTCGGATGTCACAGGAATTGCAGTAAGAGTGGCTAGAGGTTACACCGACAAAGATGTTATTTTAAGATGCGGATATCATGGATGGCATGATTGGTGCGTTGAGAATAATAATGGAGTTCCAAAGCAAGTAGCAGAGCTAACAGTAGAATTTCCATATGGTGACTTAAGTGTTTTAGAAAATGCACTGGAAAAATACAAAAACAAGACCGCTTGTATTATTATCACTCCTGTAGGACATCCATTGGCATTGCCTGTTGTAGAACCACCAGAAGGATATTTAAAAGGGGTAAGAGAACTGGCAGATAAATATAATGTAGTTCTTATTTTTGACGAAATCAGAACAGGATTTAGAGTATCGCTCGGCGGTGCCCAGGAAAGATATGGTGTCACACCTGATGTTTCAGTATTTGGAAAAGCTATGGCAAATGGATATCCCATCAGCGCATGTGTTGGAAAAGCAGAATTCATGAAGGTTTTGGAATCGAAATGCTTTGTCAGTTCAACATTCTTCCCAAACAGCCTTGAAATAGCAGCATCTATGAAATGCATAGATATACTTGAGAGAGAAAACGTTCTTGATTCCATTTGGGATCGTGGCACAAAATTCTTAGCTGATATGAACAAAATCGTAACTGATTCTGGTGTGCCTGCGAAAGTATCGGGAATCCCTCCAATGCCTTTTATAACTTTTGATAAAGCTGATGATAAATACAAAGAACGAAGAGTGGCCTTCTACACTGAAACTATTAGAAGAAAACTTTTCATACAGCCTTTCCACCACGGTTATATTGCACATAGACACACTGATGAGGATTTAAAGAATGCGCTAGATGCTATCGCTGAATCACTTGAAGTCGCTAAGGCTTTATATCCTTGTGTGTAAGTGAGGGGAAAAATGGAAAAATTAATAATAACAGCTTGTCTAACTGGAGCTGAGGTAACGCGAGAATCCCAGCCGAATTTGCCGATTACACCAGAGGAAATTGCATTAGAAGCATATGAAGCATGGAAAGCTGGAGCCTCTATCGTGCACATTCATGCAAGGAAAGATGATGGAACTCCTACTCAAAGTATAGATGTTTATAAAGAAATAAAAGAGAGAATAGCCTCGAAATGTGATGTAATTTTTCAGCCATCTACAGGCGGCGCAGTATGGCATACTAAAGAAGAGAGAATTCAACCAGTTTATCTAAAACCTGAAATGGCATCCCTTTCAACGGGTACATGTAACTTCGGTTCAGATGTTTTTATGAACACCGAAGAACTGATGGAGTTTTTTGCAAAAACTATGCAAGAAAACGGTGTGAAACCGGAAATCGAGATATTCGAACGTGGAATGATTGATAACGCCATGAAGCTAGTTAAAAAAGGATTGGTAAATCTCCCGATTCACTTTGATTTTGTGATGGGTGTTCCAGGTGCGATTCCAGGTAATCCTAGCGACTTAGTGTATTTAGTTAATAATATACCTTCTGATTGCACATGGACCGTAGCTGGAATTGGTAGAAATGAACTACCTTTAGCGGTTATGGCGATAGTAATGGGAGGACACGTAAGAGTTGGTTTTGAGGATAATGTTTGGTACTCAAAGGGGGTGCTAGCAGATTCAAACGCTCAACTAGTTGCAAGAATAGCTAGAATCTCGAGAGAGACAGGAAGAGAAGTTGCGACACCGGCAGAAGCCAGAAAAATATTAGGAATAGTGTAATTTATAGTATAAAATTAGAAGGTGGCATTGCCGCATTTACTTATAGAAGAAATGCAGCGATGTCACTTTTGCATTTTCAAATATTATGATATAATTTTAAATTATGGTGAAACATACTAAAAAATGAGACGTATAGTATATGTAAAAAAAGGATATTACAGAAGTTTCGACTATATTGCTCAGAAAGAAATAAAAATAATGGGACCAGAAAGCGAACTGGACCTTGTGACTGGGAATTTGTTTTGGGCAGAGGGATTTAATATTAATACTAAATCTGTTAAAAAAATAAAAGAAGTTAATTTTGCTCCGATATTGGTTAGCTTAAACAACAAATATATGACGTGGTTTGAAGCAGATGGTAGTGGTAATTTGCGCCTAACAATTTATGATTATAAAAATAGTAAGATGCGTAGTATAAGCGATATGTCACCATGCATTGCAAGAAACGTAGATAAGATTTGTATTTTTGAATAAGTGATAATTTTGATAGAATAACTATTTTTAAATAAATGATAATTCTAAATAAGTTATCTTCAGAGCGGTCTTTGATTAAGGCCGCTCTAATCTATACTCGACCATATTGAAGTTTCTTTCTGAATAAAAACCTTCATCAATAACTGTAGAAACATATTTAAAACCAAAGCTTTCTAAAAGGGAACGCGATGGGACATTTTTTTCTTCAGTAAAAGCATCCAGATATTCAAAGTTTAGCTCATCAAAGCTGAATATTGAAACGCATTTTAGAGCCTCTTTCATATAACCTTTTCGATGAAATTTAGGGTTTATTCCATACCCAAGCTCGGCACACGATTTATCTTCGCCAAAATTCCAAATGCTAATCGAACCAATAACTTTTTTACTTATTTTTTCTTCAATAGCCCAAATCAACCATTGGCCATTTTCTATTCCATTTAACATTTTTTTAATATATACCTCTGTTTCTGTTATAGCTGTTTCTGTGTTACTGTCGTTGTGTTCGCTCATTATTGGGTTTGAGCGCATATCAAAAAGGTCTTCTTTATCATCAAAAGTCATTTTTCTTAAAATTAATCTATCTGTTTCTAAAATTGGTAAAACGCTAAAATCATACATTGAATTATCACCCCCCCCCTTGTTTTTTATCTAGTAACTAGTATATACTACAGAATATATATTTGGTGAAAATAATTTTAGATTTCTTATACGAATTTGCATTTGTGTAGATGCTTTTCTGATTATTCTATTTTTCTAAGGCTAAAAACAACTCAATTCTAGCCAAAAATCAAAGATCAAACAAAATTTTAATAGTGAAAATTGTTATGAATATTAAGATAATTAAAAAAATATAAGTGAAATTCTTTTTATATTAAAAACTAGAAAATAAAATTTATAGAAAAGGCAGGAGAATTTTTTGAATGATCTAAAAGAGCTAGCGGTTAAAGAGCTCAGAGAAATGGCTAAAGCTATGGGAATCAAGGGCGAGTATAAACTAAAAAAAGATGAACTAGTTATACAAATTTCATCAAAAATTGCAGAAGCGAGAGGCGAAGTCCTTAAAACTTCTGTGATTAAAGTAGATATAAATGATGAAAAAGATATGAGCGATAAAATTGCTAAAAACGATAAAATTGCTAAGCATGTTAAACTTGATGAAATAGAACTTAATGAAGTTGCTGAAGAAGTTGAAACAGAACCAGTAGAGGAAGTTTTCGAAGAAGATGAAATACTAGAAAAACCTTCAAAAGAAGATTACCCTGATGTCACTGATATTATTTATTCTGACATTAATGATAGTAAGTTTAAATCTTTAGATTCTAAGGAAGAATCAGGTTTGTCTATTTCTCCAGAAGAAGATATGACACCAATAGTCGGCACTGCACCCATCAGAAGAGGTGAAAACTCCAGAGATAACGGCAATAAGCTTTCAGAAGATCAAAAAGGCGCTGCTAATGGTATTTTACAAGTACATCAAGATGGATTTGGATTTTTGAGATCAGACAATTACCAAACTGGAAGCCAGGATGTTTACATTTCACCATCGCAGATTAGAAGATTTAATTTAAGAACCGGAGATAAAGTAGCTGGAATAACTAGACTCGCTAAGGAAGGCGAAAAATTTTCGGCTTTAATTTATGTGAATACAGTGAATGGGGATTCACCTGATAGCGTAAGAAGAAGACCGAATTTCGATACATTAACACCTATTTATCCAGACGAGAGAATCGTTCTAGAGAATCAACCTGAAGATATAGCGGCTAGAATAATAGATTTATTAGCACCAATAGGAAAAGGCCAGAGAGGTCTCATTGTTTCGCCGCCAAAAGCCGGTAAAACAATTTTGTTAAAGAAAATAGCGAATTCCATTACGAGAAACTATCCAGAAGTTGAACTCATTGTGCTTCTAATTGATGAACGTCCAGAAGAAGTAACAGATATGAAACGCTCGATTAAAGGTGATGTAATATATTCGACTTTTGATGAACTTCCCGAAAATCACACACAGGTAGCGGAGATTGTACTTGAAAGAGCAAAACGTCTAGTAGAGCAGGGCAAAGATGTTGTAATATTACTAGATAGCATTACTAGGTTGACTAGGGCGTATAATTTAAGCATTAGTTCGTCTGGAAGAACTTTGTCGGGTGGGATTGATCCTGGTGCTTTTCATAAGCCAAAGAAATTTTTTGGAGCGGCCAGAAATATTGAAGAAGGTGGTAGTTTGACTATTTTAGCTACAGCCTTGGTTGAAACGGGAAGTAGAATGGATGACGTAATATATGAAGAGTTCAAAGGCACGGGAAATATGGAAATACATCTCGATAGACGATTAAGTGAAAAAAGAATTTTCCCAGCCATTGATATGAATAAATCAGGTACTAGAAGAGAAGATCTCTTGCTCGAAAAAGATGTATATAGTACAGTTATGAACATAAGAAGAGCTTTATCTAGTGGTACTATGTCAGACGTTACTGAATTTTTAATTGGTAAGATGACTCAAACAAAAACAAATGAAGAGTTTCTCGCCTTGTTAAAAAAGAGTAGATATAAAGAGATATTATTTTAAAAAAATATTGCGTTAGGCAAGGCTTTATGCTAGAATATAAAAGCAACTTTGCAAATAATGATTTTTTGATATATCTTATGGGAAAGAGGTGAATGATATGAAAGAAGGAATACATCCAAAGTACGGTGAAGCGAGTGTAAGATGCGCATGCGGCGAAACTTTCACCACTGGTTCCGTTAAGAAAGAAATAAAAGTAGAAATTTGTTCTAAATGCCATCCTTTCTTCACTGGTAAGCAGAAGCTTATTGATACTGGTGGTAGAGTTGATAGATTTAAGAAAAGATTTGAAAAAGCTAATTCTTAAGAATTATAAGAAAAAAACCGGAAATTTTCCGGTTTTTTTTATTTTAGATTTTACTATTTTAGTACTCTAAATTCATTTTTGCAATATTCCGCATCAGGATTGCTATTCTTGAAGCAAAATTCTTCAGCTGATAATTTCTTTTCTGCCGTTTCTTTTTTGTTGCCAAATAATCTATTTAAAAATTCTCTCATTATAAACACCCTTTCAAGTTATACTAGTTTTTATTTTCTATGAAATTTTTACTATTTCTATAAAAATCATATACTTATTTGTTTCTGTAATTTAATTATAGTACAAGAGAATGCTTTTGTCAATAACTATTCTCAATTAATAATAAATATTTAATGACAATTATTATTAACACAAAAATAAATATATTATTAGTCATTTACGCACTTGACACAGGACGTGATTTTGCTCTATAGCCTGTAAGTAAGGTTGAGTATTTTGCGAAAAACATAATGTCGTATTTACTAGTAATTTTGTAAATTGACACTATATGTAGTATTTGATATGATAAATATCAACTAAATATTGTTTATATGAATATTAATTTTTAAATTTAATTGACGATATATTTTATATACTTAGAGAAAATCAACTGTTTAATTCGCCAAATATCTTATTAAGAAATATGCGAGGATGGGAAATAATGATTACAAAGATTAGAAAACGCGATGGTAGAGAAGTTCCGTTCAATATAGAGAAAATAGGAAATGCGATTTTCAAAGCAGCAAGTGCTAGCGGAGGAAAAGACTATAAAGCATCCATGGCTATCGCTGAAGAGGTAATTGAATATCTTGAGAAAAAATTGGATAGAAAAGTTCCAACTGTTGAGGAAATTCAAGATGCAGTTGAGAAGATTTTGATAGAAACTGGGCACGCCAGAACAGCTAAAGAATTTATCCTTTATAGAGCTGAAAGAACACGAGTAAGAGAGATGAATACTCGCCTTATGAAAGTTTTTGAAGAACTTACCTTTAAGGAAGCCAAAGATAATGATTTAAAGAGAGAAAACGCGAATATTGATGGTGATACAGCTATGGGAACCATGTTGAAATATGGTTCTGAAGGAGCTAAACAGTTTTATGAAATGTTTGTATTGAAGCCTGAACATGCACTGGCACATAAAAAAGGTGAAATACACATACACGATTTAGACTTTTTAACCTTGACGACCACATGCTGCCAAATAGACATCAAGAGGCTTTTTGATGGTGGATTTAGCACAGGACATGGGTTCTTAAGAGAACCAAATGATATTAGTAGTTATTCAGCACTTGGATGTATAGCGATTCAGTCAAACCAAAATGATCAACATGGAGGTCAAAGTATACCAAACTTTGATTATGCAATGGCTCCTGGCGTAGTTAAAACATATGCCAAACTATATAGAAAGAATTTAGAAAAGGCACTATTACTTATTGCAGGAATCGAAAATGCTGAAGAAGTTACTAAGAGTATTGCTAAAGATATATTTGAAACTCATGGGTTGAAACCTTTGCTAGATAATTCAAGTGATTACATTCTGAAAGAGTTTGAAATACTAAAAGGGATTATACTTGACGAAGATATCATCAAGAAAGCACAACAGTTCGCAAGACTAAGTGCAGAAACAGAAACAGATAGAAAGACATTCCAATCTATGGAGGCTTTCGTGCATAATATGAATACTATGCACAGTAGAGCCGGAGCTCAAATCCCTTTCAGTTCTATTAATTATGGTATGGACACTTCAGCTGAAGGTAGGATGGTAGTAAAAAATATGCTTTTAGCGACAGAGGCAGGACTGGGAAATGGTGAAACACCGATATTCCCGATACATATTTTTAGAGTTAAAGAAGGCATAAATTATAATTCTGGTGAGCCAAACTACGATTTATTTAAACTTGCTTGTAAAGTCAGTGCAAAAAGGTTGTTTCCGAATTTTTCCTTCCAAGATGCTCCTTATAATCTTAAATATTATGAACCAGGTAAGCCAGAGACAGAAATAGCTTATATGGGTTGCAGAACTAGGGTTATAGCTAATGCGCATGATCCTGAAAGGCAACATACTTTTGGTAGAGGGAATCTAAGCTTTACGACTATTAATTTACCTAGAATAGCTTTAAGAGCAAATAAAAATATAGATTCATTTTTTGAAGAATTAGACCAGAAAATTTCATTAGTATCGAATCAACTTACTGAGAGATATGAGATACAAGCTAGTAAAAAGGTAAAAAACTTCCCGTTTCTTATGGGACAAGGTATCTGGATGGATTCAGATAAACTCGGGTGGGAAGATGAAATAAGAGATGTACTAAAGCATGGCACTCTGACCATGGGATTTATAGGTTTAGCGGAAGCGCTGAAGTCACTTACAGGTAAACATCATGGAGAGTCTGCAGAAGCTCAGAATCTGGGTCTTGAGATTATTGGCAGAATGAGAAAGAGAATGGATGATGAGACAAAAAGAACTGGCATGAATTATACACTTATTGCGACACCAGCTGAAGGAACTGCTGGTAGGTTTGTTAAGATAGACGAAAAAGAATTTGGAAAAATACCTGGGGTCACGGATAGAGAATATTACACTAACAGTTTTCATGTGCCTGTTTATCACAAGCTTAGCGCTTTTGAGAAAATAAAGATTGAGGCTCCTTATCATGAATTGACGAATGCTGGCCATATTACTTATGTCGAACTTGATGGAGACCCATTGCATAATCTCAATGCATTTGAGAAAATAGTAAGAGCGATGAAAGATGCAGGAATAGGTTATGGGTCTATTAATCACCCGGTGGATCGTGACCCAATCTGTGGATACACAGGAATTATCGGAGAATGTTGTCCCTCATGCGGAAGAGAAGAAGGCGACGATAAGTTCGAAAGAATTCGAAGAATTACAGGATACTTAGTTGGTACACTGGATAGATTCAATGACGCGAAAAAAGCTGAAGAAAGAGACCGTGTAAAACACACGAAAGGAAATTGTGATGAGCAATAATTCTATTATTAGAACAGCTGGAATAGTTAGCGAGTCAATAGTTGACGGGCCAGGAATAAGGTACGTTGTTTTTGCGCAAGGGTGTAATCATAATTGTCCTGGTTGTCATAATAAACATACACATGATTTTAATGGGGGAACTTTGACTACTGTTAAAAATATTATAGATGACATGAAAAGAAATCCACTACTTGATGGCATAACTTTGTCGGGTGGAGAACCGTTTGAACAGGCTGAGGCTTTTTCGGTACTAGCTAAAGAAGTAAAAACAATGGGGCTTAATGTTATGACGTATACAGGCTATACTTTTGAGAAAATAATGGAAGAAAAAATTGTGCATAAAGGCTGGGGCGCTCTCTTAAGAGCGACTGACATATTAGTTGATGGGAAATTCGAAGAAAAAAGAAAAAATCCTATGCTACCATTTAGAGGATCTGATAATCAGAGAATTATCGACATAAATGAAAGTATAAGTAGAGAAAGCATTGTAGAAGCTAAGATTGGCTAGACATGAATTATTTAATTGAATGAATGTAGGCAAAGCGCCTTCGCCAAATTTATTTATGTAATAAATGAAGCAAAGTCGCTTTGTTTTTTTATTTGGAAGCTTAATGGATTAGTGATATAATAAAGTGATTTATTGAATCAAAATGAAAGAGGTAAAATATGTCTGAAAAAAAGTTTAAAGCAAAATCAGTTGGCGGTCAGGCACTCATCGAAGGCGTAATGATGAAAGGCGCAGAAGATATAGCGATGGTAGTCAGAAAGCCTAATGGAGAGATAGAATTAAAATTGGAGAAAGTCCAACTTAGTCGAAAAAAAATAAATAAGATTCCGATATTAAGAGGAGTGTTTGCATTTGGGGACTCTCTTTTCCTTGGAGTGAGAGCACTTATGTTTTCAGCTGAATTCGTCGAAGATGATGAACCAATTACAGAAAAAGAAAAAATAAAGAATTCTGAAAAGAAATTGAACTTTTTTGAAGAGTTTTTTAACAAAAATTTGATAGCTATTTCAGTTGTAATTTCGTTACTCTTTTCAACAGTGCTTTTTATCTTATTACCTACTTGGTCTGTAGATCTAGTTGGTAAATTTGTGAAGGGGAACCTAGCAAAAAATCTTACTGAAGGCATAGTCAGAATTGTAATATTCTTAGGGTATATCAGTTTGATTTCAGGAATGAAAGATATCAGAAGAGTTTTCGAGTACCATGGCGCAGAACATAAAGCGATTTTTGCGTATGAATTTGGCGAAGAATTGACTGTAGAAAATGTAAAAAAACATAGTCGATTACATCCTAGATGCGGGACTAGTTTTCTTTTCATAGTTATGATTGTAAGTATATTGATTTTTTCAGCATTCAGCTGGTCAAATATTTTTTACAGAACACTAATCAGGTTGGCTTTTTTGCCTGTAGTAGCTGGAGTTTCATATGAAATTATTAAATGGGCGGGGAGATCAAACAATCTATTGTCAAGAATTGTATCTGTGCCTGGAATGTGGTTACAAATGATAACCACTAGAGAGCCAGATGATAGCCAAATTGAAGTTGCTATAGTAGCTTTGAAAAATGTTATTACAGTGGATTCTGAAGCTGATAATTGGTGATCAAAATCAAATTGAGCTAAAGTACGGGAGGCTGTTACTATATGAGACAGGATCCGAAATTAATGTTAAAAAAAGCAGTTGAGATTATAAAGAACGGTAACAGTGAATCACCTATACTTGATGCTGAATTACTTTTTATAAAGGCTATGGAGTTTAAGGGACAGATGGTTAGCAGAACAAGAGTTTCAGCTGGCCTTTTGATGGAAATTCCCATTGGAGTTGAGGAAAAACTTTTAGAATATGCAATCGAGAGGGCATCTGGGAAACCGGTCCAGTACATCGTTGGTGAACAAGAGTTTATGGGTTTTCCTTTTCACGTAAAACAAGGAGTGCTAGTGCCTAGAGCAGATACAGAAATTCTGGTCGAAAGCATAATAGAATTAATTGATATTAAAAGAAGAAATAACGGAGAAACAGACAAAATTAAGATATTAGATCTTTGTTGCGGAACAGGAGCAATTGGAATTTCCCTTTTAAAACTCATACCAAATTCAAAAGCCGTTCTTCTCGATATATCCGAAGATGCATTTAATATTACAGTCGAAAATGCAATTAGGTTGGGCGTTAAGGATAGGGCAACTATTCTTAAAAGCGATCTGTTTTCAAAATTAGGTGACTTAAAGTTTGATATTATAGCCTCGAATCCACCATATATTCCAACCTCGGAAATCGACAGTTTGATGGCTGGGGTTAAAGATTTTGAACCTCATTTGGCTCTTGATGGAGGATTTGATGGGTTGGATTTTTATCACAAAATCGCAGAAAACGCAATAAAACATTTAGAAAAAGGTGGTATTATAGCATTTGAAATAGGTAGTAATCAAGCCAAAGATGTGAAAGAAATTATGGAACATGAAGGCTTTGTTGAAATAGAAATATATAATGACTTAGCGGGTCTGAATAGATGTGTAATAGGAACGCATTTATAATGTGAGAGCGTCTGCAAGTTGGAGAATTCTAATGTATGAAAGTATTATAATCTCGAAGATAAATACTTAAATGATAAATGCCTAATAATGACCTTAAATAAAAAATACTTATAATTACAGATATGGAGAGTGAAATAAATGCTCGATAAACTCGAGATGATCAGAGAAAAATACGAAGAGTTGAGTCATAAAATAAGTGACCCAGCAGTGATTTCTGATCAAAATCTATGGCAAAAACTAATAAAAGAACATGCGGCTCTTGAGCCATTAGTAACAAAACTTGTTGAATACAAAGAAGTTTTAAAGGGAATTGAAGATTCCAAGATCATGTTAAATGAAACTAACGATTCGGATTTTGAGGAAATGATAAAGGCTGAGTTAAATGAATTAAACGATAACCAGTCAAAGATAGAAGAAGATCTTAGAGTGCTTTTATTACCTAAAGATCCTAACGATGAAAAGAATGTAATTGTCGAAATCAGAGGTGCAGCAGGTGGTGATGAAGCTGCATTGTTTGCAGGCGATTTGTTCAGAATGTACACTAGATATGCAGAACGCCAAGGGTGGAAAGTCGAAATGATGAGTAGTAGTCCGACAGATATTGGTGGGTTTAAAGAAGTAATTTTTGAGATAAATGGTAGAGGTGCATATAGTAGACTTAAATATGAATCTGGTGCACATAGGGTTCAAAGAGTTCCTGATACAGAGGCATCAGGGAGAATACATACATCAACTTCCACAGTAGCAGTATTACCAGAAGCAGAGGATGTTGAAGTAGATATTAGTCAAAATGATTTAAGAATTGACGTTTTTAGATCTGGAGGACATGGTGGACAGAGTGTTAACACGACTGACTCGGCAGTAAGAATTACACATTTGCCTTCTGGTTTGGTAGTAACGTGCCAAGACGAAAAATCACAATTAAAAAACAAAGAAAAAGCGATGAAGGTACTTAAATCAAGGCTTTTAGAGATGGAAACTGCCAAGAAAAATGCAGAAATTGCTGGAGACAGGAAGAGCCAAGTTGGAACAGGTGACAGAAGCGAAAGAATCAGAACATATAATTTTCCTCAAGGAAGAGTAACAGACCACAGGATTGGACTTACTTTATATCAATTGGCATCATTTCTTGATGGAGATATTGACCAGATTCTTGATTCGCTTATTTCGGGAGCTCAAGCTGATAAATTAGGAAATAGCGAAGACGACGAGGATTAAAATGGAATTCAAAACACACATATATTACATGAGAGATGGAAGCCCTGAACCAAAATTCATTAATGAAGCGGCGGGGATCATTCGTTCAGGTGGCACTGTAATTTTTCCGACAGAAACAGTTTACGGACTGGGAGCTGACGCGCTTTCTGAAATTGCTACTTTGGGCATATTTAAAGCAAAGGGAAGACCATCCGACAATCCATTAATAATTCATGTTTCTAGTCTTGATATGTTGATTTATCTCATTGACGAGAACTTAAGCGAAAAAGCGAATTTGCTTATTGAGAAATTTTGGCCAGGACCATTAACTTTAATTTTTAAAAAATCAAAAAACGTTCCTTACTCTGTGACTGGAGGACTTAACACTGTGGCAGTCAGAATGCCAGATCATCCAATAGCCTATGCTTTGATAAAAGAGAGTGGCAGGCCAATCGCGGCCCCAAGTGCAAATAAATCAGGGAAACCTAGTCCGACTAAAGGCAATCATGTTATTAGTGAGATGGTAGGGCGAGTTGATGCAATAATTTGTGGTGACGACAGCAGAGTTGGGCTAGAATCCACTGTGCTTGATATGACGGGCGATACGCCTATGATTCTTAGGCCAGGTGGAATTACAATAGAACAATTGAGAGATGTAATTGGAGAAGTTTTAATTGATTCTGGTGGCATGGAAGATAATGAGATTTTGCTAAAGAAAAGACCATTAAATGAAGGCTTGTCAAATGGAATACAATTAAGCACAGAAAAAAAAGTGCCTAAGGCTCCAGGTATGAAGTATGCACATTATGCGCCTGACGCCCCAATGTATATCTTTAAAGGTGACAGTGAAAAAGTCATTTCGAGGATTAATGAGCTAACGGCAGAGCAACAATCTAAAGGAAAAAGAGTTGGAGTTCTGGCCTATAGTGAACATGGGAAATATTTTAATGCCGATATTTTTATAGGATTTGGCAAGTTAGATAAGCTTGAAGAAGTGGCAGCGAATATTTTCAGTGCATTAAGAGATTTAGATAAAATGAAACTTGATATTATATATGCTGAATCAGTTGAAGAGAGTGGAATTGGTGTAGCAATAATGAATAGGTTGAAAAAAGCTGCTTCTAATAAGATATGTTTTGTAGATTAATGGGTATAATAATATGAAAAAGATTTTATTTGTGTGCACAGGAAATACCTGTAGAAGTCCAATTGCAGAAGGGATTATGAAGAAACTCCTTGAGTCGAATGGACTAAATGAGAGTGTAGAAATTGAATCAGCGGGAACATCAGTTTTTTCGAATTTTGGTGCCTCAGCGAACGCAATAAAAGTTGCTGCTGAATTATCGGTTGATATATCTTCTCATAGAACAAGACAAATTTCTAAAGAGATTTTGCTTGAAACAAATATTGTAATTACTATGACAAATGAACAGAAGAGCTTACTTGGTGAAGCATATGAGATTGCCGCCCTGAAAACTTTTACACTAGCAGAGTACTCAACTGGGACTTTAGAAGATGTGACTGACCCAATTGGGGGGGATATTGATGATTATAGATACTGTAGAGACCAAATACTGGGGTATTTAATTAAACTGACGGAAGTACTGAGAAAAACTTAAGCCTTAAAAAAGCCATAAAAAGCCATAAAAAGCAGTAAAAAAGTAAATTTGGAAGTTATATTGGAGGATCATTTATGAAAATTGCAATCGGTTGCGATCATGCAGGGTATTCTTACAAAGAAGCCATAAAAAAACATCTAGTAGAAAAAGGATTCGAAATAACGGATTTTGGATGTCATTCAGGAGAATCAGTTGATTATCCAAACCAAGGGAAAACTGTTGGAGAAGCCGTAGCATCTGGAGAATATGAAAAGGGTGTTTTGATTTGTGGGACAGGAATTGGAATCTCTATAGCAGCTAACAAAGTAAAAGGAATACGAGCTGCAGTCTGTGGAGATTGTTTTTCTGCCAAAGCTAGCAGGTCACATAATGATGCCAATGTATTAGCTTTAGGAGAGCGAGTTATTGGGTTAGGGCATGCTTTAATGATAGTAGATATTTGGTTTGAAACAAAATTTGAAGGCGGGAGGCATGCTAGAAGAGTTGATATGATATCAGCAATTGAAGCATAAGAGAGCAAATCATGAATTATGATAAAGTAACGGTAATTGATCACCCATTAGTACAACACAAACTCACCATTTTGAGAGACAAAAACACAGGGGTAAAAGAATTTAGAGAACTAGTTGAAGAACTTGCGATGCTAATGGCTTATGAAGTTACCAGGAATCTGCAACTTGAAGAGTGCGAAGTAGAAACGCCAATTTGCGTAACTAAATCAAAGGTGATGTCTGGAAAGAAATTAGGAATTGTACCTATTTTAAGAGCTGGGCTTGGAATGGTTGAAGGAGTTCTTAAGTTAGTTCCTGCCGCTAAAGTCGGTCATATCGGATTGTATAGAGATCCTATTACGCTTAAACCAGTTGAATATTATTGTAAACTACCGTCAGATATTTCTGAAAGAGATATCATTATTTTGGACCCAATGCTTGCGACAGGAGGCTCAGCTTCCGCAGCTATAACTTTTCTTAAGGAAAAGGGCGCAAAAACTATTAAACTAGTGAATTTGTTAGCTGCACCTGAAGGAATTAAGGCAGTTCAGGACGAGCATCCAGATGTCGAAATTTATGTAGCATCAATTGATGAAGGATTAAACGAACATGGCTATATTGTTCCAGGTCTTGGAGATGCTGGAGACAGACTTTTTGGAACAAAATAGTGGAGGATTATATGAGACAAAATTGGACAGAATACTTTATGACTATTGCTGACGTTGTTAAACAGAGATCTACGTGTGGGAGAAGAAGCGTTGGTGCTGTAATCGTAAAAGATAATAGAATTCTTAGCACGGGCTATAATGGTGCCCCTAAAGGAGTTGCGCATTGTTCGGTGGTTGGTTGTCTCAGAGAACAGATGAAAGTCCCTTCAGGAGAGCGACATGAGCTTTGTAGAGGACTTCATGCAGAGCAGAATGCAATTATTCAAGCAGCAGTTTTTGGGAGCCCTATAAAGGGCGCTTCCATTTATGTTACACTCTCACCTTGCGTAGTTTGTGCAAAAATGATAATAAATGCAGAGATTGTCAGAGTTGTAATGAGGGAAAGCTATCCTGAGGATTTAGGTCTAAAAATGCTTAAAGAAGCAGGCGTCGAAGTAATCAAAATCGGATAAAAATCGAAAAGAAATCAGATTGGACTTGAATTGAAATTATAACTTGATATTGGAGGCGCTTATGGGAAGAATGTCGGTTGAACTTGTTCCTAGGTCTTGGAGTGAATTGAAAGTTGAGTTTAATAAAATTCAATCAGAATTTAAGGAATTTGACTCAGTAAATATTCCTGATTTATTAAGGTTTGATATTAGAAGTTGGGAAGCGTGTGCAGAAGCAAAAAAGCACTTTAAGACAGCCGTTCCACATATTCGAGCAATGGATATTGATATGAAAAAACCGCTTCCGATGGCTGAATTTCTTATTGAAAATGGAACAGAAGAGGTGCTGGTTTTAACAGGAGATCCACCACAGGATTTTAACAGGAAAATTTATACATCTACTTCCGTGGACGTAATAAGAAAGTTTCAAAGAGAGTTGCCAAATATAAAAGTATATGCAGCCATAGATCAATATAGAAGCGGGGTTAGGACAGAACTTGAATATGTCCAAAGAAAAGAGGATGCAGGTGCAGTAGGATTCTATACACAGCCTTTTTTTGATGAACGCTATCTTGAATTTTATGAAGAAATGCTAGATGGATATAAGGTTTTCTGGGGAATTACACCTATATTGAATCATAACAGCCTAAGATATTGGGAAGTAAAGAATAGAGCAATATTTCCGAGAGGATTCGAACCTGATTGGAATACCAATATCGAAGTAGCTAGGAAAATAATTAAAAAAGTCAATGAGATAGATGGAGATATTTATCTTATGCCTATAAGAACAAATATCGAAGCTTATATTAATGGTGTCCTGGGATACTGATTAAATAAGTTATGAATAGGGTGATAGAATGAGAACTCAAAAAACACCTCAAAAAAAACTTCTAAAAATCAAAAACAAATATTTAAGGGCGACTTTGCTTGTCTGCCTTATCTATACAGTTTTTGGATCGCTGTGGATATATTTATCTGATCTTATACTGTCCTTTTTTGTTAAAGAAAGTGAAAAGTTCTATAATTGGTCAACATATAAGGGATGGTTTTTTATGTTTGTAACAACAATATTGCTATTCGTTGTGGTTAGATCATTAAATAAAGAATTGAGTGACAATGAAGAAAGTATAAGAAATAATTTAGATAACGTATTAAAAACTAATGTAGAATTAAAGACTTTAAATAGTGAATTGCAGGAAAAAATTTTTGAAGTTAAAAAAAGAGAAACAGAACTCCAGGAAAGTGATGAAAAATTTCGACTTGCTATACAGGGCTCAAATGACTGTATTTGGGATTGGAATGTTGTAACAGGAGAGTTTTGGTTCCCGAAAACGCGTATGTTACTAGGTTATGATATGGATTCTATGGCAAATAGAGTTGAAGCATTTGATTCATTAGTTCATCCAGATGATTGGGAAAAAATTAATCAAGCGAAAATAGATTTTATTAAAGGGAAAAATAGTGGATATAATACAGAATTAAGATTGTTAGATTCAACGGGAAAATATAGATGGATGATGAGTCGGGGTCAGGTAATAATTAACGAAGAAGGTTCCATATTAAGAATTATTGGTTATCATAGTGATATCAGCGAAAGAAAGAACAAAGAAGAAGAAATTAAAAAAATTGCTTATTTTGATAATTTAACAAAACTTTTTAATAAATTTGGATTTTCAGAAGAATTAAAGAAACTCTTGATAGATAACCCGAAAATGGTTATAGGACTAGCTTTGGTTGATATTGATAATTTTAAGGTTATCAATGATAGCTATGGGCATGAATTTGGAGATTTGGTCTTAGTTGAAATTGCGAAGAGATCACAGAAATCGATAAGCGATAACGTAATTATTGGTAGAACGGGCGGAGATACGTTCGAAGTAATTTTCACTGAACTTATGGGAAGTAACGATATGCTTGATCGTGTTATACATTTTCAGGAAATGTTTTTGATGCCTTTTATTATAAATAGCAGGGAAATATATATTACGCTGAGTATTGGAGTAGCAATGTACCCTTTAGACGGAAAAAGGGCCAATGATTTATCTAAATGCGCTGAAATGGCTATGTACAAAGCAAAGGAGGCTGGAAGAAACTGCTTTCAGTTTTATAGGGATGAAATGAGAGAAGCTATTATTAGAAAAGCTGAGATTGAATTAAGTCTCCGAAAAGCAATTGACCAAGATGAGTTTGAGTTGTATTTTCAGCCAATCATTGATTTAAAGAAAGGCAATGTATTCGCTCTTGAGTCACTTATCAGATGGAAGAGTAACGGAAAAATAATAAATCCGATGGAATTTATACCACTCGCTGAAGAAACGGGCTTAATTATTCAGATTGGTGAGATTGTTATAGAAAAAGTATGCATTGCTCTCGAAAAGCTTGCACAAAATGGACATGATCAAATTAGAGTAGGTGTAAACTTTTCAGTTAAGCAATTTGGAAATTGGAAACTATTGGATTTTGTACTTGATTCTGTAGATAAACGAAAAATTGATAGAAAGAATTTTATAATTGAAGTGACAGAAAGTGTTGCTCTTCAGGATGGAAAGAATAGAATTGAAATGCTTGAAGCATTTAATGATGCTGGTATTTCTATTACTTTAGATGATTTTGGAACAGGTTATTCTTCGCTTAGTTATTTAAAATCGTTGCCTATTTCGTGTGTAAAGATTGATAAATCGTTCACAAACGATGTTGTTAATTCTGAAGAAGATAAGGCTATACTTGCAGCGGTATATTTAATGTCAAAAAAATTCAGGTATTTTATGGTGGCAGAGGGAGTGGAAACACACGAACAGCTAAAGATAATAAAAGAATTGGGATGCCGGTTTGCGCAAGGATATCTATTCAGCACCCCATTACCTTTCAATGAAGTCTTAGAATATCTGACATCAGATATAGTAAAAAAAAGCATACACGAGAAAACTATTACAATGAATTAATATAAGTATATGTCTGGATTTCTATGATTCTTTGTTATTAACTTATATTATTCTAAATATCTCGAATCGTTCTTTTTCTACCTTACATATAGGACATACTGCAGGAGGCGCTTCTCTAGCGCATAAGTAACCACAAACTTTACACCTCCATACCTGTAAAGGCAATCCATTAGTTTGGATAGATTTCGAGAATTTTAGTTTTCGCTCTTCGGAAGTAGGCCTGCTTTCGGGAATAGAAGTTAGGGATATTTCTCCTGAAAAAATTTCTTTTGAGACATATAAACCGCAATAGCAAGAACCATAAGTTTCAAGATCTCCATCTCTATAATCGCAGGGACAAATTATATCTAAATCTTCTTCTTTATTTCCTTTAACTCTTCTACACGGGCAAGCTTGATATCCATAGCGTTCTTCGTTTAGCAGTAAGCCATTACATAAAGTGAATAATAGGTCAGTGTCATTAGATAAAAGATAGCCACTAGATAGTGTTTTTTTCTTTAGGTCCTCTAACAAATCATCAGCAGTCTTTTGCATTTTCACCCTCCTCAATAGCTTTTAGTATTTTATCTTCTTTATAACCTATGATTGAAAAGATATTATTTACGACTATTACGGGATAACTCTCGCGTGGATTCCATTTTCTGACCTGATTATCTAGTTCTTCACCATCTTTTCCGATGAAGTTATCGACATATACGTAATCATATTCAACACCTTCGCGGTCGAGTATTTCTCTTGTTTTTTTACACCAACCACAAGTCGAAAGTGCAAATAGCAATAAGTCAGCAGTTTTTCTTCCTGGAACACGTGTGAAATTTTTTGATAAATTATTCATTTCTTCCTCATTTCTGGTTTGTACCATATTTCTTAAATAATTTTATTTATGTTTTTCAGCTTTACTCATAGTATTATTTTAACATTAATCAATCGGTTTATACATAACAAAAGCAAATTTATATAGTTCTTTAGTCCTATTTAAAAAAACGTGAATTAAAAAAATAGTTTGTAATATTCTATAATGGGTGATGATTTATACTGGTAACAAGGTAAAATATAAATATAAAGCACATATTTGTATATGCCTGTTAAACTATAATAAGCATCGGAGGGCATTATGATCAGCATAAGCGCAAGGGAAAACTTTAGAGCTAAGAATAGGATATGTGAAATAAATGATTGTATGATTAAAGAAAATCGTATGACACCCAGGGAAGTGATGATTGCATCTTTGCTATATGAACGCTACGATTATGAAACCATAGGAGCGAAATATGGTATTTCTAGAAATACCGTAAAAACTCATATTAGTAGAATTTATTCTAAGCTAAACGTTAGACGAAAAAAGGAATTTTTAGCATTTGTTGACAACTATGAGTTCCCGCCTCAATTGATTAATGAATAGAATCATTTTATTTCAATGCTGTTTTTAATAAAAAAACGTTACATTTTCATAATGTTACGTTTTTTTGGTTTTTATATGAACTTTATTAAGAAATTTCATTAAAAACATTTGAACTAAATTTTTTTGCTGATATAATGTAGATAAGTGTGTTTTTGTATTTATTTCGGTTTTATTATGGATTCATATAAATTTGTGCTGTTAATGGGAGGAAGTCTATGTTGAAAAAGAACGACGAGAATAATTTTAATAAATCTGGTCATGTCATGGATGGTCAGAAACGCAAGCCACTAATTGAAAGACTTGGGTTGATTGAGCCAGACACTAGAGGATCTAAGACTCCTGTAAAGATTATTAAGGAAAGCATGAGTGAGGCGAATTTTGACACCGAAAATGCGGGAAATCTACTTAGAGCTGAAAAGGCTGCAGAGGAAATTGGACTTGGAAATCTACTAAGAAATGTTGATTCCAGTGTTGCAGGAATTGATGAAAAGTTGAGTTTGAGTAATGAGAAAATAAATTCGGAAATTCCGAAGGAGGAGATTGCAACTGTGGAGCAAATTGTTATAGATAAGTACAATGAGAAAAAGTCCGTTAAAGAAATATACGAGGCGTTGAATATCGATATGAGCGATATTGGAACTATATACATGGTAGAGAATTTTATTAATGCACTCCCAGCGACACTTCCACAGGACGTTAGAAGAGCATCTTTGGTAGCGCTAATGCAAGCCTCGCATCTTGATATGAAGAAATTGATGGGTGATGGAGATGAACGAATTAATACATTAATGGAGTATAAAAACAGATTTGAGGAATCTATCGGAATTAGCGTTTCTGATACTGAAAAAGAAATAGCCAGGTTAAATGAAGAAATATTAAAACATAAGAAGCATATTGAAGAAAAATTAGCACTTAAAGAAGCACAGCATTTCGAAATCGAATTTGAAGTTCAAAGGCTGATGAACATTATCGGATTCGTAAAGAATGATAGGTAGATTTGCTAAAAGGTTATAGGCTAACTCGTAAGGGTTGGGCAGCGCTCTTTATTTTGGTCTTGCTTATGGTATTTGTTCTGATTTTTACAACATCAGCTATTATCGGGAATATCGATAAAGTTATAAAAATTACGAATCAATTCGCTTCAGGAGAGTCATCATTTAAACCTAAAGTGATAATTTATTTTGATAATAAACAAGCTCAAATTAAGCCAGATAATCTTCCAGTACTAGAGATGATTCTTAAAAGCGCAAAGGCGAAAAATGATTATTCTATTGAAATAACAGGGTATAAAGTAATTGTCGAAAACGGCATTTCTACAGATAAGGTGAAAGTTCAGTATAAACTGACAGCCGCTAGGCAAGAAAACGTTAAAAAATATTTTGTGGATAATGGGCTAAGCTCGAACAAAATATTTTTGAAGTTAAAAGAATTAGATTTTCTGAGGATTAACAACGAAAATATCGATGACGAAAAAGAAGTTAGAAAGATTGAAGTTTTATTAAAGACAAAGTAATTGCGCACTACTTTTATAGGTAGATGCGCTTTGTTTTTATTTTGGAAAAGCTAATATAACCATTATAGTTAGAATTTCACACTTTTGGACTTTTCGTGCTATGCAAAAGTTAAGTTTTTCATGTACTGAAAGATTGACTCATATACGCGGATGGGAAGAAATAATTGACGAATTAATAGGGTAAAAAAAGGGGGGGTGTCATCAGTTCATTGAATTGAACTTGATGACCATCCCCTTTTGATTATTCTAGTTACCGCTGCCGTATAAATATTTTGCAAACGGTGACTTAGAATCGATAACTATTTTGGTTTTGTCTTTCAAAGTGACCTTGTAAGCTTGTAGCGTGCGGTAGAATTCATAAAAGTCTGGATCTTGATTGAATGCTGCATTATAAATTCGTGTGGCTTCAGCGTCGCCCTGGCCGCGGACTATTTGCGATTGCTTATATGCGTCGGCTTCAATAATCATAGCTTCTTTGTCAGACTCAGATGTTATTCGCTGCGCTTCCTCTTTTCCTTCGGAGCGGTATTGTTTAGCCTTTTGTTCTCTCTCAGTTTTCATTCTGTTAAAAATGTTTTCTGTATTTTGTTGAGGTAGGTCAGTTTTTCTGATTTGGTTATCTACAATCTCTATTCCATAACCTTTGACATCGACGTTTACAGTGTCATTTAATTCGTTTAGCATATTTCTAACATAAACCTTATCGGAAATTAGAGTAGAGGCTTCAGTTTTCCCAATCCTTTCGTTAAGTCTTGAATAAATAATATCGTCAATTCTTGTATTTGCATTTCCTATATTTGTCATAGTGATTCTAAAAAGGAGTGGGTTTACTATTTTCCATTGACCATTGTTATCAACGATAAGTTTCTTTTTATCCTTTGTGGTCACCTCTCTAGGGTCTGTGTCATATGTTAGGAGTCTGTTATCATAAAACTCAACACTGTCAACGAAAGGAGTTTTTAGGAAAAGTCCTTTTCCGTACTTGATATTTATTCCTTTAAATCTTGAATCGCTGGTTATCATTTTTTCAATAGCAGCATCTTTTTTGTCTAATATTACTTCTCTCATTTCTCCAAATCTCGTTACTATTGCTTGTTGATACTCGCTTACTGTAAAAAAGAAAGAATTTATAATTAGCAAAACTAGAATAATGACTACTGCGATGATTAGAAATGATTTCATGAAAGTAATAAAACTAGCAGGAATGCCATTTCTGAAGTTAGGTACATTCTGTCGCACTGGTGCTTGTCGTGGAATATTTATATTACCATTGATATTATTATTCATATTTTAATGACTCCTTCCTTTACTTTGTTAACGCTTCATTTAGGGGAAGTAATTTTAGAGTTCCACCATCTCCAGATACTATATATTTCTCTATTCCTGGTAAAATCTCTTCCATTGTTTCAAGATACATACGCGTTCGTGTAACACGCTTTCCTTGTTTGTATCTTTCAAGAATTTGTATAAAATTTGCAACATCACCCTTAGCGTAATCTATTCTTGAAGCCTTGTATCCTTCAGCTTGATTAATCATTTGGGCGGCATTTCCTCTAGCCGCAGGTATTTTTTCATTTCTATAACTTGTCGCTTTATTAATCTCGCTGGTCTTATCTTCTAGTGCACTAGCAACATCTCTAAAAGCAGCATCGACTTCTGATGGTGGATTTACATCTTGGAGTTGTATTGCAGTAATGGCAATACCTATTTGATACTTATCACATATTTTTTGTAAATTTTCTTTTATTTCTTGCTGAATACCAAATTTGTTATCAGTTAAGGCTTCATCTAAATTATGACTTGCAATAGCGCGTCTTATAGAAGATTCAGAAACAACTCTTAGAGTTCCTATAGGATCATCTACATTAAAAAAGTATTTTCTCGAATCAATAATTTTGTATTGGATAATTACCTCAACAAGAGCTAGGCTTTCATCTCCAGTAAGCATCAATGCTTCTTCAGTTTTTTCAACATATTCTGCGTTATTTGTAGTACTGCCTTCTGATTTGGTTTCAAAACCGAATTCCATTCTACTTATTTCACTAACGTTTGCCTTATAAACTTTTTCAATGAACGGAATTCTCCATTTTGGACCAGCTTCACTAATTACAGTTTGAAATTTTCCAAAACGAAGGATTACGGCTTCTTCACCAGAGTTTACGATGTAAAAGCCACTGGCGATAAAAAAAGCAAGGAGGATAATAAGGGCAATTCCACTTAGCCCAAAGTTTCGTATTTTGTTTAACATTGTTTTTTTCCTTTCTTCTCTGGTTCATATGGATCTTCTTCATAGTCAAATTCAATTTTTATTTTTCCCGCTTTTGGTGTGAAGTTCGAATTTTTTTCGTAGTTTTTATCTATTTGTTTTAGTCTGTCGCTTTCGTCTATTTCTACGTCGTAGTCTCGCCTTCGATATGTTTTCAAATCCATATTTTCCTTTCTACAGTATAATTCCGAGATTTTTGTTTTCATGTTTTTCTTTTACTACCATTACGATACGGTTTCATTGCCTAAAAGTCTGAAGTATGGGATAATTTTAGTGGATTATAGCCACATAAAAACAAAATAAGGGAGCAAAGTTCTTTATGAATTATTATATCGTTTTTCCAAATGCAAATGAAGCTATGCACTTAGATAAAAGACTAAATGAAGCTGGAGTTTACCATATCGTTTCTCCAACTCCAAGGGAATTTTCAAATTCGTGTGGTATATGCATAAAATATAATTTTGAGGATTCAGAAAAAATAAATAGGATTATTGATTTAAATGAGATTAAAGTAAAAGACAGGCGTGAACTGCCATCTAGGAGTAAATTATGAGAGTTATAATAGGTACAGCAGGAACCGGAAAAACAAACTTGTGTTTCGAGGAAATAGATGGCAATTTAAAGCTTCATGAGTATGGGGAAACAACAAAAAGTCTGATATATATTGTTCCAGATCAAATCTCGTTGTCATCAGAATTGACAGCGATAGAGTATTTTGGCGCACTAGGGCTCAATGGAGTAGAAGTGTTTAGTTTTCAGTGGTACTATGAGCGCCTGAGAGAATCAAAAAATGGAAGATACAAAGAGGCTATTAGCGAAGTTGGAAGAGTATTAATTATCGACAAAATTTTGAGAAAAAATGTTGAAAAACTTAACATATTAAAGGGCGCTTCCGAAAAAAGAGGGTTTATATCTTCTGTTGAAAAAACGTTTAGAGAGTTTAAACGATACGATATTAAAGTGGAGACTTTTATAAATGAGCTGACTGTGGGTTTTGCAGAGGGCTTGATAGAGGAAAGAACTCTAGAATTAGCCAAACTTTTTCAAGAATATGATAAGTATATCACTTCTGAAATTACTGATGATGATGATAATTTGAATAGATTAGCCGATTATATTAAAGCATTTGAAAATAATACAGATTCAGATAAACCATCTTTCTGGATTGATGGATTCAAAGATTTTACGCCTCAAGAACTTAAAGTAATTGAATCGATGGAAAATGTGGGGTGTAATGTTACAGTAACGCTATGTACAGATTTTGTATGTGATTTCGACAATATATTGCCAGAAGATACCTTTGTTGCAGCGAAAAAAACGTTTTGCCGTTTAGAAAATATTTCAGAAATGAATGGAAAAAAAATTGAGATATTAAAAGTGGACGGAATAAGCAAATCTGTCTCGAAAAAAACAGAAATTTATGAAGCGAGAGAAGTTTGGGATGAATTAGATTGGTTGGCTAGAAAAATTATCACCTTAGTAAGAGATGAGAGTCATAAATTTAACGAGATTGCAGTAGTTACAGGGGATTTAGAAACATACTCTAGATTCTTAGAGAATGTTTTTAAGCTTTATGAAATACCTGTATTTGTCGATTTGAAAAAGAAAATTGTGGCACACCCTATTCTTTCGATTATTTCGAGTTTATTTAAGATATATGAAAGCAAATGGTCTTATGACAGCGTTTTTAAGTATTTAAAATCAGGTTTTATAGCAGGTGAATCAGAAAATTATGACATTACTATCGATGAATTAGATGCTTTTGAGAATTTTTGTCTGAAATTTGGACTAACAGGGTATTATTTTTCGGAAGATAAATATTGGGAAAAAGGGTTAGAAAGAACATCTTACAATAAAAAGGTGAACCTAGATGAGATAACTGAAATGAATAGAATTAGAGAATTGGTTATTTCGCCACTAAAAAAACTTTTCGAGTACTCAAAGGGAGAGAAAAAATGTAATGACTTGGGAAGCGTTTTTTTTGATTTTGTTGATGAGATTAAACTATCTGAAAAAATGGCGGAAGAAGCTAGTCTGTTAAATCTGAAGGGAGAAGTCTCATTAGCTACCTTACAGGAAAAAATTTGGGTTTCATTCACAGAGATTGTAAATGAAATGGTTTTAATATCTGGCGATGATTTAATTTCATTTGAACTTTTTGGAGAACTGTTAATGCTAGGCTTAGAGCAGATGTCACCAGGAATGGCACCTAGCACAGTAGATCAAGTAATTGTTGGAGATTTAGATAGATCGAGACATCACAAAATTAAATCACTTTTCATCATAGGTACAAATGAAGGCGTTTTTCCTACTCCGATTAGTGATTCAGGACTTATAAACGATAGGGAAAGAGAATTCCTAGAAAAGATAGGTTTCAGACTCGCACCCGATTCGAAATCGGGAACTTTTGAGAGAGAATTTCTCATTTATCAATGTATAAATGCGCCATCTGAAAATATTTTTGTTAGTTATTCGCTTGGAGATTTGAATGGTAGTGGAAAAAGGCCGGCTAAGTTAGTTAATGAATTGAAATTGGAGAATACGGAAGTATTATTTACCAGTGGAGTGTATGAGCGCGAAAAAAACATTGATGAAATATCTTCTCCACAAGCTACCTTATCAAAGATATCCGCTAGAATTAAAGACAAAGTAGTTAGCACTGAACTTATGTTATCTAAAGAGTGGTTTAACTCGTCTGAAAAATATAGGGATGTTTTATATGAACTTGAAGAGGCATCAGAATATAAAACTAACTCGTTAGGTATTTCAGGGGATGCATTGAAATTGATGTCTGGGGGAGATTTTTTGACTTCAATTAGCAGATTGGAATCTTATAATAAGTGCCCTTTTTCTTGGTTTATAAGTTCAGCACTCAGCGCTAAAGATAGAGAAGTATTTAAACTAGATATGATAAACGTAGGGAATATTTTGCATGAAATTATTTATGTAACAATGAGCGAAATAATAAAAATGGGCAAAAAACCTGGCGAGTTATCAGATGAAGAGGTAACTAAAATAACAGAAAAGATTTGCGATAAAATTTCGGAAGAAGGAATATTAGCCGCAAAATCGAAATATAAGTATTTAGCTGGAAGAATAAAAAAGGTAGCTAAAAGAGCATCAAAGTTAATAAACAAACATTTTAAGAGCAGTAAATTCAAGAATATTGGGAACGAATTAGATTTTGGAACAGGGACAAAGCTCGGCGAGGCCACAATGAAACTTTCGGATGGGACTCACCTAAAAATAAGAGGAAGAATTGACAGGCTTGATATTTATGAAAAAGATGGATTTAAGTATGCGAGGATTGTAGATTATAAAACGGGAAGAAAAGAGATGAAGTTCTCAGATGTATATTATGGGACAGAATTGCAACTTTTTGGATATATGGATTGCATAAAA
The DNA here is from genome assembly GCA_964477445.1 of uncultured Clostridiaceae bacterium. Taxonomy (GTDB): domain Bacteria; phylum Bacillota; class Clostridia; order Lutisporales; family Lutisporaceae; genus CAYZED01. The sequence continues at coordinate 21,961 of CAYZED010000004.1, read as the reverse complement.
ATTAACGACGAAATAAAGCCAGGAGCAGCTCTTTATTTTAGACTAGATGAACCACTTTTGAATTTAGGGAAAATTACAGAATTCGAGGAAGTTGAAAAAGAAATTACAAAGAAACTTAAAATGTCTGGAGTAGCTTTAGATGATATGGATATTCTATCGGCGCTAGATGAGAATTTTGAAAACAAAACTGAATCAAGTATGGATATCACTGACGTTAAGGGGACATTAGCACTAAATGATTTTAATAGGGTGTGCGAATTTGTAAGAGAAAAACTAATTAGCGAGGTTGAATCAATAAAGCGAGGAGAAATTTCTGCTAAACCTATATTAGCAGATAAGGATATTGCATGCACAAATTGTGGATATTTATCAATATGTAAATTTGACACATCAATTATGGGAAATGAATATAATTATCTAAAAACCATTTCTCAAGGAGAAGCGCTTGAGAATATGTTAGAAATCCCAAAAGAGAAAGGGACGGTGGAATAAGTGAGTTTTAGTTTAACTAACGAACAAAAATCAGCAATTGGCTCACGTAACGCAAGCCTTTTAATATCAGCGGCTGCTGGGTCGGGGAAAACATCAGTACTTGTGGATAGAATAATCGGAAGAATATTTGACGAAGAAAACCCTATTGATATTGATAGAATGCTCATTGTAACGTTTTCTAATGCGGCAGCAGCAGAAATGAGAGAGCGTCTTGGAATAAAACTTAGAAAGCTCGAAAAAGAAGGTTGCTTTCCGGGAAGAATTAAACGTCAGTTAGCTCTCCTTGATAATAGTTGGATTATGACGATTCACTCATTTTGCTTACAAGTCATAAGAGATAATTTTCACATGATTGATATTGATCCATCTTTTAGAATAGCGGATAGTATAGAAATTGAGATGCTATTAGAAGAAACTGCAGAAGAGTATTTTGATGAACTCTATGATGAACACTATTCAGAAGACAATGATGAAAAGAAAGTCATAAATCCAGATCAAGGGCAAAATCAAGGTCCGGATCTTGATGAAAAAAGCGAACTAGCTGAGAGTTTTATGAGATTACTAGATAGATATGCAGGGAACAGAAGTGATGATGAATTAAAAAAGCTATTGATTAGAGTTTATAATCAGATAATGAATGAGGCATGGCCTTTAGAATGGATGGAAAACGCTGTTTTAGAGTTAAATGTTACTGAAACTGATGACTTTGCTAAAACCAAGCAAGGGAAAGCTATTCTAAGTATTGTCAACACTATCCTCAGACAAAATGTTGATGAAATGGTAATAGCTATTGATATAATTAATTCGGAAGATACGCTAAAGCCTTATTTGCCTAACTTTAATATTGAAAAAGATTATGTGATTTCACTTTTGGAAGCAATTGAATATTCAAAATTCGACGATATTAGAGATTTAATAAAAGATATTAGTTTTGATCGACTAAAACCTGTGAAAAATGCTCCTTCCGACCTTAAAGAACGAGTCGTTGAAATTAGGAATTTGTATAAAAAAGAACTAAAATCAATTAGCGAAAATTTCTTTTATGCATCCAGTGAAGAGCTTTTTTCAGAAATGAATGAAGTGGCTAAACATAGTTGTGATATAGTCGAATTAACAAAAGTCTTTTACAAAAAATTTACAAACAAAAAAAAGAATCTAAACGTTATTGATTACAGTGATATGGAACACATGGCATTGACGATTTTTTATGACAGCTCGAAAAACTTAGCAGCTGAAAAATATAGGAATCAATTCGAGGAGATTTATGTTGATGAGTATCAAGATTCTAATTTTGTCCAAGAGGAAGTAATTTTATCCGTTTCGAGGGTTAGAAGGATTAAACCAGAGCAAAATATTTTTATGGTTGGGGATTTAAAACAGAGTATTTATGCCTTTAGAAAGGCAGATCCAAGTCTTTTCAAAGGTAAAATGAAGTCATTTAGTAAAGATGAAAGCGCGCCTGAAAGGCTTATAGTTTTGAACAAAAACTTCAGAAGTAGAATTGAAGTAGTTGAAGGAATTAATTCAATAATGAACGCCATAATGAGCGAAAAAATAGGCGATATAGATTACTCTGGTGATGAGGTACTTAAATTTGGTGCTAACTATTATCCACTTTTTCCGAAAGAGTATTCGAAGATCAAATCGACTAAATCATTCGTTAAAAAAGAGCCAGGGGTTGAAATTCATTTTATAGAAAGCGAAAAACCTGAAAGTGAAGAAAGTGAAATAGGTAATGAATATAAAATAAATAAGTCAAATGGAATAGAAGAAAAAAACGATATAACTAACGAAGAGAGCGAATATATTGCAAAGATTATTACAGAATTAATTAATGAGGGATACCCTGTCTGGGATAATAAGTCGAATTCATATAGACCTGCTAAGTATTCAGATATTGCGGTGCTGATGAGATCGCCACGCGGGTTTAATAAGAGGTTGGAAGAATCTTTTATAAAAAAGGATATTCCATTCTATATGGAAGTTGATGGAGGTTATTTTGAGAGTTTAGAGATATCTTTGGTATTTTCACTTCTAAAAATATTAGACAATCCACTTCAGGACATTCCCATTTTAGCAGTTTTGAGATCTTTTATTTTCGGTTTTACTGATAGTGAACTTGTTCTTTTGCGTAGTCGAGATACAATAACATTCAAACAAAAAATTACAAAAATGAATTTTTATGAATTAGTAGTCCTAGAATCGTTAAATGAAGATAGCTTACTTGCTGAAAAATGCTTAAAATTTACAGAAAGAATAGATAAATGGCGAGGCGAATCGAAATATCTGTCGTCGGACAAGTTATTGTGGTGGCTATATGAAGAGACAAATTTGTACAACTTTGCAACTGTTTTGCCAAAAGGTAAACAAAGACAAGCCAATCTTAGACTTATGTATGAAAAGGCAGCACTTTATGAGAAAACAAGTTATAAAGGTCTTTTCAACTTTGTAAAATACCTTGAAAAACAAATTGACAAAGAAATTGGCTCTGACAAAGCAAAGCTTAGTGGACATGGACAAAATATTGTTTCTGTTATGAGCGTGCATAAGAGTAAGGGGCTCGAATACCCGATTGTGATATTTGCAAACACATCGAAACGGTTCAATAGACGAGATACACTAGCAAACTTACTAATTCATGGTAAATTAGGATTTGGTGCGGACATATTTAGAATTGAAGAAAATTATAAATACTCCTCTATAGTTAAAGAGAGTATCAAATACGAGATAAAACGTGAGAGTTTATCTGAAGAAATGCGAATTATGTATGTAGCACTTACTAGAGCAAAAGAAAAACTCATAATTTTAGGTTCAGGGAAAAAAATTAATGATAAAATTGCAAAAAGCACTACAACAACACTAATTGGAAAAATATCAGAATATGCTTGCTTGAACTCAAACAGTTTTTTTGACTGGTTATTACTTTACGTTGCGAATAATAATGCTAATTACAAAATAATAGAAAAAGTTGAAAGTGCTTTAAGCGAAGAAAAAAATGATCGAGATGAGCAAATTAATCAAAATGATAGCCATGAGGAAGCAAACGTAATAGCAAATAATGAAATAAGTTATGCTTACAGAGAAAATAATGAAAATATTGAAAATGAGAATGAAAAAGAAAAAGGGAATATTAGTACTTATGAGCTCTTAAAAACGGAAGTGGACAGAAGATTAGATTTTAGTTATCCGGAAATTGGAGAAACAATAAGGCCATTGAAAATATCAGTAACAGCTCTAAAGAAGAAAAAAAATGATTCTTCGGTTTTAGAATTTGAAAACTATAAAGATAGTTTAGAAATAGATAAATCAATTAATCCAATATTGAAATTTGAACAAAGACCAACTTTTTTGTCATCTGAGAGAAGATTGAATTCTGCCGAAAAAGGAACTTTAATGCACTTTGTTATGCAAATGTTAGATTTCAATTCAGATCCAGAAAACGTAATTACTTTTATCAATAGCTTAGTATCAAGAGAAATGATAAAGGAAAGTGATTTAAAAGAAATAAACATAGATTGGATTCAGAATTTTTTGAGATCAGATGTTTGCAAAAGAATTAGAAATAGTCAAACCGTTTTAAGAGAAGCACCTTTCAAGATTATGATTCCAGCAAAAGAAGCGGGGTATCCAGATTCGCCTAAAAATGCTGAAACCTTACTCCAAGGAATAATTGACTGTATGTTCTTTGAAAAAGGGAAATGGATACTTTTAGATTACAAAACAGACTATTATGAAAAAGGAGCAGTTGAAAAAATTGCAAATAGTTATAGAGTTCAGCTTGAATGGTATAAAAGAGCAGTTGAAAAAGTTACAAAAGAGCGGGTAGATTCTAAATGTTTATACTTTTTTAGGCACTCAGATGAGATTTGGGTTTGATGAGAGATTTCTAAAAAACGATGCTTTTTTGTAAAGATATCTACTAATTTCGTAAGTTGAGTTACTTATTTTCCCTTGAATTTGTTATAATTTTTGTGGCTGAAGGTTTGCTATCGCGCGAGTGCATTTTAGTACTTTGTTTTGAGCCAACATAAACACCTTTTTTTGTATTTAAGTTTTTCTTTTGTTCGCAACCTAAGCATAAAGAACCAGTTTGGATAGCTTGTCCACATTCTTCACAAGCTAGAAGAGAGCTAGATGTATTGTTTGTAGCGATTAAACGGCCTTCTTTAAGAAAAAGCTTAAGCCTAGAAATAGGGACATCAGTAACTTCTGAAACTTGAACAATGTTATACTCTGGGTGATCATAAAGAGTATCTCTTACACGCGAAAACTCTTCCTGGTATTTTAAAATACAGGATAGACAAACAGCATATTGATCATTATCATTGAAAATTCGTCCGCAAATAGGACAATTTATTACAGCCATAGCACCCTCCTAACTGACATAATTTAGCATTTACAAATTGGTAAGAATAAAATATTAGTGTATAATAGATATACATTCATTATAAGCTAGTTTAGTGTAATTTTATAGTAATAACGCTGAACTGTAAATATATTGTTTTAAAATTCATAATACTCAGTACTAAAAATTAAAATCATGAGAGAGGAGTCCTGAAATGGGTAATTTTTTCGGTAGAATAAAAAGAATACTTGTTTGGCTAAATATTTTATTGCTGATTACATGTTCAATATTTATTATTGTTGGACTAATTAATAGAAATGATTTTAAGAAGAATGTTGCACTTGGAGAAAGACAAAAATCAGTCAAATCATACGGGTTAGCTTTTAAGTATTACAAAGCTTTAACAGAAAAATACCCAAACAATACTGACTTAATGTATTACTATTCGGAAGCTGCTTTTTTAGATGGAAAAATTGATTATATGAAAAAGGCTCTTCTAAAAATATCTACTTTGAAGTTGTCATCGAATTTAGTTGAGAAATCCACAATTTTGTTTAAAAAAATTGATAAAGAACTTACTGTGAGCGATGAGCTTGAGATAATACTTGAGAAGAATGGAGATGGAAATATTTATGAATTGATTAAGGATTTAATTCATTATACGGATAAATTTCCGGATGATTATTTAGGAATTTTTGAGCTCGGCAATACATACATGAGATCTTATGATTATGTTAAAGCTAAGGACACTTATGAAACTATCCTAAAATTCAAGAAAGATATGGTACCCGCTATATTAAATCTAGCTTCGGCATATCGCGAGTTGGCATATTTTGAGAAAGCTAAAGAAGTAGCAGAATCAGTTTTTCGTTACAATAAGGATTCCATTGAGGCATATATTTCTTTAACAAGAATTTACATTGATTCATATGACGATATAAAAGCAGTAGACGTGGCAAAAAAGGCTGTTGCATTGAATCCAAAAAATTTAGACGCTTTGGCAGCGCTTTGCGTGGCTACACACTATGCAAATTACCAAAAAGACAGCTTGGAAATACTCTCTAATTTAGAAAAAATGAATTATTTCGATTATGAAAATTTAAAGGATATAGTAAATGGTAGGATTCTATTGAGAAGATAAAAATTTTCCTGCGAGGTGATATTGTTGATAGATATTGAACTCTTGAAAAAAATTGGTACTGCGCGCAAATATTCAGAAGAAGAAATAATTTGTAGAGAAAATGATCCTGGCGATGAAATGTATATTATTCTACAGGGTAAAGTGGGAATTATGTTAGAATGTGTAGACGGTTCTTGTATTAAAGTTGGAGAAATTTGTTCTGGTGGTTTTTTTGGAGAAATGTCTGTTTTAGAGGATTTGCCGAGAAGTGCTACTACAATTTCCATGGGGAATACAATACTATTAGCAATAAAAAAAGAAAATTTTCAAGTTTTCATTGAAAAACAACCTTTGACAGCGATAAATATCATGAAAGGTTTAAGTTCACGAATAAGAGGGCTTAATAGTCAAATTAAGAGACTGTCTACCGCAGATTCTTCTTTGAGAAATCTATCAGATGAAATTGAAACCCCAAAAAAGACAGCGACAGCGGTATTGTCGAAGGCTGATATTGAAGTCAGTACTGAATCGCCAATTTTCCCCGAAGGGCATAAACGATATGAATTTAAAGGTCTATCAACTAATGAAGATTTGGTTTTGAAAAAAAGCGTAACTTGTCCGATATGCGGAAAGAATTTTGAAACATATATGCAAAGGTCGACGAAATTGAAATTAGAAAAAATCGATACAGATTTTAGAAGTCATTTTGAGGGGTTTGATCAACTCTTTTATAATATTTGGATTTGTCCTCATTGCTACTATGCTGAGAATTATAATGATTTTGAGAAAGTCAGAGATGGCTTTAAAAAAATTATTCAAGCAGCTACAGATAAAGTAAAAAACAATATTCCTCAAGCTACTGCGTGGCCGGATATAAATGCGCTTTTCGCGATGTACTATCTTACACTTTACTATTATAGATTTACAAGTCCAACGCCTTTTAAACAAGGGAAGACATGGATGCAACTCTCGTGGATTTATAAAGATTACGGAGATTTAGAAATGTATGAATATTGTTGTGAACAAGCATTAAAACATTATCATGAAGGATTCTTCAATACTACGGTTGAAATGAGTATTGAAAACGAACAACAATGCAGTTTATTATTAGGGGAATTATATTTAAGAAAAAAAGATATGAACACTTCATATAAATTATTTGCAGGTGCTATAAATAAAAAAGCTGGAAGCCCTATATATAACAAAATGGCGGAAGATCAGATTCAAAAATTAAGAGAAATGACGAAGAAATAAAAATATACACTAATTAAGTAAATTTATTTCAGAGCAGAGTTTATTTGTCTACACATGCCGCTATAATAGTTGTATAATGGCAGAGTATTAAAAGCACGACATTTAATGGAGGATTGAAAGCATAATGAAGAAGTTAGAAGACAAGATTTCAAGCGAAGGTATCGTTTCCCTCGGTGGTATTCTTAAAGTTGATACTTTTATTAATCAGATGATAGATACGGAAGTGCTTGAGTATGTAGGTGAAGAAATTGCCCGAAGATTTGAGGGTGAAGGAATTACCAAGGTATTGACCTTAGAATCCTCTGGAATTGCATTTGCATGTGAAACTGCTAGAAGGCTCAAAGTTCCAGCAATTTTTGCGAGAAAATATGAGTATGTAACATTAGATGACAGCATTTACCAAAGCAGGTTCTTTTCTTATACTAGACGAAAAGAGATGGTAATAAGAGTTGGAAAACAGTTAATTAAAGACTCAGACAAAGTGTTGATTGTTGATGACTTTTTAGCAAATGGTAGTGCAGCGATGGGACTCATTGATATTTTAAAGCAGGCTAAAGCCGAAACGATAGGAGTTTGTGTACTTATCGAAAAAGGGTTCTTACCAGGAAGATCAAAGATTGAAGCCACAGGAACAAGGTTCGAGGCATTAGTGAGTATTGATAGCATGGATGTTGGAGAAATTGTGTTTAAGAAATAGAAAAAACAGCCGTAAGGCTGTTTTTTTATAGTATTATTTCAAATTCTTTTTAAACATTTCGCTTACATCTTTATAGTGAGTTTCCATTAACTCAATCGCTTCGTCAATTCTACCAATTCTATAAGCATTCAAAATTAATTTATGTTGGCTATAGGAATGAGATCTCAAATCCTCAGAAACGTTATAATATCTAGCAAACAATTCATGTAAAACATTATATTTTTTATATACACGCTTACACTCGTTATTTTCCATATAGTCAAAAAACACTTTGTGGAACTTATAGTCCCAATCGAAGTATTCATCAGTGGCAATGTTTTTTGAATGTTGCAAAATGATTTCATCCAATTCTGAGGCAACTTTTTCGATATTCGCACGTTTTCCGGATAGTGCCAATGATGATTTTGCTAAAATAAGCATCATTTCATTTACATCCATAGCAAATTTCAGGTTGAAATACAGTACCCTTGCACCGCTGTTCGTTATTTCTTCTATCAAGCCATCTTGGTATAATCGGTTTATGGCATCCCTTATAGGAGTGGAACTTACCCCAAACTTTTCCTGCAAATCTTTGTTTATTAATTTCTCACCGAACTTAATTTTTTGAGACAAAATTTCCATTTTGAGCACATTATAGATCTGTTCACTGATGCTTTTTTTTATAATATTCATATTTATTCCTTCCCGGACACTAAATTATTCACAATGTAATACTAATTTGCGTTTAACCTTATTGTAATTACTTTTTTTCATAAATAGATTAGTTAAAGCAAATTCGTATATGGATATATCAGAATTATAGTACCAAATATTATAAGATAATTCAAATAATTTATAAAGTTTAAAAACGATAAACCATTAATAACATAAAAAACTTGACGAAGTGAGTCGATATCTAGTATTATGTAAACAAATAATTTATTTCGAGGTAGAAATAATGTATACAAAATTAGTTTTTACACATCATCATCATATGAACAGTGGTACTTAAACGAGGCGAATGCCCGCGGATAAGTGCCTTTTGAGCATTGTCTGTGGGGTGTGTGAGATTATGGAAACAAATTACACTCTGCAGCGATGCGGAGTTTTTTTTATAGGTTAAAATAATTAATGTTTTTAGCAATCGCTAAAAAAGCTGGAGGGCTAGATGAAAACTAAAAAACTACCAGGTGGAATAAGAGAAACAAATTTAGAAGAAGCAGAAAAAATGAGGAGATGCTATGATGCTTTCAGCATTATTTGTCGAGAAGAAGGATTTAGTCGTGTAGATTTCCCAATACTTTGCTATTATGAACTTTTTCAAGGGAAAGCTTGGATAGAAGATCAAGAAATTATCAAATTAATTGATTATGATGGCAAAATACTTTCTTTAAGACCTGATATGACAATACTGGCGGCTAGATATGCAGCTCTAAACCATGAAAATGAAGAAGAGATAAAGCTGTTTTATGAAGGTAAGGTATTCAGAAATAGTTTTAATAGCCAGATAAATAGAGAAGAAAATCAGTTTGGACTAGAAATTTTTGGACCAAAAGGTGCAAAAACAGATTGTGAATTGATTTCGAATTGTCATAACCTATTAAAAAAAGTTGGTGCGACAGACCTGAAAATATTCGTAGGACATTCTAGAATTCTTAGAGGGTTACTAAAATCATTAAATTTGAACGAAGATTTGATAAACAAACTTATTTTAGTTTTAAATCAAAGACGATTTAGAGAAGCGGAAGATATTTTAGCTAGTATTGAAGGTGGCTATAATGTATTGAAGCAAATTGGAAAACTTGCACTAACTGATTCTATCGAACGTGCCTTGGAAGCAATAGAAGAGATCGCTTCTAAATTCAGTGATGAAGATAATAGTTACGCTAGAACTAATGAACTAATTGAGTCTTTGAAGGAAATGAAAAAACAAGGTATGGGTAGTTATATAAAATGCGATTTACTAGATTCAGGCGGTTTTAAATATTACGATGGAATGGTTTTTTCAGCATATTGCAGAGAAGGAGTCGGGAAAATCGCTAAAGGCGGGCGTTACGATAGTTTGATGCAGAGCTTAGGCAGACCAATGGGTGCCGCCGGATTTGCAGTGTATTGGGATGTATTACGAAGGAAAGAGGAGTTAATATGTTAAGAGTAGCAATTTCAAAAGGAAGAGTAGCTAAAGTATTAGCCGAAATTGGTAGCCGAAAAGATAATTGCTTAGAAATTCTTAGCAAAGAATCCAGAAAACTATCGTTCTATGATGAAAAATACGATATTACATATATGTTAGTTAAGCCCGCTGATTTGCCTAAATATCTAGAATATGGCGCCGCTGATATCGGGATAGTAGGTAATGATGTTTTACTAGAGAGTGGAATAAAAGCAATAGAAGTTATGGAGCTAAATATTGGGAAGTGTGTAATGGCTTTTGCTGGAATGAAAGATAACGAGTTTCACTTAGACGATAGAACTCGAATTGCCACAAAATATCCAAATATAACAAAAGGGTATCTTGATGAAAAAGGTCTTCACTGTGAAATAATTAAACTTGAAGGATCTGTTGAACTAGCGCCTGTGTTGGGACTAAGCGATGTAATAGTTGATATAGTTGAAACTGGTGCGACTTTGGAAGCAAATGGCTTAGTGGTATATGAAAGTTTCCTTAACATAAATTCAAGACTAGTCAGTAATGTAACAAGCTTTAGACTAAAGAAAGAAAGAATACAAGAATTCGCAAAAGTATTAGCCGAAGGTGGAATAGGAGTGAATGATAAATGGACAATTTAATAAGGTTGGATGCAAATGAAAATATATTTGCAAACGAAACTAATATTATTAAAAAAGCAAAAAACGCGATATTAAATTCGAATTTTACTTTGTATCCAGATTTTTATGCTGAAACTCTCGTAAAAAGTATCGCAGATTTTGTGAACTTAGAAATCGAAAACATAATTGCAGGGCTTGGATCTGATCAGATACTAGATACGCTTTTAAGGACATACTCTGGCGAAAATGCAAGACTCGGTCTAATGGAACCAACATTTGGAATGTTTAAGGTTTTCGCAGATTGGAATAAAATACCTGTGTCTAGTATTAAAACAGACGAAAAATTTAATATTTCAATAGAAGATTTTGCGGATTTCTTAAATAGAGAAAGAGCAACTATTACTATCATTGCAAATCCTAACAATCCTACTGGAATTCTATATTCTAGAGATGACATTAAGAAGTTGTTTAAACTATTCCCAGGCATTATAGTAATAGATGAAGCTTATCATGAGTTTTCTGGCATGTCAGTAATTGATTTAGTCGAAGAAGAAGGTTACAGAGATCGACTTGTCGTCACTAGAACTTTTTCAAAAGCGATGGGATTGGCAGGGATGCGAGTAGGATATGGTGCTGCATCGAAAGGAATAATGGGAAAAATGTCGCCATATAAAATGCCATATTCATTGACAGTTCCAAGTACTATAGCTGCGATTACTGTCTTAGAGGATACTTCTGATTTGATGGAAACAGTAAAAATCGTTATTTCCGAAAGAGATAGAATGATAAAGGAACTTGATTCATTATCTGATTTTTATATAACTCCAAGCCAGGCAAATTTTTTATATATTAAAACAAAAAAAGCCTTAGAAATATTTGAAGCACTAAAAGAAAAAAGAATACTTATTAGAAATTATGATAATAAAGAAGTGATAAGAATAACAGTTGGTGAAAAAGTCATAAATGATATAGTTTTGGAAACAATTAAAATAATTGAAGGAGCTGAATGAAATGAGGCAAGCCGAAACAAAAAGGATAACTAAAGAGACTTCAATTGAGGCATCAATTTGTCTTGACGGTGGAAATATTGAATTAAGTACAGGACTGGCTTTTTTTGATCACATGCTTGACCAACTAGCAAAACATGGTAGAATCGGGCTAAGTGTTAAAGCTATTGGTGACTACGGAACTGGAAGTCACCACACTTGTGAGGACGTTGGAATAGTTTTAGGACAAATAATGAAAATCGCATTGGGTGATATGCGAGGCATAACTAGATTCGGATCGGCTATCGTACCGATGGATGAAGCACTTGCATTGGTTTCTATCGATATTTGTGGGCGTGGATCCCTTTATATGGACGCTTCCACACTTCCTGAAAACATTGGTGACACTGAAGGAGAGAGTTTTAGAGAGTTCTTTAAAAGTTTGTGTGTAAATAGCGGAATTGCTTGCCACATTAAACTTTTAAGTGGAGAAAACGGGCATCATAAGATTGAATGTATATTTAAAGCCTTTGCGCAAGCATTAAAACAGGCACTGAAAATTGAAGAAGGCCAAAATGAAGTGCCATCAACAAAAGGTATATTATAAAAGAGGCGTATTATAAAATTGGTTGATTAATATAACCTAATTCTAGGATTAATATCATCAAATAATTCTAGGATTAATATCATCAAATAATTCAGGGGAAGGAAGTCGCGATGAAAGCATCAATAATTGATTATGGAACAGGAAATCTTTTTAATTTAAAAAGAGGGCTAGATGAAGTAGGATTCGAAACAAAAATAGTAACAGAAGCGGAAGATCTTCTTGGTGCGGAAGTTATTATTTTACCTGGTGTGGGTAACTTCGCAAAAGCCACTGAGAAGTTAAATGAAGGACTTGGAGACGCCATAAAAAATGCATGGAAAAATGGCGCAAAGATAGTAGGAATTTGCTTAGGGATGCAGCTATTATTTGAAAGTAGTGAAGAAGCACCAGGAGTGGTAGGTTTAGGCCTTATTCAGGGTACTATTAAGAGATTGCCTAATAATATTACAGTTCCCCAAATGGGTTGGAACGGGATGTTGTTTAAATCGAATGATGGAATTTTTTCTGGACTTCAGCAATTAGACAGCACGTATTTTGTACACTCATATTATGCGGATGGAGTGCCGGAAGAATTTTTAGAAGCATGGGTAGAATGCGACACAGTAAAAATCACAGCTGCCGTAAAGAGCGAGCGCATCATAGGATTCCAATTTCACCCAGAAAGAAGCGGGATAATTGGTATGCGAATAATGAAAAATTTAAAAGAAGTTTTAACCAATTCATGAGAATAATCTTGACCAACTCATGAGAATAAACTTGACTAATTCATGAGAGGAATCTTGACAAAAAAATTTTGGAGGACAAAAATGAAGATATTTCCAGCGATAGATATACTAGATGGCAAAGCAGTTAGGCTAGAAAAGGGAGACAGAAATAAGGCGACAGTTTACTACGAAAATCCTGTTGATGCAGCAAAGTTATGGAAGAGTAAGGGCGCAGAAGTTCTGCACATAGTGGACCTTGATGGGGCGTTTTCGGGAGCAGGAAAGAACCTGGTAATAATTTCGGAAATTATTAAAGCAATTGATATTCCTGTTCAAGTTGGAGGAGGAATAAGAACATTAGAACAAGCAGAAGCTCTTTTTAATGTTGGAGTATGGAGAATAATTTTGGGAACAGCGGCAGTTCAGGATTCAGAATTGGTTGAAGAATTGGTTAATAAATTCGGAGATAAGATAGTTGGTGGAATAGATGCGAAAAATGGGTTTGTGGCCACGCATGGATGGGTTACAGAAAGCGAACTTACTGCATTTGATTTCTGTGAAGATTTGATTAAAAAGGGCATTTTTGATTTTGTTTATACTGACATTAGTAGAGATGGAATGCTCATTGGCCCAAATTTCGAGGGATTAAAAAGAATGTGCGAAATAAAAGGTGCCAGGATTATTGCATCAGGTGGAGTTTCTACCATTGAAGATGTAATCAAATGTAAAGAATTAGGCTCAGTTGGAGCAATACTCGGAGCAGCTTTATATAAAAATAGAATTGATCTGGAAGACGCGATTAAAGCAGCGAATTAAAATTTTATAGTATAAGATTATTATTATTTTGTATTATTTGATTTTAAATGAAACTATATTAATATATGTAGATTAAATATAACGTTAACATGGAGGGTTTTATGGCATATGCTAGAATAATTCCTTGCCTGGATGTTGCAGGCGGTAGAATAGTAAAAGGAATAAAATTTAAACAATTAAGAGATGCGGGAGATCCTGCGACTTCAGCTGCGGCTTATGAAAAAGAAGGGGCAGACGAAATTGTCATTCTTGATATTTCTGCAACTGAGGAAGGTCGGAAGACTTTAGTAGACACTGTAAAGGCAGTTGCTGAAGCAATTTTTATTCCGCTAACAGTTGGTGGTGGAATATCATGTTTAGCTGACGCTCAGAGGCTTTTTCACGCTGGAGCTGATAAAGTATCGGTTAATACAGCAGCGGTGAATAATCCTTCATTGATTACTGATATAGCCAATGTATATGGTTCTCAAGCAGTTGTCGTAGCGGTAGATGCTGCGTACGAAGCCGTAAGTGACTCATGGAAGGTTTTTGTTAAAGGTGGAAAACAATCTACAGGCATAGATGCTTTAGAATGGTGTGCGGAGGCTGAGAGACGTGGAGCTGGAGAAATATTATTAACAAGCATAGATAGAGATGGAACACAAATCGGCTACGATGAAAGATTACTTGAATCACTTACAAGATTAGTTCATATTCCAGTTATAGCGTCTGGTGGCGCTGGAAACATTAAGGATTTTGGAATAGCAGCGAAGGCAGGTGCTTCTGGACTACTAGCCGCGTCTCTTTTTCACTTTGGAACACTAGGGATTAAAGAAGTTAAAATCCAGCTAGAAAAAGAAGGAATAAAAACGCGAATGGATTGTTATAGAGAAGGAATAATATAAATATATTAAGAATAGTTTATATTAAGAAGGAAAAATTAATTGGAGGCAAATAGGATGGACTTAAAAGAATTTGAAGAATTTGTAACAAATGTAGATTTTCCAATTAATCTTG
>CAYZED010000004.1:5955-7186 GCA_964477445.1 uncultured Clostridiaceae bacterium | reverse complement strand
AAAAGGGATTAATACCAGCAATAATACAAAATAACGGAACAGGGAAAGTGCTTATGCTTGGATATATGTCAGCAGAAAGCCTGAAAATTTCTATCGAATCAAAAGAAGTGGTGTTTTTTAGCAGATCAAAAAACAGACTTTGGAAAAAAGGTGAAACATCAGGCAATACACTTGATATCATAAGTATTGAAAAAGACTGTGATAGCGATTCACTTTTAATTAGAGTAAATCCAAACGGACCGACTTGCCACACTGGCACAGAAAGCTGTTTTGATTCGGTTGAAAATCTTGAAAAGGTTATAAACGCAACGAATGATAGAAATACAGCAAATGCTATAAACATTTCGAATGATGGGAATATAAAAACGGTTAATAACATAATGACTGATAATAGCATTTCTGGAGAAAGAATCGAATTAGAAACCTTATATGGGAAGGTAATTGCACTTCTAGAAGAGAGAGTTGTTGAACGAAAAGAGAATCCTAAAGAAGGTTCTTATACAAATTATCTATTCGATAAAGGTATAGACAAAATTCTAAAAAAAGTCGGCGAAGAATCGGCAGAATTGATAATTGCAGCTAAGAACAAAGATGAAGTTGAAATTAAAAATGAGGCAGGAGACTTGGTCTATCACATGATGGTGATGCTCGTTGAACGAGGAGTGGGATTTAAACCAGTTATAGAAACCCTCTTAGAAAGATATACAAAATAAGGAAAAAGGACAAAGTGCGGCTTCGAAAAAAGTATGCTTTCCTATATTAGAAAAAGGCGGTTTCGCTAAATTTATTCTTATAAATTTGGCGGAGCCGTTTTTTTCTTTACAATAATATTTTGTATCCATAAAAATATTCCACTCATAAGAAAAATATCGCCAACACTTATTACATTTGGGAAGGGATATGGTTTCGGTATTGGAATAATATCAGCCAGAAAACTTAGTTTTGTGGAAGAGGATAATAACATATGAGTGAATCTTGTTCCTTCACTTAAATATTTGATATCTTCAGGCATACCGGCAGTGGTTAGAGCATTTGCAGAAACAGGCATATGACCGCCGTTAAAAAATATTACTAGAAAGTTTAAAATTGTTCCGATAAGTATTATTCTAAAAGCTTTTTGGTCAAGGTTTAATGAAATTCCTAAGAATAGAAAAGTGTAAGAGAGAAGACAGATTATTAAAGGATAATTAGAAAAAATTTTAAAACCCTGTTGGGCAAAAAAAACAGAGCC
>CAYZED010000004.1:0-5945 GCA_964477445.1 uncultured Clostridiaceae bacterium | reverse complement strand
TCTATAAGAAATGATATTACTATAAGATACCAAAATTTTATTTCGGCATCTTTAAGATTGCTTAGTTTTCCTTTGCGAATTTTTCCGACTAGCAATGATCCGCCAACGCTTTCAACCAGCACTATTTTTCAACTCCTTATTTTTTGCATTAATATGATACTTATCGCTTAGCATTTTAATGAATAAATCAACGATTTTTCCGCTAAACTGCTTATTTTTCTCACTTTTTATTATAGAAATAGCCTCTTCATGGGTTAATGCATGTCTATATGGTCGCTCAGTTGTTAAAGCATCATATACATCAGAGATTGAAAGTATTTCTGCCTCGATAGGTATCTCGCCATTTTTCTTTCCGAAAGGATAGCCAAGGCCATCATATCTTTCATGATGATATAGAACAATTTCAGAAGCATCTTTTAGATAAGATATTTCTTGAATGATTTTATATCCTAACTGTGAATGTTGTTTAATTTTTATAAACTCTTCATCAGTTAATCTTCCAGGTTTATTCAATATTGCATCTTCTATACCGATTTTCCCTATATCGTGCAGAATGGCCGCCATTTTTAATGTTTTGATTTTTGGTATTGATAGGTTTAATTCTTTAGCAAGATAGCAAGAGTAGTCGCTTACGCGGTTTGCGTGTCCTTGAGTATACATATCTTTCGCTTCCATTGCTTGAGAAAGAGATGTAACAGTTTGGAGATATACTTGTGCCATGTCAAAATATAGTTTGTAGGAATATCTAGCAAGAAGCAAAGGTCCTAAGAATAAAAAGCTACCAAAAGTTCCAAAATTCAAATATGTTAAGGCCATCAAAACACCCAGAGGAGCAACGAAAATACAATCCTTCATAGCCCATAGAAAATTATCAATCCAAAATCTAATGAATTTTTCATTTGTAATTATTGACATTAATCCAGCAGATAGCGTTTCATTAATTATTACATGCACAATAACACAGGCTAATAATGGAATAACATTATTGCTAAAATCAATTGAGCCAGGGGATCCACCTAAAAATGAATAAAAAGATCCAGAAATAAAAACAGTTATGTAACTAGTAGCTCCGTTATATAATGTCTTATGAAAGGGTGTGTTAAATAAATGCAGCCATTTTCCTTCTTGATTTACCACAGAAAACATTATTCCAACGGATGCAATAATGGCTGCGTACGGGACACCAAGAACTAATATGGCAGCTAGATTTATAGCAAAACCGAACGTTACTGCATTTTCGATGCCAGAGGGTATTGAAAGTGATTCAGCAATTATTGATAAGACTAAAAACACTAAAAATGCTTCAATGCTAATTCCGGTGCCTATTTTAGACGGAAAAAATGTGACAGCCAATCCCATCAGGATAATAAGCCACACATACAACTTAAGCTTTTTTGACATTTTACACCTTCCGAGAATGAATTGTCTATATATATTAGCGATATATATTACATGACCGACTGAAACCTAATGATTAAATCTTAAATCCAGCGATGACCTGCTCCAGCTGCAAGCAGCATTGTAAGAACGGTAATAAGAACACCAGCGATTTTTTTCATGGTTTGCCTCCTTAAATTAAGGCTCCGTCCTATCGCTATTTCGGACAGGCAAACGCTCCGCTAATTTTAGTCGGTCATATAATTCTTAGTTAATGAGGCTTATTCTTCGGTTAACAGCTGCTAAAACAGCCCTAACGATTGCTTCGTTTTCATCTTCTTCAACGATACTGCAACCTGATAGAATTTCCTCAGAGCTAGTATTGCAGAAACCAACTACAGCTACATAAACTGTTTTTCCTGCCACTATTGTTTTTTCTATACCTTCGAGATATACAAAATTATTAATTTGGAGATATTTCTCAACTGCGACTAGAGTTGCTTCAGCTAAACCTCTAGTTTTATTGCCTGTAGATCTAATTTTAATTGCATGTCCATCATATTTAGTCTCATCATGTATAAGAATTACACTAGCTTCAATGGTGTTGCCTGTGTTCTTTAAACTAATTTCATCGATAATTAATCTAGTATCTTTATATTGAGATTCGTCGATTTGAGCGACGCTTATAATCTTGTAATCAATCTCGATGGCGAATTTTGCTTGAATTGCGGATTGAATATCACGTACTAATTGTTTTACATTTCGTTCAGTGGTAGCTAGAGTGTGTATTTCCATTAGGCTTCCATCTTCTCGAATAACAACATTTGTATTTAAGACATTGGGGAGTTTGCAAACAAGTTCTTCTATTGCTACTTTTTTTTCTAATGCTGTATTAACCATTCAAAACCTCCGACTCAATTTTTCTCGTAAACCACAACATCATTATAGTTGACTATATTGCAGTAAGCAAGATGTTTCTGGTACTATAAAATTCGACAATCACTAATAAGTGGATAAAAAAGAATTTATTCGACAAAAAAACCTATAATAGATAAATGCGTCAATTAACGCGTTAAGCTTTAAATCTGCTGGTTCGTTTAATTAGACTTCTAAGTTTTTCTTCCTGCTCATTAGTCAATTGATTCCATTGAAAACGAAATCGCCAATTTCCTTCGATTGTACCAGGTATATTCATTCTGTGGAATGTATCTAGATTTAAGACATCTTGCATTGGAATAATTGCAATCATTGAGTTGCTATGCATTGCGGTTACAATTAACTGCCAGCAAAAAGCTTTTTCACCATCTTGAGGAGTAAGATTTAACATTTTGATCATTTTTTCAAAATCTTCAGGGGATTCTTTTTGTAGGTGGTTGTAAAATCCAATCGAGGTATCATTATCATGTGTTCCGGTATAAACAACAGATTTTTTCTCGTAGAAATCTGGAAGAAATCTTTCTTCAGATGCATTACCAAAAGCGAATTGTAGTATTTTCATACCCGGGAATCCTTGGCTATCTTTAAGATCAATGACTTCTTGGCTAATTACACCTAAATCCTCAGCAATTATTGGTAGATTTCCCATGTGCTTTTTAATGCTATCGAATAATTCTCTTCCAGGAGCTTTAATCCAACTTCCATTAATAGCATTTTTAGAATCGCCATCAATTTCCCAATAGCTCTCAAATCCTCTGAAGTGATCAATTCGTATAGCATCATTGTATCTCAATAATACTTCTAATCGCTCACGCCACCAAAGAAATTCATCGTCTCTCATTTTTTCCCAAACGTAATGAGGGTTGCCCCAAAGCTGCCCTGTCTTACTAAAGTAATCGGGTGGAACACCGGCAATCTTTAGTGGATTACCTTTTTTATTTAGCTCAAAATATTCTCTTCTTGACCACGTATCACTAGAATCAGAAGAAACAAATATTGGTAAGTCACCCATAAGTTTAACTTCCAAGCTGTTCGCATAATCTTTTAAGTCGGACCATTGATGAAAAGCTACATATTGAAGAAATTGATAAAATTCAACTTCTTCATATAGAAGACCTTCGTAATACTCAACAATTCCTGGATCTCTGTTGGCAATATTTTCATCCCAAGCTTGCCATGGAGCTTGGTTGAAATATTCTTTTACCGCAGAAAAAACGCAGTATTCATTCAGCCAATAACTATTTTCGCTAATAAAAATAGCCCAATCGATAGGTTTTCGAGTGTTTTTAAATCTATTAAACGCTTTTTTGAACAAATCCATCTTAAAAGGTTTGACTTTTTCGAAATCTACGGATGTTTTATTAAACGAAGGAATATTTTTAATATCTGAATCGTTAAGCAATTTAATATGATAGAGCAGCTCAGGGCTGATAAGCATAGGATTAATGGCAAAAGCAGAAAAACATTGATAAGGAGACTCACCAAATCCAGGTGGATTTAACGGCAAGGTCTGCCACCAAGTAAATCTATTTCGATGCAAGAAATCGATGAATTTTTTTGATTCTGGACCAAAATCACCTATTCCAAATATCGATGGAAGTGAGGTGGGGTGCAACAAAACACCAGCTGAGCGCTCATATTTCACGATTTTAGTACCTACCCTTTCAGAAAAAACTATTTACTCATATATAGTTTTGTATAATACTCATATAGCATTCTCCTAGTGCCAAACATTTCATATGTGTCAATTATACTTTTTTTCATAATATCTAACCACTTAACTTTATCATTATAAAATGTCGGAAGAATTTCATTCTTTAAAGTTGAAACTAAGGATATTAAATCGTATTTATCATGTTCCTCCCAAGAAGGGTACTCCTTCCCTTCTCCTATTTGCCAACCGTTCGCTCCATGTTGACATACCTCTGGCCACCATCCATCCAGTACACTGAAATTCGGAACACCATTCATAGCGGCCTTCATACCTGAAGTACCACTTGCCTCGAGCGGACGAACTGGGTTGTTTAGCCAAATATCCGATCCTTTTGTCATAAATGAAGCAATTTCCATATCATAATTTTCCAAATAAACTATGGATTTTGGATATTTTTTTGTATATGTTACAAGATCGGAAATTATTCTTTTACCGCTATCATCAAGAGGATGAGATTTCCCAGAAAAAATAATCTGTATTTCTCCCGATATAAGTAAAGGTGCAATGAATTCCTCATCTTTAAAAATTAGATTACTTCTTTTATATGATGCGGCGCGTCTGCCAAAACCTATAATAATCTTATCTTTATTTAATACTTGACCTGTTCTTTTTTTTACAAAACTAATTAGCGATTCTTTATGCTCTTGGTGTATTGATAAAAGCTTTGAAGAGAAGTTCTGGAGTAAATTGTCTTTTAAGCTTATGCATGTAGGGTGCACTTTTGAATCCAAAGAATCAGATGTATCAGATGATTCCGATGAGTTTAATGAGTTTAACGAGTTTAATGCTTCAGCATTTTCTAAAGTTTCAATAATTCTTTGGTCAACCCAAGTTTTAAGATGAATACCATTCGTAATACCTAATATTGGTTTATTAAAAGATACATTCCTCCACATTTCATTTGCAGTTTCTGAATGCAACTGACTAACTGCGTTGGATTTTTTTGACAGTTGAAGGGCGGCGATAGTCATATTAAATGGGGCACCACCTATATGCACCATTTGTTCTGCTGTAAGTCCATTAAAAGCTCCCATGTAAGAAAGTCGGTCAATGTAATGAGATTCATTTCCTTGAATAATTGGCGTATGCGTTGTGAAAACAATTTGTCGTTTTGTCTTTTCTAAGGCGTTATAGAAATTTTGGTCTTTATTCCTCTTTTCTCTTATGAGTTCTAGAGCAGCTAAAACCGCATGTCCTTCATTAAAGTGAAAAATATCTGGTTTAATTCCAAGTTTTCTAAGAGCTCGAACACCGCCTATGCCTAATACCATTTCTTGTGCAATTCTTTCTTCACCAAACCAACCATAAAGTTGACCAGTAATCCATGGATCTTCATTTTCAGGCATATCAGTGTCTAATAAATAAAGTGTTACATTATTAAAAGAATCGCATCTCAACACTTTGCATATTACATTTCGTTGACGGATGCTAACATTTACCGTAACTCCTGTATCCGCTAAAAAATCGTAAGTGTTATTTTTAAAAGCATCATAAGGTTGGCCGTTTTCTCCTATATATTGATCAGAGTAACCTTGTTTCCATTTCAGACCTACTGCTATCAGAGGATAATTATACTCTTGAGCGCCCTTTAGATAATCGCCAGCGAGTATACCTAGGCCACCAGCATATATTCTAAAATCTGATTCCAAACCGTATTCCATGCAAAAATAAGCTACTAAGGGCATTTTGTCACTTTTTTTATTATTACTCATAAAATCGCCTCCTATATATATCTAAGATTATATAGTAAATCAAAAAAAGTTCCTATTATATATTGAAAAAGTTATTAATTAAATAGTAATTAGTAAAAGTAAATTCGGTTGTTAAGAAAATACTATGATTTTCGTTTTAAAGTAAAGAAACAAAAAAACATTAAAGAAAATGAAAATAATATGTTGACATGGTTCGTAAGGCTGTG
>CAYZED010000003.1:197058-198583 GCA_964477445.1 uncultured Clostridiaceae bacterium | reverse complement strand
TCTTTATACTACTATATTCTACATTCAGTAGCCAAATTCCTTTTTGGAATAACAAAAAAAGTCAACTTGTTCGAGAACTTATCTCTTTCAAGTTGACTTTTATTTTTTTAAAGGAAGGACTTTTTCAGTGGCCTCGCTAAGCTGCTTTTTTTTATTTCACTACACTAATTACAGTTGACCAAATCCATCCTAATACGAAGTTGTATTTGTTTGCCAATTCGACCAGCAGCGAATTATTTACCGCCTCTGTAATCCAAGGTTTGTTAAAAATCGTAATAACGGGTTGAACTATTGAAAGGACAATCATCATTATTAACGCAACTTTTCCCAGGCTTAGAACTGAACCTAACAAAGCATTTATTTCCTTTAGTCCTGGCTGATCAAATACGCCTTCAAGTAGCATTTCAACGATTCCGAATATTACGCGCGCCACGATGAACACCCCAAGAAAGGCTATAGCATTAATTATTAAAAAAGTTGCAAATGTTTTAATATCACCGGAGAAACTATCTGACATTCCCATCATTTTTAACATTGGTATGTTAGTTTCAAATATTTTGTCCACGACTTTGCTCTCATGAACAAAATCCATAATTCTTTCTTTTAGTGGTGTACACTCAATTAATAATTTTGCAAACTGCATAAAAAACATTTTTGCGGCTATAATAGACAAAATTGTGCATACTAGATTCGAAACACTCGATATGAAGCCCTTTCTGAATCCATCAATAAAGCCTAATGCTAGAATTACAACAATTATTATATCAATCCAATTTATCATTTCTTCCTCCCGCCTTCAAGCTTTTGGAGTTTCAACCCCATATCCGCAAACAGTGTTCCGTTATCACTGAAGTATAAGCGATTTACTATTGTACTAAAAGTATAGTCAAACAAGATTTTTCCCCTACTATCTGCTAGAATCATATAATCTGTGTTATAAGCAATTATGCTATTTTCGCTGATTGTTAGTTTCTTTACGTCTTCTGGAAATTGAGACGATTTAATCAGTTTGCAACTCTTGTCAACGTAGTATAGGTTACTATAACCACCACTGTTGAACAAAATTGCTCCATTTTTATCTGTTAAACTAAACGCCTCTATTTTTCCTCCTGGCAAATCTGACGTGAAATCTCCATTTTTTTCATCAATTTTCAGTATGCCGTCTTCTACTATCGCAATAAATATTCCATTTATAAAAGTTAAACTATAAATCAGCTTTTCTCCTATATCTTTAGCCCATTTCATCTTACCAGTGGGATTGAAGCTCATCATCCTACCTAAAACAGTATCTCCTGAGGTATCTACTAGGTATACTACAAAATTTCCGTTTTTGTCTGATGCAAAAGCTGTTATTTTAGCACCTTCTGTCTCAACAACGTCAGATTTACTGCCATCTGCTCTGAAATACTCAAGCCTCCCACTTCCTTGTCTGAAGTATTCTACTAGAATTCCGCCTTTTCTGTCAGGTATCATGGCTTCAGGAAGTTCATTAATATTTCTACTCCAAAGAGTTTTTCCCATTCGA
>CAYZED010000003.1:80271-196981 GCA_964477445.1 uncultured Clostridiaceae bacterium | reverse complement strand
TAAATCCAGTACTATCAACTGAAACCACGTTATCTCCAGTGCTGCAAAGATTTCGTATAGTTCCTTTTAGCTTTCTACTCCAAGTATTCTTTCCATCCATACTTCTCAGTTTTAACACGTCGCCATCCGCTTCAGCTACAGAGTCGCCTGCAAAAACTCTAGTAATATTCACATCAGGATTTGAGGATAACTCTGCGGTAACCCCAAAATTATCTTTTGTAAAAACATTTGCTGTTAATGAAGACTTATAAGCATTAAACCCAAATACAGAGATTCCTGAAATTACTACAAGCAGAACAAATATTATTCCAATCTTTTTCAATTATATGTTCCACCTTTCCTTAGAAATTCGTTTAAATATACTTAATACTTTTATCTATTTACAATAATAAATACTTTGCGCTTCCAGATCTAAAATAAATCCTTATGTGAAACCGCATTACGTCCTTTTGCTTTAGATTTATATAGTCCTTCATCAGCTGCTGCCAAAAGCTCTTTTGTGTTAGTTCCATCTTCTGGAAAACTTGCGAGGCCTATAGAAACTGTAAAGTTTGGATTCTGTGTCTCTGCCACTCTAACGCGGAATCGCTCTGCTACGAACTTTGCATCATTTAGTCCCAACGTTGGAAGAACAATAATAAATTCATCCCCACCATATCTACCTAGAAAATCAACAGATCGTATGTTCGCAAAAGCAATATTCGCCATATTCTTAAGACATATATCACCTGTTATGTGCCCTAGTTTATCGTTTATTTGTTTAAAATGATCTAGGTCAAACATAAGAATTGAAAAAACCTTTGAGTTTTTCGCGGTAGAGAATTTATCAATAATATTTAGTATCGCTTGTTTATTATATGCTTTCGTGAGTGCATCTGTTTTAGAGATCTCAATTAGCCTTTCATTTGAGCGTTCTATATCAAACATTCTTTTTTTAATTTCATAATTTAGATCTTTTTCTAGCGATGCTCGAAGTTTTTCGGCTTCATCAATTTTCAAGTTAATTTTTTTATAGTTATGTTCATGAAAATAGCCATACATATTTAATAGCCCTAGTAGAAACAAAGACAAAGTTAAATACACGGCATATTCATTAAAGAATAAACAAAGTGAAACAGCAGCAATTAAAAGTATTATACATCCTCTTAAATAAACAACCTCATGCCCTTTATCGTTTCTTCGTCTTAAAGCTAACACGGAGATTAATAGAACTGAAAGAGCATTTACAGTGTTAATAATAAAAACAACAAAATCTTGCCTATAAGCTTCAATGGCGGCCACTGAAGAAACTAAAGATAGAAAAATAATGACGATGTTTATTATAAAGAAACTTCTCTCTCTAATAGTAAACAAATCTACCACTAGCATATTAACAAAAAGCGTAAATACGCTTAATGCTAGAGCAGTCCGCACTGCCATTTCTCCTCCATATGAAACTGTAGAAATCAAAGGTATCGAAAAAGATAAAAAACAATTTGCGAGTAGCCTTTTTTTATTCTTTTCCTTCATAAATCCTGTTCCATATAAGTATATTGACAATGAAACTCCAAAAATTAGCATGATTCCCGCTCTTATAAAAATAAGCTTATAATCCATTTTTTTGCCCCCTGTCAAATATTTGTCTCATATTATTATATATGTGAAGAAACCCTTTTGCAAACACTCGTATTTTAGTATAAAATATAGTTATTTGAATTGAAATTTATGTGAGGTATGCGATGAGATTTTATGGTTTATTAGGAGAAAAGCTTGGACACAGTCTCTCCCCTACTATTCATAGGGAGATTGGTAATATGAGAGGCCTTGATATAAATTACCAATTATTTGAGGTCACTAAAGAAAATCTCGGAAATGCGGTTAAAGGTCTTCAAGCACTTGGTGCTGTTGGTGTTAATGTAACTATCCCTTACAAGGTTGAAATCATGAATTTTGTGGACATTATTTCTCCAGAAGCGACCAGAATCGGAAGCGTAAACACCCTATGTATCTCTGAAAATAAGATAGAAGCATATAATACTGATTATTTTGGATTCATAAAAACCCTAAAGAGATACAATGCCCCTGTAACAGGAAAGAAGGTAATGCTCCTAGGTACAGGTGGTGCCGCTAGAAGTGCGTGTATAGCCCTTGAGGACATGGGTGCTTCAGAGATAGTCGTGGTTTCACGTGAAGAAACACTTAAAGAGTTTATAGTTGGAGATTCGAAATTTAAAGTGGTTAATTATGGCAGCGATTCTTTTAAACAGCATTGGGATTTACTTGTAAACACAACTCCCGTAGGTATGTACCCCAATATTCATAGTTGTCCTGTTAAATCCAATTTTGTCGGACAATGCGGTTTTGTTTTTGATATAATATATAATCCATTAAAAACTTCTTTACTTGAGAGTGCTTCTAGAAGAAACATACCTTTTAGTAATGGGTTGCTCATGTTAGTTGACCAGGCTGCTGAAGCGCAAAAACTTTGGAATGCTATCCCTATTACCGATTATGACCTAGATGAGATTTGTCTTTCATTAGTTAAATCAAAATAAATATATTAAATTAAATTTTTTTAAATATAAATATGAAAGGCAATATTATGAATAGTCAAAATGGCCTAACGGATTTCTTTGTTTCAATTTCAAAAAAAATACTTTCATGCTTAGAATACCAGCTCAAGCTCGAAAAGTATAAAGTAAATCCTTCTTTATGTACTATAGATTTAATATCTATTTCCGAAAAGTTTTACGGTGAACTCGAGACAGAAAATTATTCTTCCTCATGGGCAAATCCTCAATTCGCAGCAACCTACTTTAAAAAGCCATTATCCAATCTTCTTTCTGCTATTTATTATCACGTTTTTGAATTGCCTATGCTTTCGGCAAGTAGTAGGAATTTTGAAATTAAAAGTTATGTTGACTTTGTGGGAAGAATTACTGTTATTAGAAATGAAAAAGCTCTTAACGACGTTTCCATTGAAACTTTTAATTTGTTTTTATATGAATATAAAGCTTATCGACTTGAAGTGCTTGAAACTTCATTAGAAAATGAAATTTTACGAATTTATGGAAATGTGTCAAGCTTCTATGAAAAAATAATTGCTAAAACGCCTATTTTTGATAGCAATAACCTTTATGTTTATGGAGATGAAGTTAGTATCCTTGATAAGAATTATTACGATTTTATTCAGGATCATCAAGATTCAATAATTTCACAAGCTGATATTTTTGTCAAAGCTTTTAAAGAAGGTTTGGTTAGAAACGATACAAAGGCTGGAAGCAGAAAAAACATACGCCTAGCATACACATTGGGACAGGAGCCCTTTATTCTGGCTGTAAAGAATCAGCTTGCTAAAGAGGGCTATATTGGATATATTTCCGATGTGAGCAGAATACCCGAAAACAGGCAAGTATCTTATGATCACAAATTTGATGATGCTCTAATTTTTGATCAAGAATATGCTGATTTACATATTGAGTATTATGAGAATTTAATGAACAAACATAAAGATTATATAGATAACTATCTTGGTCTTATGTGTGTTGAGAGTTTTGGAGAAGCACCTTTTTCACCTGAGAATAAATCTTCGAATATAAAAATGTCTTCCGCTCAAAATGATTTAATGAAAACACTAACCAGCAGGAAAACAATAATAAAAGAATCTATTATCCCTTCTGAGAATTCTAGCTATTGTTTATTAAGTCTTCCAACTATTCACGTCGGCGAAAAGCTTGAAGAAATATTTGATGCCACCTGTCAAATCAATGCAATGAAAAACGAAGACTACGAGGGGGTTCAACAGCTCATAGTAGATGCTGCTGACTTGGCTGAACATATAATTATAAAAGGTACAGGACTAAATAAAACTGATATCAAAGTGTATTTGCCGCCGCTTGAAGATCCTTTGAAACAATCAAATTTTGTTAATTGCGTTTCTGAGGTTAATGTTCCTATTGGCGAGATTTTCACGTCACCAAAACTGCAAGGAACTAATGGAGAACTACATTTGCCCGAAATATATCTTGATGGATATGAATATAAAAATCTCAGACTTACTTTCACAGATGGAATGATAACTAATTATAGTTGCTCAAATTTCGAAAATGAAAGAGAAAACAAAGAATTTGTTGCCGAAACACTCCTATATCCATACGAAACTCTCCCAATGGGTGAATTTGCTATTGGAACCAACACACTCGCTTACGTACTTTCCAAGAAGCTTGACATTACCAACGTCCTCCCAGTCTTAATAATAGAAAAAATGGGTCCTCATTTCGCTATAGGCGACACTTGTTTTAGCCATATTGAAGGTGTTCCTTTCTACAACTTTTTCGACGGCAAGGAAGTAGTTGCTAGAGATAATGACTTTTGTAAAAAGAGAGAATCCAATCCTTCTGAGGGTTATACAGGTGTGCACACGGATATAACTATCCCATATGATGAGATTGGATTAATCGCGTCAGTGACATACTCTGGAGAAGTTGTAAAAATCATAGTAAATGGAAGATTTGTATTAGAAGGAACAGACAAATTAAACGAACCTTTCAGTTTGTTCACGATTGGCGCACAGACGTAATTTATATGTGGACAAACTAATTAACATGTGATAAAGTCGACTTTAAAGATATAAGTCGACTTATTTTTTATTTATTTTATCTAATTTGCATTAATCGAATAAGTATGCAACTTAGTATTTAACGGGGGGAAAAGAGAATGAAACCAATAATAGGACTTCTTGGCTTTGGAACTGTGGGTTCCGGAGTTTGGAAACATCTAGAAATGAATGCCGAATTAATCAACAAAAAAACAGGGATGAAACCAGTAATCAAAAAAATTCTCGAAAGGAATAAAGAAAACGAGAAATTATCTTATATTCCTGGAGGTATTGTCACAGACTCATTTGACGAAATTCTGAATGACCCAGAGATAAAGATAATTATCGAAGTTATGGGTGGCATTGACGCCGCTTTTAATTTTATAAAGAGAAGTTTAGAAAGTGGAAAGCATGTAATTTCAGCAAACAAAGCGTTGATTGCCGATAAAGGTCGTGAACTCAGAGAAATTGCTGATAAAAACAATGTAATGTTCAGATATGAAGCCAGTGTTGGTGGTGCAATTCCAATAATCAACGCGCTAGACACTTCTTTTAGCGGTGAAGAAATTTCTTCTGTAGAAGGAATAATAAACGGAACGACGAATTTTATTCTAACGAAAATGGCAGAAGAAGGATTATCTTTTAATGATGTTTTAGCAGAAGCTCAGAAACTCGGTTATGCTGAAGCTGATCCAACTGCTGATATTGAAGGTTTTGACGCCACTTATAAACTCTGTATTTTGTCAAAAAAGGCTTTCGGATATACTGCCACAGAGTCTGAAGTACTTCGAGAAGGTATAACAAAAGTCACGACTGATGATATTGCAGTAGCAAAAGAAAATGGCTATGTGATTAAATTAGTTGCAACTGGAAAGAAAACTGAAAATGGTATTGAACTTCGCGTTCATCCAACTATGCTTCCTATAGCGCATCCTCTTGCTTCAGTAAATGGTGTTTTCAATGCTGTCTTCGTAAAAGGAAATGCTTCTGATGAAATTATGTTGTATGGCAGAGGCGCTGGAGACCTACCTACTGCAGGGGCAATTATTGGCGATCTAACAACTATAATAAGATCGGCTTTTATTGCTAATCATCCTTATAGTTTTGATTTTGAACTTCCTAATACTGCTTTGCCTAAAGACGCTTTTTTAACAAGTTACTATATTTCGATGGACTTGGGACCTGAAGTCGGTTTAACAGACAAAATTCTAAAATTATTAGGTGACAATTCTATAAAAATTAAGAAGAAGTACATTAATGAATCACCTCTCCATATAAAAAGATTTACAATATTCACAGAAAAAACAGTTGAATATAATTTTATTAACGTTTTTAATCAAATTAGCAAAGAAATAGCTGGAGTGAAGGGCGTTAGCTTTATGAGAGTGGAAGAATAGAAATTGCAATAGGTTTTTGCCGAAAGCCCCTTGAAACATGTCGAAAAGGTTTCGGCTCATTTCAAGGGGCTTTCGGCATATAATAGCAATTCAAATTTCCCATTTCTTTCATTTATATAATATTACCATCATTCATAAGAATGACTTCATCAAATAGAGCTTCTAAACTACCATCTATCCCATGAGCTGCTATAACTATGAGTTTATCTTTTTTTATTTCTTTCAGATAAGAAACTACAATATCTAAGTTTTTTTCGTCCAAAGCGTTAAATGGTTCATCAAGCAGAAGAACTTGCGGGTTTTCCATTGTAGCTTGGCAAATAGCCAATCTTTGTTTCATCCCTAAAGAATATTTGCTAACTTTTTTCTCAGCATGTTCGTATAAATTATATCTTTTTAAGTTTTCATCTATCTCTTTCTTACCAATCACCTTTTTTAGGCTAGCAAGAATATTAAGATTTGTTCTTGCGCTCTCATGTTCAATAAATGTTGGATTTTCAATAATAACACCATAGGAATGATTTGAGTTTTCAATCGTACCATTCGTTGGTGATATAAGGTTACATAGAAGTCTTAAAAGCATTGTTTTTCCACACCCATTGTGTCCTTTTAATAAATATATCTTCCCTTTTTCAAAGTTCAAAGAAATATTCTTTAGAACTTTATGCCCTTTAATTTCCTTAGTTACATTAACTAATTTAATCATTAATTTTTACTCCGATCATAGAATTTTCAAAATCAAGTTCAATCATAGCCTTAACACATATACCAATTAGCAAAATTTTGAATAGTATCATACTTAAAAACGAGTTCTCCCAATTCGCAGTGGCAATAATAAAAATATGTATAAACGGGTACTCGTAAGAAAAACTCTGGAGTAATATTGCGACAATTATAACTAAGAAGAACCCAATTGATGAATTTACATTCCGTCTAATTAGTATTATCAGTAAGCAGCCATAGACTAACAATGTCAAAAAAGTTGATAAAGTATCGTATAGATAGAATTTTGAATAAGTAAAGGAAGTACAAAATGCGATTCCGTATATTATTTGTTTATAAAAAATTATTATCGCTATTTCTTTAAAGGCAGCCTTTACTAAATATAATGAAACTCCAAAATTCCCTGCTCTAGCAGCAACATATTGTCGTAGACTATACGCGGAAACAATTGTTTTATTCATCATTGATAAGAATATGCATATCAATCCACTATTGAAAATAAGTAAGGGAATGCTCATTTTCCCATCTTCAAAATTATATCCTGTTACAAGCATTTGTATTGATAAATTCCCAAACTCCGCTGAACTTCGTACAACGGCATACAATGCTAGAATCCCTAAAAATTGCATAAGTCTACTTTTCACTGAGCAGCTCCTTATAGTTACTGTAATAATAAATAATTGCTATATACATTATATTAATCAACGAACATATTAACATCAAACCGTTCAAAGCTGTCTTGTTTGAAATCAACAAATTAATGCTTGAAAGAATGATCAAAATCATAAAATTTTGAATGAAAACACCTAAAACAGCAAGCATTTGTTTATTGAATAAAAAAATTAATACTAAATATGACAAATTCATATAGAAAACATATGTGAATAACTGAAGTATATTTAAGCTCAAATCAATAGTTAAATAAAGTTGAAGTCCAAATAATATTGGTAATCCAACATACATAATTATTGTATAAATAACAAATATAAAGCTGTTTTTAAGTGCAATTGTTATTAAACACTTCATATATTGGCTTCGCTCTGAAAAACGAGTGATAAACATTGGCGATAGAACAGGAAGTTTACTTACATACAAATAAATGCAAAAGAAAATATTTATTACATAAAGGAATTTTTGAATACTAAAAATATGCCCTTCTATGAATTGATTTACCGTTCCGTTACTATTCCATTCTGAAAATTCTTTTAAAAGCAAGCTGATAATTACTGCATATATGATACCTAATACACATAATATGGATCCTTTCTTCATAACAAATAATCCTTAGAAAATTTCTTTTTATTAATTATGTAAACCACAATAAATACTGATAAAGATACAAGAATAAATGAAATACCTATCAAAAGATCTCTTAATGAAGAATCTGCTGAAAGGCAAAAGTTTCTAAACCCAGAAATAATGCTTTCAATAACTATGTAATATGAAAGATTGGCAAAAAAATCACTAAAATTCGCCACTGTACTAGATAATATATATGTGCCAACAATCATTACAAAAGGCAACATTTGTATTAAATAGCGGTTACGAATAAATACATTACTAACCGTAGATAGTAATATCAAAACACTTGTATAAATAATCATATGTAATATTAGTAGAAAAGCAGAAAACAAATAGCTGCCAATATTATGGGTTTTTATCAAATTATCAACTGGAACGAGTATTTCACCATTTCCCAATAATATGGTAAATGCAACCACAACTATAAAAAATGCCAAAACTAATGTTGTGATGTATATAAAACGAGCGATCAGGACATTTTTTAAATATTTTTTGTAAGTTATTCTTGTAATAATCATAGTCCCATAGTTTGAATTAAGATCATCATGAACACTAGAACCAAGAGCCACACCAAAACCAATTAGACTAATGATCCAAAATCCTAAGAAAAACGTTGTAGAAAATATGAATTCTTTGAAATACTGCATGTTTGTATAACTGGATATTATCCCCGCTACCATATCTAAATTAACATCTTTGGCACCAGAATTAAACACATCTACCCACTTCATCTTCTGGAGATAAGATGAATAATAACTTCCTATTGTCAATACCGTCCATATAATAATTAGCACTATGTTGATCTTTGATTTGTAGTATTTTTTTAGTTCTTGTAATATCATATGTGTTTCTCCGTTAATCTGCTTACGTTAGTAACCATCATTAGTAACAAATAGTAACCATTTATGAAATCCCCATTAGAATATGTATACTTAATTTACAACTTATTCATTATATCTAAATGTTTTCATAAATTCAATAGATTTGCAATAGTCACTTGCCGAAAGACCCTTGAAACATGCCGAAAACTTTTCGGCATGTTTCAAGGGTCTTTCGGCAAAAATGTGGTAATAATATAATTTGCAGAAAAGATTTATTTCATAGTATTTTTTTATCTTATCTCTAAGCTTTTCAAAACTTCAGTAATCTGATTTTCATATTTACTATATTTATTAATGTCCATATAAATATATACCATATGAAATTCATCACTTGAAATCAAGTATTCTTCAATTTTTTCTTTGCTAATTCGTCTATATAAATTGCCAGTAAGTCCAGAATTGGCTTTAAATTTCTTAGTTGAAAAATCATCTAATTTAATTCCTATTTGACCAAGGGAACCTTTTACATATATTCTTTCGCTTTTTTCTTTATTGACGTAGATCATAATTCCTCCATCAGGACTGCCTTCTCTTTCTGCTGTGGGTTTAATAACATCATCAATTTTGTAGCTCCATTCCTCTGGAAAAGAGATCGAAAAATCAAAGTTTGTATCAGTATAGACATTATTATGATTTGTTAGTGTTACATAGCTATCTTTTATTAAGCTATTCTGATAAATGTTATATCCGAATATGCACAGGATTAAAACAGTTATCGAAACGACAGTTATTAGTGTCCATTTTTTGTTTTTCATTTTTTTCTCCTAATAATTAGATATATTGTAGTGATGTGGCGATATTATTTTCTCATAGTCAAGGATTTGCTTCATATCAAATACATTTAGGCAAACCTATTTTATCAGAAGAGGCATTAGCCAATAAGTAAATACTGCAATGAAAATAATCTCACTCCTTCAACAGCCATTCCAATACATTCATTTGTTTAATGCCATTATGAGAAGTATGTGGAGCATAGTCCATTGTAAGTAAATACTTGGGGTTATGATCTTTTATGGCATCCAAAGATGCGAGTTCCCTCTTTAGTGTCATTTCTTCCATTACTGTTTGAGCTACCTGGTAGTATGATTCGCCTTCCTCATTAATAGCTATAAAGTCAACCTCGGCAGCACCTATTTTACCAATATAAACCTCATAACCTCTTCTTAAAAGTTCAAGAAAAACAATATTCTCGAGAATGTGTCCCATATCTGTATGTTTTGTGCCCAAAAGGTAATAACGAAGTCCAATATCCGCCACGTAGTATTTTGAGCCAGTTGTTAGATATGCTTTTCCTTTTATATCGTATCTGCCTGCTCTATAAATAATAAAACTGTCAGCCAGAGCGGCAAGATAGCTTTCAACAGTTGGCACGCTTATCTTTCTACCAGCAGATGTCATAGAATTTGCTATCTTCGTAGAGGAACATATATTGCCTATATTATCAAAAATAAATTCTATAACTCTTTTAAGTAATGTAGGATCAGATATTTTTTTTCTTGTAACAATGTCTTTTAGAAGAATTGTGTTATATATGCCTTCAAGATATGTTCTGATATCTTTTTTTCTTTCTAGTTCAAGCGTTCCTGGAAAAGAGCTGTTTTGTAAGTAATCCATATATAATTCTGCAAAATTCTTATTATTTGGGTATGCCGAAACATATTCCTTAAATGAGAGCGGTAGCATTTTTATTTCGACATATCTACCCGAAAGTAGCGTTGCGAGTTCTCCCGATAATAAAAAAGCGTTGGAGCCTGTTATATACAAATCCACATTCTTTTTTGCATACAACCAGTCTACTCCCTCTTGAAAATTATTTATTTGCTGGACTTCGTCTAGAAATATATAATTTTTCTTATCTTTTATCATTCTGACTTCTACATATTCGAATAGTTCATTTGATGATCTAATATCTCTGAAATCACCGTCTTCGAGGTTTACCGTGATTATCTGTTTGTCTTCTACCCCATGTTCTATTAAGTAATTTTGGAACAACTCAAATATAGTTGATTTCCCGCAACGACGGATTCCGGTTACTACCTTTATTACATTCTTGTCCTTAAGGTTTATCAGGTCTTCCAAGATTTCTTTTCTTTCAATCATCAATTTCACCTCTTTGCAACTTTTATAAATCCATATTATCATTACTGCGCAGAAGTGTCAATTTTGTAAATCTCGTTTTACAAAATTGATTATTTTCGAAGTTTTGTAAAGTTCGGTTTATGAATTTTTTAGTATATAATGTCTGTCGCGATAACTCCCCAATGATTCGATAATATCCAAATCGCATAACTCTAGAAATATTCCCCTTATTCTAGCTTCGCTTAGCCCAGTTAGTTCTCTCGCATCCCTATTTGTTATTTTGCCATTTTGACTAATAAATTCAATAAATTCATCTGCATGCTTAGGTAATTTGACGCTCATATTTTTACCGCTTGCTTTTTTACCGCTCGTTATTTTACCGCTTGCTTTTTTATAGTTTGCTCTTTTATCAATCTCATTTACAACATTATGTTCTATATTGTGTTCGACAATATATCCCTCTTCAAATGGAAATGTAATAATTAAAAAATTAGGTTTAAACTCAAAAATACTCTCATTATAAGCCTTCAAAATTCTACTCATACCAGAACCAAGTTGCTCAACTAAATCAACATCTCTAAAAATGCGCATAAGTTCTCTGTTTCTAGGCATTGAAAGGCAGCTCAAAAAATCCTCTTTAGTCAATCCTTCAACTAAACCGCCATAAGATGTAATTGTTATTCTATCAGAATAGATTTCAAAAACAGGTGGCACTTCCCTCGTATAATCATTATGAACAATGGCATTAATAACCGCTTCTCGAAGAGCAACACTATCTACCATTTTCTTTTCTAGCCGCGCTTTTGATGTTATTTTTGCAAAGGTTTTATTTTCAACAGTTAGCTTGTCAAGAACTCTATTTGTGGCTTTTATGAGCGAACAATAGCCATATTCTTCATTTTCAATTAAATCAACCTTGTCTTTTCCTGCATATTTTGAAACTTTTATTGATGTTCCATTACTGTCAGAAATCAAATAAGCAATGTAATTATATCCGCCATCTGTCATCAACAAATCAAGATTTCTTTTAAAGTTTTCACCTAGCTTCAGCCCTTTTTCCTCATAATATATTTTGAGCTGTTCAAAAGTAAGTTCTGTTCTAGGGGAAGGTATATTTCCAAGTGTGACTTTTTTAACACGCTTTGCATACATCTCATCAATCATAGAGGTTGTCATTGGCTGTGCGGAGCTCCCAACACGCAAATAACATCCATTTGGAGACATTCCATAACTTTTAATATAGTATGGTTTCTCAGTCCCACTTGAAACGATTATTTTGATTATAGGCTTATCTTCTCGATTCTCCAAAACAACGTCAAATAGACCAAGAGAATTTGGCAATATGTTATTTTTAATTCTATCAATTATCTTGAGTTGAAGTTGATCAGCGTCTTCAACTCCAATGACTTTAGCATTTTTGTCAATGCCAATATAAATTATCCCACCCTCATGATAATTTAAAAAAGCTACAATTTCTTTTTCGAATTTATCTGTAAGGATAAGTTTATATTCAATTCGATTTGATTCTATCGACATGTTTTATCCTCCAATCTTTAGATTTTTGAAAAACATTTCCAATTTCTATTTTATTCGTTTTCATGCAATCCGTCAACGTGATTAATATTAACTACTTTCCCAAAAAAAAATGCCAGAGCTTTCGCCCAGGCATTTTTTACATTTTAATATCTCTAGTTTTGTTCTTCTTGATTTAATGCTGCTAATAAAACTTCTACGTCAAATCCATGAACTTGAGCAGCTTGTTCTAATGATTCTGCTGTAGCGCCTGGACATCCGAAACAATGCATCCCAAAGCCGGAGAGTATTTCTGTTGAGTCAGGACTTGTTCTCAAAACCTGAGCAATTGTCATATCTTTTGTAAATTTCATCTCAATTCTCCTTTCTCTTAACTCCGCAACACTAATTATTACGGTTATTCTTTGTCGATGCAGGAATTATAAATATCCCTTTTTGATAAGCCCCTGTCATTAGCGACTCTCTTAATCGCATCCCTTTTGTCGAGTCCCTCTCTTATATAAATAGCGACGTGATCCTCAACGCTTATATTATCCCATCTTTTTTTAAATATTTCAATCGGATTTTCCTGATTTCCTTCGACTATTATAACAAATTCTCCACGCACACCTTTTTCATCAAAATATGCTATTATCTCATCAATTCGACCTCTTCGACATTCCTCGAATTTCTTTGTAATCTCTCTTGAAACAGAAATTTTTCTATTCCCAAACGATTTTTCAATCTCCTTCAAAAAATCCAAAAGTCTATGTGGCGCCTCATAAAATATCATGGTTCTCGTTTCATTTACAATTTCTTCGAGCCTTTGTTTTCGATCTTTTTTCCCTTTAGGCAAAAATCCTTCAAAAACAAACCTCTCACAAGATAGTCCAGAAACAACTAATGCCGATATAGCAGCGGTGGGACCTGGAATCGGAATAATTTCTATTCCTTTTTCTATGCATAACTTAACCAAGTCTTCGCCAGGGTCTGATATCCCAGGCATTCCCGCGTCAGAAACCAACGCAACATTCATTCCGTCTAATAATCTATCAACTAAATATGCGCCAGCCTCAATTTTATTGTGTTCATGATAACTAAAAAGTTTGTTTTTTATTTCAAAATAATTCAGAAGTTTTACTGATTCCCGAGTGTCCTCTGCTGCAATTAGTTCAACTTCTTCCAAAGTCCGTTTCAATCGTTCGCTAGCATCACTGAGATTACCTATAGGTGTACCACAGAGAAACAATTTCCCTTTTTCTTTTTTATCTGTCATGTGACATCCTGCTCTCTTCCATAGATTTCAAGCGCGTCTTTCGTATATGTGCCCTCCTCTTCGTAAATAATAAGGGGATCGTCAAATATTAATTCAACTCCGCCATTTCGGCTTCCCATAATTAATATAAGGTGCGGCTTGCTTCTTGGCTTAGATTGAACAAATCTTATTTTCTTTGGCTCAATTCCCACGGCTCTCATCGCACAAAAAACATCCACTAATCTGTCCGCTCTTTGAATCATAAAAAGTTTGCCGCCAGTTTTTAGCAAATCTCTAGCGCTGCCAATCAGTTCTTCAAGTGTTCCTTTAACCTCAAAGCATGCTATATTGCGACTTTCATCAGGACAATTAATTCCCTTTTCTGTACGCATATATGGCGGATTCATAACTACAACATCATATTCTGCTTTTTTTAATTCTTTGTCATAATTCCTAATATCAATATTTTTTATTTTGATTAAATCTTGCAGACTATTAAGTTCCACACTGCGACTAGCCATTTCAGCCATGTGATTTTGAACTTCCACGGCTTCAATTACCGCTGGAATATAGCGTTCTTTTGCTCTGGCAATCATAAGTATTGGAATAATTCCAGTCCCAGTTCCAATTTCGAGAACTTTGTCATTCTTTTTTGTTTTAACAAAATCAGCTAATAGCACTGCGTCAACACCGTAGCGAAATGCGTTCTTCTTTTGGATAATGTGATAACCATTCTGAAGGTCGTCGATGCTTTCGTCTTCATTAACTGGGACATTCCCATTTGATAAATTTCCCTTGATTTTCATAAAGTTATTTTTCAACCGAATTAGATGTTAGCTCACTTGTGCTTTCAACCATTTTTATTATATGATATTCTGCCTGCTCAACATGGATTTTGGCTAACTTCGAGGCTTTTTCCATATCTTTGTTTCTTATAGCTTCAGCAATTTCTTTATGTTCATGAGATAGATCTTTTAACTTGCTTGTTTTCTTGAGCATCATAACTCTAAATCTTTGGATTTGCTCTCTTAAATTGCTCAGCAAAATTAGTAATTTGTCATTACTGGTAGCATTAAAAATTTTGTCATGGAACTCAATATCTTTCGCAACTATCAGCTCAAAATCATCACCCTTAATAGCTTCATCAAAAGAGACTGCAGCTTTTCGAATTTCTTCATTCTCTTCTTCTGTAACTCTTGCAGCAGCTAATCCCGCGGCTAAACCTTCAAGTGCTGCTCTAATTTCTAGCACGTCTGTAATATCTTTTACAGAAAGATCTGCTACATAGACACCCTTTCTAGGAATCATTATAACTAATCCTTCCAGTTCTAGCTTTCGAATAGCTTCCCTTATTGGCGTTCGACTAACACCGAGCTTTTCAGCCATCTGGACTTCCATAAGCCTCTCTCCTGGCTTAATAGAACCCGTTAGTATTGCCGCCCTGATAGAATCAAACACCACGTCCCTCAGTGGCTTATAGATGTCAATCTTCAACTCATACTCATTCATTTCTCTTACCTCCGCAAATTTTTTATATCGTCACACCATTCCGAATCTGATGTTTCTGTCAAAAATGTTTCTTTGTATTTCTTTTTCATGTTTATATAAGCTTTTTTCATGTTTTCTTTATCATCAAAAATCCCAAAAACAGAAGGTCCACTTCCACTCATCATACTTCCTAGCGCTCCATATGAAATCATTTCGTTTTTAATATCCTCTATCACAGGAAGAATTTTTATGGTCACATTTTCTAGCACATTTACCATTCCACTAGCTAGTTTTTTTAGTTCTCCATTTTCGATGTTTTTAATCAGAGCAGGATTATCTGGATGGGATAACTTTTGTGCAGAAAACTGATCTTTCATTTGTCTCTTCAGACCACTATTGGTGGTTTCATTATTTTCATTAATTTGAATGATTTCATCAGACTTGCATACTTCGACAGTTTCACAAGTGTTATTTAAATTATACGCGCCAAAAACCTGCGCTGTCGAAACCGCAACCGGCGGTTTACATATAAGAATCCCGATATTTTTTGAAAACACATTTTGCGAAATCTTAGTAAGCCGCTCCCCTACGCCTTCAGCTAGACACGTTCCATTTTCCAAACAAAAAGGAACGTCCGCCCCAATGCGTAGCCCCAGCTCCTGAAGCTCCCGCAGGCTCAAACCCAGCTTCCAGAGCCTGTTCATGAGCTTCAGGGCGGCGGCAGCGTCGGCGCTGCCGCCGGCTAATCCGGCAGCCACAGGAATTCGCTTAAGGACGCTAATTTCGATTCCGTGGCGAATTCCGAACTCCTGCCGGATGAGCTGGGCCGCGGCGTATACCGTGTTTCCAGCTCCGTTTGGTGCATACTTAGTCCCCGAATAAACTTCTATTATACCTTCACTCGCTGGCCTTACCGTCACAATGTCGTGCAACTTAAGGGATTGCATTATCATTGATAAATCGTGATAACCGTCTTCCCTTTTTCTTATAACATCCAATGACAAATTTATCTTAGCGGCGGCTCGCATGCTAAACCCTCTTAATATCAAGCAATCACATCCTAAAATATATATAAGCTAATATACATAAGTAATATGTATAACAATTTCACTTGCATTCGTATGTATTATTAAAACACTTTTAAAATAGTGTACAATAAAACCACTATAAAGTATAGTGGTTTATGTATTAAAAAAACAAAAGCCCACCGATTTGATGTGCTTTCGTTTATTCTTTGTTTTTCAACTTTTGCTAAACAAGTAGCATTTCCTTTAAATACTGTCTGTCTTCGTTATATTTTTGAACTTATCCCAGAATAAGCGCCCCTTTTACCCCTGAATGTCTTCTTCAGCCTTCTTTGTTAATCCAACTACTTCAAATAATTTTATTAACAAACTAAGAACTATCGCCACTAGTGTCGCAAGAACCATTCCAGTAATTCTGATGTCTTTTCCTACTATAATATGTGCGCCTGATAAACCAACTAAAAGAACTACTGATGTTAACATCAAATTTTTAGGTTTGCTGTAGTCAACTTTTTCTTCAACAAGCATTCTAATACCTGATGCTGCGATTACTCCGAAAAGAATAAGCGATACGCCACCCATTACTGGTGTCGGAATTGTTTGAATAGCTGCTGCAAATTTTCCGATGAAAGCAATAATTATTGAAATTATTGCAGCGCCTGCAATTACCCAAACACTGTAAACTTTAGTAATAGCCAAAACGCCAATATTTTCGCCGTAAGTTGTAGTTGGAACTGATCCAACTAAACCGGATAAAAGTGTAGAAACACCGTCGCCCATGAGTGATCTGTGTAGTCCTGGGTCTTTTATAAGGTCTCTTCCAACTATTTTTTCTGTAACTATAAGATGTCCTATGTGTTCAGCGATAACAACGAAAGCCGCTGGAAGTATAGTAATTATTGCTGTGATATTGAATTCTGGTGTGTAAATAGTAGGTAATGCAATCCAACTTGCTTTAGCGATAGGTGCAAAATTTACTATTCCTAAGAAGAGTGATAATCCATAGCCCCATATTACACCGACCAAAATCGGTATTATTGCCATAAATCCTCTAAATAGTATTGATCCAAGTACAATTATTGCTAATGTAGATAGTGAAACCAATAAAACTTTAGGATCCATATAAAGCGTTGGATTACTAGTATCTGGTATAAGCCCTGCCATTTTTGCGGCCACTGGTGCTAGTTCAAGCCCGATGATGGCTACTATAGCTCCCATAGCTGCAGGTGGGAAAACAACTCCAACCCATTTATTGCCCGCGAATTTAATAATAAGTGCAACGATTATAAATACAAGCCCGGCCGCAATAAAACCTCCCAAAGCTGAGTTATAATTGCTAACTGCCATCACCGCGAAAACCGGAGAAAGGAACGCAAAACTCGAACCTAGGAAGGCTGGGATTTTTCCTTTTGTTATAAAGATATAGATTAGTGTTCCTATCCCGTTCATCATTAACACCGTAGCAGGATTAATATTGAACAAAATTGGAACCAATACTGAGGCACCGAACATAGCGAATAAATGCTGGAAACTTAGGGGGATACTTTCCCACATTGGGAGCTTCTCTTCAACCTGAATTACTCTTCTTGACATAGTAGACCTCCTTATTATTTTTGCTTTTGACAGAAATCTAAAAGTTTTTCTCCTATTAGAATTCTGACATCATCGCTAGAATAATAATATTAAACCTTTAGTAAAAATACAAGACAAAAAAAAGAAAAAAATAGACTTCGCAACATTTATAAAAATAAATTTGGTGAAGTCTATTTGCTCAGTATCTTTTATATTGAAATGACTACATCGTAATTACTGTTCCTGCATTTCCGTTTAAAGCTTCAACGCCTTTGAAAAGCGATGTTATTATTGCTTTTCTGCCTGGGAATGCTTTAGCAAATTTAACTGCTGCCTGAACCTTAGGAAGCATACTACCTGGAGCAAAATGTCCTTCGGCCATATACTTCTCAATTTCAGCTACTGTAACTTGTCCTAGATTTTTTTGTTCTGGTTTGCCGAAGTTAATAGCTACTTTTTCTACTTCAGTAAGTATCATAAGAATATCTGCTTCAACTTCTTCAGCCAATCTTTCAGCTGCTAAATCCTTATCGATAACTGCTGCTACGCCTTCAACAGAGCCATCTTCATGCTCTATTACTGGAACACCGCCGCCGCCGCATGTAACTACGATAGTCGTACTCCAAAGTTTCAGAACCGAGTCAATTTCAACAATTCTCTTTGGAATTGGTGACGCTACGACTCTTCTCCAACCTCTGCCAGCATCTTCTTTCATGGTGAACCCTTTTTCTTCTGCTAGCTTATCGGCTTGTTCCTTAGTGTAGAATGCTCCGATTGGTTTCGTTGGTTTTTGGAAGGCAGGATCGTCTTTATCCACAACTACTTGAGTAATCAATGAAACTACCGGTATTTTTCTATTTCTTTTTGCTAATGCATATTTAAGTGCTTGTTGAATATGATATCCAATATATCCTTGACTCATAGCCCCACAAACATCAAAAGGCATAGCAGGTGTGATATCGTGTGCTGCGTCGAGTGCCAACACAATTCTTCCCACTTGAGGACCATTACCATGGACAACTGCTAATTCATATCCACTGCAACTCATTTCAGCTAGATATTCAACTGTGTTTTTTACTATATTAAGCTGTGCTTCTGCTGTCGCATCAGAATTAGAGTCCTGCAGTGCATTACCACCAAGTGCTACTACTACTTTTTTATCAGCCATTATTTTTCTCCTTCAACAAATATTTCAGTTTTCTACAGGTCTAATTTACATCTTATAACAGAATATGTTTCTATTCTGTAAAAAAGCTCTATAGTGTGGCTACCATTACCGCTTTTATTGTATGCATTCTGTTTTCTGCTTCATCAAAAACTACTGAATGTTTACTTCTGAAAACTTCATCTGTAACTTCTCTAATATCATGACCTAAAGCCATCTGATCTTTAGCCATTTTTGTTTCAAAATCGTGGAAAGCTGGTAAACAATGAAGGAAAATTACTTCTGGATTTTCTGTTACATTTAACATTTCCATAGTAACTTTATAAGGTGTTAAAAGAGCTACTCTAGCAGGAATCTGATCTTCTTCACCCATGGATGCCCAAACATCAGTGTATATTACATCGGCGCCTTTTATGTCATTAACATCTGAAGTAATTTCTATAATCGCTCCTGTTTCTTTAGCTGCTTCTTTAATTTTTTCGAGCATTATTGGATCTGGGTAAAGTTCTTCTGGTCCAAGGCCTACAAAATGCATACCAGTCTTAACAGCGCCATACATAAGAGCGTATGACATGTTATTTCTGATATCCCCAGCAAATACTAATTTAACTTTATTCAAAGGTTTAGCTACATGTTCTTCGATTGTGAGGAAGTCTGCAAGAATCTGAGTTGGGTGGTCAATATCTGTGAGGCCGTTCCAAACGGGAACTCCAGAGAACTTCGCTAAATCTTCAACAACTTGTTGCTTAAACCCTCTGTACTCAATACCATCAAAAAATCTTCCAAGAACTTTAGCTGAATCTTCGAGAGATTCTTTTTTACCCATCTGTGAGCTGTTTCCGTCTAAAAACGTAACATGAGCACCTTCTTCAAGGGCCGCTACTTCAAATGCACATCTTGTTCTAGTGGATGCTTTTTCAAAAAGAAGAACAATATTCTTCCCCTTTAGCATGTAATTAAAAACGCCCATTCTCTTCTTTGCTTTTAGATCATGTGATAGGTCCAGAAGATATCTGAACTCTGAAGGTGTGAAATCCATTAATGTAAGAAAGCTTCTTCCTTTAAGATTAACTGCCATTTTTTATTCTCCTTTAAAATTTTATTAAACGTCCATTTATGATTATATAATCCGTAATTAACTAATCTGATTATATTTTATATGTATTATGTGGTCAACGCTCCAATTTGCTCGGTTTTATGCAGAATTACTCATATTTTCATATTCAACATCATCGGACATGAGTATGCGTGAGTATGCATGAGTATGCGTGAGTATGCGTGAGTATGCGTGAGTATGCGTTTTTTACAGATCATCTCTATTCAAAGGCATGCTCATACAACGCGGTCCCCCTCTGCCTCTTACTAGTTCCGAGCCATCAATTTCTAAGACTTCTATACCATTTTTTCTTAATACTTCATTTGAAACTTCATTCCTAGAATAGGTTACGACCACGCCTGGCGCTATAGCCAATGTATTCGTAGAATCATTCCATTGTTCCCTTGCAGCTGTAATAAAATCACCACCGCCACTTTGAATGAGATTAATAGCTGGAAGGTTCAACGCCCTCTTCAAAGCTGGTAATAACCCAT
The DNA here is from genome assembly GCA_964477445.1 of uncultured Clostridiaceae bacterium. Taxonomy (GTDB): domain Bacteria; phylum Bacillota; class Clostridia; order Lutisporales; family Lutisporaceae; genus CAYZED01. The sequence goes on along the minus strand of CAYZED010000003.1, from coordinate 176,416 downwards.
CTTCTTTGTTCACCTTAATATGACCGTTTGATCCTCTTTCAAGCTTAAACACTCTGACTTTGTCCTGAATCCCAGGATAAATAGTGAACTTATCGTGGTCAACCATTGTAAATACAGTATCAAGGTGCATAAAAGCTCTGACGGGTGGAATCTGAACTGCAAGTACTTCTCGAATATCGTCGCTCCCTGCAAACATATTTCTTGCTATTGTTTCTATCCCTGCTGGCGAGGTCCTTTCGCTACAACCAATGGCTATAACATTTTTGTTTAGAACTAACTCATCCCCACCTTCAATACTATTAGTGTAGGTCGGATTATACCAAAGAGGAGACAATTCTTTATTAATCAAAGGATGAAAATCATAGATATACTTAATTATCATCGGTTCTCTTCTTCTGGCATTTGTATGCATACTGTTTATGCTTAGTCCCCTGCCAATTGTAGCAGCTGGATCTCTAGTGAAATATAAATTTGGTAATGGATTAATAAACATTGGATTATCTTCGTTAATATAATCAACTAATCCAAATTTTCTGGTGGTAATTGGAACGTCCTTTTTATTTAGCCCAGCAACTGATATTTCAACAACTTCTTCCGCGCTCCTTGATTCCAAAAATGTCGAAAGTTCATCTAATAATTCTGGATTATCAACTCTGCAACTGCTCAATATCTCTCTAATAAAACTTCGTTTAACATTTTCATCTTGCATTACTTCTGTTAACATTTCTTGGACGTAATAAACCTTCGTGCCTCTACTTCTTAATAAGTTCGCAAATTCATCATGCTCAGATTTCATCTTCTTTAGCCATGGGATGTCATCAAATAATAATTCTTTTAGGTAATCCGGAGTTAGGCCTTCCAGTTCTTTACCTGGTTTATGAAGCAATACTGCATTCAATTTTCCAATCTCAGATGTCACATTCAAAAATGTGTTTGAACGTTCGATACTCATTATGTTTTGCCTCCTTTAATTTAAAATATTAACCGATTTGTTAATAGCTATATTTCAAGTATATAACTATGTAAAAACATCGTAAAGACCCCATTAGGCATCGAAATATGCAAGAAGTGTATATTTCTTTTTTTTTCAGAATATTAATACATAATAATCTCTGTAACTATTACTATATGTGGTTTTTTTTGCTCATTAACTCTATATAGATAGTGTCCAAATAAATCGCTTCACAATTATTTTATGCATATATATTATTTTGAAATTTATTTTGAAATAATAAAAAACAACTAAAGTGTGCATTTTTTTGCAAACAAAAAGGACCTCCTGAAAATGAAGCCCTTCGTTAATCATATTTTTTACATTTTACCAATCTGGTGATTATCATTACTATGATACAATTCAATGGTTTTCGTCAGTAGATCACTGTAACTATAAGTAGTTAACTGACCAGCCTCTTCTTCAATTCCTTTTTCGAATCGAACCAAGAAAATTGAAGGATATGTTTTTTCAATAATTCCCTGTCGGACACTTGATTTCCTGCGGCCTATGTTAGATCTTAAAACAACTTTTTCTCCTACGTGACTGTCAACATCGCTTTTGATATGAGATAGAGTATTCTTTGACGCCATTTTGCCACCTTCTTTCATTATTATTATAATACCACGATATCAAATTATTGTCAAAAAATTTTATTAATAATTCAAACAATTCCGACATTTACATTAATTCGTTTACTAAATTATTTCCTTATAGTAAGATTATATAGATAAATTATTATTTCTTAATATCTTTCTATGTTAAGCTTAGTGATAAAAATTTACGAGATATTAACCAAAAAAATAAAACGGAGGAATATTCAATGGCTTTTAAATCAGATATCGAAATCGCTCAAGAAGCTAAAATGATCCCTATTCTCGAAATCTCAAAGATGCTAGGATTCACCGATGATGAGATTGATACTTATGGGAAATACAAAGCGAAAGTAAACATGGAGGTTTTTGATCGCTTAAAGGATAAAAAAAACGGAAAACTAATCCTCGTAACTGCTATTACACCAACGCCGGCTGGTGAAGGTAAATCTACTACCACAGTTGGTTTAGGACAGGCATTAGTTAAACTGGGCAAGAGTGCAGTAATTGCATTAAGGGAGCCGTCTCTCGGACCGGTTTTTGGGATAAAAGGTGGAGCTGCAGGCGGCGGATATGCACAAGTAATCCCAATGGAAGATATAAATCTTCATTTCACAGGTGATATGCATGCAATCACTACTGCAAATAATCTTCTTGCTGCTACTATTGATAATCATATTCATCAAGGTAATTTACTAAATATTGATACTCGACAAATCGTTTGGAAAAGAGTTATGGATATGAACGATCGAGCATTAAGGCAAACAGTGGTTGGTTTAGGTGGAAAAGCAAACGGTTTTGTAAGAGAAGATGGTTTCATGATAACTGTTGCTTCTGAAATCATGGCAATCCTTTGTTTATCTACATCTTTAATGGATTTAAAAGAGCGTTTTGGAAAAATAATTGTTGCATACTCATATGAAAATCAGCCTATCACCGTTGCTGACCTTAAAGTTCATGGCGCTATGACTCTTCTAATGAGAGAAGCTATTAAACCAAATCTAGTACAGACACTGGAAAATACACCAGCTTTTGTGCACGGAGGACCGTTTGCAAATATTGCTCATGGTTGTAATTCTATTTTGGCAACTAAATTAGGCCTTAAACTTTGTGATTATTTAGTTACTGAAGCTGGATTTGGAGCTGATTTGGGAGCCGAAAAATTCATGAATATAAAATGTAGATATGGCGGTCTTACTCCTTCAGCTGTTGTAGTAGTTGCAACTATTAGAGCTCTTAAAATGCATGGTGGAGTGCCTAAAAACAACTTGACAATTGAAAATTTAGATGCTTTAAACAAAGGCTTCTCAAACCTCGAAAAACACATAGAAAATATTCGTTCATATGGTCTTCCTGCCATAGTTTCCTTAAATAAGTTTTATAGTGATTCAGATGCAGAAGTTAATCTTCTTCTTGAAAAATGCAAAACTGTTGGAGTTGAAGTTTCTCTTTGTGAGGTCTGGGAAAAGGGTGGAATAGGCGGTCTCGATTTAGCCGAAAAAGTAGTTGCTGCTGCTACTAAAGAAAACGATTTCCATTTTCTTTATGACGCTAATGATACGATAGAATCAAAGATTAATAGTATCGCAAAATTGAATTATGGAGCTGATGGTGTTGATTTTTCTGATAAAGCCATAAAAGAAATAAGAAGGCTCGAGAGCCTTCAATTAGATAAATTTCCGATATGTATGGCTAAAACTCAGTATTCGTTCTCTGATAACCCAGCGCTATTAGGTCGACCTACTGGTTTTAGAATAACTATTAAGGATATAAAAGTATCCGCTGGTGCTGGCTTCATAGTAGCATTCTGTGGAGATATTATGACGATGCCAGGACTTCCAAAAGTTCCTTCAGCCGAAAAAATCGACATCGATGAAAACGGAGTAATCACAGGACTTTTCTAAACATAGAAAATATACTTTTTCAAACCCGCAAAATATTTCATCTGAGAAATAGAGCGGTTTGTCCGCTAGAATCTTATGACTTGTCGCCGCATTCCGATGTTGATTACTATCCCCAATGCGACCATATTGGTAAGTAGTGAACTACCTCCATAACTGATAAACGGGAGAGGAATGCCGGTTACTGGCATTAACTGAATAGTCATGCCGATGTTTTCTAATACGTGGAATAGGAACATAGCCATAATTCCTGTGCAAACAATCATTCCGTAATCATTTTTTGATGCTTTTGCTATAAACAATATTCTATACATTAAAAATACAAATAATAGAACAACAAGCACGCTTCCCACAAAACCTGCTTCTTCGCCTAAAACAGAAAAAATAAAGTCCGTCTGTCTCGCAGGGATAAATCCGAGTAGATTTTGAGTTCCTTTAAAAAAACCTTTTCCAAAGAACATACCAGAGCCGATTGCGATTTTTGACTGAATTACGTTATATCCTGAACCCGAAGGATCAAGCTCTGGATTTATAAAGGTAAGAATTCTGTTCTTTTGGTAATTCTGAAGGAAAAAAATCCATATGATTGGCAACAAAGCAAATAAACTACCAAAAGCTAAAATAATTAATTTATAACTTAATCCTGCCGCGTACATCATGAAGAATGCAACAAAAATGAATACTAAAATAGTTCCCACGTCCGGCTGTTTATAAATCAGGGCCAGTGGAATTGCTAAATACAAAAGGCTCGGAAGAACATCTAAAATATTTTCGAGCTTGTCTTTTTTTCTTTCTAAATGTTTCGCAAATGCTAAAATAAAACCAATTTTAACTACTTCTGAAGGCTGAAACATCACAGGTCCTATGTCTATCCAACTTAAAGCTCCATTAATCCTCACTCCAAAAATAAAAACTAAAATTAGCAAAATCATACTAATCACATATATTGGGATTTCAAAGTCGCCAAACGTATTATAATCAAAAAGCATAACTATGAAAACCGCAACAATTCCAATAATAAACGCCACTAGTTGTATTTTTAGTCTAGCTGGACTTCCTCCGTTAAATATCCATAGAGAACTTGCAATAGTCATAAATCCGATAAATATTAGCGCTAGAGACGTTAATACGAGTGGCATATCAATATTTCTTACTAGTTTTTTGTCGATAAAATCTCCGAGTCTCAAATAATCACTTCCTTATTTATTCTTTAATATAGGAAACCCTCATAAAATGCTTTTTGCACAAGCATAACGAAAATATAAGATTTATTTTCGTAGGAAACCCCAAGGAGATCTCATTTTAAGAGTTCATTTGCTATATCCGCGTATTCTTTAATCGAAAGCGTTTCACCTCTTCGCGAAGGTTCAACATTGCAACTCATTAAAATTTCACAAATTTCAGCTTTAGTCTTAAAGAATCCACCTGCATTCAGAGCGTTAAGAAGTGTTTTTCTTCTTTGTCCAAATCCAGCTTTAATTAATCTAAGAAATAGTTTTTTGTCAGACACTTCTACCGGAGGTTTTTCTCTAATATCAAACCTAATTACAGTTGAATCAACATCTGGGGCTGGAATAAATGAATTTGCGGGAACTTCCAGTACCCTCTTGACCGAAGCATAAAAAGAAGATGTTATGGTTATCGCACCATATTCTTTTGTTCCCGGAGATGCACAAAGTCTATCTGCTACTTCTTTTTGGACCATCACTGTAATGCTCTTAAAATCATAACCTTCTTCTAAAAGCCTCATAATTATAGGTGTTGTAATATAATATGGTAAATTCGCAACAACTTTGGCACTATGCCCATCAAACTTATTTGTAATTATACTATTAATGTCTGTTTGAAGTATATCTCCTTCAATTAGTTCAAAATTATCAAATCCATGTAAGTTTATCTTCAAAATTTCAAATAATCTTTGATCAAGTTCAACTGAGACGACTTTTTTAGCTCTACTACATAACCCGCCAGTTAATACCCCAAAACCAGGACCTATTTCAAGTACATAATCATCTTTATCTATCTCGGCACCATCTAATATTCCGACTAGAACATTCTCATCAATAAGAAAATTTTGTCCCATACCTTTACTTAGTCTAAATCCATGTATTTTCAACTGTTCTATAGTTTGCTCTTTTAATGACATAGCCTTATTCATTATGTGATATCTCCTTTATGAATTCCGAACGACTTATTTTATATTTATTCAATCTAGTTAAAAATTGTTTACTATTACAGTTTCCAAGGCCAAGCTTTGCTGCTGTATCTGCCCTCAGCGATTCGCTGTTTGAAGAACCACTTAATCCGAAGTTATATAAATCAATTGATGTGTACTCAATGAAATTGTCATTTTCTGTCTCGCCATATTTTTCTTCTCTAGAAATTGCTTTTTTTATGGCTGACAAAATTACTTCTGGCGAGGCATTTTCTACACCAATATCTTTGTTTACAGTCCCATCTCTTCTAGATATATAAGCGTGTAATACGCCCGGTATTTTTTTTTCTATTATAGATCTTATTTTTTCTCCCATAAAATCTGGATCCGTTAAGACAATAACTCCATTTTTTTCTTGAGCCGTTTTTATTTCACTTAAAATCTGTGCATTTAGCCCAAATCCACTAGTAATAATTATATGTGCATCGACCGCTCGGCTTACTGCATTGTAATCGTTTTTTCCCTCTACCACTATGATTTGTTGTATTTTTTTTTTCAACATTTTCCCCTCTACATAAGAAATTTGGCTACTATAAGAAATGATGCTATGTTTTTTAGGCACAGCATCATTTTATCATTTATTTATTTAAAATTATACCTGGGTTTTTCAAGTATATAAACTTTTACTGTTCTTCTTCCAAACGATCTGCATTGAAAGTCATTATCAAACCCTAGATCAATTCTGTTACCTCTCATGTCTCCGCCTGTGTCTGCAGCGAGAGCAATTCCATAGCCTTCAATATATAACCATGTTCCGTAAGGGATATAATGTGGATCAACAGCTACAATGCCTTTTTTAACTTTTACTCCCATTGAAGTCCAACCATATCCAGGATTTGATTTGGACTTTCCGCAGCTCCCAGCCCAGTATGCAGATGCTCTGGAAAAAAACGCTCTAGAAAAATTCATGCTGCTTCCTCTAGAAATTGCTACGAAATTTTTTGTTCCCTCTTTAAATATACTATTTAGCGGCTTTCTTAAAACTACCTCTGCCACCGTTTTTCGATTAACTTCTTTTCCATCTGCATAAGTGACATTGATTTTAAGCTCTTTCAATCCTGTCTTGCCTTCTCTAACAATTTTCGTAATACCTTTTTCGATCTTTGGATCTCTAACAACAACTCTTCCATATGCTAACTGAATTTTTTTATATATTGTTCTCTCAGTAACTTTTGTGATTTTAACATTAAAATCATCCTTTATGATTGTAGTTAACTTTGGAATTACAATATCTTTCTCTCCAAGATTAATACCAACTTGCTTTAAAACATCTGCAATAGTTGGTCCAATCGACATAATTACTTTGATTTTATTATCCATACTAATATTAACTTTCTTAGCACGAATAATTATTATTTCTAACCCATCTTTAAGTTTCTCTTTTTCGTCAAAATTAATGACATCGTTCTCACCAATTGAAATGTTTTTTTCTTGAAGTACTTCGCTAACTGTACTTTTAAATGTTGATATACTCTCTTGTTGATTTTCAATAGTGATACTAATGTCTTTCTTCAATATGCTGTAAGTTAAAGATGCAGTAGAAATAATGATGGACAGAATTAAAATACCAAATATGGCTTTTTTAATTGAACTCATCCTCTACCTCCTTTTTTTGTAAATGTTTTTTTCTTAATCCTCGAAACCATTCACAATCTGTGGGTTGCTGTTTTCAAAATAGTATATTTTCCTATACAATAAAAAAATACCGTATATCTGTACGGTATTTTCATTTTAACCTCGATTATAAAAAAAGTCAATATAAGTTTACATCTTTTTACATTTTATTCATTTTTTTCATCCGCTATGGCTTGACACTCTTCTTCCGTTATATTCAAAAATTCTAGTACTCCAGGTTTGATTTCCACATTGGTTATTTTGCTGAGTTGCTTCCAAGCGTAGTGATCTGCAAGGTGAACAACACAAACTAATTCTTTATTAATTACCATTTCCGAAAGTGGATCGTGATGAAATAGTGCCGCTTCAACAATTGCGTGTGGAAGCCCCCACCAATTCAACAAGAAACCTCCAACTTCCATGTGTGTTACATTGAATTTTCTTTTTTCTGAATTTTCAAATGATTCCTCTAATTCAGCCACTTCATTAACTACATCAATGTATTCTGTAGGAAAGTTTTTTACCAAAAGAATTTTCCCAATATCATGTAAAAGTCCTGCTGAAGCGCCGACATCTTTTACTCTTCTACCGAGTACTCTGGCATATATTTTGTTAACAAGCTTATTGCATTGACTAGCATGTTTCCAAAACATTTCCATGCTTATATATTTTGATTTAAACTTATTCTCTTCTTGTTCAAATAAAACTGAACTTAAAACAATATTCTTCAAATTTGAAAAACCTAAGTACATCGTAGCTTGTTTAATATTGCCTGTGCGTGCACCAAAAAAGGCAGTATTCGCAATATGAAGAACTCGTGCAGCTGTGGATTGATCTTTTTCAATAATGCGAGCCACTTCTTCCATATTGGCATCTGACTCTATCGCATTAGATAATTCTGTATATAAAGTCGGCATCGTAGGTAGTTTATCCTGTAAGTGCATGATATTAACTAGATCATTGCTCTCAAGCAACTCTTTGATTTCAAACATCTTACTGACTATATTTTTAAAATAATTTCCATCCCAAGGCTTTAATATATATGTCCTAGCTAGACCAGCTTCTATTGCCTTTAATACTAATCTTTCTTCATTTTGGTTTGCGATTATTAGTCTCATCGCACGAGGAAATTTCTCTTTAAGTTTTTTTAATAACTGATAGCCATCCATATCTGATAATCTCATATCTGTAATTACCATATCAATAGGGATCGCTGCCATGAATTCTATTGCCTGTCCTCCACTGCTAGCTAAATGAAGCTGATAGGCTTCCCCAACAAAGAGAGTATTCACTTCTTTTAAAATTGCAGCTTCATTACTTACAAACAAAATTCTTCTATCCATTTTTCCTCCTGAAATCTTAACATATACTACATATTTGAATTGATTATATCATAGCAAAAAATATTTATATATACCTATATTTTAAACAGTCTCTTACCATTTTCAAATGTTGTCCTCGCTACAATTTCAAAATCTATATTCTTTATTTCTGAAACTTTTTGAGCAACAAATTTAACATGTCCAGAATAATTTCTTTCTCCCCTGTGAGGTACTGGTGTCAGATATGGAGAGTCTGTTTCAATTAGTAAATACTCTAATGGAACATCTTTAACAACTTCCACAGTTTTCTTGGCATTGCTAAATGTAATAGGGCCTGAAATTGATAGAAACAGCCCTAATTTAAGACATTCCTTTGCCATTTCTTTGCTTCCAGAAAAACTGTGCAAAACCCCACCAATAGATTTAATGTTTTCTTTTCTTAAAATACTCATTATATCTTCATGTGAGTCCCGATCATGAAGAATTACAGGTAAATTAAGCTGTTTAGCCAGATCTATTTGTTCAATAAGTCGTTTTTTTTGGATATCTCTTGGAGATAGATCTCGAAAATAATCCAACCCTATTTCTCCTATGGCTTTAACTTTATCTCTAATAGCTAAATCTGCTAAAATTTCAATTGATCTGTCATCCATTTCAGTTGCATCGTGGGGATGAACCCCTACTGCACAATACATAAAGTCATATTTTTTTGATAAAAGTACCGATTGCTTTGAGCTAGAAATACTTGATCCGGGATTCATAATTAGCGTTACCCCATCCTCGTAGCTTTTCTTAATCATTGCATCTCTATCTTGATCAAATTTTCTATCATCAAAATGAGCATGTGTATCAAATAACATTTTTACATCACCCTTAATCCTGTTGGCATTTCAAACTCTGGTCCTATGACTGAGAGCTTTTCTTCATGGTCAACCGCTAGTATCATCCCTTGAGATTCTATCCCTCTCAGTTTAACAGGTTTTAAATTATAAACTAAAGTAACTGTTTTACCAACCATTTCTTCTGGTGAGTAGTATTCTGCAATGCCGGACACTACTTGTCTAATTTCATCTCCAACTTGTAACTGCATCTTAATCAATTTATCCGATTTCTCGACCTTAGTCGCTTCAATTACTTTAGCTAAGCGAAGATCCATTTTCATAAAATCATCATATGTAATTTCTGGTAATTTTTCTTCAATTTTTTCAACAGCTTCAGGCTCTATCTTTTGCTCTATCTTTTGCTCTATTTTTTTCTCTGTCTTCTGAGCGGCCTTAAGTGCTTCCTTTTCGGCTTTTTTCTTTTGTTTTAATTCTTCCATAGAAAGTTTTTCGCTACCATCGATTTCTTTTTCCATTTCAATTCTCGGAAAAACTATTTCGCCTTTTTTCACTTTTATGCCAGGCGTTATCCTTCCGAATGTGTGAATACTGTCCCATTCTGTAATGCTTGTTTCTTCGATACCAAGTTGTGAATAGATTTTTTCTGGAGTATTCGGCATAAATGGTGAAATTAAAACCGCAATAATTCTAAGTGACTCAGCTAAGTTATATAATACTGTGCCAAGTCTGCCTTTTTGGCTGTCATCCTTAGCTAAAATCCAAGGAGTTGTTTCATCTATGTACTTATTTGATCTGCTCACTAATTTCCAAATATCTGTTAATGCATTGGAAAACAGTAATTTATCGAGATACTCCTCAACTTTTAATTGAGTGCTATCTGCTAGAATTTTCAAGCTATTATCAAATTCATTATCAGTGTCAATCGGTGCAGGTAATATTCCATCAAAATATTTATCAATCATTGCTACCGTTCTTGACAAAAGGTTTCCTAAATCATTTGCCAAATCTGAATTTAACCTAGTTACTAAAGCTTCTTCGCTATAAACACCGTCAGATCCAAAAGGAACCTCTCTTAATAGGAAGTATCTCACCGCATCAACTCCGTATTTTTCTACTAGTACTACTGGATCTACTACGTTGCCTTTTGATTTTGACATCTTTCCGCCATCCAAAATTAGCCATCCATGTCCAAATACTTGTTTAGGAAGCTCTAAGTTTAGAGCCATTAGCATCGCAGGCCAAATTATAGTATGGAATCTAACAATTTCTTTTCCCACTAAATGTACATCGGCAGGCCAATATTTCTTAAAATTTTCATTGTTTTCAGTAGAATATCCTAGTGCAGTTATATAATTTGACAATGCATCAATCCAAACATATACTACATGTTTATCATCAAAAGAAACTGGAACGCCCCATTTAAATGATGTTCTTGAAACGCAGAGATCATCCAATCCTGGCCTTAAGAAGTTATTTAACATTTCGTTCTGTCTTGTTTGTGGTGAAATAAATTCAGGATTATCTTCAATATGTTTAATTAGCCGATCTTGATATTTTGAAAGCTTGAAAAAATAGCTCTCTTCCTTCGTTATCTCAACGGCTCTTCCACAGTCTGGGCAGTTACCCTCAACTAATTGCTTTTCGGTCCAAAAACTTTCACAAGGAGTACAATACCAACCTTCATACTCGCTTTTATATATATCGCCCTGGTCGTAAAGTTGTTTAAAAATCTTTTGTACAATTTCTTTGTGAGCAGGATCCGTAGTTCTGATAAATTTATCATTAGATATATTTAATAATTTCCACAAATCTCGTATCCCTAAAACAACGTTATCAACATACTCTTGTGGAGTTATTCCAGCCTCTTCAGCTTTTCTTTGGATCTTTTGACCGTGCTCATCTGTTCCAGTTAGAAACATTACGTCAAAGCCTCTTAATCTTTTATATCTAGCTGAAGTATCCGCCGCAACAGTGCAATAAGAATGACCGATGTGTAGTTTGTCCGATGGATAATAAATCGGCGTAGTAATGTAATATTCTTTCCTATTATTCATGAAAATATCCTCCCGTTTATAAAAAAAATCAAACCCCTATCGCAATGGATGGCGTTTCTTTACTAGACTTTAAAATTGTTCTCTTCCTTTGAAACTTCTAATTAGAAATATACTATTAAATGCTTTTTTCGTCAAGCAAACAAGCTTTTTTTTGCCCAAAATTATAACTTGTTTTTTGCAAAAATTATAGCTTTTTTTACAAAAATCAGTGAACATTTTCGACAAAACAACTTATTCCTTTGAAGATAATGTACTTCTTTTTATAGGGAATAATTGCTATAACGTATGTAGCTGTTTAAGGTTTCCCATCGACAATCATTATGCACGTCGCGTATAATCTACAATATTATGTTATCTAATTTCAACTTAAAAGGATTATTTGTAAATATAGAACAAAAGAATCTTTCTTGATATTTCGATGTTTAGTGCTTGCTAACTGTTCATCTTAAAGAATTTCATAAATAATTTACAATTTTTTTCTTGACTTAATTTGTCACATTTGATAATATCTAATTAGAACAAATTTTGTCGATATATTCATATTAAAAAGGAGGAAACACAATGAAATCTACAGGTATTGTAAGAAAAGTTGACGAACTAGGCAGGGTTGTAATTCCAATAGAATTAAGAAGAACATTTGACATTGAAGAAAAAGACGCTCTTGAAATTTATGTTGATGGCGAACACATAATTCTTAAAAAATACGAACCAGCTTGTATCTTCTGCTCAAACGCAAAAGACGTTAAACAGTACAAAGGAAAAAACATCTGCGGTAGTTGCCTTGATGAAATGAAAAGATCATAATTGACATTTTAAAATGACATATAAAAACCAGAAACGATTATTAATTTACGTTTCTGGTTTTTTAATTTTTGTTATGCTTTTTCCCACTTCGTCTGCTATAATTCTTGTATATAAAAGGTTTTTAGTATTTGTGAGGAGAACAATATGGAAGAAGTATTATTAATGCTAGTTGGCGCTAAAATTAAGCTTTACAGAAAACAAAAACATCTTTCAATTGAACAATTAGCGGCGCTTATTGGAAAAAGTAAATCCACCGTCTCAAAATATGAATCTGGAAAGATTGCTATTGACGTACTCTCAATCTATGAATTAGCTAAAGCACTAGAGATTCACGTGTCACAACTATTACCAAAAATCAATCAAAAAGCTACAATATTTAACTCCTCCGTAAACAGCTTATATAATTCTCCCATTTTATATTTCTATTACTACAGTGGCACAAAGAAGAAAATTATTGCCTCTGTGATAGAATTATTTCCTGACTGTGAAACAAACGAATTAAAATCAATCGCATATGTAAACATCTCCTCATATGATTCATATGAAAATTGCGAGTACATTTATAGTGGAAATATTAATATCAGTGAGCGCATTACAAATTTCAACCTTACTAATCAGTCATTTGTAGCAGAAAAATTCAACTTAACTTTAATTAATCCTATGAACGCGAACTTCCCCACTTATGGCATGATGAGTGCTGTATCAGTAAATAATTTATCCCCAATATCAGGAAAGATAATAATGTCAAAAAACATTTTAAAACACAGCGAACAGCTTAAAGAGGACCTATCAATTAATAAGGAAGATTTACACCGCCTTAAAACTACAAACTTATTCTCCATAGAAATGGCGAAGCCATAAGCATCTGAATTAATCCTAGTGTTTCTATGCCTGTCATGACTCATTCTATTTTATTTTTCATTTATGTTCTTTAACAATTTCTCCATCTTGAATTACAAATTTTATTCTTTCAGCATTTGCCAAAATCTTTATATCCTTTAATGGATTACCTTTTACCATAACAATATCCGCTTTTTTTCCGACTTCAATTGTTCCAATTTCTTTTGACTTTTTTAACAAGCGAGCACCGTTTTTTGTACCAGCAACTATTGCTTCCATCGGCGAAAGTCCATAATTGACTAAATTTACAAACTCTATCCCTTGGCCCCCAAATGCTGTTGCGAGTGAATCTCCTCCTAAAAAGTCTGAACCAAGTACAATTCTAACTCCTGCTTTTTTTGCCAATTGAACTGATTTTTGGTGTGACTGAATTGCTATCAACCCTTTTCGATATGCGTATTCTGGAACATCATTTGGATTGTCAACAATTGACTTTAATATAGAAATCGTTGGGCAGTATGTTACATCATTTTTTACCATTAATTCAACACATTCTTCGTTTAAGAAGATACCATGTTCAATTGATTTTATACCCGCCTTCAATGCCTTTAAAATTCCTTGAGTACCTTGCGAGTGTGATGCAACATATGTATTATGTCTTTCTGCTTCTTGAACCATGACACTTAGTTCCTCAAATGAGAATTCGCTAGTATCTGGTTCATCGCTATTTGACATTACCCCACCAGTAGAGCATGTTTTAATAAAATCCGCACCTTCTCTAAATTGCATTCTGACACCTTTTAAACATTCTTGTACTCCATCAGCTAAATATGCAATAGTGTTTTGTTTTTGAACGTAATCTAGATCAATAAGAGAGCACACATCACCATGTCCACTTGTACTACTAATGAGTTTCCCAGAAACAAACAGCTTCGGGCCTGGAATAAAACCATTGTTTATCGCTCTCTTGAGCGCCGGTCCAAACTCACTCATTTCTCTCGATGATGTAAAGCCAGCTTCAAGAAGCTTTTTTGCGTCCGCAACAGCTTCCAACAAACTATCGTATTTTGGTTTAAGAAAAAGTTTTTCGGGCATCATTCCAATACTTGCAAGATGTGTATGACAATCAATGAATCCTGGCATTATACTCCCATCATCAGTTTCTAAAACAGGAATATTTTCATCAAGTTGAAATTCGCTCTCGTTGCCTACTGCTGTAATTATGCCGTTTTCTACTATTACAATTCCTTTTTCTATTGGGATTCCGCCGTTCCCATCTATTATTCTGCCCTTAAGAATACAATTATTCATAAGTATATCCCTTCTTTTTTTCAGCTTTAGATTAGTATTCTATAATTCTTGTAATCTTTTCGCTGTTGGTGTTTCACAAAGGCCGCCTAATACTGTGCACCTTAGTTCTCGTGGAAGCATTAGACCAACCTTTCCCATCGTTATTATTACCTCATCTAGAGGTATATAAGGGTCAAATCCACCTATAACCATATTTGCTGAGACAACAGCATTCGCTACTGCCGAAACGTTTCTACTAATACACGGAATCTCAACACTTCCACACACAGGATCACAAATTAATCCAAGCATATTTTGGAGTGCTAAAGCGGCTGATTTAAGTCCAACGTTCGCTTTATATCCCATCATATCAGTCAATGCCGCTGCTGCCATAGCACTTGATGATCCGTTTTCTGCCTGACATCCGGCTATTTCTGCAGCAAATGTCGCTTGGTTATGAATAAATACACCAATGATTCCGGCGCTAAGTAACCCTTTAATCGCCTTAATTCTGTCTATATCTGTTTTTTTCATAATCGATACGATTATTGCAGGAATGACGCCACTTGAACCGGCTGTCGGCGCCGCGACAAGTTTCCCCATAGCCTTGTTATTTTCCATTACTGCCGTAGCAAAGACTGTCGCTAGATTCAGTATTCCTGTATCCATGAATAATCCCATTTCTTCAGCAACTCTGAGTTCAGCGGCTTTTGGTTTTAGAAATTTGAATCCTTTATCACTTTTTAGATTAATTCCTGATTCAATTGATTCTTCCATAGCTGCAAGTATTTTTTCACAGTATTCAAATATGCGCTCTTCTGTCCATCCGCTTCTAATTTTTTCATATAATAGGCCAGCTTCCCAAAGAGCGTACTCTTTGCCTGCAAAGTACTCTTCCATTTCTTTTGCAGTATTAAACGGCACATCTTTCCCGTTCCTAAAAACTACAGGGAGAACCGGAGAAATTTTGTGAACTTTTTTAATTCCTTTTACTTCTGATATTTCTTCTAAAACTCTTTCTGAGACAATATTTTTCGTAGTAAAATGTAGCGCAAACTGAACATCTGAATCATAAAATATCAAATCATTCATCTTTGTATTATCTTTAGTTTTAAGTTCTCTATACTGTAATACAATATTTTCTGAATCGACAATAATTTTTACAATCTGATTCTTAATATCTTCAGTTTCTTCTTTATTTTTTCCATATATAATCAACTCATGACTATCTCCAGGTATCTGAATATTGAATCCATTTATTTCTTTGATTTCTACGACAGCACCACCAAGAGAAATAGTTTCCAAACTTGTCGTAAGCGTTTCATTCTCATAAAAATTGATTATTGCCGTGTTCGGATGCGAAAATGAATCATTTACAATTTCAAATGAAATATCATAACCATTATTTTTGGCAAACTCTAATGCATCAGAAATTCTACTATCATCTGCATCCCATCCTAAAATGCCAGAAGTGAATCCAATATCTGATCCCTGCCCTTTATATGTTCCTGCGTATGAACCACTCTTGCTAAAGAGAATTCTTACACGCATAGCACCTTTAGATACATCACGGGCCATCCGTCCTATTCTTACTGGACCTGCAGTATGTGAACTGGAAGGTCCCATCATTATAGGACCCAGTACATCATTAAATATATCAGCACTCATATTATCCCCTCATTCCTATCTTTTTTATATACGTGGTTTGTAATAATTTGATTTATTGTCCTTTCACTAATTTTTACACAATCTTTCTATGTCATTAATTTCCACGGCCGGACCCGAAAGAACTTCACAACCATCTTTCGTAATCAATACACCATCTTCTATTCTAATTCCTACTTCTCCTGGTATAGATAGAAATGGTTCAATTACTAAAACAACTCCCTGTTCAAATGGTTTATCATCATCGGATTTCCATCCGTTTGAATCATGAATATTCAATCCTACAGGATGCCCACACGTTCCATAACCATACTTTTCCAAGCCATATTTCTTCCAGGTGTCAAAAACAGCCCTATGAGCTATTCTTGATGTTGAACCTGCTCTCATTGTTGATATTGCAGCTTTTTGTGCTTCTAAAGCAATTTCATATAATTCTCTTTGTCTATCAGTAAATTCCCCGTTTGCTGGGAATGTCCTTGTAATGTCAGAAGAATACCCATTTACTGATACCCCCGAATCAATTAAAATCAAATCCCCATCTTTTATTTCTTGATTATTATCCATGTAGTGTCCAATAGTTGTATTTTCGCCTGCTGCAACAATGATGTTATTTGCATAATTGTCCAAAGTGTTGCCTGAAACAGTTGTTCCTTTCATAGCCGTCTCATAATCCCATATAGCTTTACCTTTTGCTTCATTATCTCCTGGCTTCAAACTGGACATTATTTTTTCAAAAACTTCGGTATGTATTTTAAATGCTTCTTTTAAACACTCGATCTCATAATCATCTTTAATTCTTCTCATTTCATGAATAAGAGGTGCAATATTTTTAATATTCAACCACAAAAATCTTTCCTTGATTTGATTTAATCTTATTAAATCATCACTTAATGGTTTTGATAAGCTATACGGAGCTGCAATATTTACCCAAAGCGTCTCAGTTTTTACTAAAGAAGCTCCAATAATTGAGTCAAATTGGTTTAAACTTAATACGGCATCGACACCTGTTTCACTTTTTATTTTATCCTCGTTACTACTATCTCCATCAATCGCTTTTTCTCTTTCGGAAAGTTCACGAACAAACAATACTTCATGAACTATATCTCCTCTTCCTACATTTTCTGTCTTTTGAGTCTCCCAAAAATTAATTGAAATGCCATTTTTCGCTAACAACAAAATAGTATTTTCCTCTTTTATTCCAGTTAGATATTCTAAATTCTTATCTTTCAATAAGATATCTGTAGCTGTAAAGGACTGCCTAATTATTGCTACCCCGCTTTCCATTTGAGTCATCAATTTGTTTCTTCTTTTTTTGTAGATGTTTGCTAAGTCGGCATTTTTCATTCAGTATTTCCCCTCTCGTATGTTTGTACATATATTTAAAGCTTTCGCTATAGATTTTATATTATTGCTATTACTACTGTTTTCTGTTAAAACAATTGTGTACACAACTTAAGTTTATAAACATTGGTTTTTATAAACTTAAATATGCTCTTCAATATAATTTATGTCAATAGAAAAATTTATACTTATAAATATCGTGACAAAAAATTATATTTTCGAAATTACGAATACACAGTGTGTAGTTTAGGTGAACTTAAATGACTGCGGAGGATAAAATGGAACAGAATAAAGAAATAAAACGGCGTCCAAAAAACAGAAAGGCACAAATAGTTGAAGTTGCAACTAAACTATTTGCAGAAAGAGGATGGTCAAAAGTTACTGTTGCTGAAATTTCAGAAGCTGTCGGTATCTCGTCGACCGCTTTTTATAAGCACTTTAAGTATAAAGAAGAAATTTTATTTGAAAATTCAAAGCAACAGCTTAATAGCTTCAAAATATTTTGTGATAATATTGATAGCAAGTTACCTCCTGAAACAAAAATGTACATTTTTTTGAATGAGCTTTTAAGTGTCTATTCAGAATTTGGTTGCAACGAAATTACAGTAGCATTATCTGACACCCTACTGCTCTCTCATAACCAATATGAATTTTTAGCAGTTCGTTCAAAAGAGTTTTGGTCTCCTTACTTTGATTTTTTTACTGAAGGAAAAACGCTAAACATTTTTCGTAAGGACATTTCCTCTGATGGACTATTTGATTTAACATATCCTCTCATAGTTGGGGTGTTATATTCGTGGTGTGTTAATAAAGGTGTCGATGACTTGAAAATGAAATTTCACCAAACTTTAGAGATTTTTTTTGCTGGATTAAAAAAATAAACATATAAAAACACGGCTGCCCAACGTTGTTATACATTGGGCAGCCGTGTTTAGCATAATATGTTATTTTACTTCTGCATTGTTTCTTTTTCTTTACTAAAAATAGTTTTCTTCAATATTTCTTCTTGTTATTTCGCTATAGCATTCTTCAATGCCTCTTCTTCTTCACTAGAAAGTGGGTATTTTGATACCCCTTCTGAAACTGGTTTTGCATATGTATAAGATTCATTTCGTCCATATATTCCAGTAAGAATTAGACCTGTATTTAAATCATTAAGTAAGGCTATAGAGTAGCTTAAATCACTACCTGTATCACTAAAAGCATTAAATCTCACAACTGCAACTTTTTTTATGCTATTATCGATTCTTCTATTTATTTCTCCAAGTGTTTCTTCCAAACTATCAACTTTAGTACATGCCTTTTCAATTTTTTCGAGATTTTGAAAAATCGTTGATTCAAGTGTATTTGCTGTGGAACCCCTCATCAGCTTCTTATACTTTTTAATCATGGTTCTAAGGTTCAATGTGATTAAAACATTCCAAACTAAAAATGCTAATATGCAAATAACTAATACAATTATAATAGCTGTTAAGTCTATGCCATAAATTTTGTTTGTCATAAATACCTCGTTAATATTATTTTAAATTCTTCCACTGATTCTTATCAATGCATCAATGGCTTCTTCAATTTCTAAAAAACTATTATTAAAATTAAAGCTAAATCTTACTGTGCCGCTCTCTAATGTTCCCATTCTTCTATGAATATTTGGTGCGCATTGCAACCCTGGTCTTGTCATTATGTTGTATTCAGAATCTAATCTATACGAGAGTTCAGAAGAATCAATTCCTGCTATCGTGACCGAACAAATCGGGCCATAACTATGCTCCTTGATATAACCTTCTAATTTAATGTTAAGGCTCCCACTAAGATCTAATATTTCTTCCACAAAATATGCCCTTAATTCTTTTTCTTTTTTAATAATTTCAGATAGTGAATTCTTTCTAATAAAATCAATTCCGGCCGAGAGTCCAAGTATCCCAGGCAAATTTGGAGTACCACTCTCAAACTTATCCGGAAGAATCGACGGTTGTATTTCACTTTCGGAGTCACTTCCGGTTCCGCCATGAATTAATGGTCTAACCGAAATTCCATCTTTTATATAGAAAAATGCTGTTCCCTGAGGTCCAAGTAATGCTTTGTGTCCTGTTCCAACAAAAAAATCAACAGGTGTATTTCCAATATCAAGTTTCATATGTCCAACGCTTTGAGCTCCATCCACTAGAAAATAGATTCCTTTTTCTTTAGCAAAAGTTCCAATTTCATCGATTGGCTGAATGACACCAGTTACATTGGATTGATGATTTACTATAATTAGTTTTGTATTGCTTTGAATTTTTCCCTTAATACTTTCTACTGAAGTAAATCCATCTTCCATAGATTCAGCTATGCTAACTTCAACGCCAAGAGTTTTTAAGTATCCTAATGGCCTATTAACTGAATTATGCTCCGTTACTGTAGTTATTACGTGGTCGCCAGGGTATATCAATCCTAAGATTCCTACATTTAGCGCTTCTGTCGCATTTGATGAAAATATTAAATTTTCGCAAGATACATTAAAAAATCCACTTATATTCTCTCTAGCATTAAAAAGTGCTCTTCCTGCATCAATGGATACTCGGTGTGCACCGCGACCTGGATTACCATTTATTTCTGTAAGTGCTTTTTTATAAGAATTTATTACTTCTCTGGGCTTAAAATTGGAGGTTGAGGCATTGTCAAAATATGTCATGTTGATCCTCGTTATATTATTCATTTTTTGCGAAAGTGTCTTTTTCGTTTTTCAACGGCGCCGTTATCCTCGTTTAATTTAGATTTAATGGCTTTTTTTATTCTAACTACATATGGTATTGTTATAGTATTTTAAACACAATATACAGCGTTTAAACCGCAGGATTAAAATTCCTTTTATGTATTTATGCACCGCTTGATGTTTTCTTAATTGTTTTATTTTTTGACACAACTTTTATTAGTTTTTTCTGCTGAAAACCTTGAAATTAATTGAATAATTCAATAAGTCTGTTTAAATCATCATCACTTGTAAATGAAATCTCTATTTTCCCGGATCCTTTTTTGTAGTGAATTTTAACCTTTGTGCCTAAATTTTTCATTAGATCATCTTCTATTGTAATTATTTGATGATCTTTAATTACTGCTATTTTATTTTGATTTGACATTTTTTTATTAATATTATCTCTCTTTAGCGCTTCTGCTTCTCTCACATTTAGCCCATCTGAAGACGCTCTTTGTGCTGCATCAATTTGATTTTGTTCGCCTTCAAGGCTAAGTATCGCTCTACCATGACCTGCTGTTATTTTTCCTGTAATGAGCATTTCTCTTACTAACTCAGGTAAATTAAGAAGTCTCAAAGTGTTTGCAACCGCAGATCTGCTTTTTCCAATTCTTTTCGCAATTTCATCTTGGGTCATTTTGTAGTCATCAATTAAGGCTCTAAATGCAAGTGCTTCTTCTATTGGATTTAAATCTTCTCTTTGTAGGTTTTCAATCAAAGCAACTTCCATTATTGTTTTTTCTGAGTAATCCTTAATAATTGCTGGAACCTGTTTTAAGCCAGCGACTTTAGATGCTCTCCATCTTCTTTCCCCTGCGATTATCATATATCTTTGTTCAACACTGTCGCTAATCACTTTTGTTACTACAATTGGCTGTACTACCCCATGCTCGCTTATTGATTGAGCTAGCTCAGCAATTTTGTCGTCGTTAAAGAATTTTCTTGGCTGGTTTTTATTTGAATCAATTTTGTCTATATCTATAGTATAAAGTCCGTTGTTATTTGGCTCATGAATAATCACGTCTTCATCTTCCATTGATGGGATGAGAGCATTTAATCCTTTACCGAGTCCTCTTCTTTTTTCTATAGATTTATCATTTGTTTTCAATTTCTTCTCCTTGATCAAAATAGAGTCGGCTTCGCCGCGGTTATCAAGTACTAATTTGCGTTTCAAATAATCTTTATAAATTAAAGCAAATTCGTACATAATAAATAAATACTGTACATTAGAATACCTTGAAGTCTTACGAAACTAATCATCTTCGACTATGAAATCAGATTAAGTAATTCTAAATTTGTTCGAATTTCAAAACTATGCATCCATGTTGATTTTATTATGAAAAATCAACTGGCAAACAAACATTGGTCAAGGAGCTATCCCGTACTAATTTTCGTTTAACTATGTTCTAATTATCTTGTAAAACGAAAATTCGTACAGATTAATGCAACTCTATCGCTTGAATATCGACTTTTTAAAGCGACTATGGCCGCTTTTCAGTCGAAAGTTTAACTAATTCCTGCCCTTTAACGCTATCCCGTACTAATTTTCGTTTAACTTTGTTTTAATTATCTAATATAACGAAATTTCGTACAGATTAATGTGACTCTATCGGTCTGTAATATCGATTTTTTAAAGCGGAACGGTTTACGCTACCCGAATTAATAGTGTTTCTATGTGTGTGCCCTATTACGCTATCCCGTACTAATTTTCGTTTAACTTTGTTTAATTATCTAATATAACGAAAATTCGTACAGATTAAAAGTGTTACTATGTGTGTGCACTATGACGCTATTCGCATTAAAAGTGTTACTATCGGTCTGTAATACCTGCTTCCCTCCTCGGCTTCGCCGAGTTTCAGCAGGAAGTAACACTATATTTAATGCGAATGCTTATGGCTTCCCTCCTCGGCTCCCGTGAGCTATCTGAATTAATGCAACTCTATCGCTTGAATATCGACTTTTTAAAGCGACTATGGCCGCTTTTCAGTCGAAAGAGTTGCTTTATTAATTCGGATGCTTAGAGTTCCAGCTGATAGAAACACTAGGATTGCATCAGTAACGCTATCTGAATTAGTGTGACTCTATCGGTGTGTAATTTCGATTTTTTAAGCTACTATGGCAGCTTAAACATCGAAAGAGTCACCTTATTAATTCAGATGCTAAATGTTTCACGTGAAACATTTATTCTAGTAGAAATATGAATTCTTCTGCTAGCTCGCTATAAGCTTCCGCTCCCTTTGATTTAGGATCGTATACACCTATTGGCATTCCATGACTGGGAGCTTCAGCTAGTCTAACATTTCTCGGAATTGTTGTCGTATAAACTTTTCCCTTAAAATATTTCTTAACCTCTTCGACTACTTGAATTGAAAGATTTGTTCTTCCGTCAAACATACTAAGAACCACACCTTCAATCTCCAGCGATGGATTCAGCCCTTTTCTAACTAACTTAATAGTATTCATTAATTGACTGACGCCCTCAAGTGCATAGTACTCACACTGGACCGGAATTATGACGCTATCAACAGCTGAAAGCGCATTTACTGATAATAATCCTAAAGAAGGAGGACAATCCACGAAAATATAGTCATATTCTTGTTTAAGTAGTGAAATGCAGTCCTTTAGTTTTAGTTCCCTTTTCTCTTCTCCAGTTAACTCAATCTCCGCCGCTGCCAGCTGAACGCTTGCTGGTAATATTGATAGATTGCTATACTCTGTTTCTAAGACTGCATCTTTACCTGGAATGCCGTTAATAAGCACTTCGTATATTGAGTTTTCAATCTTGGACTTATCAATTCCGACACCACTTGTTGAATTCCCTTGAGGATCAATATCTATTATCAGTACTTTTTTCCCCTGGTCAGCCAAGCAATAAGCAAGATTTACTACTGTAGTAGTCTTACCAACGCCACCTTTTTGATTAAAAACCGCAATCGCTTTAGACATTAAATACCTCACATAATTCTGATATACATTTTGTCCTAGAGTTTACTATCAGTAATCTTCATAAAGCTCTAGCATTACTATTTTAACTCAACGAGAGTTTAAATAGAAGGGCAAAAAAATATATATTTATAGACCTTTATTATTATAACTGATTAAACGTGATTGAAATTATAAAGGATTCGAAACTGGCTTGCCTGGCTTTCTTGGATAATGCTTAGGCATAATACCTGTCTTTTGTATTAAGAGTATATTGTGACACAAATCAGTTCCAATAATCGGAGTATCAATAACTCTTACAATGTTTCCTCCAAGTTTTTCGAGCGCAACTTTTGATTCTTCAACTTCTTCATAAAAACCAGGACCCTTCATACAAACAAAATATCCACCATC
Organism: uncultured Clostridiaceae bacterium; assembly: GCA_964477445.1. GTDB lineage: Bacteria > Bacillota > Clostridia > Lutisporales > Lutisporaceae > CAYZED01. The sequence goes on along the minus strand of CAYZED010000003.1, from coordinate 152,877 downwards.
CTTTAAGAAAGGTAAGCACAGCTCTAAAAGAATTCTGAGTGGTGCAACAGCTCTTGCTGTCACCACATCAAACATCTCTCTGTATAATTTGTTCTGCCCTGCATCTTCTGCCCGTGCATGAAGAGTTTTTACATTCGTTAATTTTAACTGGTTAATAACAATATCCAAGTATTTTAGCCGCTTGTTCAAGGAGTCTAGCAGAGTTATATCAATTGTGCTATCAACAATAGCTATAGGTATTGCTGGGAAGCCCGCGCCAGTACCAACATCGATCATCTTTATATTTGATTTAATTACATCAGTTTTAAAACAAGAAAGTGAATCGATAATATGCTTTGTTACAATTTCTTCATCACCTGAAATTGTTGTCAAATTAATCTTTTCGTTCCATTCTTTCAATAAGTCAATAAATATATCCAATTTATCTGTCTTTTCTTTGTCTAACATCGTTAGATTCTCTTTAGCGCCCTGAATAAGTAAATCTCTTAATTTTTCATTTAGCAATTTTGTCCTCCTATTATTTTACTATGCAAATTATCATATTGCATTTGTATATGTAATTATCAGGTTAAATGATTTTGTGCTAGTGGGATTTGTGTAAGCAAGCTATAATATACTCTCTAGCTTTTTATGTTGATTTCAGAAATTAGTTCTTCTTCTTTGTTCCAAGTAGACTAACATAACAGAAATATCAGCTGGAGATACACCTGATATTCTTGATGCTTGACCAAGGTTGTCTGGTCTAACTTTGTCAAGCTTTTCTCTCGCTTCTAAAGATAATCCTGAGATTTTAGAGTACATAATATCATCTTTTAGTTTAATGTTCTCCATGTTTTTAAATCCATTTGCTTGAACTAGTGCCTTCTTGATATATCCCTCATACTTAATAATTATTTCTACTTCCTCATATGTTTCACGTGAAACATTTATATAGTTTTCAATAAAAGAAATTATTTCATAATATGTAATTTCCGGCCTTTTTAAAAGCTCGTACAATGTCATTGATCCCTGAATTTCCGTAGATCCAATCTTCCTCAAAAAATCATTTAAAATATTATGTGAAATCATTGCTTTCCTTAGTCTTTCGAGTTCAACTGCGATTTCATGCTTCTTATCTAAATATTTTTTGAGTCGTAATTCTGTAACAAGTCCGAGTGAATGTCCTCTTTCAGTCAGTCTCGCGTCTGCATTATCATGCCTTAACAACAACCTGTATTCTGCTCTACTTGTCATCATTCGATACGGTTCCTCAGTTCCTTTAGTGACAAGATCGTCAATCAAAACTCCTATGTAAGCTTCTGATCTATCTAATATTAACGGCGACTTGTTTTGAATCTTCAGTACAGCATTAATACCAGCAACTAAACCTTGCGCAGCTGCTTCTTCGTAGCCAGATGTACCATTTATTTGACCTGCAAAAAACAGCCCTTCGATATTCTTAGACTCTAAAGTAAGTTTGAGCGCTGTCGGATCAATACAGTCATATTCAATTGCATAAGCCGGTCTAGTGATGTGACAATTTTCTAAGCCTACAATAGTATGCATGAACTTTTCTTGAACTTCTTCGGGCAAGCTACTAGACATGCCTTGAATATAAAGCTCATTAGTGAAATTACCTTCCGGTTCAACAAAAGTTTGATGTTGTTCTTTATCCGCAAAATTGATAACCTTTGTCTCAATAGAAGGACAGTATCGAGGTCCAACACCAGTTATGTCGCCAGTAATAAGTGGTGATCTATGAATGTTTTCTCGGATAATCTCATGCGTTAATGGTGTTGTATATGTTAAGTAACAAGGCATTTGCTCAAATGGTGTTCTTTCACTTAAATAAGAAAATCTCTCAGGATCAGGATCACCAGGTTGTTCAACCATTTTCGAATAATCTACTGTTCTAGAATCAACTCTTGCAGGCGTTCCTGTTTTAAATCTCCTTAGGATGAATCCCATTTGTTCTAACGAACTAGATAACTCCATAGCAGGAAACAACCCGTTTGGGCCACTATAATAGGATACATTACCAATTACTATTTTCCCCTTTAAATATACTCCTGTTGCAACAATTATTGCCTTCGCTCGATAATGAGCTCCTAAAGTAGTTATTATACCAGTAACTTTATTCTCCCCAAAACAAATTTCGCTGACTTCACATTGTTTAAGAAAAATATTCTCTTGATTCTCAAGCACCCATTTCATACGTTGATGATACAAATATTTGTCGCTTTGCATTCGCAACGCTCTAACTGCAGGGCCTTTTTTTATGTTTAGCATTTTTGACTGAATCATAGTATTATCAGTGTTAATTCCCATTTCTCCGCCAAGTGCGTCAATTTCTCTAACGAGATTTCCTTTCGCGGGCCCTCCAATAGAGGGGTTACATGCCATCATTCCCACACTATCTAGATTTATAGATGTAACTAAAGTTTTCATGCCAAGACGGGCAGAAGCTAATGCCGCCTCACACCCTGCATGACCCGCTCCAATAACTATAACATCATATTCTCCAGCATCAAATATTCTTTCCATATATACTTCCTTATTTTCCTACACAAAATCTACTAAAAATTTCCTTAGTGATGTCTGAATTCACAGAATCACCAGTTATTAGCCCAAGCATTCTCCATGCTTCCTTTATCTGAATTGACAATAAATCAATGGGAACTCCGCTGTTTAGCTCTTTAATACTACTCGCAATAATTCTTTCTGCTTTCAAAATCAAATCTCTATGTCTCGCATTAGTTACAGGCGTAGATCCTTCTTGTTGGATCATTCCCTTTTCTACCATGCTTTGAATAATTTCTTCTAGTAAATTAATGTTAGTTGAATCTTTTGCCGAAATTTCAACAATTTTTATAAAGTCAACATTCTTATTTTTCGAGTCAATATTTTCTATTAAGAAATTACTAAACTTATCTAATATGGAATCAGTCGTAAATCCGTTAATAAACTTATCACTCTTGTTCAAAACCAAAACAACTTTCTTGTCAGAAAGAAGTGTCGCTATTTGAAAATCTTCATCAGTTATTTCCTCTGACGCATCTAATACAAACAACACTAAATCAGCCAAATCAATAGTTTTCTTTGTTCGCTCAATACCCAGAGACTCAACTAAATCCGTGGTCCCTCTGAGCCCTGCTGTATCGATAATTCTGACCAAAATTCCTGAAATATTAATTATTTCCTCAATAATATCTCTCGTCGTCCCTGGAACTTCGGTTACTATCGCTCTTTCATCCTTAAGAAGTGCATTCAATAGTGATGACTTTCCAACATTCGGTTTACCAACGATTGCGGTCTTAATACCGTCTTTTATAAATCGACCTTCTTCGAACCCAATTTCTAAATTACTAATTAATTCAAATGCATGTGAAAGCTCATCATTCATTCTTTTATTTGTAACTTCTTCAATATCATGTTCTGGAAAATCAATTGAGGCTTCAATATGTGCTAGCAGAGAAATAAAAATGTGCATAATTTCTCTAACTTTATTTGAAATATTTCCGCGTAGTTGCCCAACTGCTACATTGAGTGCCCTTCCAGTTTTTGAAGAAATAATATCCATAACAGCCTCAGCCTGAGATAAATCAATTTTCCCATTAAGGAAAGCTCTTTTTGTGAATTCTCCAGCTTCAGCCAATTCTGCACCTAATTCTAATACTCTAGACAAAATTTCTCCAGTGGAGCTACTTCCACCATGACACTGAATCTCAAAAACATCTTCGCCAGTATAAGTATTTGGGGCTTTCATAAATACAAATAATCCCTCATCTATGAGAGATTCCCTATTGTTTACAGCTGAGCCATAATACATATGCCTATCAATAAACTCGCTTTTCTTTCTAATTTGTTTATCTCTAAAAATATTCATAAAAATATCATAAGATAAATCACCCGATACTCTTATAATTGCAACCCCGGCTTCTCCTGGTGCTGTCGAAATTGCTGCTATTGTTTTCTTCTGCATCATTACACCTTCAATATATCTATATTATAAAATTGAATTTTCATTCACGTACAATTATATCTATTTTTAGTTTAAAAGAAAACAGTCAACGCCTGCGCGAAGACTGTCTTTTAATATATTTCTTTTTGTAAATTTCATTTAAGTATTCTAATATTAACAAAACATCCATCAAATATACTTTAATCCCTGTCAGAGTCAATAATTACTCTTCTGTTTGGCTCTTCACCTTCACTATAAGTAACAATTCCATCATACCCTTGGAGTGTTGAGTGAATAATTCTACGTTCATATGGATTCATCGGTTCTAACTCAACGTATTCACCTGTTCTAATGACTTTTTCTGCAAGTCTAGTCGCTAGTCTAACTAAAGTATCTTCTCTCTTTTTTCGATAGTCTTCGGTATCGAGAACAACTTTAATGTGAGAATTTCTCTGTTTTTCTTTATTTACAACTAAACTAACTAAATATTGAAGCGAATCTAATGTTTGACCACGTCTACCAATAATTAATCCCATTCTAGGACCAGACAAGTTTATATATAAACCCTCTTCAGTAATTCTACTTCTGATTTCTGCTTTAATATTCATTGCGTTTAAAACATCTCTCATAAATTTCTGAGCATTTTCTTTGTCTTCAGGCGTAGCCGCTTCTGTATATCTAGATTCTCTATTTGTTTCAGATCTGGTCGAATTAATTACAATCTTTTTAGAATTATTGTTTTCTAGAATTTCTTCAATTATAGAAACTTTAACCTTAGCAAGCTTTCCACCAATTCCTAAGAATCCTTTAGTAGATTGTTCTATTATTTCAATTTCTACTTTAGATTCATCAATATTTAGTTCTAGAATTGCTGCACTAACAGCTTCTTCAACGGTTTTTCCGGTTTTTTCAACAAAAATCATTTTTTGACCTCCTTAACGGCAACGGCTGGTTTCTTTCCCAATAAAAAATACTGTGTAATAATTGTAATAAAATTACCAATTACCCAATACACTGCTAACCCAGACGGAACATTAAGTGTGAAAAATGCAAACATAAATGGCATAATCATAGTCATTGATTTCTGCGTTGGATCAACATTAGATCCACTAGGCATAATCATTCTCATCTGATACCAAGTTGTAAGTCCAGCTAGTATCGCCAGTATTGGCAGCCCTCCAATACCTGGAATGCTAAAGATTGTAGCTGCCTGCTCTGTTAGACCAACATTAGAAATCCATAAAAAGCTTTTATGTACAAGCGCAAATGCTTCCTTTGTACTAAAAACATATTTTATAGGATCTTGAAGTACATAGAACAAGGAAAACAATATAGGCATCTGTAATAAAGTAGGTAAGCAACCTGCTGCAGGATTGTAATTATTTTCTTTGTAAAGTTCCATCAGCTTAACGTTCAATTGTTCTTTGTCGTTTTTATACTTTTCTTGGATTTCCTTCATTTTTGGACTTAAAACATTCATTTTCTTTGAGGACTGCGTCTGCTTAATACTGAAAGGCAAAAGCGCCATTCTAATAACAATAGTGAATAAAACAATTGCAACACCATAATTTCCAGTAAAATCGTAAATTATTTTCATCAATTTTCCGAGAGGATATACAATAAAATCTAACAAGTTTTCATCTCCTTATTTTTAAAAATTTCAATCCTTCCATGTCTTTCGGCTCAGGTACTGGGTCATAGCCAAATTTCCCGAAAGGATTACATCTTAGTATTCTTTTAATAGAAATAAATCCACCCTTAAGAGCTCCATACTTTTCAATGGCTTGTAGCGAATATTCCGAACAAGTCGGAACAAATCTACATTTTCCTGGAGATAGTGGTGAAATATATTTTCTATATATCTTAATTATATATACGAATAATCTTTTCATTATTCCTTCTTTTCATTCAAAAAAAGTTTTGCTCTTTCCAACGAGTTTTTCATAGAGTTTTTTATTTTTGAAAAATCTGCTTCTGAAGCGGCAACTCTGGCAGTGAAAACAATGTCATACCCTTTTTTAATGTTTAATGAAAAAAATCTATAACATTCTTTCATACGTCTTTTCGTTCTGTTTCTAACGACACTGTTTCCAACTTTTTTACTTACAGAAAAACCTACTATATTAGTATTGAGATTATTTCTAACATAATATGCTACTACATATTTATCTGCAGAATATTTCCCTTTTTCGTAGACATTCTTAAATTGCCAATTCTTTTTTAATTTAACTAATACAGACATAGGTTCCTCAATTCAATATACAGAAAAAGGCCACTCTGGGCGGCCCTTTATACTGTAAGTCTCTTTCTGCCTTTTAATCTTCTTCTTCTGAGAACATTTTGTCCATTTTTTGTGCTCATTCTTTCTCTAAAGCCGTGAACTTTACTGCGTTGTCTCTTTTTTGGTTGATATGTCATTAACATGAAAACACCTCCTGTTTGTGCTTATTAGCATTTCAATTATAGTAGCAAAGATAAGTCATGTCAACATATTTAGTTATTTTATAATTTTTTTTTCAATATATAAATTTTTTTTCAATATTTATTTTATCAATTATCAACCTATAGATATTAATTAAAAATAAAAACACAATATCTTGTTTTTGTAATAAAAATTTCAAAATATACACATTTTTCAACCTTTTCTGTTCTCTTGTGCATAACTATTAGTTTGTATTATAATGATTTAACGGAAATTGAGATATTCTAAAAAAAAGGTGCAACTATTGGTTCATTTTTTATAATAAATCTTAGGAGGTAAAATATGATTTCCAATCTGCAAGAAATTTGGAGCAACGCTCTAGATCTAATTAAAATTGAAATGACAGAGGTAAGTTTTAAAACCTGGATACTACCGCTGCGCGCGTCTTCAATAAAAAACAATACTATTACCATTTCGGTAGCAAACACCATTGCTCAAAATATTATAACACAAAGATATAAAAATCTTATTATGCATTGCATAATTAAAGCTTCTGATTTTAATTATGACATTGATTTTATAGTAGATTCTTCTCCTGTTATAGATGAGGAAAATCATGATACAATATCAATAGAAAAAGAAGAAATAATTACAAACTCTTCATTAAATCCAAAATATACTTTTGGAACTTTTGTTATTGGAAATAGTAATAGACTTGCACATGCAGCATCCACTGCTGTTGCAGAATCACCAGCTAGAGCCTATAATCCACTCTTTCTATATGGAGGAGTTGGACTCGGAAAAACACATTTAATGCATGCTATTGGTCACTATATTCTTAAACAAAAAAAACAATCAAAGATTATGTATGTTACATCAGAAACCTTTACAAATGAACTTATAAATTCTATTCAAGGTAATACAAATAATAATTTTAGAAATAAATATAGAAATGTTGATGTACTTTTAATTGATGATATTCAGTTTATAGCTGGAAAAGAAAGAACCCAAGAAGAATTTTTCCATACATTTAACACTTTATATGGTTCAAATAAGCAAATAATAATATCTAGTGATCGACCTCCTAAAGAAATTCCTACTTTAGAGGACAGATTGCGCACTCGTTTTGAACAAGGTCTTATAGCGGATATTCAAGCTCCTGATTTAGAAACCAGAATCGCAATTTTAAAGAAAAAAGCAAAAAGTGAAAAAATTAATGTTTCAGATGATATATTACTTATGATAGCAAAACGAATTCAAACAAACATTAGAGAATTAGAAGGTGCACTAACTAGGCTTATTGCTTATTCTACATTAACAAATGGTATTATAAATGAAGACCTTGCAAATCAAGCTTTAAAAGAAATTTTGACTGGATCCAAACAAAAATTAATTAACCCTTCTATTATAAAGGAAATTATTTCTGATTATTTTGATATTAGAATAGAAGACTTAAATGCTAAGAAACGAACTAAAACAATAGTTTTTCCTCGACAAATAGCCATGTTTTTATGTAGAGAATTAACTGATTTAAGTTTGCCAAAGATAGGCGAAGCATTTGGAAGAGATCACACTACAATAATGCATGCACATGAAAAAATAGGTAATCAACAACAAATTGATGCTTCACTAAAAAAGAATATTGAAGATATTAAAGAGAAAATATCAAATTATCATACTTAAAGTTATACACATTTTTATTATAAAAGAGCTCATTTTAAATTGACTTATCAACAGTCTTTTTCTAATAAATAACCCTACTCATAGTAAGGGAAAAACCACTTTTAAACATATCAACAGCCCTTACTACTATTACTACTAGCTAAATTAATAATATATATATCTAAAAAGGGAGTTTAAAAATGAGAATATTTGCTAATCGAAATAGTTTACTCGAAGGAATATCAATAGTCCAAAAAGCAGTTCCATCTAAAACCACACTTCCTATTCTTGAAGGTTTACTTTTAGAAGCAAGTACAGGAAAACTAAAAATAACAGGTACTGATCTTGAAATTGGAATAGAAACACTAATTAATGTTGATGTTGTTGAGCCAGGAAGAGTTGTTGTTTCGTCTAAGATTTTTGGTGAAATTATCAGAAAAATGCCTGACGCAGATGTAGAAATATATATAAATGACGGAAACATATTAAATATTAAATGCGAAGGCTCAAGCTTTAAATTAATTGGTATTAATAGCGATGATTTTCCTGAACTCCCAAAAATAAGCCGTGAAAATCCAATTACATTAACTCAAAAAAGTATGAAAGAAATGATAAGACATACTATTTTTGCAGTAGCGACTGAGGATTTAAGGCCAATAATTACAGGACTACTTCTAGAATTTAGTGGTGAAAAGGCTACAATGGTAGCACTTGATGGATTTAGAATGGCAGTTAAATGGGATGATATAAAAAGTGATTTTGTTAAAAAAGTAGTTATACCTGGTAAAACCATGTCTGAAATTCAAAAAATACTTGATGATTCAGATGAAAAAGTAAATATTTATTTTACAAATAATCAAGCACTATTTCAAATAAATGAAACATTGATAACTTCTAGATTACTCGAAGGCGAATTCATAAATTACAAACAAATTATTCCAGTTGATAATAAAATTACTGTTGTTTTAAACAAAAGCAAATTGATTGAAGCATGTGAAAGAGCTGCATTATTTGCGAGAGAATCAAATAGTAATATGATAAAATTTAATATTGATGATGAAAAAATGACTATAAGATCAAATTCCCAAAGTGGTGATGTTCAAGAAGAATTGGCTATCGAAAAAGAGGGAATGGACATTGAAATAGCTTTTAACGCAAAATATTTTATGGATTCATTAAAAGTTATAGATACAGAGAAAATAAAAATTGAACTAATAAATAATGTGAGCCCATGTATTTTAAAGCCTTTTAATCAAGATGGATATTTATACCTCGTACTACCATCTAGGTTTAAGAAATAGAATATTTTTTATAAACATGTTTAATAAATAGAATAAATTGAGTTCTTACGAAACTATACATCTACGACTAAGAAATCGGAAAATGTAAGAAAAGAGGTTACTATGACAGAATGTGAAATTAAAACTGAATTCATAAAGCTTGATCAATTTTTGAAATTTGAAAATTTAGTTGAATCAGGTGGAATGGCAAAACTTGCAATAAGTGACGGTCTAGTTAAAGTAAATGGAGTTATTGAAATAGCTAGAGGAAAAAAATTAAGAAATGGCGATATTATTGTATTTAATGATGAGGAATATATAATAAAATGCGTCTAAAGACAATTAACATTAAGAATTTTAGAAATTATTGCTCTCAAACATTAGAATTATGTTCGGGAGTTAATATTATTTCAGGACTGAATGCTCAAGGAAAAACAAATTTCATTGAAGCTATAAGTATTATTTCTACAGGCAGATCTCATAGAACCAGAAAAGAAGCTGAGCTAATCAGATGGGATGAAGATATAGCAGAAATAAAAGCAGAAATTTGTGAAGAAGAAAGTTGCGAAAATGATGATTTTACATTTTTAGATTATAGATTTAATAGAGATAAAAAGAAGTTTATTTCAGTTAATGGAGTGAAAAAAGAAAAGTTATCGGAATTACTTGGACATCTTTATACAGTAATATTTTCACCGGATCATATGTCAATAGTTAAAGGCGGCCCAGCTGAAAGAAGAAGATTTATGGATGTTGCACTTTCACAGCTTAAACCATCTTATTATCATTCTCTTTCTAGTTATAGCAAAGTTTTGGATCAAAGAAATATGACACTCCAAAAAAACAGAGAAAGTATAAACTTAAGTAATCTTTTAGATGTATGGGATAAGCAATTAGTAAAATATGGAATCAAAATAATTGAAGAGAGAGAAATATTTATTAAGTTAATAAAAGATTCAGCTTCTATAGTTTGTGATGAAGTATCCGGCAAAAATGATAAATTAAATGTTAAATATGTTTCTTCAATTTTTGAAAATAGTCAAAAACATGGTACAATGGGTATTGGGGAAGCTTTTGAAAAAAAACTTTTTGAAAATAGAAATATGGATATTAAAAAAGGACATACTTCTGTTGGTCCTCATCGAGATGATTTTTCGCTTTTAGTTAATGGCAGAGAAGTTAGAAATTTTGGGTCTCAAGGACAACAAAGGACTGTTCTTCTTGCGTTGAAAATAGCTGAATTAAAAATTATGAAAGAAGAAGCAGGTCATTCTCCTGTGCTTTTGCTTGATGATGTTTTTTCAGAATTAGACAGTGAACGTAAAGAATATTTATTAAGATACCTTAAAGGAATGCAATCTATAATAACTTGTACAGATGCAGATGTTATAAGAGGATTAAAGGATGTAGAAGTAATAAAATATTTCAAAGTAGAGAGAGGAAATATATGTTCATACATTTAGGTGGAAGTGTAGTAGTATCTCAAGGAGATATTATTGCGATATTTGATGTTGATACTAGTGGGGCATCAGTTAATACAAAGAATTTTTTAAAGATGTCAGAGGATGATGGTTTTGTAGTAAAAATTTCAGAAGATGAACCAAAGAGTTTTGTACTAACTGAAAAAAGGAAAAAAACTATTATTTATCTTTCTCCAATTTCATCAACAACATTGTTTAAAAGAGCAAAGTTTATGGATGATATATCAATTTCTAAATAAATTAGTAAAATATTACCTAAACCTATTTAGAAACAAATATAATAAGTAAAAGAAAAATAAATAGAAAATTATTATAATTAAAAAGTTCGAGTATAAAGGAGAAACAAGATGTCCGACGAAATTATGAATTCCTCTTATGAGGCTGAACAGATACAGGTATTAGAAGGCTTAGAAGCTGTGAGAAAAAGACCGGGGATGTATATTGGTAGCACAGGAAGTAAGGGACTTCATCATTTAGTTTGGGAAATTGTAGATAACTCCATAGATGAGGCACTTGCAGGGTATTGCAAAAACATTAATGTAGTTATTAAAACAGATAATTCCATTAGCGTTGAAGATGATGGAAGAGGATTTCCGGTAGGAATTCATCCTAAATTGGGAATACCAGCAGTTCAAGTTGCTTTGACTGTTTTGCATGCAGGAAGTAAATTTGGCGGCGGTGGATATAAAGTTTCAGGTGGACTTCATGGAGTTGGGGTTTCGGTTGTTAATGCTCTTTCAGAATCTTTAGAAGTCGAAGTAAAAAGAGATGGTAATTTATACTACCAAAAATATTGCAGAGGAGCTGCAATTACTACTCTTGATATAATTGGAAAATCCACTTCTACAGGAACTAAAGTAACTTTTAAACCAGATACAGAGGTTTTTGATGAACTAGATTATCATTTTGATACTCTAGAGCACAGATTAAGAGAATTGGCATTTCTTAACAAAGGCTTAAAAATTAATTTGCGCGATGATAGAGAAAATGAAGAAAAAACCTTCCAATACGATGGAGGAATAGTTTCTTTTGTTCGACATTTGAACAAAAATAAAGAAGCACTTCACCCAGAACCTATTTACATTCATAATAGAAAAGATAATATTGATGTTGAAATAGCGTTCCAATATAACGATAGTTATTCAGAAAATATTTTTTCTTTTGCAAATAACATTAACACATTAGAAGGCGGCACACATACTACTGGTTTTAAAAATTCTATGACAAAAATAATCAATGATTATTCAAGAAAATATAAGTTTTTAAAAGAAAATGATCCTAATCTTATTGGTGAAGATGTAAGAGAAGGGCTATCTGCAGTAATTAGTGTAAAACTTCAAGATCCTCAATTTGAAGGTCAAACAAAAACAAAGCTCGGAAACACAGAAGTAAGAGGTATTGTGGACTCAATAGTTACCGAAAAGTTCGAGGCATATCTTGAAGAAAATCCTTCATGGGCAAAAATAATAATGGATAAAGCGCTTACAGCAGCTAGAGCCAGAGATGCTGCAAAGAAAGCTAGAGAATTAACTAGAAGAAAATCAGTTTTGGAGAGTACTACGCTTCCTGGTAAACTTGCAGATTGTTCAGAAAAAGATCCAGCGCTTTGCGAAATATATATAGTCGAAGGAGACTCGGCGGGCGGTTCAGCTAAACAAGGTAGAGATAGAAAATTCCAAGCAATACTTCCGCTAAGAGGTAAAATATTAAACGTAGAAAAAGCGAGACTTGATAAAATATTAACTAGCGAGCAGATAAGAGCTATGATAACTGCTTTTGGGGCTGGAATTTCAGATGATTTTAATATTGAAAAAATGAGATACGGTCGAATCATACTTATGACAGATGCTGATGTCGACGGGTCGCACATTAGAACACTTCTTCTAACTTTCTTATATAGATATATGCAACCGATAGTCGCAGCAGGTTGTATTTATATTGCACAACCGCCATTATATAAAGTTAAAAAGAGAAATGTAGAAAAATATTGTTACAACGATAGAGAATTAGAAATTGTTCTAAAAGAAATCGGTAGAGATGGAGTATATATTCAGAGATATAAAGGTCTTGGGGAAATGAATGCAGAACAGTTATGGGATACCACAATGAATCCAGAAACGAGAACTCTACTGCAAGTAACACTTGAAGATGGTGCGGCAGCAGATGAAATATTTACAATACTAATGGGAGATAAAGTAGAGCCACGTCGTGAATTTATCGAACATAACGCAAAATATGTTAGAAATCTTGACGTATAAGAAAACGCATGTAATTTAGCTAGATATTAAGATGATTTAATGTAACGCTATATAATTGGTATAAACTAGAAGTCAATTGAAATTTAGTTTGGAGGAATAAAAATTTTGGAGATAGAAAGACAAAGTGTCATTCCAGTAAATATTGAAGACGAAATGAAAAAATCTTTTATAGATTATTCAATGAGCGTAATCGTTTCGCGAGCCCTTCCTGATGTAAGAGATGGTTTGAAACCAGTACATAGAAGAATTCTATATGCTATGCATGACTTAGGTTACATGCCCGAAAAACCATATAAAAAATCCGCAACTACGGTTGGGGAAGTTTTGGGTAAGTATCATCCACATGGTGATGCTGCGGTTTATGACACAATGGTTAGAATGGCACAGGATTTCTCATATAGATACATGCTTATTGATGGACATGGTAACTTTGGTTCAGTCGATGGCGATAGCGCCGCTGCGATGCGTTATACCGAAGCTAGAATGTCAAAAATATCAGTTGAATTAATGAGAGATATTGAAAAAGAAACTGTAAATTTTATACCTAACTATGATGAGAGTTTGAAAGAACCGACAGTTCTTCCTTCAAGATATCCAAATTTATTAGTTAATGGGTCAAATGGTATTGCTGTAGGTATGGCTACTTCTATGCCTCCACATAACTTAAGAGAATCCATAGATTGTATTATTGAAGCGATAGAGAACCCAGAAGCTGAAGTTGAAGACTTATTAAAGCACATTAAAGGGCCAGACTTTCCTACTGGTGGAATAATAATGGGCCGTGATGGCTTCCGAAAAGCATATGCTACTGGACGTGGAAAAGTAATAGTTAGAGCAAAAACAGATATTGAGCCTATGGCAAGGGATCGCCAAAGAATTATTGTAAATGAATTGCCATATCAAGTTAACAAAGCGAATCTAATCGAGAAAATAGCTGATTTGGTAAAAGATAAGAAAATTGAAGGAATATCTGATCTTCGAGATGAATCTGACAGAAGCGGTATGAGAATAGTTATCGAGTTAAAGAAAGATGCTAATCCTAATATAATTTTGAATAATCTATATAAACATACTCAGCTTCAGGATACTTTTAGCATAATACAGCTCGCATTAGTAAATGGAATGCCAAAAGTACTCACTTTGAAGGAAATCGTAAATCATTATCTTAAACACCAAAAAGAAATCATTACGAGAAGAACTCAATTTGATCTCCGAAAGGCAGAAGCAAGAGCGCACATTCTAGAAGGTCTAAGGATTGCACTTGATAATATCGAAGAAATAATTAAAATAATCAGAAGTTCAAAAAATGTTACAGAAGCTAAAGAGAGAATGATGGAGAGATTTGGTCTCACAGAAATTCAGGCTGAAGCTATTGCAGAAATGAAGTTGAGAGCGCTTACAGGTCTTGAAAGAGGAAAAATTGAAGATGAATATTTACAGCTTATAAAGGCGATAGAATACTATAATTCCTTATTAGCTAGTGAATATATGATACTTATGCTAATTAAAGAAGAATTAATAACGATTAAAGAAAAATTCGGAGACGATAGACGTACTAAAGTTACATCTGCAGCAGATGATATCGACATAGAAGATATGATTGAAGAGCATGAAGTAGCGGTTACGATTACTCACTTTGGATATATTAAGAGGCTTCCAGCTGACACATATAAGAGTCAGAGAAGAGGCGGCAGAGGAATTACAGCGCTTCAAACAAGAGAAGAAGATTTTGTTGAGCATTTGTTTATTACGTCTACTCATAATTTTATTCTTTTCTTTACTAATAAAGGAAAGATGTATAAGCTTAAAACTTATGAAATCCCAGAAGCGGGTCGTCAAGCCAAGGGAACAGCATTAGTTAACTTATTGCAACTTGACGCTGATGAAAAAATTAGTGCCGTTATTCAAATAAAAGACTTTGAGGACGGAAAATATCTAATTTTCATGACAAAACATGGCACTGTTAAGAAAACAATGCTAAAAGATTACGATACAAATAGAAGTACTGGATTAATATCAATAAGTCTTCTAGAAGATGATGAGCTAATTGGCGTTAAGCTGACTCGTGGAACTACAGAACTAATTACTGTCACAAAAAAAGGTATGTCAATTAAGTTCTCAGAAGAAGACGTTCGATCAATGGGCCGAACAGCTATGGGAGTTAGAGGTATTAATCTAAACAAAGGTGACGCTGTAGTTGGAATGGATATCATTGAAGAAGGTGCGGATTTACTAGTTGTAAGTGAAAATGGTTTTGGTAAAAGAACACCTGTTAGTGAGTATAGAATCCAGACTAGAGGTGGAAAAGGAATTCTTACATATAAGGTTATGCCAAAAACCGGAGTATTAGTGGGTATGAAAGTCGTTAAAGAAAATGATGAAGTTATGCTAATAAATACTTCCAATGTAGTAATTAGGATAAATGTAAATGAAGTTTCTGAGCAGGGAAGATCCACTCAAGGAGTTAAGCTAATGCGTATTGGTGATAATAATGTTCTTATGGCAATGGCGAAAATTAGTGGAGAATTTGAATGAAGGACTCGTTTATTAAATAAGGACAGAGATATTGACTAGATTGTTCTAAAGAGATTGTTTGAAGGGTGGCGAAATTAATGGTTGAGAAAATTATTGAAGTGAAAGTGTCTGCCATAAAAAATGGAGACGTTCTTGCTAGCGATGTTTATAATCCAAATGGAAAAATA
Organism: uncultured Clostridiaceae bacterium; assembly: GCA_964477445.1. Classification (GTDB taxonomy): domain Bacteria; phylum Bacillota; class Clostridia; order Lutisporales; family Lutisporaceae; genus CAYZED01. Next base: position 137,132 of record CAYZED010000003.1, on the reverse strand, counting down.
CTTCTCTCAAAAGATACAGTTTTAAACGAAGCTACAATTGCGGGGCTAAAGAAATACTTTATTTATTCAGTGAGAATATTTAAATCTGTTGATCTCGACAATCAAACTATTGCAGTAGATTTACGAACAATTCTAAAAAAAGAAGCTGAGGTTATTATTGATAATAGCCTCAGAAAAAACATAAGAGAAGATAGGGATACAGAGTTTGTTAAAGAAATGGTTCTTGAAGTAATGGGAAGTAGCCGTGTAGCAGATTTGCTTTTACTACTTAGAGCTATGGGAGAAAACTTATTCAGACACAGTATAGCTATGGCATTTTACTCTGTAGTCTTAGGAAAAGAACTCTATTATCCAGATAGTAGACTTGCGGTTTTGGCGACAGCAGCGATTCTTAGCGATATAGGAATGCTTGGAATAAGCCGAGAAATGTATAATAAAACAGACTCTTTTTCGGATAAAGAGAAATCATTAATTAAGAGACATCCTATGATAGGCTTTGAAATACTTAAAGAATACGGTTTTAATCAAGAAATTTTTAGTATTGTTTCGGAACACCACGAAAGATATGATGGTTCAGGTTATCCAAATGGATTAACAAATGAAAAGATTCATATCATGGCCAAAATTATTGGCGCCTGTGATGTTTTTGATGCACTAATGAGTGACAGACCACACAGACCAAAACATAAGAGATCTGAAACGATAGAGTATATGCTCGGGTCTGGAAACATGCAGTTCAATCATGAAATAGTGGAAGCGTTGATAAATACGATTATTATTTTCCCATATGGACAATGGGTTGAGCTAAATACTAAAGAGATTGGAATCATTATAGATGAAGAGACGAAGACGTTTAATTTAAGACCAAAAATCCTAGTGGCCTTTGACAAAGAAGGAAACAAGATTGAGGAGACAAGGCTGGTAGATCTTTCACTGAGAGAGAACGCAGGGCTCATGATTGATAGGATAGTGTAGGAGGTTTTCATGCTTAAAGAAATGATTAACAATGGTTTTGGAGAAAAAGAAGATTTTAATTGTGCTGAGAAAATACTCTATGCAGCAAATGAAGCATATAAACTAGGGTTAGATAAAAACTCATTGAAGCTAGCTGCCGGCTTTGGTGGAGGAATGGCCATTGAAGATAAGTGTGGGGCGCTGACCGCCTCAATAATGGTTTTGGGGAGAGTATTTATTGATGAAAGAGCTCATGAGAGCGAAAAAATAAAGACACTAACAAAAGAATTATTTGAGGAATATGAAAAAGAGATGGGCTCAATAGATTGCAAGCCGCTCAAAGAGAAATACAGAAATGATGAGATTAAGTGTAGGTTTGTAATAGAAAAAGCTGCAGAAATACTTGATAGAATAATTATTAAGAATAAATGAGTGAGAAAAGCGTTGAAAGACGCTTTTCTCACTCATTCATTCCTTTTATCCCCCCAGAAAAACAAAGCAAGTGTGCCTGGACCTGTATGGCTACCTATAGTAGTTCCGACGCTGTTAATTTCAACGTGACCATTCAAGTTTTGGAATCGTTCTTCAACAAGCTCAGCGACAGACTGCGCATCCTCATAGCACCCTGCATTAGAGATGTAGCATTTGCCGTTATAAGCAAGTCCGTCCTGTGCAAAAGCTTCCATTTTATTAACAATTTCTTTTATAACTAACTTCTTGCCTCTTATCTTAAAACGAGGAATAAGCTGACCCTTATCATTCATATTGAGCAGAGGGCAGATACTAAGCAGTGTTCCAAACCAACCTGCTGCCTTGGATATTCGCCCACCTTTGACATAAAAGGTAAGGTCGGTCGAGAAAAACCAATGATGAAGTTCAAGTTTATGTTCATTTGCCCAATCACATAACTCGTCAATACCCATACCACCATCGCGGAGTTCTGCAAGTTTATCCATAAGAAGTCCATAGCCAGAGGATGCCCCGAGGGAATCTACAATGTGAATTTTTTTATCCGGATATTTTTCTAGTAACATGCTTTTTGCAATGTTGGCAGAATTATAAACTCCCGAAAGGCCACTTGAAAGGCATACGTGCAAAATATCCATGCCTTGTTCTAAAAATGGTGTGAAGTGTTCAACAAATTCATTAACATTCACCTGAGATGTTTTGGTTTCTGCACCTTCACTCATTTTCTTGTAAAACTCTTCAAAAGAAAGCGATTTTCCCAAATCATCAGAATATTGTTTTCCATCTAACGAATAGTGAAAGCAAACAAAGTGAATATCTCTTTCTTTAAAATGCTCTTCAGTTAAATCTGCTGTAGAACAACAACTTAGTATATATTTCGCCATAATTGTTATTTACCCCCGATTATCATATTATTGTTCTGTAAATGTAAAAATACTACCTTGAATAGCTCACAATACATCCTCTTAGATACATAATATCACAATAAAACAAGTTATAGTATTCAAAGTGAAGTTACAGCCCATTTTATAATGGATTGTGGCTTTATTCAGTTGAGGAAATAGATAGAGATTTTTTGTATGTACAATTATATTTAGATATGTTACCTGTCTTTTGTATCAGACATTAAAAAATGGTGATAACTAACTATAATATTTAAGGCTACCGCGATAATGCAGTAGCCTTTTAGTTATTCTTCGACTAAATCAGACAATTTGTAATTGAATATAGATTTTATTTGTGTCTCACTCAAAAAATAGTTAGTTAACGGTAGTTTGAATTTTTTTGACAAGACATCTATAAAATTTGAATAAGTTGTTGTATTGATATATTTATTCTCACCTTTAGTGGCTTTGAATCCTCTAATGAAATCATAAATTTCTGTGGTGGAATGTTTGTTTTTTAACACTTTGAATTGAAGGACTCTTTCTAGCAGAACAGCAAGATAACAAATTAGAAAATGTCCCTTTATGGTATCTTCTTTCTGGAGAAATACTGGGCGAGCATCGAGATCTGACTTCATAATTTTAAAGGATTCTTCAATTCGCCATAGATTATGGTAAGTGTCATAAATATCTTGATCAGTCATTTCAATTTCTGATGTAACTAGAAGATTATAACCTGCAAAAAGTAAATCTTTATCAATTGCATCTTGGTTTATGCTTAAATCGGCTTTTTTCCCATTGCTGTCTGTAAAGTTTACGTATTTCCCAGTTTCGCCATAATCGTTTCTCTTCGCCTGAGATGATGTTAATGATTTTGCTTTTTCGACCATTCGGTTGATCTCATATCTTTTTTTTGCTGCAAGAGTGGGATTGTATGTGAGAAGTCTTTTCTCTGTAAGCTTAACAGTAACGTTTTGCCCTTTGTGGTCTACTGTGTATGGGAATTTATCTACACATGACTTGTAACTGTAAAGAACTTTCCCATTTTTATTTTTTATGTCTTTAAAATCTTGATCTAGAAGAACCCATACTTTTTCTTTCTCTGAAAGCCCTTTTACGGTTTTTGAGAATATGTATCCATCACCATTTGCTTTCGAAAAAGCAATATTTTCCGCACAATTAAGTCCTTTATCTGCAACGTGTATAGTTCTTCCGGTAATGTTGTTTTGTTTTTTTAAATGACTTATTACATCTCTAATAATAGGTTTTTCGGATTCATTGCCTGGATACATCTTCATTCCAATAGGGATTTGATTACGGTCTAATAAAAGACCAAGACCTACAATAGGAGATTTTTGATTTTCTTTACTCGGGCCTTTTTTCCTAAAATCATCCTCTCTGTCAATTTCAAAATAGAAGTTAGTACAGTCAAAATAGGTTTTTGAAGTATTGAGACCATAAGCATCTTTTACCTGAGTAGTAAATAATTCAATAAATTTTTCATAGTTGATGCCGATAAATGACAATCCGTGAAGTAGCTGATCATAGGAGTAGCTAAAGTGACCGTGAAGACTAGGTAGTATATCATGAAAAGTTTCATTCTTACTGCACGGATTGACACTTCTAGCGTATATGAGAGAAGAAAGCAATTCATAGAGATCATATTTGAAATCATTAGTAAGTTTAAAATAATCGACATATTTTTTTATGCTTAATTTTTCAAGAATGCTTTTTAGAGGGAAGTAACCTAAATAAAGATTCGGTGATTTATCTGATATTTTTTTAACTCCATCGTCTTTTTTTGAGATGTTAAGCTCATCAACCTCTTTCTGAAAATGAGCAATGGGATCATCGATACCATTTTTCATAAGGGTTTCAACGGATCCTAACGATTTAAAAACTTTATGAGCAGTACCTTTTTTCTCGTGACTATAAAAACTTTCATCAATCGAGAGGTAAGTACGCCCTTTTAGTTTTGTCTTTTTTAGATAATATGCCATAAAAACATCCTCCTTTATTTAACGCCACTAACGCCATTATTATATCATGAAAAAAATATTTTTTCAAGTGTTTTGAGAAATAAAAAAAGCCCTATTTTAAAGGCTTTAAAGGTGATTTGTATGAAGTTGAATGCTAAAGATTTATGGTGCTAACTTCTAAAGACGGGATTCAGAATGAAGCTGCAGTCCGTTTGCTAATGGACTGCAGCTTTTTTCATTTATGTGCTTTTTTTGTTTATAAATATTTTCTTTTAGTTGAATTTTTTTATACGAATGTTACAATATAATTACTGGCAGATTGTCAAATTTAAACTAACAGGAGGGACCACTCAATGAAGAAAAATGTAGCACTGTTATTGGTAGTTTTATTGGTATGCACAATGTTTGTAGGTTGTACTAAGAAGGTTTCAGGTTTCGAAATTGCCCTCATTACTGACAAAGGTAACATTGACGACAAATCTTTTAACCAAGGAGCTTGGGAAGGCGTTGTAGCTTATGCTGATGCTAATAAGATTACAAGCAAATACTATAAGCCAGAGGAAGCTACAGAAGCTGGTTATCTCGCAGCTATCGACTTAGCAGTAACAGGTGGAGCTAAAGTTATCGTTACTCCAGGATTCTTGTTTGAAGTACCAGTGTACACAGCTCAAACAAAATACCCAGATGTTAAATTTATACTTTTGGATGGTGCGCCACATACAGCAGATTATGCGACTTTTAAAACAGAAGCTAATGTAGCAAGTATTATGTACGCCGAAGAACAGTCTGGCTATCTTGCTGGATATGCAGCAATAAAAGATGGAATGACCAAGCTTGGTTTCATGGGCGGAATGGCTGTTCCAGCAGTTCAAGCATTTGGATATGGATACCTCCAAGGTGCAGATGCAGCAGCTAAAGAAATGGGTCTTGCTGATGGTGCAATTTCTGTAACTTACCACTACACAGGGAATTTTGATGAAACTGACACAAATAAAGCTACCGCTAAGACAATGTACCAAGAAGGTGCACAGGTTATATTTGCAGCAGGTGGTTCAGTTGGAAAGAGTGTTATGTCTGCAGCTGCTGAATCTAGTAAAAAAGTAATAGGCGTAGATGTTGACCAAAGATATGATAGTGAAACAGTTACTACTTCAGCCATGAAGGGTCTTGGAGCATCAGTTCAGGCTGTTCTAAAAGCAATATATGATACAGAAACGTGGGCAGATTTCTCAGGAAAAACCACAGTATTTAATGCATCTAATGACGGTGTAGGTTTACCTACTATGATTATTGGTGATGAAAACGGAAATGCATTTGATAGATTCACGACATTTGATAAAGCGGCATATGACACAGTATATGCGACACTCGTTGATGGATCAGTTACTTTAAAAAGAACCATTACAGCTAAAGATGCAAGCAAAGCAACAGCTAAAGAATTAGTTACAGATCTTGGGCTTACTAAGCTAACTGTTACAGTTAGATAATAAAATGCTATAGAAACTCGCAGAAGTGGCTTGCATATTGATTGTGAGCAGTGGCATAATAAACAAATGAGGGAGAAGGATTATTTTATTCCTTTTCCCTTTTTCAAAGGAGAGGTATTACTTTTTAAGCCGCAGCTTATTAATTTTGAAGAAATTGCACTTACCCAAATCTTAACGCCAACCATAGAGGCAGAATGGATGTTAATATGGACGAATATATTATTGAGATGCTAAATATAACCAAAGAATTTCCTGGAATTATCGCAAACGACAATATCACTTTACAATTAAAAAAAGGTGAAATACATGCACTACTCGGAGAGAATGGTGCAGGAAAATCAACACTAATGAGTGTTTTGTTTGGGTTGTATCAAGCTGAAAAAGGCGAAATACGAAAAAATGGAAAAATAGTAAAAATTAAAAACCCAAATGATGCTAACGACTTAGGAATAGGAATGGTTCATCAACATTTTAAGCTGGTTGAGATTTTTACAGTTTTAGACAACATAATTTTGGGGAGAGAACCTAATAAATTTGGTTTTTTGGAAAGAGCAAAAGCCAGAAAGAAAATAATCGAATTAAGTGAACAATATAAATTAAAAGTAGATCCGGATGCTATTATCGAGAAGATTTCAGTTGGAATGCAGCAGCGAGTAGAGATAATTAAAATGCTTTATCGTGATAATGATATATTAATTTTTGATGAACCCACAGCAGTTCTGACACCTCAGGAAATTGATGAACTAATGGACATTATGAGAGGGTTTGCTAAAGAGGGAAAATCGATTTTGTTCATAACTCATAAATTGAATGAAATCATGTCGGTTTCTGACAGGTGTACAGTTCTTAGAAAAGGGAAATTAATCGGAACTGTGGAAACAAAAAACACCAATAAAGAAGAATTGTCAAAAATGATGGTAGGAAGAGACATAAGCTTCAACGTAGAAAAAAAGGAATCAATTTCGGGCGAAGTAATTTTATCTATAAATAAGGTTACAGTATCAGCCAAAACACATAAAAAGAACGCAGTTCGAAATGTTTCGTTTCAAGTTCATGCAGGAGAAATAGTGTGCTTAGCTGGGATTGAGGGGAATGGTCAAACCGAGTTTGTTTCGGCACTTACGGGAATAGAAAAAGTTAGCAGCGGAAAAATAACTCTATGTGGAAAAGACATAACAAAAACTTCAGTGAGAACACGCTCAAAAACTGGAATGAGCAATATTCCCGAAGACCGTCATAAATATGGACTAGTATTAGATTATAATCTAGCGGAGAATATTATTCTTCAGAAATATTGGGAGAGGGACTTTCAAACTTATGGATTTATTAAGAAAAATACTGTGAATTCATATGCAGAGAGTTTAATTGAACAATACGATGTAAGAAGTGGACAGGGTATATCTACGATTGTCCGAAGTATGTCGGGTGGAAATCAACAAAAAGCAATTATTGCGCGTGAAATGGACAAAGATCATGAGCTTTTGGTGGCAGTTCAGCCTACTAGAGGATTAGACGTGGGAGCCATTGAGTACATACATAAACAGCTTATAAAAAGTCGCGACGAGGGAAAGGCCGTTCTCTTAGTTTCGCTGGAATTAGATGAGGTTATGAATTTAAGTGATAGAATTTTAGTAATGTATGAAGGTGAAATCGTTGGGGAACTTGATCCGAAGGAGACTACGGTACAAGAACTTGGTCTTTATATGTCGGGTGCAAAAAGAAGTTCGGTGAAGGAGCTTGAATATGCAAAATAAAACGGTTTTAAATTTAAAGAGATTTGATTTTAAAAGGATAATGAACGGAAAAGGATTTATGTCATTTACAGCGGCATTATTAGCTATACTTTTAGGGCTTGTTTTCGGATTTTTTGTTATGCTTTTTGCAAACCCAGAATATGCGTTTTCGGGATTTATAACTGTTGTAACTGGTGGTTTTTCAAGACTTGGAGACGTTTTTTATTTTGCGACGCCAATCCTAATGACTGGATTAGCTGTTGGGTTTGCATTCAAAATGGGACTCTTTAACATAGGAGCTTCGGGACAATATACAATGGGAATGTTTTTTGCTATGTATGTAGGGTTCATGTGGAAAATGCCAAGCAGCATACATTGGATAGTTTGCATAGCAGCTGGAATGATTGGTGGTATGTTATGGGGACTGATTCCAGGGTTATTCAAGGCATTATTAAATGTTAATGAAGTAATTACTTCGATAATGTTTAATTACATAGGGATGTATTTAGTGGACATGCTTATTCAAGGAAATCCAATAATTTATAATTCCACTAAGGCGCGAACGCTTTATCTGCCAATTACGGCTCAGATTCCTTCTCTGGGAGTCACAAACTCGAGCGTTAACGTTTCATTTTTCATTGCAATAGCTCTTGCGATAATTTTGTTTATTATCTTGAACAAAACAACTTTTGGGTATGAGCTAAAAGCGACAGGATATAACAAAAACGCAAGTGTTTATGCAGGAATGAATGGAAAAAGAAATATAATACTCACCATGGGTATAGCAGGAGCAGCGGCTGGTCTTGGCGGTGCGTTTGCAATATTAGCACCTTCTATTATTCAAGGAAGCAGTATGACATATGAGCCGGTTAGTATTATTGCAGCAAATGGGTTTAATGGGATAGCGGTTGCGCTACTTGGTAACTCAAGTCCTTTAGGAATAATATTTTCATCGATTTTCATTTCGCTCATTCAACGCGGAGGAACGTTGGCGAGTCTATTTGGTTATAAACCAGAAATAATTGACGTGGTAATAGCCGTTATCATTTACTTCTCAGCTTTCGCAATGGTTATGAATGAGACTGTTTTGAAAATTATTAAAAATCGGAAGAATAACAAAAATAGCAAGAATGGAAAGAATCGAAAAATAGAAAATGAACCCACTTTAATTATAGAAAACGAAAAGGAGGCGTAACAGATGGATACGTTTTATTATTTAATTCAAAATACGCTTCCAGTAGCGATACCATTACTATTAGTGGCACTTGGAGGGATGTTCAGTGAGCGAAGTGGTGTTGTAAATATCGCACTAGAAGGAATTATGCTCTTTGGTGCTTTTTTTGGATGCTTAATGGTATATTTTATCCAAAAAACAGGATTGAACCCACAGACGATTCTTATAATTGGAATGTTAGTTGCTACTATAGCAGGTCTACTATATTCACTTTTGTTGGCTTTCGCGGCTGTAAACATGAAGGCTGACCAAACAATCACCGGTACAGCATTAAATATGTTAATTCCAGCGACAATTCTACTTTTCGCAAAGATGAATTTTAATAGTGATGGAATTACTACGGATGTTAATTTTTATATCAGAAAAGTTCCTGTACTCGGAGATATTCCAGGTCTTGGGAAGTTGTTTTTCCAAAACACATATATCACAGTGTACATAGGCGTATTAATTCTTATTATAGTTTCTATAGTTTTTTATAAGACAAAATTCGGTCTAAGGCTCAGAGCTTGCGGAGAACATCCACATGCGGCAGATTCAGTGGGTATAAATGTTTATTTAATGCGATATGCTGGCGTCGGATTGTCAGGAATACTAGGAGGCATAGGCGGTTTTTTCTATGCAGTCGGAGTTATGGACGGAAACGCAAACGGACATACTGGGGTTGCGGGATTTGGGTTTCTTGCACTTGCAGTAATGATTTTTGGGCAGTGGAAACCAGGTAGAATAATGCTTGCGGCTTTGTTTTTCGCATTTTTAAGAACCGTGGCGTATTCTGTATCACTGATTCCATTCTTAGATGCATTGCATATTAATCAAACATTTTACAAAATGCTGCCCTATATAGCCACCATGCTAGTTTTGGCATTTACTTCACAAAAATCCAGGGCACCAAAGGCGGAGGGAATTCCATACGATAAGGCACAGAGGTAAAAGCGGTTGTTCAATACGCTAGGTGATAAATATAGCGAAGGCAGTTAAAAAAGCTAAGTAGCTGAGCAAGTTCAATATGATAGTGCTGTAAGATAGGGGTAAATAATAAATTGAAAAAGGCAGTAATTGATAAAAGCAAATGTGATAATTCACCGACTTGTGTAGCAAAGAGATATTGTCCATATAGTGCGATTATCTTTGTGGAGACAGAAGGAGAAAACGGAAAAATCGAAATAGATGAGGAAAGATGTCTAGGGTGCATGAGATGCGTGAAGGTGTGTCAAAATGCGGCGATAGGGATGGTGGAGGTCAACTGTCCGAAAAAATCGGACGTTTGAAAATGAAAGCTGAAGATGGGAAAATCGTGGTGTAAATTTCCCCACTTGAATTATCTAAGAATATAATGTATTATGAATCTTAATTAAAACGTTGATTGAGAGTAGTATTTAAGAAAGAATGTTTCAGAGAGCTGCCGTAGGTGTGAGTGCAGCACGCGATGACTTAAAGAATGGACTCATGAGTGCAAACCGAAAGTATTTACGAATTTGTGTTAGTTGAATTATTCATGTGAAAATGAAAACACAAATTAATCTTAGTAGGCTTTGTCGGGGCTTTCCCGTTATAGAAAGACATGTATGATAGTACGTGAAAGAGATAATCGGCTTTTTTAAAAAGTGGATTAAGTCAGGTGGCAACGCGATTAGACGCCCTGACAGTTGGAGTAAAATATACTTCAACTGTCGGGGCTTTTTATATTTCAAGAGAAAAGAACAGGAGTAATGAAATGGCAAAATTAAAAGATAAGATAGTTTTTGAAAAGAAGATTCTAAAAACTGCAGGAGGGCTTGAAATCCGCCAATCCACTATTCAAGCAGATATTTCATACAGAGAACAGTTACTAGATGCGTTGAATCATAGAGAAGGGGCGTATTTTTGTAGTAGCTTCGAGTTTCCCGGTAGATATAATCGTTGGGATATTGGTTTTTCTGATCCAGCATTAGTAATTGAAACTAAAGGTAAAAGTTTTTTTATATATGCAAAAACAGGTTTTGGAGAAAATGTACTCTATCATCTATCAAAATATTTGAGAGCAAATTCAGAAATTAAATTAACTAGAGATACCGAGGATGAAGTGTTTGGAGATGTTTCTGAGAATACAAAACTGTTCTTTGAGGCTGATAGAAGCAAAAAAAATAGTATATTCACTTTCCTAAGAAGTGTTTTGAAATTTTTCAAAGCTGATTCGAATAATTTTTTCGGGCTATATGGTGGTTTTGGATATGATCTTTTGTTCCAATTTGAAGATATTGAAATGTGTTTGGATAGAGATTTTGTTGATCGAGACATGAAGCTGTATTTGCCAGAGAAAGTTTTTATTATTGATCACATGAGAAATGAAACGTATTTTGAACAATTCGAAATACCTGGTATAAAAACAAAAGGGCCAAAGAGCGTAACCCATGAGGTGAATGCCTTAGCCATGAATACAAGTGCTTTAGATAAAACTGACGAAATAAAAGAAGAGACAAATAAAATAGTAGTAATTGATGAAGCAACAAGCAAAATGGTTGGAAAGTCCAGAACGGAAACGGCAGTCGATTATCAGGAGCTGGTGAATCGAGCTATACCGCACTTTGTTAATGGAGATTTCTTTGAAGTTGTCCCATCGCATGTGATTAAGAAAGAAGTGACAGCTAAACCATCTGATATATTTAAGAAACTTTTGTCTATTAACCCAAGTCCATATGGATTCTTTATTAATTTTGGAAACGAGCATTTAGTAGGAGCATCGCCTGAAATGTACGTCAGAATTGAAGGAAATAGAGTTGAAACTTGTCCAATATCTGGCACGATTGAAAGAGGAAAAGACTCACTTGAAGAACATGAAAATATCAAGAAGTTGTTAAATTCTGACAAAGACGAATCCGAGCTCACGATGTGTACAGATGTAGATAGAAATGACAAAAGCAGAATTTGTGTACCTGGAAGTGTAAAAGTAATTGGGAGAAGACAGCTTGAGTTATACTCTCATCTAATTCATACAGTTGATCATGTCGAAGGAACTATCGCAGAAGAATTCGACGCCCTTGATGCTTTTATAAGTCATATGTGGGCTGTAACCGTAACTGGTGCGCCTAAGAAGGCCGCGATTCAATGGATTGAAAACAATGAGGGATCGTCCAGAAGATGGTATGGAGGGGCTGTGGGAGTCCTTAGCTTCAATGGAAACGTTAATACAGGATTGACTTTGAGAACAATGAGTATAAGAAACGGATTTGCATCAATTCGAGTCGGTGCGACGGTACTTTATGGTTCAGATGCAGCTCTTGAGGAAAAAGAAACTTACACAAAGGCAGCCGCATTAATAAAAGTTATCGATAGTGTTGAACTAGCAAAGAAATTAGAGCTTTCAAAGCGTCAAGAAAATATGGATTCGAATAATTCCCAAGACAAAATTGACAGAGAAAAAATAGAGGCTGCTAAAAAAATCGAGCAAGAGAAAGCAAAGGAAAGAGATTTCTCAGAAATCAAAATAATGATATGTGATCATGAGGATTCTTTTGTACACACACTTGGAAGTTACTTTCGTCAATTTGGCACAAAAGTTGATATTGTGCGGCATGGATTTGCCATCGAGCAATTAAAGAAAGAAGCGTATGACTTGCTAATTCTCTCTCCAGGGCCAGGAAGACCAATTGATTTTAGAACAAATTTGATAATAAAAGAAGCAATAGACATGAAGCTTCCGATTTTCGGAGTTTGCTTAGGTCTGCAAGCATTAGTTGAATATTTCGATGGAGAACTTGGAATTTTAGCAGAGCCATGTCATGGTAAGCGGTCAGAAATAAGAATAGAAAAAGAATCGCGTTTATTTGATGGAATTTCTGAAATTAATGTGAAAGTTGGACGTTATCATTCGATTTTTGGCAAAAAAATTAGTGAAGAACTAAGCGTTACAGCATCTACGGAAGAGCGAATAGCAATGGCAATCGAGCATAAAACACTACCAATATCAGCCGTTCAGTTTCATCCTGAGTCAATAATGACAAAAGGTGGAGCATTGGGAGAGAGAATAATCGAAAATGTATTAAGAGGTGTTAGATATGAAAAAATTCGGAGGTAGATTCGTACCGGAAATACTGTTACCAGCGATTTTAGAATTAGAATCACTCTTTGAGGAAATAAAAAGTGATGATGTGTTTTTTGAAGAATATTATTCTCTTTTAAAAGAATTTTCGGGAAGACCAGTTCCATTAACTTTTGCGGAGGGGCTCACGAAACATTTTAATGGGCCAAACATATACATTAAGAGAGAAGACTTAAATCAGACTGGCGCACACAAAATCAATAATGTCATAGGTCAAGGTCTTCTTATGAAAAGGCTGGGAAAGAGCCGAGTTATTGCTGAAACTGGAGCAGGACAACACGGAATTGCGACCGCTACTATGGCAGCTAAGTTAGGTCTTAAGGCAGTTATATATATGGGAGCAGAAGATGTTAAGAGACAATATCCAAATGTGTTTTGGATGAAACAGCTTGGTGCAGAGGTAATAGCTGTGGAAAGTGGAACGGCGACATTAAAGGATGCAATAAATGAGGCGCTTCGCGACTGGGCGACAAATTTTGAAAATACTCATTACTGTCTTGGTACTGCTTGTGGGCCAGCGCCTTTTCCGGAAATGGTGACATATTTTCAATCAGTGATTGGCAAAGAAATAAAAAAACAATCGCAAGATAGATTTGGGAAGTTACCAGATGCAATATTTGCTTGTGTCGGTGGCGGTTCGAATGCAATGGGAGCATTTTCTGATTTTGTTAATGATGATAGCGTAAAATTAATAGGGGTAGAAGCTGGGGGCAAAGGGCCTGATAGCAGAATGCATGCATCCAGGATAGCATATGGAGATGGAAGCGTGGGAATTACACAAGGGTACAAAACAATTTTTCTTCAAGACGAAGATGGACAAATGAGAGATACATGGAGTATAGCGGCAGGGCTTGACTATGTAGGAGTATCGCCAATAATAGCGGATCTTCACGAGAGAGGAAGAATTGAGGTAACCGCCGCGACGGATGATATGGTTCTCGAGGCATTTCAATTAGTTTTAAAAAAAGAAGGACTAATTCCAGCGCTTGAGTCAACTCATGCATTTGCGGGCGCGTTCGAGTCCATTCGAAAAGGACAATTTAAAAAAGGTGAAAACATAGTAATCAATATGTCTGGCAGAGGAGATAAAGATATTTTTAATATTGGAAGTGCAGTAAAAGATGAAGAATGGTTTGAATTCCTAAAAGAAAGGGGTGGGGAAGTTGATAAAACATTTAAATAATTCAGTTGAAAGAACAGTCAATAATGAAAATACTGATAATAAAGTTGATAATAATGCGGATAATAATGCGGATAATAATGCTGATAAGAAATCTGATGAAGCAAATCACAAAAACATAAAAATCATGACACACCAACTTCTTGGCTATCCAGATTTTCAGACCAACGAAAAAGCAATAGCTGTGTTTAAAAAGAATGGCGTTGATTTCGTGGAATTGCAGATTCCTTTCTCAGAGCCAATGGCTGATGGAGCTGTTTTTATGGAAGCAAACCAAGCGGCAGTGGCTAAAGGAGTAAAAGTTGAAGAATGTTTTAATTTTGCTGAAGAAATGATAAAAAAATACAAAATTCCAACGCTTTTTATGACTTATCTAAATATTGTGTTTAAATACGGGATAGAAAAATTTCTAATTAGGTGTAAAGAAATTGGGATTATCGGATTAATCGTTCCAGATTGTCCTCCTGAAGATGGATTAGAGCTCTATGTTAAGGGAAAGGAAATAGGAATTGATATAGTACCAATTTGCACTCCTTATACAAGTGATGAAAGACTTAAAATGTTATGTGAAATTGGAAGCGGTTTTGTATATTATGTACCGAGAACTGGTGTAACAGGGGTGAAAACAAGTTTTTCGGAGGATATACTTAGTGAAATAAAAAGAAGACGAGATAGCTCAAAACTACCGCTAGCAGTTGGTTTCGGGATTCAAGGCGCTAAAGACATTAATTCATTAAAGGGAAATTGCGATATCGCAGTAATTGGCAGCAAACTTCTTAGAATATTAAAAGAAGAAGGCATCGAAGGATTAGAAGTTTTTATGAAGGAAATTTGCGAAGCGACTTTTGCGAAAGCGACTTAAAAAGTATAGGAAGTGAAAATTATGTTAAAACAGGGCATAAAAAAATTAATTGATAAAAAAGATCTATCAAAAGAAGAAGCTGGAGCTGCAATGGCAGAAATACTTAGCGGAAATGCCTCAAAATTAGATATGGCAGTTTTTTTAACCTCACTAAAGATTAAAGGTGAAGCAGCAGAAGAGGTTTTGGGTTTTGTGAAAGAATTAGAAACGAAAGCAAATAAGTTATCACTAAATACACCAAACCTTGTGGATACTTGCGGTACTGGAGGTGACAGCCGCGGCACTTTCAACATAAGCACTACTGCGGCTTTTATAGCTGCAGGAGCTGGAGCAAAAATCGCAAAACACGGCAATCGCTCTATTACCAGTAGTTGCGGAGGTGCAGATGTTCTAGAAAAATTGGGGGCAAAAATTACCGAAGAGCGAACACTCTCTGTGGATAACGCAAAAAAAAGCATTGAAGAATCAGGTTTTATATTTCTATTTGCGCCAAATCATCACAGTGCAATCAAGCATGCAATGGAAGTTAGACGAGAGCTCGGCTTTAGAACAGTATTTAATATACTTGGACCACTAATTAATCCAGCAGGTGCAGAAAGACAATTACTTGGTGTGTATAGCAAAGAATTGGTAGACCTAGTGGGAGAAGTTGTTTTAAGAAAAGGTTTGAAGCGAGCGCTAGTAGTACATGGCGCAGATGGGTTAGATGAGATATCTCTGTCAGGGCCAACTACTATTTGTGAAGTGAATAACGGGAAGATAAAAAAATATGAAATTTGTCCAGAGGACTTTGGAATAGAAAGAGCAGACATTAGCGAACTTTCAGGTGGAAACGCTGAAGCGTGTGCGAATGTTTTAAAAAATATTTTGTCTGGAGAAGCCGGGCCAAAAGCAGATATTGCAATAATGAACGCAGGAGCGGCAATCTATGTTTCTGGAATTACTGAATCAATTGAAGAGGGCATTAAAATAGCGAGAGAGAGCATTTCTTCAGGAAAAGCGTTGAAATCGCTGGAGACATATTTGAAAATTTTTTCTGAAAACTAAAGTACCCAGTTAACCAAACCTAATTGAACGACCCTAACGAGTCAAAATTTTTCAGACAGAATAACATATTAAAAAGAAGAAATTGTAAGGGACGGAGAATTAAAATGCATATGAAAGATGATATACTCTCGAAAATTATAAGAGACCGGAAAATAAGACTCATCTCTGAAAAAGAGGCGGATATAAATGGTGTGAAGCTTTTAATGGAAGAGCGTATTGAAATACCAAAACTAGCGAATTCTTTTAGAAAAGCTATTTCTGATGCAAAAGGAATGGGGATAATAGCTGAAGTAAAAAAAGGATCTCCATCAAGAGGGATTATTGAGCAAAATTTTGATCCGCTAAAAATAGCGCTAGAATATGATGCTGGTGGAGCGGATGCTCTTTCAGTTTTGACAGAAAAGGATCATTTTTTTGGGGATGAAAAATATATCTCCGTGATATCTAAAGAGGTAACGCGACCGATTCTTAGGAAGGATTTCATTATTGATGAATTTCAGATTTTTGAGGCCAAAATTATAGGAGCATCTGCAATTTTGCTAATATGTGCGGCACTAGAAGATCATGAATTATCGGCATTTTTTAGGCTATCAAAAAAACTTGAACTTGATGTGTTATTTGAAGTTCATGATGAAATAGAAGTCAAAAGGGCAATCACTGCAGGAGCTGAAATAATCGGTGTAAATAACAGAAACCTAAAGACTTTTATAACTGACCTTCAGATATCTGAAAATTTAGCAAGAGTAATCCCTGAAAACTGTTTAAAAATTAGTGAGAGTGGTATTTTCACAAAAGAGGATTCTTTAAGATTGAGGAACTGTGGATATAAAGGAATTTTGGTAGGAGAGAGCTTAATGCGTTCAAATAATAGGACAGAGCTAATAAAAGACCTAAAGGGGCTAGAATAGAAATAAAAACTCTTGAAAAAACTCCGGAAATAGCGCTGAAGAGCAATATTTACGGATAAGAATGAATCGCGAAGGAGAAAGATAAATGAGAAAAGTTTTAGTTAAATTTTGCGGTTTAAGGAATGAAACAGATGTGGAATACATTAATAGCGCAAAACCAGATTTTGCGGGATTTGTTTTATCAAAGAGTAAGAGGAAAATAAGTCTTACCGAATTGGAAAGCCTACTCAAAAAACTTGATAATGAGATTAAGAGTGTGGGCGTTTTTGTGGATGAAAATATCGATTTCGTTATACAGGCAGTGCAAGTTGGGCTTGATGTAGTTCAATTACATGGGCATGAAGATAAAACTTATGTATCAGAACTAAAAAAATGCTTAAATGAAAAAGGCTTGAAAAGTAAAATTTGGAAAGCGATAAGGCTTTCAGATGATAATTTTGAGATTGACAGATTAACAAATAGTTCAATAAAAAGCTCGACAAAAAATTCGACAAAAAGTTCAATAAATACTACAGGGTATGATTTTCCAGATAACGTCGATGGTTTTTTGATCGATAAATATAGTGAAAAAGAAGCCGGTGGTACAGGAGAAAAAATTAATTTGGAAGTAGCAAATAATGCAATAAAATCTATTCGAAAAAATTTCCCGAATAGACTGATAATACTGGCGGGAGGACTTAATTCCAAGAATGTTAGAAGCAGAGCAGGAATAGAAGAATTGGATGGTGTAGATGTAAGTAGTGGCATTGAAATCGACGGGAAAAAGGATTTTGAACAAATGATAGCTTTTTTGGACGAAATTGAGTGAAAATTCAAAAATTCCTGTTATAATAGTGTTGATGGAAGATAAATAGGAATATTATTCACATATTTTCGGAGGATTTTGATGAGAGAGATATATGTATCGGAAATTACCGACGCGATTAAAAGGATGTTAATTAATGCAAATTGTCATTTGAATGAAGATGTCAGAAAAGCATTAGAAAAAGGAAAAGAAAAAGAGCTCTCAGAACTTGGACGAGAGATTTTTTGTCGTTTAGCAGAAAATGCCGATTTAGCAGCTAAAGACGACGTGCCAATGTGTCAGGACACAGGTATGGCAGTAATTTTCCTGGAAATAGGACAAGATGTGCATATTAAGGGTGGAAATCTCGAAAAAGCTGTGAATTTGGGCGTAGCGTCTGCATACACAGAAGGATATATGCGCAAATCTGTTGTTTCCGATCCTTTAAATAGAAAGAATACAGGAAATAATGCACCTGCGGTTATCCATATGACCATTGTTGAAGGAAACCAGATCAAAATTTCGGTTATGCCAAAAGGTTTTGGAAGTGAAAACATGAGCGCCCTGAAAATGCTTAAGCCTTCCGATGGAAGAGAAGGCGTGGTTGACTTCATAGTTGAAACCGTTAAAAAAGCTGGGGGAAATCCATGTCCTCCTATTATTGTAGGCGTTGGAATTGGGGGAACTATGGAAAAGGCGGCACTTCTCGCAAAAAAATCGCTGCTTCGTGATCTAAGAGATAAGAATAAAGATGATTATTATAGAGAACTTGAAGAGGAACTCTTTGTTAAAATAAATGATTTAGGAATTGGACCGCAAGGTATGGGTGGGATATATACTGCACTTGGCGTTAAAATTGAGACTTATCCTACACATATAGCTGGACTTCCTGTGGCAGTAAATATTACTTGTCATGCGTCTAGACATAAGGAAATGGTTCTATAAACAGTGAAGAAATTGAATTCTTTAAGAAACTGTTTCATAGAAGACTTCAAGTTATTCTAATGCGCAGCATTTCTTAAGTGGAGGAAAAAGATGATCGAAAACAAAGAAAATAATGGAAAAAACGAAAACACCAAAAACAACGAATATATTGAAATAAAAATGGATAATTTAGGCGATACATTAAAAACGTTAAAAGCCGGAGACAAAATATTGCTCTCAGGTACTATATACTCTGCCAGAGATGCAGCACATGTAAAGATTATTGCTGATATTGAAAGTGGAAAAGGAGCACCTTTTCAGTTAGAAAATGCAGGAATATACTATGCAGGTCCATGCCCTGCGAAGCCTGGAAAGATAGTGGGGCCGTATGGACCGACTACTTCTGGGAGAATGGATAAATACGCAGCATATCTTCTTGATCGAGGAATTAAAATTATGATTGGAAAAGGCGATCGGACGCCAGACGTGATTGAATCAATGAAAAAAAATGGAGCAGTATATTTTGCGGCGATAGGTGGCGCGGGAGCTGCTATTGCAGAAATCATTAAGAAACAGGAAATGATTGCGTATCCTGAACTAGGAGCTGAAGCAATATATAAACTGACGGTAGAAGAATTCCCTTTAATCGTCGCAATTGATAGCTATGGTGGGAATATCTATAGTACTGAGCCAAAGAAATTTGAAGGGGTATATTCAAAAAACATTAACAGATAAAAACGCTGATAGAGACAAAATACAAATAGATGAATTAGCTAATGGAGAAAGTATTAATTGATGAACGCATCAGATCGTGAATAGCATTAGTAATTAAGAGAGGAAACGTTAATTTTGAAATTAAATGGTAGAATGCCAATTCTGGAAATAGTAAAAGATTATGGAGAGAGCGATATTCTACCACTACATATGCCTGGACATAAAAGAGGAACGGTATTTGAACGAGCGGAAATAGAGATTCCTTGGAAAGATGCACTTAAGTTTGATACCACAGAGGTTGGAGACATTGATAACCTCCACTACCCTGAAGGTGCGATAAGAGAGGCGGAAGAACTTGCCGCTAAAACGTTTGGTGCGGAGAAGACGTTTTTTTTAGCAAATGGCACTACCGCAGGAATTCTAGCAATGATTAACACAGTAGCTAGAGAAGGAGACTCGATAATAGTACCGAGAAATTGTCATAAATCTGTTTTTAATGCCTTGGTTATTGGGAAGATTAAACCGATATATTTAGTTCCTGATATTGACTTGGATTTTGGAATAGCGCGTGAGATCAAACATGAAGTGGTGGCTGAAGCTTTTGATAAGAATCCGGAAGCTGTGGCGGTGCTGATAACAAATCCAACTTTTTATGGAACATGTTCAGATTTAGAAAAAATTGCGTTTGAAGCGCATAATAGAGGGAAATTACTAATTGTAGACGAGGCTCATGGAGCACATTTTCATTTTTCGGATAAACTTCCAAAATCGGCGTTGGAATCTGGCGCAGATATCGTGGCGCAGAGTACACATAAATGTCTTTGTTCGATGACCGGAAGTTCAATGTTACATGTCAGAAATATTGAAAAAATTGATATGGAGAGATTAAGGTTCTATTTACAGGCATATCAGACGTCCAGCCCAAACCATTTACTCTTAGCAAGCCTTGACGCATCAAGGGAACTTATTTCCACAGATAAAGGGCTTGAGATGTTAGATTTGGCAATAGAGAGTGGAAAGAGATTAAAGGCAAAGTTAAGAAAGCTAAAAGGAATAATGATTCTCGAAGAAAAATTTGGTTCTTATTATGAGGATATATTAACGCCTAAGAGCGAAATAAATGGTTATAATGAAATAAGAAGTGTGGATCCGTTAAGATTAACAATAAATTTTCGGCATTATGGCATATATGGGACAGAAATTGAAAGAATTCTCAGAGAAAACTATAGAATCCAGGTGGAACTGTCCGATATACTTAACATAGTAGCAATTTTTACACTTGCTGACAGTGAAGAGGTTTTCGAAAGAGTTTACATGGCACTTTTAAGAATTTCAGAAATGATAAACATTTCAGAGCAAACTGATATTTCAGAGCTGACTAACATTCAAAATAGCTCGAACATTAAATGTATATTGCAAACAAAAGATAATTTTTTTATCCCGATTGATTTAATTACTAGTAATATTCCGATAAAATTAAATTGTGTAAAAGTTATTGAACCTTGGATTGCGCTTGATGCTAAGAAAGAAAATATTATTATAGAAGAAGCTATAGGGCTAATCTCAGGGGAAATGTTAATACCATATCCTCCGGGGATACCTCTAATCATGCCAGGAGAAATGATTTCGCAGGAATTAGTAGAACATGTTAGAACTTGCATGAATCATAATATAAGAATAAATCGCAGCATAGGAAACCGAACGGGCTATATAACGGTAATAAAAAATTGAAGGAGTGAACGATTATGAAATTAATACTTTCAGTAGTACACGATGAAGATGTAGATGAGCTTACCGAAATGCTTGGAGCAAATGGATTTAGTACTACAGAGTTGGCATCAACAGGTAGTTTTTTAAAACAAGGAAACACTACATTGATGATTGGTGCAGAAAAGGAAAAAGTGGATACAGTTATTGGGATTGTTAAAGAAGTATGCAAAAGCAGAAAACAAAACTGTACAACTCCTCTTATGCCTTCCAGTGCTACTGGGGTTTTTGTGCCTTGCCCAATGGAAGTAACTATTGGAGGCGCCACAATTTTTGTTTTAGATATTGATCGTTTCGAAAAAATCTGATAACAGAGGTATAGAAACATGAAAGTAAATGATATCAAGTCATCAAAGGTACCATTACCGTTAACAAGTATTCATGCGGATAGGCGGGCAGAATCATTAACTAATAAACCGACCTTTGGAGACATCATGAAAAAAAATGAAGAGTCAGATGTCGAAACTCGCATGCGAAAACTGATGGCAGATATCGAAAATCAAGGGGATAAACTAGGGAAGAGTATGGATATTAAGGAATTAAAGGCTTATAAAAAGCTAATAAGTGAGTTCCTTGATGAGATGGTACAAAACAGTTTGAAATTTAGTAAATTCAGCCAGTTTGACAGGCGCGGAAGACATAAAGTTTTTGCAGTAGTTAAGAATGTAAATAGCAAACTTGAAGAGCTTTCCAGAGAGTTTATGAAAGAAGAAAAAGACAATATTTCAATTTTGGACAAAATAGGTACAATTAAGGGAATGTTGCTCGATGTATATATGTAGAACAAAGGCGGCTTCGCCGACATATGGAGATTTAAATGAATTATACTGACATTGTTGGACAAACTTATATAATAGACAGTCTTAAAGAGGCTTTATCAAAGAATAAAATTGGTAATGCCTATCTTTTTTATGGGCTGGCAGGTATTGGGAAAAAGTCAATTGCAGAAGTATTCGCGAAAGCGATTAATTGTACTGCGAATATAGAAGGAGAGCTAAAACCTTGCGACAAATGTCCTTCATGTAAGAGAGCAGATAGTGGAAATCACCCAAATATAGAATGGGTTAGACCAGACGGTGCGTCAATAAAAATTAAGCAAATTAACCAAGTGGTATCAGATGTTTCGAAGAAACCATATACGTCTGGGTACAAGGTAGTAATTATAGATAGAGCCGATAAAATGACAATTGACTCTCAAAACGCTTTTCTTAAAACACTAGAGGAACCTCCGATATTGACGGTTTTTTTTATCTTAGCTGAAAATCCCGGAAATCTTTTGCCCACAGTTATATCAAGATGTCAGAGCTTCCGCGTAAAAGCCGTTTCGAATAGTGAAATAGTGACTTATTTAAAAAAGCGGAACAGCAAAGAAGATTTTGATGAAAAAGACTTGGATGAAAAAAACCTTGGCAAAAAAGACATTAATGACAAAAATCTTGATGAAAAAGACTTGGATTTAATAAAACTTGCATCAGCATTTTCAAATGGTATAATAGGAAGGGCTATTGAAATGATGGAAAAGCCCGAATATTTCAAAAAAAGAGCAGATAATGGAGAAATAATTTCATCATTATTTAATGGTAAATGTAAATTGGGCGAGGATTACTTGTTTTATACTTCGCGAGCGGAAGCAGAAATTTTTGTGGAATTTACAAGATCTTTTATAAGAGACATTATGGTTATTCTAGAACTCGGTGAACAAGTAGGTGGAAATATTTTAAATCATGACTTGATGGAAGTTCTGAAGAAATCATCAGAGAAATTGAACATAAGAAAGCTATTGAAAGTTGCTGAAATTCTAAAAAAGTGCAGTGAATATCTCAAGCGAAATGTAAATATTAAAGGATGTATGGATTCAATGTTATTGAATATTTTGGAGGTTACGAATGGTTAGAACGATAGGTGTCAGATTTAAAAAAGCGGGAAAAATTTATTACTTTGATCCTGCAGATTATGATATTAAAAAAAATGATGGTGTAATAGTTGAGACTGTTAGGGGCATAGAATATGGTGTTGCAGTTCTGGGAATAAGAGATATACCGGAAGAAGAAATAGTAGCGCCTTTAAAACGAGTTATCAGAGTGGCTTCGCTTGAAGACAAAAGAATCTTTGAACAAAACAAAATCAAAGAAAAAGAAGCGTTCACTGCTTGCACTGAAAAGATAAAACAACATCAACTTGATATGAAACTTGTTGATGTGGAATATACTTTTGATAATAATAAAATAATATTCTATTTTACAGCAGATGGAAGAATAGATTTTAGAGATTTAGTAAAAGATTTAGCATCAATTTTCAGGACTAGAATTGAATTAAGGCAGATTGGTGTAAGAGACGAAGCAAAAATGCTAAATGGCGTAGGGCCTTGTGGCAGAACTCTTTGCTGCGCTACACATTTGGGCGATTTTGCACCAGTTTCTATTAAAATGGCGAAGGAACAGGGACTGTCATTAAATCCTGTGAAGATTTCAGGAATTTGTGGAAGATTGATGTGTTGTCTAAAATATGAACAAGATCATTACGAATGTACGAGAAAGACTTTGCCAAGACCGGGAGCTATTGTAGAAACTGATGATGGGCGCGGAGAAGTTCTCGATGTTAGCGTGCTTAAAGAATCAGTGAGGGTAAGACTTGAAATAGCTGACGAAAACACAAAAACATTAAAAGTGTTTAAAGCTGTTAACGTAAAAGTAATTAAACAAGGAAGAGACCCAGAGGCAGAAATACCTCCGAATGTGGATATAAAGGTTTTGAAATCTTTGGAAGAGAATTAAAAAGAGGCGTTGAACTTATATTTAAAAGAATATGACTAAAAAATAGTACCTGTTGGTGAAAACCAGTGGGTTTATTTTTTTGCCGTTAATCGATCAGATGAGCCCTAAAAAAGATTAAAATTACACGTAAAATTACGCTCATAGTAGAGCTCTGGCAAATATCGACAAACACTACATAATAGGTAAATTGGCCTAGTTGTGTACAAAATGTGATATATTATTGTTTAAATTGTAAAAAAAGCCTTGACAAATAATGGGGGGGGCATATGATGTATTTTGTATATAAATATGGAAATTACCATATAAAAAAATGGAGGAATGAACAGTGAGAAAACTACATACAAGAGTGTTTGCAATTTTGATTTGTATTGTATTCCAAATGAGCATGTTTCAAGGCGTTTTAGTTTCCGGAATTCAGGAAACTAAAACAGAAACAACTACAAATGTATTAGTAAAATACAAAAAAGGAACGGTTGATTCAGAAAAAAAGGTTAAAGAAAAAAAGAAAGATAATAAAGTAAAGGGATATGAAAAGTTCAAAAATATTGATGCTTATTCAATGGAAGTTGAAAGCAGCAGCATCGATGAGCTTAAAAATGATCCTAATATCGAATTGGTAGAAGAAGATTCAATAATTGAAAAGCTAGATTATGAAGGTGACTATAAAGTTACAGGGAATATCCTATCGAACTTATCTAAGAACTTGTTTAAAACAAATAAAGTAAGCGAATGCGGAAGTGCGTGCAAAGATGGAACCACGTGCCAATGTGGCGATACTTGCCACTGCGGAGACGCATGCGAATGCGGAGATGTTTGCCAAGGCGAAGATACTTGCCACTGCGGAGACACTTGCCAATCAGGAGATATTTGCCAATGTGATGATTGCAAAAGTGTAAACGGATGCGTTTGTGAAGCAGACAGCATTATAAAAACAAAGTCAGTTATTACGGAAGTTAAAACACAGACACAAGTTCAAGCTCAAGCAGATGCGATAGAACCAGCGAATCCGATTATTCCAAAAAACACTGATAGTAGCAAAACTACATCAAAAGGTGACAAGATAGGTTGGAATGTTACAACTATCGGCGCAGATAAGATGCATGAAAAAGGAATTTATGGTAATGGGGTTAAAGTTGCAATTTTTGATAGTGGAATAGATTTAGACAATGAAGATATTGAAGTAGCTGGTGGAATATCATTTGTAGATGGAGAAACTAGTTATGATGATATAAATGGACACGGAACAGCTATGGCTGGGGTTCTAGCAGCAAAAGAAAATGGAAAAGGAATCATGGGAATTGCGCCAGGAATTCAGCTTTATTCTGTAAAAATTCTAAATCCTATGGGACAAGGAAGATATAGCAGTATTATCGCTGGAATTGACTGGGCAATAGAAAATGATATAAAAATAATTTCTATGAGTTTTGGTGGAAATCAAAATTCATTAATACTAAAAGAAGCAATTAAAAAGGCGACAGATAATAATATTTTGATAATTGCAGCTTCAGGGAACGATGGAGCAAATTCTATTTGTTATCCAGCGGCTTATCCAGAAGTAATATGTGTTGGAGCAGTAAATTGGTACAATGCGATTGCTTCATTCTCAAATACAGGAAGACAAATGGATTTAGTAGCACCTGGAGTTGAAGTTCCAACAGTAGATATAAATGGAAATATAATTTTAGCCACAGGAACATCAGCTTCCGTTCCGAATATCACAGGAGCCGCTGCTCTTTTATTAGGTGAAAAAAGTGATTTAACAAATGGTCAAGTTAAATACTTATTATATAAAAATACTACTGAAAAAGGCCCACTCGAACTATTTGGAAAT
The DNA here is from genome assembly GCA_964477445.1 of uncultured Clostridiaceae bacterium. GTDB lineage: Bacteria > Bacillota > Clostridia > Lutisporales > Lutisporaceae > CAYZED01. Next base: position 111,524 of record CAYZED010000003.1, on the reverse strand, counting down.
GGGCTCGTAAATGTTAAGAATTCTTATGATAATCTCTTGACTGGAATATATGAAGAAGTAATAAAAGATGAAGATGGAGATATCATTGGCGAGAGCGATGTAGATGTCGGTGGAGATGGGATAGTACATGCATTAGGATGTATTTGGTGTGGATATACATGTCCCGCAGCTTGTTGGACTACATCATCATCAGCACTAGGTGGGCATAATAGTTATTATAATGGACATTTTAGGTTATATTATTGCACAGTTTCAAACTGTGGACATTTTAATTGTAGTTATACAGGTAGTACTGCGGAAAAAGTTGCGACTTGCACATCTTGTCATCCCTCGCACACCTTGGGTGGTTGGAATTCTAATGCTTCGCAGCATTGGCAACAATGTACATTTTCGGGTTGTGGAGTAATACAAAATACGGCTGGGCACACTTGGAGTGCGGCTTCCGCACACCCTCATTATAGAACATGTACAGTATGTGGATACTTTGAAGGATTACCAAATGTGAGCTGGACAACTTTGTACGATGCAAATCAACATTGGCAAAAATGCACATTCTCAGGGTGTAATGGGAGCCAAAATAATGTGCCACATACTTTTGGTACTCCAACTGCAGCACATCCGCATACCGCTACCTGTACAGGGTGTCTTTTTTCAAAACCTACTCCAAATGCAAACTGTTGTCAGTGCGGTAATCACAACTGGGGAACGCCAGCAGTTGCTCATCCGCACACAAGCACTTGCACTAGATGCACGGCTACAAAAACTAATTACAGTGCCAACTGTTGTACCTGCCTTAATTCACATAATTATGGTGCTGCATCTGCAACTCATCCGCATAATAGTTATTGTACGAGATGTGGATCGAATGATCAGATAGCTCATTTTAGCTGGACACCTACATACGATGCAAATCAACATTGGCAAAAATGCTCATTTGCTGGGTGTAGCACAACGCAAAATACGGTATCACATACCTTTGGCACTCCAGCCGCCGCACATCCGCATTACTCTAGTTGTACAGGGTGTACTTTTCAAAAAACTAATCTAAATACAAACTGTTGTCAGTGCGGTTATCATACATGGATAATGACCAATGATGGAACTAATCATTGGTATAAATGCACAGGGTGCCCGGCTACACAGACCGCGCTTCCACACACCTGGGCAACTAGATATGATTCCACTAACCACTGGGAATACTGCACTGCTTCAGGGTGTAACGCGACCAGAAATCTTACGCCTCACACTATAAATTCATACGTTATTTCTCCTACACATGACAATGTTTTAGGCCATCTAAAAACGAATAGTTGCACATGTGGCTCAACGTCCACAGAGCGAGCCAAACTTACTTCTGGATGTCCTTCTTGTGTAAGTCCAACTCTTTTAATTACAGTTGATGATTTTATAAAAAAAGGGTTTACATCCACGGATACTAGCTACAAGCCGACTATAAAAGTTTTTGATGCTTATGCTGGAGATACGATTACCTGCAAATATTATATCGATACAGAAACAACAGCAAGATGTGAAGAAACTTTCACAAATGCGAACCCTGAGAAAACATATACTTTCAATACTGCCTTTAATCCTTTGCTATTAAGTGCTGGTGCGCATACTCTTAGAGTAAACATCTTTGATGGACTAAACGCCCCAGTAGAAAAAAGTGTTTGTTTCTTTGTTAGACCTTATCAGAAAACTTACACACTAAATTGTGCAAATAACGAAACCACAGACATGATATTTACAGCTTCAGGGATTGTGGATTTCACAAAACATAAATTTAGAATAACATATCTTCCGGCAGACTTGGATGTACTGGATTTATGCACTCAAACCTCCAAAATAGATTTAGCGGTTGGCGCTGTAGCAGGGACTAACATTACTATAACCACGTTTAACACTACTTCTGGAATTATTGAATTCACTGTAAGTAATCCTAGCACCTTATCTAAGGCATGGAAGGGTATAGTCGATATTGTTAAGTTTAAATCAAAAAAAGTTGGACCAATAAACGTAACTTATGAAATTCAGTAAAACAGATTCAGTAAAACAGTTTCGGTAAAGCAGTTTCAATAAATCATAAGTGAAATGTTAAAAATTATAAAATATTTGGAGGCAAATTGATGATAAATATTAAGAAGATGTCCAAAAATGTGATAATTGCAATAACATTAATTATTCTACTGATTGCATCAATAGGAATAGTTTCAGTTAACGCAGTTCAAGGATATATTGTGAGTGAAAACCACGAAAGAAAGATTTTAATCAAGTATAAAGATTCGGGAGAAACACAAGATAAAAAAAGTCAAGTTAAAAACCAGATCAAAGATAAGCTTAAGCTGAGTAAGTTTGAGAGCAAAAAAGTTCTTAAACAAAGAAACATGGAACTTGTCGAAATCGGACTTAATGACGATATGGACAAAACTATTAAGGAACTAAATAATAATCCAAGCGTGCTTTATGCTCAGCCAGATTATGAAGTAAAAGCATCCAGTACGCCACAGGATCCTAGATTTGGCGACGAGTGGGGAATAAATAACACAGGGCAAACTGTTGGCGGAAACGCTGGAACGACAGGGATTGACATCAATGCGCTCAAAGCATGGGATATGACAAATGGAAATGCTTCAACTCTAGTAGGTATACTTGACACTGGAATTGACATAAACCATGAAGATTTGAAGGATAGTATTTTCATCAATCCAAATGATATCAAGGATGATGGAACTGACAATGATCAAAATTCATATATTGATGATGTAAATGGTTGGAATTTTGCGGACAAAAACAATGAAGTGTTTTCATCTAGCGCAAGCGATTCGCATGGAACACAAGTTGCTGGAGTTATAGCAGCGCAATTAAATGATAAAGGAATTGTTGGGGTAGCTCCTAAAGTAAAATTATTGCCTTTGAAATTTATGAAAGGCGATTCAGGATACACCTCCGATGCTATTGAAGCCATTGAATATGCGAAATCATTAGGCGTTAAGGTAATTAATTGCAGCTGGGGTTCGACAGATTTTAATCAAGCGCTCTATGATGAAATGGAAAACTCTGGAATTATATTCATTTGCGCAGCAGGGAATCAAGGGAAAGACACCTCGAAGTCGGGCTTTTTCCCAGCATCTTATGATTTGCCAAATGTTATCTCTGTAGCGGCGATAGATAATAAGGGTAATTTGCTCACAACTTCAAACTATGGCAGCGATGTTCAAGTAGCAGCACCAGGTGGAGATATATTAACTACTACCCCTGGGAATGGATACGGAAGTTTTAGCGGAACATCAATGGCAGCACCTTTTGTATCTGGTATTGCAGCACTTCTTTCAAGTCAAGATTCAAGTATTACAGCGGAATCTATAGCATTAAGAATAAAAAACAGTGTCACATTATCTGATAGTCTAAAGAAAAAAGTATCTTCTGGTGGCTATGTTAATGCCTTCGGTGCACTTAATGACGATTCTGTTTATCAGGGCAAAACAGATGGAAAAGATAAATGGAGCAAAAAAAATCCTGATGGAAATCTCAAGGTATACACTCAAGCAGTGTCAGATAAGCTTTTAGAACAAATCCACTATGGTGATAAAGGTGTAAATCCTGCATCGGGTAATTTCTCTAGGGCATATAATGACATGACTATTCCATCTGTAGGACTTGGAATGGATATAAATATAGCTAGAATATATAACTCGCAGGATAGTTCACCGAGTTTAATGGGTAGAGGCTGGTCATTCTCATACAAAAGCACGATAATGACTGATAGCCTAGATTCGACACTTAAAATTGTTACACTTCCTAATGCGAAGAAGAGTGTGTATAAAGATAATGGAAATAGCACTTTCACGGCTCAAGATTCTAGAAATGTGCTGACTATTTCGGGTGGTTTATACACTTTAACCACACCAGATCAATTTACATATAATTTTAACTCGTATGGAAACTTGACCACAATAAAAGACAAAAATGATAATACTACCACTATTTCTGTCGATAACTCAAACGGAAGAGTTTTGAGTATTACTGATAACGTAAACAGAACTGTTTCTATCGCATATAATGCACAAGGTTTCATAAGTTCCATTACTGATGCTGCTGGAAGACAAGTTCTATACACTTACACAAATAATCTTCTTACAAATGTAGCAGACCCAGCTGGAAATAACAGAAAATATGCTTACGATGCCTCAAACTTTTTAAATCAATATAAAGACCATAATAATAATATTCTTTTAGAACTCACTTATGACCATGCAAATGGCGATAAAGCGACTTCCTACAAAGATGAATTTGGAACTACTTATTCGATTACTTATGACACAACAAATAAAGTAACTACTACCACAAGTGGAAGCGTAATTATAAAGAAATGGTATGATAACAGAAAAGATATAGTTAAATCTCAAGACCCTGAAGGGAAAAATACTATCGTTACATATTTTGTTGATGGAACGGGGAACAATCTATTTGGCGAAGAAAAAGAGATAACGGATAGAAGTGGAAATCTAACGAAGTATGAAAGAGACTCAAACGGAAATATTACTAAACAAATAAACCCTGATAATTCTCAAATCGTTTACACATATGACAATAAAAATAATTTAACTAGCGTAACGGATGAGAGCGGAAAAAAGATATTCTATGTTTATGATTCATTGCAAAAAAATATGATCAAGAAAGTTCAACCGCTAAATGGTACAGACGAATATGTCAGTGGTACTTCGGTTGATACAAATTTTGCAATAACCACATATCTTTATTACACTGAGAGTGAACGCGTAGCTAATGGTTATAAAGTCAAGGGTTTAATAAAAAGAGTAACAGATCAAGCGGGAAAAATCACCTCATATACATATGATTCAAATGGTAATAATTTAACAATTACAGACCCTGTAGGGAAAGTTACAACAATAACATATAATTCTGCAGGTTGGAAGACACAAGAAAAAACCCCTAATAACGTAATAACTAATTTTACATATGATTTAAATGGAAATATCGAAAAACAGGATACAGCAGGAATAGTCGTTAACAGAACTGTTTATGATAATTTGGGAAGAAAAACAAAGGAAATTTCCGCAAATCAATATAATCCTGCATTAGATAGTATTGCGACTCATTCTTACTCAGGGGATGTAGGATACAGATACACATATACTGCTGCAGGAAAAGTTAGCACCCAAAAAGATCCGAATGGAAATATTACTTCCTACACATATGATGCTTATGGTAATGTTCTGACAGAAACAAAGCCAAATGCCTCGATTTATACTTACGCTTACGATTTAATGAACAGAATAACTTCTGTTAGCTTTAAAGATAACAGTGGAGCGACAGCTATACTACTTAAGGAATTTACTTACACAGTCTTAGCGAACAAGAATGACCAAGTTAAAACTAAAGAATATTTTTCTGCTACAGCAGGTGATTTTGCTGAAAGCTACGTAGAGAAAGATTTTTCGGACAGAATAGTTAAGGAAACAAATGCTGACGGTTCAAATCTAATTAGCACATATAACAGTAATGGAACGCTTGCAACATCTAGCGATGCAAAGGGTAGCGTTACATATTATTCTTATGATGGGCTAAATAGATTAACCAGCAAATGGACTCCGGTCTCAGCCTCGAATTTCTCTTATTCTGGATTTAGCTATGATAAAACAGGAAAGATAATCGAAGAGAGAGTAGGAAAGACGCTAGTTGCACAAAATGTTACACCGTCAGCTGGCGACTTAATTAAGAAAAATTACTATTATTATTCTAATGGAAAATTACAATATGAAAAAGATGGTGCTGGAAAAACTAGAGTGGCATATCAATACGATAATGATGGTTATGTTTCTGTAAAAGATGAGTACACAAGCGATACAGCCATGAATACCATTGAATACGTGAATAATTCTTTTGGGAAACCAACTCAAATCAAAGTGCATGTTAAAGAAGGCGATATTTCAGGGTATGATTTTAATTCGGTAACTGACAAAATATTAACAACAACTAATGTTTATGATAATAATGGGAACTTAACCTCTACTACTAGCCCGAACAATATAACGTCAACTTTTACTTATGATAATATGAATAGAGTTTTAAGTTCCACGACTCCATGTCAAGACGAAACTGGCACAGTAGTAAGTGTTGTGACTAGCCAAACTTATGATTGGAATGGAAAAGTCTTAACTTCAACTGATGGAAAAGGGAATGTAACCACTAACACATATAATGAAAGAAATTTACTAATAAAATCTACTAACGCAAAAAGCGGTGTTTCTGCATTCTACTATGATTTCTCAGGCAGAAAAACGGCAGAAGTTTCACCTAGAAATTATGACTCCGCAAAAACCTTGGCCCAAATGAACAGAACAGAGTATACTTATGATAAGATGAATCGATTAATTAGCAAAATCGATAAATATTATGATATTGCTACAAGCCAATGGATTGAGGTATATGTAAAAGCAATCAAATATGACCTGAATGGCAATGCCATAAAAACTCTTGATGCACTTGGCTGTGATGAAGTTACTAGTAATGTGCTTGCTGATAAACTAAATAGCGGAATTGGAAAAACCTATGAGTATAATCTAGCAAATCAAGTAACTAAGGCCACTGACCCTTTATCAAAATTCAAGACTTTTACATATGATGGATTAGGAAGAAAGCTATCAGAAGTAAATGAACGAAATATAACTTCCACTTTCACATATGATGATTCAAGTAATTTAACAAAAGTTATAACAGCTGGAGTTACAGTAGATCAAAGAACATATAATTATCTCGGGAAAGTTCTCACCCAAACAGATGGAAATGGAAACGTAACTAATTTCACATACAACGCCCTAGGTGAACTCAGGACTACAGAAAAAGTAGTTCCAGGATCTGATACTTCAATGCCGACTAATCTCATAAAATGTCAATACGACGCTGTTGGAAACTTGAAATACCAGTCCGATACAGCCGGAACTGTAGATTTATTTGATTATGATAACGTGGGCAGACCGATTTTGCACACCCAAAAGAAATCGGATAATTCACAGTCTATTAGCACTAGCAAGAAATATGACAAAAATGGAAACGTAAGATTTGTAACGGATGGAAATGGAACAATAACTGAAAGCACTTTTGATGAGCTAAATCGTCAGATTACCTCAAAAATCACTGTTTCGGGCGTTCTCCACACCACAAGTTTCACTTATGATGCAAATGGAAATCAGCTTACAATAAAAGATTGGCTTGATAACATTAGCACCACAGAATATGATCCGCTAAACAGAGCTGTAAAGAAAATTGATGCCTACTCGAAGACTGTCCAAAAAATCGAGTATAATAAGAATAATAAGGTTGTAAAATCATATGACGCTAGAAACAGCCTGACCCAGTTTACATACGATAGAAATAACAGATTGTTAAGCCAGATAGACCCTTATGGAAAATCAAAGATCAAGACATACGATGAAGTTGGGAATGTTTTGACCGAAAAAGACGAGTTAAATCACACTACCACTTACACATATAATAGCTTTAATAAAGTGACAAATGTTAATAACGCCAAGGGCGAGAACACTTCGTTTACTTACGATAATAACGGAAATGTTTTGACCAAAACTGATGGGAAAGGAAATGTCACGACTTACACATATAATGCTTGTGATAAAGTTAAGACTGCTACTGATGGAACAGTAATTTCCAATCCTGACAGAACTGAGCGTTACACATATTTAGCCAATGGGCTTTTAGCCACTAAGCTAGACAAAAACGGCAAAACCACTACATTCGCATATGATTGCCATGGAAGAATGCTCTCACAGACTATTGGAAGCTCTGTAATCTCATATACTTTTGACAATAACGGAAATCAGCTGACCTTAGTTGATTCCACTGGAACAACTACTAGAACATATGATGAGCTTGGACGAACCAAGACTAAAGTAGTTTCGAATATTTCTGGAACTACCACATTTACATATGATGAGAAAAATACTCCTAATGATGGCTGTTATGCTGAAACCACGACTGATGTTAAGAATAATGTGACTAGAAAACTTTTTGACAAAGTCGGAAGGTTAATAAAGGTTACAGCAGATAGTAAAGACACTCTATATACATACGACGACGCAGGAAATCAGCTAACGGTAACGATTAGCGGAGTTTCAAGTGAAACTTACACCTATGATTTGAATAACAAAATACTCTCAGTTACAAACAAAAAGGCTGATAACTCTGCAATTGATAGTTATGTTTATACCTATGATTTTGCGGGAAATCAAGTAAGTAAAGTTGAAACAAGCATTGATACAAATGATGGGCTACCAGTTAGCACTTCATTCCAGTTTGATGAACTAAACAGACTGAAAAAAGTAATCAATCCTGATAGTAAAACTATTGACTACACATTTGATGCCGCAGGGAACAGACTTAGCGAAACCAAAGCGACTTCGGGAGTAACTACAGAAACCACAAGTTATATATATAATGACCAGAACAGACTTCTTAGCACTGAAACTATAACGGCTTCAACTGGGAATAGTCTAAAGAAAGTTTTTAGCTATGACAACAACGGAAATATGGTATATAATATCACTGAGGAAGCCATAGTTTATGAAGACTCGAAGACTATTAGTATAGGGTTTTTGAAGCTGGGAATTGAGACTGATACTTTAAGCAGCAAGGCTACACTCTTAACTTATGATGATTTTAATCACTTAATAAAGGCAGTGGCAGGAACACAAACATATTCGTATACATATAACGGTGAGAACAGACAAATCGCTAAAACAAATGGAACGAATGTTATAAAGTACCTTTACGAGGGCGATAGGGTAATTCTTGAGACAAATGCCGCAGGAACCGAGATAGGCAGACATGTTTACGGAAATAGCATAATCGAGAGAAAAGAAGGCAGCGTAGCAGCATATTATCTCTTTAACGGAAATAATGATGTAGTTAAATTAGTTGATGGATCTGGAGCTTCAATTTACTCGTATAGCTATGATTCTTTTGGAAACAAAACAGCACTGATTTCAGAGGATTTAGCTTATAGAGCTAGCCATAGTCTCCCTAATCTTAATAACTACATTTACTCCGCAGGACAGACCTATGATTCTTCACTAGGGATGTATTATGGGGAAGAAGGGTTACACGATCCGACTACAGATTACACTTGCACAGGCCAGTATTTCACGCCTCAAGAGGATGGATTATATTACGGCGGATCAATTGCGACACAATGGACGACACAGCCAGGAACACCTTACAAATACAATGTTCCATATGGTGAAGTTTCGAAAGCAGCGGAAGTAATAACTAGTACGTCTATTCCTAATACGCCGGTAATTCCAGGAGCGGAAATATTACCAGATGGAAGTACTGGGACATATACCCCTAATGGACCGATAACTCCAGGACCAGATAATCCAGGGTCTGCGACGGTTGTGGAAGAGACAAAGGGGACAGGGAATGTAACGCCGACAGTTGATCCGAGTGCTTCATCTGAGGAAGTGTTGGATTATGGACTAAAAAATGGATTATTAGGAGGTATTGCTTCAGAGATATTAAGACAGGAGTATGATGAGTATATTTCTTCGGGTAGAACAAATATTGGTGGAAGTAGAATTGCATCTCTTGATAATAATGATAATAGTAACAAAAAGATATCAGAACAGGGTGTTGCGAAAACGCAATTTTTAAGCAATCCAATAAAAGATGCGTGGGATGCTTTTTGGGGATGGGTAAATGGTGGGAAAAAGACACCGACGCCAACTCCGACGCCGACACCAACACCAACGCCTAATCCAGTTTATGTTACTTCCTCACAATTAAAAGCGTTTGGGTGGTCTGATACAAGTGATTCGCTTGTTACAAAATTAAATGATGCACTTTTTAAATATGGTATCACAAATAAAAATAGTATATCACTATTTATGGCTACAATGGCGGCAGAAAGCGGATGGGGAATGTACACTATAGAGCAAGGAAATGATGACTATTTTGCAAAAAAAGCATATGGGAAGAATAGAAGAGGAGCGGGATATATTCAGATTACGGGGAAAGAAACACACAAGGCATTTTTGACAACTATGAATGACTCTTTTTCAGGGGAGGATACTGCTACATATATTGCAAATAAATATGCAATGGAGGCATCGGCTTGGTATTGGAGTACAGCCCCAAAAACTGGTGAGGGGAATCTTAACGCTTATGTAACAAAAAATGGAGGAGGATTAGGGATTTACCTAATAACTCAATATTATGTAAATGGAGTACCTGATGGCATAATGGATGATTTAACGGCGATAAGAAAAGGAAGCTCATTTACAATAGGAAAAAACAAGAATGGAAATAGCACCTCCTTAAAAGTTAATAGTCATAAATATAGATTACCGAATGGTTGGGACAGTAGACAGGATGCATTTAACAAAGCTGTTAATGCATTCAAATAGAGAGGGGATATCACAATGAAAAAATCTTTCTTTCTATTTCTTATTATTTTAATTATCTTAGGTTCAGATGGATGTGTGAAAAACAGTTATATTGAAAATCAAAAGGACATACATTCTTATGAGAAAAATAATCAATTAGACTATAAAGTAAATTTTGAGGAATATAGCATTAAAAATGAAAATAACAAACTATTTAAAATTAAATATGCAAAGATATCCGGTTTGGCTGATAAAAAAATGGAGAATAAAATAAATCAAACACTCAAATCCTCTTTAATAGAATGGATAAACAAGGATTGCGAATGGATGAGTGAAATCCGGATAAACGTTACATATAAAAACTCGGATTACATTTCGCTATGTTATACGAAAGAGTGGGAAAGTCCAAGAGGCAAAGGATATATTAATACGTATACGCGCATAGGAATAACAATTAATATGCATACAGGAGAGAGGGTATATTTAGATAATTTAATTAAGGACACTAAAAATCTAAAAAGGAAGTTGGAGAATTACAAATATGAGACTGAATTTTCACCTCCGATAAGTTCAGATGAAGCAGTTAAAATAATTCAAGAAGCGTCGATATCAGAAAAGGATTATTTGATTGAATCTTTTAAAACCGACCCATTTGTGTACGATGAAATAAAAGATGAAATTGCTTCAAAAACTTCATTTTACTTAATGGATAAAAACTTAGTTATTATGAGAGATGAGTACAAGTTAAATGATATATATATTGATTTTAAAAGGTAAATTTGTTTAAAAATTGAGAGTTGGTTGTCTTCGGACATCCGTCTCTCTCTTCTTGAAAGACATACGATGAAGTTGGGAATGTTTTGACCGAAAAAGACGAGTTAAATCATACTAACACTTACACATATAATAGCTTTAATAAAGCAACAAATGTTAATAACGCTAAGAACGAGAATACTTCGTTTACTTATGATAATAACGGAAATGTTCTAACCAAAACCGATGGAAAAGGGAATGTCACAACTTTCACATATAATGCTTGTGATAAAGTCAAGACTGCTACTGATGGAACAGTAATTTCTGATCCTGATAGAACCGAGAGCTATACATATTTAGCGAATGGCCTTTTATCCACTAAGCTAGACAAAAACGGAAAAACCACTACATTCGCATATGATTGCCATGTAAGAATGCTCTCGCAGACTAGTGGAAGCTCCGTAATTTCGTATACTTTTGACAATAACGGAAATCAGCTGACACTGGTCGATTCCACAGGAACCACTACCAGAACATATGATGAGCTAGGACGCACAAAGACTAAAGTTGTTTCAAATATTTCTGGAACCAGCACATTTACATATGATGAGAAGAATACTCCGAATGATGGCTGTTATGCTGAAACCACGACAGATGTTAAGAATAATGTGACTAGAAAGCTTTTTGACAAAGTCGGCAGATTAATAAAGGTTACAGCTGATAGCAAAGATACGCTGTATACCTACGACGACGCAGGAAATCAGCTAACGGTAACGATTAGCGGAGTTTCAAGTGAAACTTACACCTATGACTTGAATAGCAAAATTCTCTCAGTTACAAACAAAAAGGCTGATAACTCTGCAATCGATAGTTATGTTTATACCTATGATTTTGCGGGAAATCAAGTCAGCAAGGTTGAAACAAGCATTGAAACAAATGGTGGGCTACCAGTTAGCACCTCATTCCAGTTTGATGAATTAAACAGACTTAAAAAAGTAATTAATCCTGATAACAAAACTATCGATTACACCTTTGATGTCGCAGGGAACAGACTTTGTGAAACCAAAGCGACTTCGGGAGTTACTACAGAAACTACAAGTTACATGTATAATGACCAAAATAGACTTCTCAGCACCGAAACTATAACGGCTTCAACCGGAAATAGTTTGAAAAAGGTCTACAGCTATGACAACAACGGAAATATGGTATATAATACCACTGAAGAAGCCATAGTTTATGAAGACTCGAAGACTATTAGTATAGGGTTCTTGAAGCTGGGAATTGAGACTGATACTTTAAGCAGCAAGGCTACACTCTTAACTTATGATGATTTTAATCACTTAATAAAGGCAGTGGCAGGAACACAAACATATTCGTATACATATAACGGTGAGAACAGACAAATCGCTAAAACAAATGGAACGAATGTTATAAAGTACCTTTACGAGGGCGATAGGGTAATTCTTGAGACAAATGCCGCAGGAACCGAGATAGGCAGACATGTTTACGGAAATAGCATAATCGAGAGAAAAGAAGGCAGCGTAGCAGCATATTATCTCTTTAACGGAAATAATGATGTAGTTAAATTAGTTGATGGATCTGGAGCTTCAATTTACTCGTATAGCTATGATTCTTTTGGAAACAAAACAGCACTGATTTCAGAGGATTTAGCTTATAGAGCTAGCCATAGTCTCCCTAATCTTAATAACTACATTTACTCCTCAGGACAGACCTATGACTCATCACTAGGGATGTATTATGGGGAAGAAGGACTACACGACCCAACTACGGATTACACTTGCACAAGTCAGTACTTCACGCCTCAAGAGGATGGAATATATTATGGCGGGTCGTCAGCGACAGAGTGGACCACACAGCCAGGAGAGCCTTACAAATACGACGTTCCATATGGTGAAGTATCGAAAGCAGAGGAAGTAGTAACTAGTACGTCTATCCCTAATACGCCGGTAATTCCAGGAGCAGAAATATTACCAGATGGAATTACTGGGACATATACCCCTAATGGACCGATAACTCCAGGACCAGGGCAAACAATAACACAGGATAATCCAGGGTCTGCGACGGTCGTGGAAGAGGCAAAGGGGACAGGGAATGTAACGCTGGGGGCAGAAGCAAAAGGAACTGATGAAAATAAATCTATTACTGCAGAAGACACGGGCACTATTCTTTTAAATGCAATTGCGAATGGCGGCTTGGTAATAGATGACAATTCGTCGGTCAATGCTGGCGGCGAAGATATATCAATATATGGAAATGATGATAGTAATAGTACAAGATCTATAGCTTCGGTTATAAAAGATGCTAATGGTAAGGTACTAATATTTAAGCAAGTAATTTATTTAAACAGTAGTAATGGTGCCAATTTACAGGGACATACGGCTATTATGTTAGTTACTGATGATAATAAGGGGATAGTTTATAGCTTCACGGCAGATCCAAGTCAGACAGGCACTATAATACTAGGGAATAGTGTTAAAGGAACGCTGCTTAAGGCAGTTGACAAACAAGGGAATTATACATATGTTGATGTTAATAAATATCTAACTAATGGATCAGGGGAAATAAGCTTGGAACCATTAAAAGAAGGCGATAAAATCCCTGTAGATACTTACGACAGATATATAATAATTCCAATTTCAAACAGTCAAGGTCAGAAAATGTATAAAAAAGCGGAGTCTCTGTATAAAAACTGTCCGGACTATAATTTGTATGCATTTAACTGTAATCACATGGCACAAACGATATTATCTTCAGCAAAATTAAATTTTGCTCCAACGTCAGCAAGTGCTGCAGATGAGCAACTTGCATATGCCACTATAGGAAACCCGTTAATAAGAAATGAAATAAAAACATTAATTATCGTTGGTATGTATAAAAAAGATCGAGAGGATTATACAATCCCTAATGCTGCATATCATCGTGGGGTATATTTCGCAGGTAAAAAAGGTTGGACGGCTGGTATTGCTCATATTACAACAGAATATAACCCATTTAAGTAGGTGAAGGAGATGATTTTTCTTATGAAGAAGCTTTCTTTAGCAGTGTTGGGGGTAGTTTTGCTGACTATTATCTCAGGATGTGGAATATTCACTTTAAAACTAAATGGGGAGATACTTTTATCGCAAAACATCAATATTTATTCAAAGAAAAATAGTGATGGAATTATGATTCTTGATGTTAAGAGAAATACGTTAAAAAAAATTGTAAGTGGGATATTTGCAAATCAAACAAATATTGAATTTAACAAAACAAAAACTAAAATATTAGGACTTAGGGTTGATAGTGGTGATTATTTTATTTTTGAGTATGATATGGCTAAAAAAACTTTTAATAAAATTTTTACCACAGGGGTTACATGCTTAAAATATCTTCCAAATTCAAATTGCATAAGTTTTTCGGATGTTGATGATAAAATTGTTATATACAATAGAGACACAAGAAAACTAAGTGTAATAGTTGATGATGCAAGTGGTGATTATGATTGGAGCAGTGACGGAAAAAAATTAATGTATGCGAATCGAGATGCTAAAATTTGTCTATATGACATAGAGACAAAAGAAAAAGAGCAGGTATTAGTTGGTTGGAATCCTATTTTTTCAAATAATAATCGGTATATTGCTTACATGAAAAGAGTTGGTAAAAGTTTAATCTTGACAGTATATGATACCGAATCAAAAAAAGATTACAGAATAAATTCTCAAGAAGATAATAGAGAATACAAGTTTTCTCCTGATGACAACTATCTCGCATTTGTAACTCAATATACAGACATTACGAATAACCCATATTTTAAGTTGTATGTAACAGATTTTAGAACTGGTTTTAAAACTAAATTGATAGGTGGACAAGGTGGAGCACCCGCAATCGACTGGAGAGAATAATTTTGTTTTAATTAAAAAGTTAAAATAAATAACAAATGTAAACCATGCAGAAACTTTTAGATTTTGCATGGTTTCTGTGGAGAAGACGCTAGAAACAGCCTGACTCAGTTCACATACGATAGAAATAACAGATTATTAAGCCAAATTGACCCTTATGGAAAATCGAAGATCAAGACATATGATGAAGTTGGGAATGTTTTGACCGAAAAAGACGAGTTGAATCACACTACCACTTATACATATAATAGCTTTAATAAAGGGACAAATGTTAATAACGCTAAGGGCGAGAACACTTCGTTTACTTACGATAATAACGGAAATCTGCTAACCAAAACCGATGGAAAAGGAAATGTTACGACTTTCACATATAATGCTTGTGATAAAGTCAAGACTGCTACTTATGGAACAGTAATTTCTGATCCTGACAAAACAGAGAGTTACACATATTTAGCTAATGGCCTTTTAGCCACTAAGCTAGACAAAAACGGCAAAACCACCACATTCTCATATGATTGTCATGGAAGAATGCTCTCACAGACTATTGTAAGCTCAGTAATCTCGTATACTTTTGACAATAACGGAAATCAGCTGACCCTAGTCGATTCCACAGGAACCACCACCAGAACTTATGATGAGCTAGGACGCACAAAAACTAAAGTCGTTTCAAATATCTCTGGAACCAGCACATTCACATATGATGAGAAAAACACTCCGAATGATGGCTGCTATTCTGAGACCACAACAGATGTTAAGAATAATTTCACTGTCCTATGAGCAATCCCAATTGTAACAAGCCACTCGATAGACTCTTCAAAATCTCTTGCACGAGCGGACCCAGTTATTGCAGTATACATGAATTTTTCATTATTTTCTTTTGCAAGTTGAGGAATAATACTACGAAACACCTGTAGGATTCTCGCACTTGGAATGTTGTCATTGTGTTTAGTAAAATCGTGTTCGTATTGCTTAACGATTTCTTTATGATACTCTTTTTCTTTATATAAATCGATTAGAACATAATTTTCATATTCATTTTTTCCTAATGCTTTCATAAGCCACGTTTTTGTTGAGAACGTAAATATAATTATCACGTTTTTGTTTTATAATAAGGCTTTTTTATCACGTTTTTGTCTAAACAAGGAACAAATCCGATTATAATAAGAATAATAAGGTTATAAAATCCTATGATGCTAGAAACAGCCTGACTCAGTTCACATACGATAGAAATAACAGATTGTTAAGCCAGATAGATCCTTATGGAAAACAAAAGATCAAGACATATGATGAGAAAAATACTCCTAATGATGCACTTTTTCTTTGGAACAAAAATAAATGTCCTATAAAACATAAAAAAATGCACTAAATAGTGCGTTTTTTATTGACTAAAACATGTGCTAGTGTTATGATAGTAATGAGAAGGGAGGGTGATTAATGAGTCAACATTATAACCAGAATTATACGAAGGAAGAAATTTCTGCTGTGCTACAGAGAATTCAGGAATGTGTGAGTAACGGTAAATATTCGATAGCTCAAAATGCTAACAGAGCAGAAAATATCGCCCTAATTCGTGAATATAACCTTACTTCTGATAAACAACGACGCATAATAATGCAAATTGAAGTAGACGATTTTTGTCATTCTTTGAATAATACTAACTTTGGCTTTAAACATGAAATTTTGTATGTATTTCGCCCGGAAGTGACTCTATTTAATTTTGATGATGAAGAAAAACAGCTTGATTTATACACAAAGTTCAATATTCTTGATTTACCTTCAGGAACCAAAGTGGTAATAATATCGTTCCATGAACGAAACAAGCCGATAGATTATCTTTTTAGGTAATTTTGAGGAATGAAAGGAGGAAGGCACTATGATGAATAGAAGTATATTTTGCCCGGAATGCAGGAAGGATGTAAAGTTTTCAGTAAAAGAAAAGGTCGACTCTGCTCAATTAAAAGGTGATGTTTATGAGTTTATTTCTAAGACAGCTTATTGCGACGAATGCGGAGCGGAGGTATACGTACCTGAAATAGAAGATGAAAATTTGAAAGCTCTTTATGATGCTTATCGTCAGAAGCACGGCATTGTATCTCTAGAGGATATTCAGGCTATTCCTGAAAAGTATAACATCGGGAAAAGACCCATTTCTCTTCTGCTTGGTTGGGGAGAGCAGACCTTTAGCAGATATTATGATGGCGATATGCCTGCAAAGCAGTATTCCGAAAAACTGAAACAGATTCTTACTAATCCTGCGTATTATTTATCGCTTCTGGAAAGTGGAAAGGAAAACCTAAAAAGTGATAAAGCTTATGAAAAGAGCAAAGCGGCTACGGAGAGTATTCTAAACATTTCAGTATCAATGCAGTCAAACTTGGGTCTAGTTGTAGATTATATGCTATCGCAGTGCCAGGACATTACGCATCTTTCCCTACAAAAAGCACTGTATTACGTGCAAGGCTTTTACTTTGCCTTTTTTGGAAACTTCTTATTTAAAGAGGACTGTGAGGCATGGGTGCATGGTCCGGTCTATCGAGATATTTACAAATGTTATAGTGGCTATTGCTACGACCCAATAAATACCGTTGAAGAGCCAGACATTTCTTATATGCCAGTAGAAGAAAAGGTATTACTTGATAGTGTTGTTAAGCACCTTTGCTGCTACAGCGGTAAGACACTTGAATCATTTACCCATGTTGAAAAACCTTGGATCTCAACTCGTGGCAGTCTGCCGGCTGAAGCCTTGACTGACAGAGTAATTCCTAAACAAATTATTGGGGAGTATTTTTCTTTAGTGAAGGAAAAGTACCGTATGCTCACACCTGCAAACATTAAAGATTACGCGCAGGATATGTTTTCTAAGCTCTAATACCATATTTTATTACCTTAAATTTCAAAAATTAAAGGGGATGAATAATTAGTTTCAAATGAAACTTAATTACCATCCCCTGATTTTTACCCCTATTTTTTATTCTACCGTTATTTCTATACAGCTGCTGTATACATTTTCAGCGCTTCGCGTTCTTCATCAGTTTCCATATAAGGCAAGTTGATTGTGTAACATTTAGCGTGGTAGTCATTTAGCCAATTCTTTTCTATATCGGTTAACATCTCAACTTTTAAGGCATCTAAATCGATTGGAACATAAGAAATCGTTTCGAAAGAATAGAATTTGCCGAATTCTGTTTCCATATCGTCTACCACTAACTGAGTGTTTTCAATTCTAATACCGTGTCTGTTTTCTTTGTAAATTCCAGGTTCGTTAGTTATAAGCATTCCTGGGACTAATGGAGTTTTGAATGCTATTCTGAAACTGTGAGGGCCTTCATGCACATTTAGGAAATATCCTATGCCATGCCCTGTTCCGCATTTATAATCTAGACCTAGATCCCAAAGATGTGTTCTGGCGAGTATGTCTAAAGCTCCTCCGATTGTGCCTTCTATGAATTTTGGTCTAGCGACACCCATCATAGCCTTTAAAACAAGAGTAAAATCAGTCTTTTCTTCATCTGTTAAAGTGCCTAAAGTCATAGTTCTAGTTATATCTGTAGTACCATCTAAATATTGTCCGCCTGAGTCAACTAATAAGAATCCTTCGGCTTTAACTTCGGCTTTGTTTTCTGCTGTTGCTGAATAATGCATTAAAGCTGCGTTATCTTTATATGCTGCAATAGTATTGAAAGAGACACCTTTTAAAAGAGGGCTTTTTTGTCTGAATTCAAGTAATTTTTCACTAACTGTGATTTCATCCATATAGAATTTGCCGACATTGTTTTTTAGCCAAATAATGAATTTTGTGACAGCTGCGCCATCGCGAATATATGCTTTCTTGATGTTGCTAATTTCAGTTTCGTTCTTAACTGCCTTGAGGTCAGTTGTAAAATCAATACCATATGTCGCTTTGTTTCTTTTTGAGATTATTTTGTTATGTGTATAATTTGTTCTGTTAGAGTCAAGATAGAAAGTCTTTCCGCTAATTTCTGATAATTCATCATTAACATCATTATAAGGATGTATCTTAACATTATCTTTTAACAATTGCTCTTTTGCATCGTCGGTTAATCTGTTTTCATCAAGATAAAGTGTAACCTTTTTTTCTCCAATTAATGCATAGGATAAGAAAAATGGAGCAGTATCAACGTCACTACCTCTTAGATTGAATAACCAAGCGATATCATCAAGAGAGGAAATAAAGTACTTAGAAACGTTTTTCTTTTTCATGATTTCACGAACTTCTGATAATTTCTCTGCGAATGTTTTTCCTGTGTATTCATTCTGGTGTAAGTAAACTTGAGAACTTGGAAGTTGAGGTCTATCAGGCCATAACGAATTAATTAGGTCGTTTTTTGCTGAAAATTCGATTTCTTTATCACCGATAGCTGAACTTATTTCATTAAAAACATTAACTGAAATTGTTCTTCCATCAAATCCAATTCGACTTTCATCTTCAAGGTTTTCTCCTATCCACTCTGCAAGGGTTGGATAACCTGGTGTATTAAGCTTCATGAGCTCAAAACCTGAACCTTTGAATTGTTTTTCGGCTTGAATGAAATATCTTCCATCTGTCCATAAGTAAGCCACAGTAGGAGTTATTAAAACTGTTCCAGCGGAACCAGTAAATCCAGAGATAAATCTCAAACTTCTCCAATACTCAGCAACATACTCACTTTGGTGTCCGTCGCAGCTAGAAATTATATAAGCATCCAGACTCTTTTCGGACATTCGCTTTCTAAGCTCATTGATTCTCGTTTTTGTAATGTTTTCCATCTGTTCATATCTCCTTAAAAGTTTTTTAAGTTTCCCATAATTTTTTAAGTTTCCCATAATAATTTTTTAAAATTCGCCATGTTCCGTTCTAGTTATGATTTCGTTTTGAAGGCTTTCAGATAAATCATTAAAATAATCGCTATATTAAATTGTACATGATGTCCATCTAATTTAAAACAACTTCAGTTTATACTTGCTAATTTATTTATTCCGTTGTTAAAGCAGAGAAGAACTGATTTGTATAATTTGTTATTAGAAAATGGAGAATAAAAAGAATTGTTATATTGTATGACAAAACATTACCGAAAAACGATAAGGTTTACGTACTATATAATATGGAGGAATTTAGAAATAGAGTAAAAGTATTCTAAGATGATAGATTCTAGGATTACTTGATTATAAAGAAACATTTTAAAGTTGAAACATTTTGAACTCATAAAGCTCTTGTGTTTTACAAGCAACTAGGAGGTAAAAATGAAAAAGAAGCTAACGTTACTAATTTTGTCTATGTTTATATTATCATCATTAATTGGTTGTGTATCCGTTGACAATAAAACCCCTATAACAGTTGTTACACCTATATCTTCTTCAGTTATTGATATTTATGGAGCACCTGAAGCATATTTCGTGGTTCCGTCGATTTTCGAGACATTAGCCACATATGGCGTTAATGGTGAGATAGTGCCGGTTCTTGCTGAGAGTTGGGTAATTAGTACTGATAAAAAAACGATTACCTTTAAAATTAGAGAAGGCGTCAAATTTCATAACGGAGATCCCTTGACAGCAGATGATGTAATTTATTCTTTAGATAAGTTTTCAAAATCACCAAATGGAGCGGCACTTCCATTCTTTGTGAAGAGTTACAAAAAAATTGATGACTTCACAATAGAAATTGTTAAAAATGATGCATATGGATTAATTTGGACTATGCTGACCGCAGTACATATTATCCCAAAAGATATTTATGAAACAAATGCAGATTTTATAAAAAGCCCTATCGGAACAGGTGCATATAAATTTGTTAGTATGAGCTCTGGACAAAGTATTACTCTGGCCGCCAATACTGAGTATTGGGGAGAAGAACCAAAAATTAAAAATGTAATAGTCAAAACGATAGCTAACCCAGCGACTCAAATAATTGCACTTCAAACTGGAGAAGTAGATTTTATACCGACAGTAGTCGCATCAGACGTAAAAACTATTAAAAAGATTACTACAGTTGAACTTAGCACTTCTCTGACAGATATACAGTATACCTTAGAGCTATTGAAAGGTGGACTAATTGATAACGTAAAAATTAGAGAAGCCATTTATCATGCTGTTAACCCAGAGACAGTTCTTATTACAGCAGGAGATAGTTTTGGAGTTGTAGCCACAGAAATTTGCCCAGAAACATCAATGAATGGCTTTTATAAAAAAGTGTCAAGCACGAAAGCTTATGATCCAGCATTATCAAGAAAACTTTTAAAAGAAGCAAACTATGATTCAAGCAAGCCTTTAATGATTTCTTGTACAGCACCATTACAAATGAAAATGGCGCAGTCAATCCAAGGGGACTTAAATGCAGTCGGGATAGATGTTAAAATTGAACTTCTAGACGGGTCAGCATTTGGTAGCAAATATGTAACTGGTGGAATACAAATGTTTATAGGTGGAGTCGGATCTGCACAGTTTGATATTTATCAGCTAGTTAAGTGGTTTTCGGCTTCTGGTGATTTATATAACATTTGGACAGGAAAAACAACGGAATATAATGAACTCGTAACGAAGATTCTAAATGAAATGGATGAGAGTGCACAAGAACCAATGATATTGAAGGCTTTAGAAATGGTAAAAAACAATTACTATTTAGTTTCGCTCTTTACAGCAAACGCAGCCTGTGCATATAATAAAAAGCTCAGTCCAATAAAATTAAGCGTTTCAGGGGCCGTATCGCCGATGAAGAACTGGACGTTTAGATAGAATATAACTAAAAAATAGTTACTTGATGACCGATACGTGTAGAATAGTGTTGAAAGACGATAATTATTCGTGGGATTTAGTGTGGTTTTCACGCTAAATTTCACGAATATTTACATGAATAGACAGTTTTTATTATTTTTTTAATTTATATTGTGTGTTAACATATTAATTAGCACGATTTTTAATGCCCTTGAAACCATAATGAAATGCGGCGAAGCTGCTTTAGTTTTAGTTGAAAGCGAGAAAAAAATGTTTAAATTTAAAGGTATTGAATTACAAAATTTTTCGATAACAAAACATGAAAAAAGCATGTATATTAAGTACGCTGATGATGATGCAGCAAATATTTTATTAGTTCAGGGAACTCCTTATGAAAGAGGATTTGCTCATGGAGTGCTAGCCGCAGATGAGATTGCAGAGTTATACGCTACGATTTTAGTCACTGTATGCTCAGCGGCGGGAGGGTTTTCACCAGATGGGAAAACAGCCCCGACAGACAAACAAATAAATAATGGAAAAGCACAAATCAAAAAAACGATAAAAGCATATTTCACTCCAACAATAAAAGAAGAGATTCCAGAATTCTTCGACGAGATTAAAGGATTGGTTGAAGGGATACAAACAAAGTATCCAGAAATCACATATGATGATGTTATGTTAATGAATACAGTACCTGAAAGTTTAGAAAGCCCTAAAGGGTGCAGTAATTTTGCGGCTTGGGGGAACGCCACGAAAACTGGTGAGTTAATTCATGCGATAAATCTTGATTATTTTTCTTTTGGAATAACACATAAAGCAATGACAGTTACGATAGTTAAACCTGATGAAGGTAATGCATACATGTCAATGGGATTAGTAGGAACTATTTTGCCGTTTTCATTCATAAATGAGGCAGGATTAAGTTATGGTGAGATGACCACGACTTCCACTGAGCGAAGTTGGCCACAAATTCCGCATTACGTTCAGTCAAAAATGTTTGCTATTAAATCTTCAAATCTTGAAGTAGCTTTTGAAATTGCAAAACGAACTGGTGGGACAACGGGTTTTGTTAATATATTAGGTCAGGTTGAACCTGAACTAAAGGCGTCAGCGTTTGAGACGGCAGGGGCTATAACTAAGCGGCGCGATGCAGGGGAAGACAATTTAAAGAAATCAGATTTAATATATACAACGAATTTTTATAATGCCTATACTGAACCAAACGAGCCAGAATCTCTAATAAAAGGGCAGGCGGAATATATTTTAGAAAGCAAAAAAATGCTTGATATGGAGTTTGATTCTACCAAATTTGCTTTTGAAAATATTGATACCAGAGAAAAATGGATTTCTGCGATGAATTGTCCTCGCTTTGAACTATATGAGAAAGAATTATCCAGATTATATGGAGAGATAGATGTGGATAGCGCAATAGAATTGCAATCATCTTTCCCATTATGTAGAGCAGGAGAAAATTTACCTCCAAAGAATAAAATTTGTGAAAACTATGAAATGCCATATGGCTTGCCAAATAAGACATTGGAAGACCGGTATTTAGCAAGTGTTTATTCATTAGTTATTGAGAATGAAAAAAGGATTATGCATGTTGCAGTAGGGAAAGAACCAGCACAATCTGGAAGATTCCTAACAATATCATTAAATGATGGCTTGGAAATGCTTAAAAACATTTAAGGTGAAATTTATAAATACTAAAATGCTATGAGCTTTGAATAAACTAAGGAAAACTTAAAAAAATATAAAATTAAAAAAGAATAGAGGAATTTAGAAATGAATAGAAAAACAGCAAGACAACTTTTAGACGAAAACATTGTTATCGACACACACCTAGATTTAACAGTAGATTTGGCAATGAAGCATAGAACTGGTCGTACAAATGTCATTCTTGAAGACTACATGGAAAGCTTTAAGGCTGGTGGAGTTGATGTAATCGTTTCAGCAATTTTTATTGAGGCAGAATTTTTACCAGAATTAGCACTTAAACTTGCTTTAGACCAGATAGCTTGCTTCTATAAGGAGCTCGATAATTGTAATGGCGCGTTCGTTTTGGCAACTTGCACGGATGATATTTATAAAGCTAAGGCAGAGGGAAAACTTGCTATAATACTTGCATTAGAGGGATCAGAACCAATTAATGGGCACATTGAACACTTAAGAATTTTCTATCAATTAGGTGTCAGAGTTCTTGGACTATGCTGGAGTAGATCAAACTGGGCTGGAGATGGAAGCAGATTTTTCGATTTTGAATATGAAGGCTATGGATTAACAAATGCTGGACGAAAAATGGTTGAGTACGCTCAAGAATTAGGGATGTTAGTAGATATTACCCATACTAATGAAAAAACATTTTGGGATGTTGTAAACATGTCAAAGAAACCTTTGATTGCTACACATTCTAATACTAGAGCTATTTCAAATACACCTAGAAATCTTTCAGATGAACAAATAAAAGCTATAGGCAAATTAAATGGCGTTATTGGAGTAAATGGCGCAAATCTGATTACTAACTTTAAGAGCATGAAAAATGCGAGCATGGAAATATTAGCTGATCACATGGTTTACGAAAAACAACTCCTCTCATCATCTGAAAATATATGTATCGGGTTAGATCAATGTGATAGGATTATGTCACAGGTTAGTTCAGATCTAAAGGATAGTAGCGATGATGTTATCAAGGATGTAATTCCTTCACATGCAATGTTACCTGAATTTGTTGAAATATTAATGAAAAAAGGTTTCTCGGATGATGAAATCGCAGCTTTGTTAGGGAACAACGTAATGAGAGTATTTAAGGAAACTATAGGATAGACTGGGGAATAACTTGATTGCAGAAATGTGATTGTGTAAATATATAAAAATAGATACGAATAGATATCTAAATTGGGGAAAAAAGATTATGGAGGGTAAAAAGATGTACGATTTAATTATTAAAAATGGTTTAATCATCGATGGAACTGGTTCGGATGCTTATATTTCTGATATTGGGATAATAGGCGAGAAAATTTCTTCCATTTCCAAGGAAATCACAGAAGAGAGCAAAGTAGTAATTGATGCGAAAGGGAAATTCGTTACGCCAGGATTTATTGATCCTCATTCTCATGCGGAAATGAATGTTTTGTTCTATAATAAGTGTCAATCTCTTGTTTTCCAGGGAGTAACTACTTTTGTTGGAGGAAACTGTGGTGGATCCGCCGCACCAGTGGGAAAGTATTGGGACACAAAGATTATGGATCTCTCAAAACTTAAAGGAGTAAACCCAAGTTACTATACCTGGTTTGATACGCCATTAAAAACTGAGGACGCAGTAACTCAAATAAAAGAAGTATATGGACTTGATGTTTCTTATAAAACGCTTGAGGATTTTTGCAAAAAGACTGAAGAATTAGGTATTTCGGCTAATTATTATCCGCTGATTGGTCATGGCTCAATTAGGGATCTAGTTATGAATGGTGAGGCGCGAAATGCTACAGAAGAAGAAATAGAGCGCATGAAAGATCTTCTAGAGCAGGCCATTTTAGAAGGCGCGAATGGGATGAGTACAGGGCTCGACTATCCGCCAGGGGCATACTCTACAACTGAAGAACTTGTCGAACTTGGGAAAGTATTGAAAAAACATGAGGGTGTATATGCCACTCATTTTAGGGGCAGAAAGCTTTTTACGACAGGAGAAGGTGGATTTGACCCTGAGGGAGGATTAAGAGAAGCGCTCGAAATATCAAAAAAAGCTGATATACCAGTACATATTTCCCATGTTGTTCCAAATAAAACTGTTGAGGAAATTATTGAACAATATGACGACGCAATAAGAAATGGTTATAAAGTCACGTTTGATGTTATTTCAAACACTAGTGGCGGAGGCGGTACCTTTGTATATTTGGCTTTTTTGGTTAAACCGTGGTACCTCGCAGCAGGCACCATTGAACAATTTGTAAAAAATTTGAATGAGGCTGATTATTGCTCGGATATGAAGAGAACCATGAAAGATAGTAAGTGGTATTTTGCAAACGATGTTGCACTCCCGGGTATTGAAAAAGGAGTTTTAGTTACCGAATCAACTAATAAGAATTATATAGATAAGACACTTGCTGAAATTATGGCTGAACATAAATGGGATTACTATGATTGCCTTATTAATATTTTAAGAGAAGATCCTTTGACAAAAATAAAATATGGAATAGATGGCGATGAAGAGAATGAAAATATAGTTCTAAAGCTATTGCAACATAAACTGGCAATGCCTTGTTCGGATGGATATGCTTTTGACGACAAAGCGAGAATGGGTCATTCCACACCTTTGGATTTTTTACCACATCAAAACAGCTATTGCTACATGATAAAATATTTAATGAAATATAAATCAGAGCGAATAGAAGATACTATCCGAAAAGCTACAGGATATGTGGCGGAAGTGTTTAAAATAAAGCAGCGTGGCACTTTAGTCGGAAACAATTATGCAGACATAGTAATTTTTAATCCTGACAATTTAAAAACTAACGAAAGCATTTATGAAACAAGAAATTATCCTAGTGGAATAGATTATTGTATAGTAAATGGCAAAATTACCTCAAAAGATGGAGAGCACACTGGGGAATTGGCAGGGAAAGTGCTTAGAAGAAAATAAAATGAGATATGATAAGGGGCTTCGCAAAAGTTATTTCAAATAATGCAAAGCCCTTTTTAAATTAATGTATAAAGTGAAAAGCTCTTTTGTCAAATTTAGTTACAAGTAAGTGCAGCGAAGCTACTACGATACTTACACCAACACCCAAACCCCATGGTCTAATATTATTTCACTTGAACCATCTTTGTTAATTCCATATATTATCATATTTTTGCTATCAAAAGGCATGTCAGAGTGCTGCGCACTAATATTCCCGCCAGCGGCGATAAATTCAGCATCAGTCATATTTCGGCCGCCTTCTATGGAGAACTTATATGTGTTCCCAAAAGCAAAATGGCAAGCACTATTTTCATCGAGGACAGCATCAAGGAAAATTGTTTCACTAACAGCAACGCCTGAATCACTAGAAACTAGAGCGATTTCACCAAGATAATCTGCATTTTCAGTTCTCCCAGTCCAAAGCGTATGAAGTTCGTTTGCCAATTCTTGATTCTCTTCATTTATAAAACTGACACATCTACCTGATTCAAAGTTCATAATATATTGGTCAAGAATTTTTCCGTTAACTCGCTTAGGGAAACGAACATGCATTTTTCCGTTAACGCCAGTTCTTATTGGAGTTGAAAAAGCTTCTTCCGTAGGGAGATTTGGAATATATATTCGCCCGTCTGGAGCAGTTGAATAACCGCCTTCCCAAGCCTGTAATTCCGGCAAATCAAGTACTAAATCAGTCCCATCACCTACAAATCTTACTGCGGAGAATTTTTTTCTTTCCATAATTTTTTTTCTGTTTAGTAGAGTTTCTGCCCTATCACTCCAGTACTTCGCTGGATTTGGCTTGTCGAGATAAACTGCAATCATCATTTTTTCACATAATTCGTTTAATGCATCTGCAGGAGTTAAGTCAGGGAATAGAGTTTCGGCCCATGTTTGATTTGGTAAACAAGCCAGAGTGTAAGCGACAATTCCTTGAGCGACATATATAAATATTTTTTCGAAAGTGTTCCAAAAGGCAACTTGCCTAAGCTGAAATTTTTCTTTCGGGAGTTTATCAAAGAAGTTATACATATTTGATCTCAAATATAATAATCTAGCATTTTTATTTCTTATAGCGTCATCAATATATGAGAGGTCTTCATCACTTAGCCATACATAGTTGTTTTTTCCGGAACTAAAACTTTCGAATTCTGCGTGTGGATCATCATAGAATGTTTTAATTTTTGTGGCACCTAATTCTTTAGCCCGTATTTCGCATTTTTGAACAAAATCTTTATGCTCTACATTAGCTAAAATTATAAGGTTTTCTCCATTTTGAATATTTAAAGCAGACTCTAAAAGGACTTCAATGTACTGACTTTGGGTTTTAGTGTTAAACATAAATACCTCCGCTAATTTATTGCATTTTACTTGATTTTAATATAAACTTAAGTTGTGTACAAATTGCTGTAGTCTATATTAAACATAAGAATTGATTATAAAGCTGGGAATTTACAGGGGGTTAATAATGAATTTCAACCAATTAAAATATGCGGTAACGATAGCTGAAACCGGTTCGATGAGTAAAGCTGCACAGATACTATAAACAGGTGATGATTATTACAAGTTTGTGGCAAATAAAAACTTCTTTTATATGACAGGTATCTCAAGAGAAAACTGCATATTAACAGTCCTAAAAGAAGAAGGAATAGGCATTAGAATTGTGGAACTAAGGGCAAATAGAAAATAAAAAATAGAAGGAATTAGGAGAAAAGAATTATGAAATATTTAAGTGAGCTAGGGGCTTTAAAAGCAAAAGGGAGTTACTCAATCGCAGTAAGTGACGGAAATTATGTTTATGTATCGGGGCAGATTCCTATGGATGTCAAAACAGGAGAAATTGTTTCTTTGAGTGCTGGAGAAGAAGCGAAATTAGTATTAAATAATATTGAATTAATCCTTAGAGAGTTTGGATGTGATAGAAATAATATTATGAAAACTACCGCGTTTATGACTGAGATTTCATATTGGGGAGAAATAAATGAAGAATACAATAAGTTTTTTACAGAAAATAAACCCGCAAGATCAGCTGTAACAATAAAAGAGAGCGGAACACTCGGATTCAAAGTAGAAATTGAAGCGGTTGCGGTAATTAACAAATAAGTCCAACTTAAAAAATGGACATTAACGGAATGTTTGGAAGACTGCTTAAATGAACACATGGGAAAATATGAGGAGACTAATACATGATTAAGATAGACGAATGCAAAAAATTAATAGGGAAAAGCGTGATGGAAATTCCTACGCCAGCTTTAGTTATAGATCTTGATGGGCTGGATGCAAATATAAAAAGAATTCAAGATTTTGCGAATGAGAATGGCGTTTCTGTGAGACCACATATTAAAGCACATAAATCTACATATGTGGTAAAAAAACAGATTGAGGCGGGTGCTATAGGGGTTTGCTGCGCAACTATAGATGAAGTTCAAGTAGTAGCTGAAGCCGGAATTCCTTCGATTCTTTTGACAAACGAAATTGTTTCTGATGAAAAAATAAATAGATATATTGGATTTGTTAAGAAGTTTAATGACATTGAATTTATAACATCTATTGATAGTAAGTATGGGCTAGAAAGATTTTCGGACTTAGCTGATTTAGCTGATACGAAAATTAAATTGGTTTTGGAAATTGATACAGGGGCTTTGAGATGTGGAGTACAGACAGTCGATGGCGCGATAGAGCTTATTGATTTGATTCACAAGTCAAAAAACCTAAAATATGCGGGATTAACTATGTATAATAGTTCAATATCAATGGAGCCAGACACTGCGAAACAACAAAAAATGGCAGAAGAAGCTTATTCGATGCTTGAGGAAATTTGTAAGAAGGTAGACGCAAGAGGATATGAAAGAGGTATTGTTTCAACCGCGGGCTCGGGAGATTACCAGTTGTTTGGTAAATACCCTTCTATTACTGAAATACAGCCAGGAGCTTATGTTTATTCAGACCTTACATACCTTGATTCATTGAAGAAAGAATTCCGCATGTCCATGAGAATTTTGGCCACAAATATCAGTAGCCCAGAAGAAGGGGTTTGTATTTTTGATGCAGGGTTCAAATGGATTTCATTTGAGTTTGGAGTTCCAAAATTAATTGGATACGAGGATGCAGAAGTAAGCATGAAAGGCGATGAGCATTCAAGAGTCGTTATTCCAAACGGCAGAAGAGTTCCTAAGGTTGGAGAAAAAGGTTTTTATCACACGACTCATGTTTGTACCACTAATAATATGTACCCATATGCCTATGGGGTAAGAAACGAAATAATTGAGACAGTTTGGCCGATAGACGCAAAATAGAGGGAAAAATGAAATAAAAGAAGCTAGCCATAAATACTTTAGTTAAAAGAATCAATTTTATTGAACCGAATTATAATATAAACCGTTAGAAAATCATACTATTTTCTGACGGTTTTTTAATTTTAATATAATATTATTAGTATATGAATATATATAAAAAATTATTGATAAAAAGTCGGAGGTATTAGCATGAGCATTAACGGAAAAAAGGTAGTTGGAATAGGTGGATCATTATTGGATATAGAGTTGAGAATATTTCCTAATGCCAGAAGGAAAGACATTGAAAGTGTTGAATCAAAAGGAATGATTCCGTTACTAATGCCTGAGTCTTTATCAAAAAAAACATATATTGAATTGGCGAAAATAGTTGATGAGATTTTTATTCCAGATGAAGTCAGAGAAATAGATTTATTGAAAGATGAAGAATTAAATAAAAGAATTGAATATCTAAAAATATTAGATAATATCGAATGTGGCAAAGGAATGATAGAGATTAAGAAGCCAATCATTGGAATATCAGGTCAGTATCTACTTGAAAAAGATGTGATTGGTGAGGATTTGCTAAAGAAAGACTTAGGTGAGTTTGACAACGGATATGCTGTTGTGCCGCTTTCGTATGCTGAGGCTATAGAAATAAACGATGGAATACCATTGCTTTTGCCTGATGGACTAAGCAAAGAGTCAGTCAAACATTTGATGACTGTTGTTGATGGACTAATATTAACGGGAGGAAAAGACGTCGATCCTTCAAGTTATAATGAAGAAAAATTGGATGTTTGCGGAATCACAGATCCAAGAAGAGATATTCATGACAAGAATATAATTAGTATCGCTATTGAAAAAGACATTCCTATATTAGGAATTTGCAGAGGAAGTCAGATGTTAAATGCGGCCCTAGGAGGTACACTTTATCAAGACATTGTTACTCAATATCCAAATGTTTTACACCATGTTCAGTGGAGTACTGTAGAAAGTCAGAAAAGTAAAGTACATGAAGTGAATTTGCTTCCACAATCAAGATTATCAAAAATTATTGGATCGGATAGGGTAGGCGTTAATTCAGGGCATCATCAAGCATCTAAAAAACTGTGCGATAACGGAATAATTGCAGCACTAAGCGATGATGGTATGATAGAAGCATATGAAGTAACAAACCAGAAGTTTTGTTTTGGGATACAGTGGCATCCAGAACAAATTATACGTTTTCCAGAACACAACAGGATATTTGAGGAATTCTTAAAAGCATCTAAGAGCAGCTAGAAGTAGCTAAAAGCAGTTTTAAGCAGCTAGATTTAATGGAGGAAAACATGTCAAAAATTGGAGACGAAAGCTTATTAAAATCATACTATGTCACAATGCCAGACGGTACCAAGATAGCGCTAGATTTTTGGCTCCCAAAAGAATCATATGAGAGCGTCAGAATTCCGTCAATAATTAGGTTTACAAGGTATTGGAGATCATATGAAATAGCTACGGCTAATAATTCAAAAGAGGATATGACTTATCA
>CAYZED010000003.1:77834-80261 GCA_964477445.1 uncultured Clostridiaceae bacterium | reverse complement strand
TATCAGCCAATATTTGAATTAGCAAATAAATGGAATTCAAAAGGATATGCATTCATAGCCGTTGATACTAGGGGCTCAGGAGCATCTTTTGGACATAGAGATGGTGAGTATTCTAAGGCTGAAGTTGAGGATTTGAATAATATAGTTAAATATATTTCCGAACAGAAATGGTCAAATGGGGTGATTATTACTGAAGGTACTTCATACAGCGCAAATCTTTCAATATTAGCGGCACTTCAAGGAGAAAAAGCGCTTAAAGTAATTTACGCAAATTCTCCGGATTTTGATGGTTATGCTCATTTAATGGCCCCTGGTGGAATACCTAATGTCTGGCTAAGTGAGACTTTTGGGGGAATGATTCAAGCACTTGATATGAACGATATGGAAAAAGTTTTAAAATATAATCCATCAAAAGGCGGAGAAAATCAAAATCTAATTTTAGGGGTCAGACCCGTAGATGAAGATGAATGTAAAACATTTCTAATGGATGCGATAAATGAACATAAAAATAATAAGATGTCTTCTATGGAAAATGAAGATTTTACATCGAGGGATTCATCAAAAGCAATGCTTCAGACGATTGAGCGTGGTACGATAATGAGTTATGTCGAGAAATTAAGTAATGCTCCGTCTGTTTTTATATATAAGGTAGGCTGGTTTGATGCAGGAACTGTTGCAGGAGCCATAGCATTTTTTAATAATTGTAATGCAAAAATCCAGCTTTTGATAGGACCATGGAATCATGGTGGAAGATATTTAATTGATCCGATACATTATAAAAAACCTGTGGAACTGGATTTTGATTTTTCTTTTGAAAATTTGAAAAGTGAAATAGAGAATGCAATTATTAATGATAATGGTGGAAATGATGAAAACTATGGGCAAAACAATAGCAATAAGAGAATTATGTACTACACAATAGGCGAAGAAAAGTTGAAAAGAACTGACTCTTGGCCTCCAAAGAATGTTGAGTTCAGAGATTTATACTTAGCTGAAAATAACGCACTAGTTGATGAGCCTTTGAACGCATTATCAAAAGAAACATCATATTGTATAGATTTGGATTGCTCAACGGGTAAGAATAATAGATGGCATACACAAATTGGATCAGGGAAAGTTATACTAGAAGATAGAAGCGAAGAAGATAGAAAACTTCTTATATTTGATAGTGTGGTATTAACAGAAGATATTGAAATTACTGGAGATATTGAAGTAGCGCTATATATAATAAAAAAACAAAGGAAAGGTGCAATTTTTGTATATTTTGAAATTATTTCACCATATGGCGAAGTTTATTTAATAACGGAAGGGCAACTTAGTTTCGATTATTTTCAAAAGTCGAAAGAACCAATATATAAAGGTTCAGAAAGAAACTTTTTCTTAAAAGAAAAGAATTCATTATTAAGTAATAATCTAAATAATGAGGAATCGGTTGATTTTGTTGAACTAAAACTGTTACCGATTTCCATTCGAATACCGAAAGGTTACATAATTAGAATTGCTATAGCAGGGGCAGATAAAGAAACCTTTAAAAATCTTTATCAAGAGGTAAATTCTGAAATTAAAATATTACATGACTTAGATAACAGATCGCATATTAAACTCCCTATTATTAAAGAATAGAAAGAATGGAGTCAACAAAATGGATATTAACAAAAAGGATATTAATGAAAAAAGAAAAAGAATTCGAGAATACGGAATTGTTATAGGTAAAATGACTACAGGAATAAATAACGCTATTACGGATGTAAAAGGTGTAAGAGTTGGTCATGTAACGCTAGTTAATGAAGGACAAGATGCAATTTCTCCTGGCAAAGGCGTTTGTCGAACAGGAGTTACTATAATTTTACCTCACAATGGTGATATTTATAAAGAAAAGGTTAAAGGTGTGGCGCACACCATAAATGGGCACGGAAAAGTTCATGGATTTGAACAAGTAAACGAATTAGGTACTATTGAAACGCCTATTGCATTAACAAATGCATTTAATGTAGGAAGGGTATCAGATTCATTAATTCAATATATGACAGAAGAAGATGGGAGAATTGGTACAACGGACGATTACCTTTCTCTTAATGTTTTAGTTGGAGAAACAAATGACGGATATCTAAATGACATGACAGCAAGGTTTGTAAGATATGAACATGTGGCAGAAGCAATAAGGAAAGCGAAAGAAAGTGGAGATTTTTCAATTGTTGAAGAGGGGAATGTAGGAGCTGGAACGGGTACGCACACTTACGGATGGAAGGGCGGTATTGGTACAGCTAGCAGGATATTACCAGAGAATTGTGGAGAATATACAGTTGGAGTAATGGTTCAATCAAATTTTGGACTTCCTCATCAACTAACTATTAATGGAGTGAATATTGGCAAATATATTGAGCCGAATAATAAACCTTTTGTCGAAAGTCGACTGGTGGACAATAC
>CAYZED010000003.1:61667-77824 GCA_964477445.1 uncultured Clostridiaceae bacterium | reverse complement strand
CAACAGATGCACCTTTGAATGAAAGGCAACTTCTTAGAATATCAAAGAGAGTGAGCGTTGGATTGGCTAGAACGGGCAGCCACATTGGGCATCAAAGTGGTGATTTTGTGATATCTTTTACTACTGCAAATAAAAAAGAACATATTTCGTCAAGCCTTCTAAAAGAAGAAACGGTAATAAATGATGAAGATTTAATGATGCCATGGCTTTTTCAAGCTGTAATTGAAGCCGTTGAAGAAGCGGTTTTGAATGCTCTATTTAAAGCAGAAACGCTTCATGGCAGAGACGGAAATTATAGACTTGCGTTGCCGATTGAAGAAGTATTAGAAATCTATAAAAAAGAAAAAATGGAATGAAAGCTTATAAAAAATTATGATTAGTTATCAATTCTTCGGTGTAGTAAAAAAAGGAGAAATAGATGAGTAACTTTATTATCAAAAAGGCAACCGTTATTGATGGTACTGGCAACAACTCATATGTATCAGATGTAGAAGTTGGGAATGGCATAATCACTCGCATTGGAAAAAATCTTTACGAAGATTATGTTAAAAAAAGTTTATTAAGTAACTTCTTAAATGAAAAAAAAATAGAAATATATGAGGCCGATGGATTAATACTATGTCCTGGATTTATCGATATTCATTCTCATTCGGATATGACTATTTTTGAAAAAAATTACACAGAGAGCAGAGTTCTACAGGGAGTAACTACAGATATTGGTGGGAATTGTGGATTATCTGTCGCGCCAGCTAACATTAAATACTGGGATAAATTCAGAGAAGACATGTTCTTTCCGACCGATGATATGTCTATGGAATGGCAGAGCGTAGGCGAATTTTTACAATATGCTTCGAGAAATGGCATTAGTGTAAATTTTGGTACTTTTGTGGGACATGGTACTTTAAGAATAGCCGTTGCTGGATATGAAAATAGAAAATTAAACGAAAATGAAATTGGAGAAATGAAAGCGCTTACGGAGGAAGCCATGAGAGATGGGGCTTTCGGACTAACAAGTGGATTAGTATACTCTCCAGGATGTTTTGCCGACGATAATGAAATTATTGAAATAGCAAAAATTGCGGGTAAGCATGGAGGCATATATTGTTCGCATATGAGAGATGAATGGGATGATGTCCTTAAATCAATAAGGGAAGTAATAAATATAGGGAAAAAAGCAGATTTGCCAGTTCATATTTCACATCACAAAATTGTATTAAGTAAGCATTGGGGCACTTTATGCAAAGCAACAGTCGAGCTAATTAAGAGGACAAAACAATCTGGTATAGATATCACTTTCGATCAATATCCATATACTTCAGGTGGAACTACTTTATCGAGACTATTTCCTAGATGGGCGTTAGGCGGTGGGATTGATAAACTTATAGAAAGACTAGAAGATTCTGAAACACTTGTCGAAATTAAAAAAGAAATTTATGCACAAATTGATTCGGGTGACTTGACATGGGATACTTTTACATTGGGAGAGGTTAATGAAACTGAGTATTGTGGTAAGACTTTACGTGAACTAGGAGAGCTTATGGGTAAAGACCCTCTGGAGGCTACAATAGACTTCTTTATCAAGGAAGGGAATGTTTCTGTTTTCGTAGACACTTGTGGTGAAGAAGATGTCAGATATATTATGGAGAACAGTGAGTGTATGTTTGGAAGTGATGGCAGTGCATACTCTTTAGAAGATAAAGGAACAATCCATCCTAGAAGTTTTGGCACATTCCCTAGAATAATCTCAAAATACTGCAGAGAGCTAAAGATAATTGAACTTGAAGATGCGATAAGAAGAATGACATCAATGACTGCAAATAGATTAGGACTTTTTGATAGAGGCTTAATAAGACCTGGAATGAAAGCGGACTTAGTAATTTTTAACTTTAACGAAATTGAAGATACACCTAATAATACTAAGCCAGCACAAGCCTGTAAGGGCATAAAAAAAGTTTTTGTAAATGGAGTTTTAACTGTTGATAACGGACATCATACAGGAGCATTAGCCGGTCAAATTTTAAAAAGGGGACAAACCAATAATTAATAATAAAATCAGTTTCAACATGGAGGGAAAAAAATATGAAAGTTATTTGTAGTAAATGTAGAATTACTTCTGAGTTAACACCTGAAGTATGGAGATGTAAATGCGGAGGAGCGTGGGAATTTATTGAGCAAGAAAAATTTGAACTCGAATCAATAAATAACGATGACTATTCAATATATCGATATCATAAATTAATGGAAGTTGACTTTAAAACACCTGAAGTTAATCTTGGTGTAGGGTGGACACCCATAGTCCCAATGAAAATATTCAATCGAGAGGTTATGCTCAAACTAGACTATTTGACACCTACAGGATCATATAAAGATAGAGGGACATCTGTGGTTGTTAATGTTCTTGCAAGTCAAGGTGTAAAGAATGTTGTCGACGATTCTTCAGGAAATGCTGGGGCGTCTCTTTCAGCTTTTGCAAATGCAGCAGGAATGAAAGCTGATATTTTTGTTCCGGAATATGCTTCAGAAGCAAAAAAAACTCAAATAAAAACATATGGTTCCTGCGTTCATTCAGTTGAAGGCGAAAGAATAAATGCCACGAATGCTGCCATGGAGTTATTAGATGAGAATCATATCTATGCGTCACATGCATATCATCCTGGTTTTATTATTGGTCAACAAACGACTGCGTGGGAAATATGGGAACAATTAAAAGGTAATATTCCAGATTGCATTATTGTTCCGGTTGCTCAAGGGGGTAATTTCTTAGGATTTTGGTATGGCTTTAGGAGGCTACTGAATGCTGGATTTATCAATAAGCTTCCAAGACTTATAGCTGTTCAAGCAGAGAAGGTTTGTCCATTGGTAAAAGCATTTGAAAAAGGACTTGATGAGGTTGACGCTGTTAAACCAGATTTTACTGTTGCGGAAGGAGTGGCGGTTTCGAATCCTGTAAGAGGAAAAAGACTTTTGCAAGCAATACGAGATTCTAATGGATTTGCAGTAAGTATTTCGGATGAAAAAGTACTTGAAGCAGAAAAGATAATAGCAAAAAAAGGCATATGGATCGAGACTACAAGTGCTATCGCTATAGCTGCGCTAGAAAAAGTAATCCCTAAGCTACAAGAAGATGAAACTATTATGATATCACTCACTTCAACTGGATTAAAGACAGCAAAATAATAAGTAGAATGAATTGCAGTTATAGAAGAGTCAAAAATTTAATAAGGGAGATAAATATAATATGAACAAAATAACCAATATAGTACCTGAAGATTTATTTAAAATCGGTTGTATTGATAATGCGAGAATTACTAAAGACGGGGGAAAAGCGATTTACTCATTAAGAAGAACAAATATTGAAAAAGATATTGATTTAAAAGCCATCTGGGAAGTTGAAATTAGTTCAGGAATATCTACTCTTTTAACGAATCCAAATTATTCTTGCGGAGATTTAGTTTACAACACCGACGAATCAAAGATAGCATATGTTTCAGCACGAGGCGAGGCATCACAGATATATGAAATGGACTTAGCCACAAAAGAAGAACGAAAAATTACGAATTTTAAAAACGGTGTAACCACAGCAGGAGAGTACTCACCTGACGGTAAATATTTAGCATTTTGTGCTTTTACAGATGATTTTAAGCCGATTGACGAAACTAAACCTTATAGAATCACGAGAGCACTTTATAAATCAAATGGAATGGGATTTGTGCCTGATAAATTAGCAGATTTGTTTATACTAGATTTGAATACTGGTGAAATAAAAAATATGACTAATGACACATGCAATATTTCAGATCCTAAATGGTCAACAGATAGTAAGAGTCTTCTATATAAATCATCTTTTGCAGCTGATAGTTTAACACCATTGCCAGATTTAATTTATATGGATTTAGAAGGAAACACAAAAAAACTTCTAGAGAGTTGGAGATATGTTGGTGCATTAGCTTTGTTAAAAGATGGAAAGCACATTCTGTTTAGTGGATATCCTTCACATATGAAATTGGGAACGCAGAGAAAAATATGGTTAATGAACATTGAGACAGGAGAATATGAATGTAGAAGTACTGGGGCAGACGTTGATTTTAGCTGGGGCATTCAGTCTGATTTGCCTATTGCGTTGGGAAATAGATTCGGGATTAGTGAAGATGAAAAGTTTGCTTATGTACAAGTTGGCGTTGGAACGGCTGTAGAGATTTACAAGCTTTCAATATGGGGTGAAATCGACTGTAAACCTATAATAAGCAGTGAAGCCTCATATATGCTTGCAGGAATGAGTAGAAACAAAAAAATTCTTTATACTTATAGCGACCTAAATATACCATCAGAACTTGGTATTTTTGATGAAATAACTGGAGAAAACAAGCTTATAACTCACGTAAATGATGATTTTGTTAACTCCCATCCTAAGCTTAGTTTAGAAGAGATTACGCATGAGAGTGTTGATGGAAAAATAGTTAGAAGCTTTTTATTAATACCTCCGACGGGTAATGCGCCATATCCAACAATTACTTATTATCATGGAGGACCTATGGCTGGACTTGGGCATATGTATTATTTTGAAATGCATATGTTTGCAGGTGCCGGTTACGCGGTGTTTATGCCGAATTTTAGAGGGTCAAGCGGTTTTGGAGATGAATTTGCACAGGACATTTATAGTGAAAAAATAGGAAAGGCCGCAAAACTTGGTTTAGCAGATACTCTATATGGTTTAGATTATGCTATAAAAAAAGGACTAGTTGATGGAGATAGAATGGGTTGTTGTGGTATTTCACATGGTGGTTTTTTGACTTGTTGGTCAATAGGAAATACTGATAGATTCAAAGCGGCAGTATCAGAAAATCCTATAACTAATCAAATGTCATTTTTAGGGACTAGCGACTATCCATGGTATATAATAAATGAAATGGGTGGAGTGTTTCCACACGAAAACCTAGATTTATATTTGAATGAATCGCCAATTATGTATGCACAGAATGCAAAAACCCCTATTCTACTGGTACAATCCGACCAGGATTATAGATGCCCTGCTGAGCAAACAGAACAGTTTTATGGATATTTAAGAGTAATGGGTTGCTACGCTGAAATGCTGAGATTGCCAAATTCTGCTCATGGATCATCAAATCATGGTCCGAATATTATAAGACGAGCTCAAAATGAAGCACAACTTGAATGGATGCAAAGGTATATAAAAGTTTAAAGGAGAAATGCAATGATACTAAGGGATACGTTTTTAGAAATTAACATTGATTCTCTTGCTCATAATATAAAAGAAATGAAAAAAATGGTAGGAACTAGCGTTACAGTGATGGCAGTAATAAAGGCAGACGCATATGCTACAGGCGCTATCGAGATCGTGGAAACGTTAATGGAAAATGGTGCAGATTTTTTAGGTGTAGCGATACTTCTTGAAGGCCTAGAAATAAGAAAGAAATATAAAGATTATCCGATTTTGGTAATGGGATATACATCAGATGAATGTTTAGAAAAGGCAATTGAAAATGATTTGCGAATAAGTGTGTTTTCTGAAGATCAAGCAAAACTAATATCAGAAATATGTATTAAAAACAATACCATGGCAAAAATTCATATTAAGTACGATACTGGATTGCACAGACTAGGATTTAAGGATTGCACAGAAAGTATTGAGACTATTGTTAGAATCAGTAAATTAAAAAATATTGAACTAGAAGGGTTTTTTAGTCATTTTGCCTTGAATAGTAAAGAGAAGGACAGAATGCAATTTGATAACTTTTCTGAAGCTATTAGAACTCTCGAGAGTAAGGGCGTTACGTTTAAATACAAACATATATGTGATGGAATAAGTACTATTGAAAGACCTGAATACAGACTGAACATGGTCAGGCCTGGAGCGCCACTTTATGGAATAAAAACTTTCTCCGAAGGTGATTTTGATTTAAAACAAGTCATGACATTTAAGACTCGAATTTCACAGATTCATGAGATTAAAAAAGGTGATACAGTGGGGTATATGGAGGGTTGGACAGCAGAACAAGACAGTTTAATTGGAACGCTTCAATTTGGATATGCTGATGGATATCCAAGGAAAATGGAAGGTGGAGCCTTTGTTACAATTAGAGATAAAAAGGTCAAAATCGTCGGATTTTTATGCATGGATCAATGTATGGTCGACTTAACGGATGTTCCTATGGCCGAAGTAGGCGATGAGGTCATAATTTTTGGGGATGGCAAAAACAATACAATGACCACAAAAGATATTGCAGTTGCTGCAAATACAGGACAAAATGACATAGTAACTAGAATTGGGAGAAGAACTCCAAGAATATATAAAACAAATGGTCAAATAATTAAATCGAGATACTACTTACTTGATTAATTTAAAGCTATTAAATGAAGTTTGATAAATCAAAGCTTGAAAAATTTGTACAAAAAAGTAACAATAAAGGAAAATGGATAATAGCGATCGGGAGATGATAAATAAATGAGAGTGCTTGAAGCGAAACTTTCCATTCCTCCGCTCTACGAGAAAATGTTAATACGAGAAGACTTAATTAATAAGATTGAAAAAAGTATTGATAAGAAACTTACTTTGATTTCTGCACCAGCTGGATACGGGAAGACAACACTGATATCTCAATGGATAGATCAAAGCAAACACAGTGCTGGGTGGCTTTCACTTGACAGATATGATGATGAGCCATCAACATTTCTTTTGTATTTTATTAGCGCAATAAATAGAATTTTTCCGGGAACAGGGGAAAGTTCGCTTTCTCTGCTTCGCTCAGTTCCATTAGATATAAATAATACCATGATAAATTTGATTAACGAGATTTCTTCGGCGCCTGATATTCTAGATGATTTAGGAAAACATGTACTGATTATTGATAATTATCACTTCATAAATAATAATAGAATTCACCAAATTCTTTCTTGGATTATGAATTATTTACCTGATTCCTTGCATTTAATAATTATTACAAGACATTATCCTGAATTATCAATAGCAAAATTGAGAGTTCAAAATCAATTAAACGAAATTAATATTGAAGATGTTAGGTTTTCGCTTGATGAAACTAGGTTTCTTATTAGTAAAATACTAGAGAAAAAAATAAAGACTGAGGATATTGATTTAATTCAAAACAAAACAGATGGATGGATAACGGGAATTCGTCTAATTACGAGTGTGCTTCATTTAAGTCAAACAACAGAAGACCAACTTGAAGGTTATTCTGAACATAGAAATAGAGGCATAATTAACTATCTTGACGATGAAGTTTTTCAGCTTCAAACAAGAGAGATTCAAGAATTTCTACTATCGACATCAGTACTAGAATACATGTCAGCTGATTTATGTAATGCAGTAACGGATCGCAATGACAGTAAATTTTTGCTTGAGCAACTTGAAAAATCTAATATTTTTCTTAAAGCTATGGACAGTGAACATAACTGGTATCAATATCAGGCGCTTTTTTTGGATTTGCTCAGATATAAATTTGAACAATCGAAGTCTGATGAAAAAAAGAATCTTCACTTAAGAGCTAGTATTTGGTATGAGAATAATAATCAAATAACGAAAGCAGTTGAACACGCAATTATCTCTGAAGATGATGAAAGAATAGACTATTTGTTCAAAAGCAAGCAGATAAAAAAGATGTCCTTTAAAGGTGAATTGGAGTTGCTTTTTACTTGGAGAAATATAATACCTGAGAGAGTATTAAGGTTACATCCGGAAATTGCCATCACTTATGCTTGGGCGTATTTGTTTTCTGGGGAAATATCCTTAGCCTTTAGATATCTAAGAGAAGCCTTAGATACATTGGGAATAAAAGAAATTGATATGTTAAGTTTACGAATTAGCAAAGAAAAAACTAGACCTGAACTTTTAGCGGAGATTGCCGCCATATACGCGGGTATTGCGATTCAAAGAAATGAAATAGAAAAAGCAATAGAAATGGCAAAATATTCACTAGATAATCTTCCTTTAGAATTCATTTCAATTAGATCTACAATATTGGCAATGTTAGGTGATGCATATAGAATGCAGGATAAATTTGATATGGCTTCAGAGGTATATAAAGAAAATATCAGTCTCGCCCAAAAAAGTGGAGATGATTTAGTTTTGATGCAAGAGATGGTTGATCTCGCTCAAATTCTGATTTCAAAAGGTAAATTAAGAGAAGCAGAGTACTACTTCCAAAGGGTAATTTCTTCTGGAGATCAATATCAAACTTTGTTTTATCCAGTGATACAGGCGAATTTACATTTGGGTAAAATATATATTGAATGGAATCTAATGGAGCTGGGAAAAAAACACATAAAAGAGGCAATTCTATTATCAAGAAATGGTGGATATAGTAATGTACAAATGATGTCTTACTTCGAACTTTCTGATGTTTTCTTTGCAGAAGGACAGAAAGATAATGCTATCAAATCCTTTGACCAAGCACTAGCAATGTGTAGAGTTTTAAAGGATAACGCGGCAGAAGATTATATTACCTGGCAGTTAATTAAGAGAGATTTACGCGTGGGTGATATTAGAAGAGCAAATGAGAATATTAATCGAATAGGGCTTAATATTGAGGGCGAAATTGATTTTGCAAAAGAGACGAAATACATGATTTGGTTAGAAGTTATGTTGATTACTTCAAATTCAAATGAAAAGATTATGCTTCAACTTATAAATAAATTAGAAAACAATGCAAAGATCAATGGTAAAATAAAAAGTTATTTAAAAATAGAGCTTTTAAAAACTCGACTATATGCAAAAATGAAAAAAACAGATGAATCAATAAAAATATTAGAATCAACGCTATCAATTGCTCATGAGAATGGATTTTTTAGAATAATAATTGATGATTTAAAGAACAATAAAGAATTATTAAAAAAAATTGCTTCTGAAAAAAACTCTGTTTCTAGTTTTGCATCACAGTTATTGGCAAACATGGAAGAAATGCCAGTATATTATGAAGAGAAATTAATCGAAAGTCTAACAGAACGAGAATTGGAAATTCTCCAACTAGTTAAAGATGGACTGAGTAATAAAGATATATCCCAAAAACTTAACGTATCACTTTCTACAGTCAAGACTCACATTTACCATATTTTTGACAAACTAGGAGTAAAAAATAGAATCCAAGCTATGATTGTGGCAGAAAAAATTTAAAGGAGAACGAAGATGAATATAATTTTATATATTTTGATGTTGTAGAAATTGCGCCTTCGCTCGATCCTTCGTTGACATCGGTTTTTGCAGGAAGAAAGATAATAACAGAATGCTGGGGCCATTATTTAAGAAAGAAAAAGGCTGAAAAAGGATGTGAATAAATAGTTGAATAAAGAACAAATAAGTAAAGACTATATGAATAGGGCAAAAGAACTTCATTCTAAACATACTGTTGTGGATGCGCATTTTGATTTGCCAATGGAGATTTATGATAGAAATCAAGTTGGTGAAAAGGAAATAATTAAAAATAATTATCTAAAAACTTGGCAAAACGCAGGGATTAATTTAGTAGTGTGTGCTGTTTTTATCGAAGACATGTATTTACCTGATATGGCACTTAAAATGGCTTTGCTACAAATCGCAGGATTAATAGAGGATGTTTCAGCCTGTGAAGGTAATGTTGTTATTATAAAAAGTAAGAAAGATTTAAGTGAAGTAATTTCGGAAAACAAAATTGGAATAATAATTTCGCTTGAAGGATTGGAACCAATAGAAGATAGACTTGAGCTTCTTTCTATTTTTTATGAAATTGGGGTTAGAGGTGTAGGGCTAACTTGGAGTAGAAGAAATCATGCCGCAGATGGTTCAACTTTTGGGAAAGACGATGAAGGACATCAGGGCGGATTAACAAAGTTTGGAGTTAAGGTTCTGAGAAAATGCAAAGAATTAGGGATGTTAGTTGATGTAAGTCACTTAAATGATGTTGGATTTGAAGATGTAGTTAAATTTTCAGAAAATCCTTTTATAGCGTCACATTCAAATGTTAGAAACATTGCAAATAATAAAAGAAATCTCACAGATGAACAAATAAAAGCAATCGCAAATAAAGATGGAGTCATTGGAATAGCAGCCGTTAAGACTATAAACCATATGAAACTTGATGAACCGGACTGTGTAGGAATTTTGTGCGACCATATTCAGTATATGATTAACCTAGTGGGAGCTGAACACGTAGGTTTTGGACTAGATTTATGTGATGAAGTATATAGATATAGCCTTAAGTATAAAGAGAGCCCATATAAAATCAACGCAATAGAAAACCATGAAGGATTGATAGCGATTACAGCTGAATTGCTGAAGAGAAAGATTAAGGAAGAGGATATAATCTTGGTTTTAGGACAAAACTTTATAAATATTTGGAACAAAATCCTAAAATGAGAATAGTCGGGGTATTAAAACATGTATGATTTAGTAATAAAAAATGCAAAAGTAGTTGATGGCACTGGAAATCCATGGTTTTTTTCTGACGTAGCAGTGAAAGATGGAATAATAGTTAAAGTTGGTGCTTTGAGAGATTTCGAATCTAAAGAGGTTTTTGATGCGAATGGATTAATATTAACTCCAGGATTTATTGACGTTCATACCCATTCAGATTTCACATTATTCGAAAATCCTCTCGCTGAAAGCAGAGTTTTGCAGGGTGTTACGACAGATATAAGTGGTCATTGTGGAATATCTGCAGCACCATTAGTTAATGAAAAAAAAGACCTATTAGCAAAATATACGCAATTTCTAAATGATCAAACACCTTTTGCATGGAACAGCATGAAAGAATTTCTTGATTATATTGAATCTAAAGGTACTAGCGTAAACTACGGAACACTTGTTGGACATGGGACTATAAGAATAATCGTTGCAGGTTTTGAGGATAGAAAGTTAACTTCTTTAGAGATTTCAAGAATGCAAGAATTAACAAAACAGGCGATGGAAGATGGAGCATTTGGAATTTCGGCTGGACTAATTTATCCGCCAGGGTGCTATTCCGACGAAGAGGAACTGGCAGAAATAATAAAAGTAATAGCGGAGTATGGTGGGATTTTTACAATTCA
This sequence comes from uncultured Clostridiaceae bacterium, assembly GCA_964477445.1. Taxonomy (GTDB): domain Bacteria; phylum Bacillota; class Clostridia; order Lutisporales; family Lutisporaceae; genus CAYZED01. The sequence goes on along the minus strand of CAYZED010000003.1, from coordinate 66,790 downwards.
TATGAGAGACGAAAGAGATGACGTCTTAGGTTCAATGAATAACCTTATTAAAATAGCAAAAAAATCAAAAGTTCCGGTTCATATTTCTCATCATAAGGTTATGGCAAAAAAACATTGGGGAGCTTTGCCACATGCAACAATAGCATTATTAAAGAGAACGAGGGAAGAAGGAATAGATATATCACTAGATCAATACCCTTATGACACTGGGAGCTCTACACTTTCAATTTTTCTGCCTGATTGGGCTTTGGAAGGAGGGAACGAGAATTTAGTATTAAGGCTAAAGGACACAGAAATAAGAGAAAAAATTAAGAGAGAAATTTCTGATAAATTCGAAAAAGATGAAATTAGTTGGGAAGAAATAGTAGTCTCTGTTATAAAAAACAATAAAAGTTTCAGAGGAAAAAGCATCTGCCAGATTGCAGATATTTTATGTAAATCGCCTGTAGATGCAGCGTTAGATTTACTGATCGAGGAAAATGGTAGCATAGGTTGTTTCTTTTTAACTTGTGACAAAGGAGATATTGAAACAATCTTAAAGTATAGTAACGTAATGATTGGTTCTGACGGGATGGCTATTTCAGAGCAAAATGGAGAATCTATGCATCCGAGGTGTTTTGGAACATTCCCAAGGATTATTGGGCACTATTGTAGAGACAAAAAAGTTATCACGCTTGAAGATGCAATTAGGAAAATGACGAGTTTGGGTGCAAATAGGTTAGGAATTTTTGATCGTGGAATGATTAGACCGGGAATGAAAGCTGATATTGTCTTGTTTAATTATGAAAAAATAAATGATAGAGCGGATTCAGTGAATCCTAATAGACAATGTGAAGGCATTATTAATGTATATGTTAATGGTGTTTTGACGGTAAAGGAAGGTAAACACACTGGCGCTAAGGCGGGGGAAATTATTAGAAAAAACATATATTATGGAGGGAAACAATGTCAATGAATAAGTTGGAAAAAATAAGTAGTCTTTTTAAAATATGGGACACTAATCACACTCCAGGTTGTGCTGTATTAATTGTTAAGGATGGAGAGGAATTGTTTGCTAAAGGGTATGGTATTGCTCACTTAGATTATGGTATTCCTATTTCTCTAGAAACTAAATTTTATATTGCGTCTATGACAAAACAATTCACAGCCGCGTGTATTGCGCTACTAGTATTAGATGGCCGGCTAGATTTAGATGATCAAATATCAAAGTGGTTCCCTGAGATTAAATCTTTTAACAGACCGATTAAAATCAAAGATCTTGTATATCATACTAGCGGATTACGAGATACTATTCCTCTTTCCGTATATGCAGGAGCGGATCAAAACAATCAAGATTTCAAAATTCTTGATGATGTAATTGCATTGATTTCTAGGCAAAAGTCTTTAGATTTCCCTACAGGAACTGATTTTAAATATAGTAATGCAGGATATTCTCTATTAGCAAAAATTGTCGAGTTAGTATCGGGCAAAGATATAGATGCTTTTGCACAAGAGCGAATTTTTTTACCGCTGGGAATGCTTGATACATCGTTTGATAATAATCATTCAAGAGTTATAAAAAATAGAGCAGTTAGTTACACAAAAAATATTGATGGAAGTTTTAAAACATTATTAAATAATTCAGACGCTTGTGGAGATACTGGAATCATTACAACCGCAAGGGACTTGGCTAAATGGGATAATAATTTTTATACAGGGCAAGTTGGTGGACAAAAATTCATTAACCTAATGTACAAAAATGGGCAACTCGATAATGGTGAAAAAATCGAATATGCTTTTGGTCTTTTTGTGAAAAAAGTTGGCGAAAGAAGCGTAGTTGAACATGCAGGTTCAATACAAGGGTTTCGATCGCAAATGGTTAGATATCCAGAAGACCGATTAACAATAATTTGCCTAAGCAATATTGATGTGATTTCCCCTTCAGCATATATCAATAAGATATCAGATAGTATGTTTGATAAAGAAAGTGATCAAAATTCAATTGAGACAGAACTATTATTTGTTGAAAAGGATATATTGAATCAATGGATAGGCACCTATGAAAGCCATAAGAATAAATGGATAATGCAAATTATGGAGAAGGAAGGTCAGCTTATTATTGATGCTTTTAGCATGGAGTTTGAGATTTTCCCTCTCAGCAATAATAGATTTACTAGTTTAGATGGTGGAATTACACTTGAATTTGGAGTGATTGAAGGAAAATCAAATGTTACTGTTTATGATAGTCATGAAATAATAGATACAGCTTCGAAAGTTGAGATAATTAAAAAAACGCATGATGAATTGAAAGAATATGTTGGGAATTATTTTAGTGATGAATTGTTATCAACTTATAAAATCTCACTTATTGATGATCAATTAGTTGTTAAGCGTAGAGGGGAATTTAAGGAGCTATTGGTACAAGGATTTGGAGAAAAATTTGTTTTGGGAGCAGCATTTTTAAGCTTCAAAAAATTAGAAAATAAGGTTGTAGGGTTTACTATCGGAGGACAGAGAATTGCTGGTGTTGAATTTACTAAGGTATAGGTGAAATAGGAATAACTTAATAAAAATATGAGGTGAAATAGAATGAATAAAAAAATCAATATTATTGAAAGCCAGTTAAAAGCCTATAACAATAGAGATATAGACGAGTTCGTAAAGTATTATAGTGACGATATTGAATTTAGAATACTTGATACAAATGAACTTGTTTTCAAAGGTATGGACAGGTTAAGAGAAAAGTATATCCAGCGATTCGAGGCAGTTAACCTTCATTGCACTATTGTAAATAGAATAGAAATTGGAAATAAAGTTATAGATGAAGAAGAGATAATCGGAGTTATAGATGGAATATATCATGTGGTAGTTATATATGAAACTGATGATAATTTCATAACAAAAATGTGGCTCGTGAAATAAGAAATTTTTATATTCCAAATTACTAAAACAATAGTACAGAATAAGACTTATAAGACAACAATACGCCGCTGGAATTTTGAGATTCTCAGCGGCGTATTGTTTTGAGTTAATTTCATTTGCTGTATTTTGCCTCAACCGAACACAATGATTTGTCTAATTTTGCAACAAGCTCATCAACTTGATTTTTTGTTATTATAAATGATGGGCCAATTAAAATCATGTCACCATCAATTCCTTTGTCATTGCCAGAGCCAAATTGAACTAACATTTTATTATCTTTACAAGCAGTTACTACATCAATGTAGTAATGTTCAGATGCCTTAAAACATTCTTTTGTTTCTTTGTCTTTAACAAACTCGATTCCCCAAAGGAGTCCGCGGCCACGAACATCACCAATAGTCGGATGTTTATCCATTAAGGATTTAAGGCGCTCTCCGAGGTAGGAGCCAACAGTGTTAACGTTTTCAAGCAGATTATGCTCTCTTTTATATTCAATACTTTTGGATATTACTGCTGCGGCCATTGGATTTCCTGACCAAGAGTAGCCTCCCATAAAGAGTCCGGAATTATCGGCAATAACATCGAATATTTTTTTTGTACATCCAAAACCTCCAGCAGGGAAATAACCTCCGCTTATAGCTTTACCCATACAAACAATATCCGGTTTAACATTATAATGTTGATAGCCAAACCATTTTCCAGTACGACCAAAACCTGAAAGTACCTCGTCAATAATAAGCAAAACATCATATTTATCACAAATGCGTCTGATTTCCTCGAAGTAGCCATCTTTTTGAGGAAAGGCTCCACACAAGGAACTTCCTGATATTGGTTCGGTAATAAAGGCTGAAACATTCTCCGCGCCTTGAGTAAGTATCTCGTTTTCTAAGGCTTTTGCACACTCAAGATTGCAGCAATTCGGAGTTTTTGCATACCAACAACGATAGCAGTATGAAGGGGGAATGTGCGGGGAGGCATCAATATATTCGGAATATATCTGTCTTTTTTGAAGACTACCACCCCAAGAAAGAGCAGCATTAGTCATTCCGTGATAGCTAAGCCAAGTACCAATGACTTTATGCTTTTTAGCGCTACCATTGTCTTTGTGAAAAACCTTGGCCAATTTAATAGCCATCTCAACACCTTCTGTACCACCTGAGACTAAGAAAGTTTTGTATAACAAATTATCTGAGAGCTCATATATATAGCGACACGCGCTCTCGTGAGCGTCAGTTGTCGCATAAAGACGATAAGCAAAATTCAAACGAGCACTTTGCTCATGTAATACTTCAGCCATTTCTTTTACACCATAGCCTAAACTATTTAGAATTGGCCCACCTGAAGCATCTAGATACTCGTTTCCTTGATCGTCATAAAGGTATATACCTTCACCTCTAACCATTTTTATGAAGTCACCTTTTAGAATCGGATTAAAAACATGGCTTAAATCAGAAGTCAGAGCATTCATTGATTATTCCTCCCTTTAAACAAAAATACGATTGGTTCTATCCAGTTCTCTTTTAGCATCTATAACCATGCCTTCAATCAGTTCTTTACACGTCATTATTCTATCTATTAAGCCGACGCACTGACCTAATGTAATTATTGCACCGTCTATTTCGCCATCTTGTAGTGCCTTTTTTCCGATTTCTCCCTTAATAAAAGGAAGGAGCGTTTCTATATTTGCACCTCGTGATTCGTATCCAAGTATCATATGAGCGTAGTTATTTTTTATACATCTTATTGGATTTCTAATTGATCTTTGAGCAATCATCGTATCAGTTATTTTTGATTTTTGGATCCAAGTCTTAATATTATCATGTATAGGGCATTCTACTGTTGCCATAAACGCCGTAGCCATTAAAACTCCCTCGGCACCCATAGATAACGCTGCTAGTAATCCTTTCCCATTACAAATGCCACCAGCCGCGATTACGGGGACATCAATTTTTGCAAGAGTATCTTGCAAGTTCACAAAGGTTCCAACTTCGTTAAGACCAGGATGCCCAGCAGCTTCATATCCAACTAGAATTATTGCATCTGCGCCATCATTTATAGCTTTTTGAGCATGTTTAGCTTCTACAACTTTGTGAAGAATTTTAACTCCAGCAACTTTAAGCTTTGGAGCAATATCTTTTGGACTTCTTCCTGAAGTTTCTACTACTGTTATGCCTTCCTCGAGTATAACGTCTACATACTGATCTGTTATTTCACCAACCGCA
>CAYZED010000003.1:58572-61657 GCA_964477445.1 uncultured Clostridiaceae bacterium | reverse complement strand
AAGCATTGAGATATTAATACCAATAGGTTTTTTTGTGAGTGCTTTCGCCATTTTTATTTCGGCGCGTAAAAGTTCCTTTGAAGGGTATGTCGCTGCAGGTATAAACCCTAAACCACCAGCCTCAGATACAGCTGCTGCTAATGTTGCATTAGTGACGTTTTGCATGCCACCAAGGAAAATAGGATACTCAATTCCTAACATTTCTGTGATTTTTGTTTTCAAATTTTCACCGCCTTTCGATTTACAAGTGTTTCGATTTCGCCCTCAAGATAGCCTAGAGTTTGAAGTATTTCTTTTGTATCTGAGCCAATCGGTTTAGATATACTAATGGGTCTTGTTTGATAATTTGAAAAATAAACGGGTGATTTAACCATTGCAATTTCTTTTCCGTTTTTTAATTTTACTTTTTCGAAATAACCATTTTCCCAAGCTTGTATATCGTGGTGAACATCTTCAAAATGCTTAATTACTTCACAACATATATCTTTTTCATTTAATATCTTTTGCCATTCAATCGAATTCTTCTGGAGAAATTTTCTATTTAAAAAATCTATAGAAATGTTTTTTTCGTTAAAAATGTCAAAAAAAGCAGTAGAAGCTTTTTCACAGTAATATTCGGAAATAAAGAGTAGTTTATTATCCTTACATTTATAATAATTAACAAAGGGTGAAAGCGATTCTTCTTCAATAAACTGCCGGTTTATTTCTTGGCTCGAGTTTTCTTGAGATAAAGCTATCTCATTACTGCTATACCATATTCCACAGGAGAATAGAGAAGAGGTCAAAAAAGTACCTTTCCCAGAGGTGTTTCTAGCAACCAAAGCAGCAAGAATGCCGGCTGCATTAACAGTAGAACTTGCAGCATCACCAAGACCACCAGCAACTCGAATAGGAGTTTTATTTTTGTCAACCCATTCAATTAATGGCCCAGTTCTGGCCCAAAAAGCGGCTGAATCAAAACCTGGCCGATCTGAATCAGCACCAGTTAAACCATAACCGGTAAACAGATAGTATATTATGCGTTCATTCGTTTTTTTCAATGATTCATAATCAAGTCCCATTTTGATTAAAGCCTTAAGTCGGAGATTTGTGACAAAAACATCTGCTTCCTCGATTAATTTTTTCATGATATTAATGCCATCTGTAGTTTTTAAATCTAGAGAAACGAACTTTTTATAAGCATTACCAGAAAAAAATATAGGATTATCATCGTCGCTGCTGGGCGTTTTAAACATAATTCCCATATGGCGCCATTCTTCACCGTTAAGACCTTCTACTTTAATAACTTCTGCTCCCCATTCAGCTAAAAGTCTAGTAGTATTAGGAATGGCAATATGTGTTCCTAGTTCAATTATCTTAATATTCTCTAGCGGCATACTTTTTTTGATCGCATCTCTTCAATTTGGCTAGCAGTATAGCCGAGATTAATTAAAACATCTGCAGTGTCAGTTCCTACTGCCTTAGACGGAGTTTGAGGCCCGATTTCATATTCACTGAATTGAATAGGTGTTCTTGGCATGTTGGCAGTATTTCCACTTTTATATGTTACTTTTTCTAAATAATTATTTTCCCAGGCTTGCTTATCATTATGGACATCTTTAAAATGTACGACATTTTCACATACGATGTCATTTGCAACAAATATGTCATACCATTCTTTTCTAGTCTTCTTATAGAATTTTTCACGCATAATTCTAAATAATTCAGCCATATGTGGTAATGCATTTACTCTACTACTAAATCTTGGGTCTTCGGAGATTTCATCCATTTCCAGAAGCGAGCACATTTGCTTCCATTTTGCATCATAATCAATAACGCTAATAAAAATCCATTCATTATCTGAACATTTAAAGCAATCAACGAAAGGAGTACCTTTATCTTTATCAGCTTGTGGGTAAACATTGTTATATCCATTTTCAGGCTGTGATGAAGTTATACCAATATAGTTGTACCAAATAGCACTGCCAAGAAGGGAAGATGTTAAAAAGGTTCCTTTTCCTGAGTTTTGCTTTCCAATCACTGCAGCGAGAATACCAGCAGCAGCAACAGTGGAGGAAGCATTGTCTCCAAATCCACCAGCTACTCGAATTGGCAAATCATCAGGATCGACCCAGTCGATTAGAGCGCCTGTTCTAGCCCAAAAAGCAGCTGAGTCATAACCGGGTCTGTCACAATCAGGCCCTTTTAATCCATAGCCAGTAAAATTATAATATACGATACCTTCGTTGATTCTTTTTATTTCTTCATATCCAATACCCATTTTTTCGAGTGCATTAATTCTTACATTGGTAACAAAAACATCTGCATCTTGTAATAGCTTTTTAAGAACATTCAATCCATCTTCATCTTTAAGATTTAATGAAACAAATTTTTTGTTAGCATTTCCAACACTAAAAATAGGATTTTCATCATCTGTCGCTGGAGTTCTTAGAACGACACCCATGTATCGCCATTCTTCTCCTCTTAAACCTTCAATCTTGATTACTTCAGCACCCCAATCTGCTAATAGTCGTGTTGCGTTAGGAACAGCAATATGAGTTCCTAGTTCAATAACTTTCAGGCCTTCTAGAGGTAATTTTATATTTGGATTCTTTTGCATTTATATATCCTCCCATTTTAATTACATTTTATTAAACATTGAAAAAACGTTTTTGACAAATTTATTTTAATGTGTAGTATTTACCTATTGTGTAAATGCGGTGAAATCGCCTTTTTAGACTATAACATCTCAATTATTGCAGCAGCACCGTGGCCACCAGCACCACACATGCTGATAAGACCATATTTGCCATGTGTTCTTTCTAAATAGTTTAGAGCTTTACAAAGAAGTATGCTACCAGTTGCTCCTAAAGGATGTCCAAGGGCTATTGCACCACCACAAGGATTTATTTTTGATTCGTTTAATTCTAGGGTTTTAATTGTAGAAACCATCATTGAAGCGAATGCCTCGTTAAGTTCTATAATATCCATTTGATCAAGGGTTAGGCCTGATTTTTTCATTACTAAAGGAATAGCTGCAATTGGACCATCGCCAGTATATTCAACAGGGACACCTGTAAGGACATATGAGACAAATTTGGCAATA
>CAYZED010000003.1:28393-58562 GCA_964477445.1 uncultured Clostridiaceae bacterium | reverse complement strand
AGAACCTCAGCTTTTTCTCTTGACATCATAACTATAAATGCGGCTCCATCACTAATCTGGGAAGCCATAGCGGCAGTAATAGTACCGTTTTTAATTAAAGGCTCTAATGTGGCAAGCTTTTCAAGTGATGTATTTTCTCGAATTCCATCATCTTTGGTTATGATAATTTCATTTCCTTCATCATCTTTAGTAGTTATGGGAACTATTTCATTATCAAATATTCCATTTTTTTGAGCTAAAGCGGCTTTCCAATGGCTTTCGGCAGAAAGTTTCTCCATTTCTTCACGAGTAATAGAGTATTTTTTCACAATTTTTTCACCGACAGAAATAATTGCTGGTGCATAAACAGCTTTTCGATTTTCAACTAACCAAGAATTGAATTCATCAGGCGAAACTGAAGTGATAGGAACTGTAGTTAAACTTTCAATTCCACCACAAATAACAACTTCTGATTCGCCAGTCATAATAGAATTTGCACCAGTAGCGACAGATTGAAGTCCTGAGCAGCAAAAAACACTTATAGTTTGTGCAGGTATAGAATCAGGTAGTTCGGAGCGATGTAGAACGGCCTTGCCGATGTTCAAGCCTTGCTTTAAAATTGGTGCGGCGCAGCCTACATAAGCATTATCTATTTCATTTAAGTCTAACTGAGGAATACGACCAAGAACCCCCTTTAATACTTGAGACGAAAAATCAATGGATTCAATATTTCTTAATCCACCTTTCACACTTCGAGTTATTGGGGATCTGCCATATGCAACGATTACGGCTTCTTTTAATTCCTTCATTTTGACCTCCTTGTAATTTGTATAGTTTAGCTAATTGGACTTAGATGTTTATATACTAAATATAGAATAGAGTGAGTGTATTTTAATCAAACTAAAGTGCGATTTATTTTCGTATGCACAAAGTTGGCTTAGCCGCTTGGTATAAAACAAAAAATCGCCTTGATCAGGAATCACTCCCAATCAAGGCGATATACAAGTAAAAACTTTATTTTATTATTTACTATTAATGTATGCGCCAAACATGTCTATACTTCCTTTAAAAGTTGGTGTAAAACCTTTAATTCTAGTTGAAATTGCGTTTCTAGCAGAAGGAGAGTACAGAGGTGCAATATAAGCTTTTTCAACCATATAATTTTGTGCGTCTGCAGCGTTCTTTTTAAGAACGTCTGCATTAGCAGCGGTATAAATATTCATTGTCATTTTATCAAGCACAGGGTCAGATAATTGGCTGTAATTAGAAGCGCCTAAAGTCATACTATGGAAGAATCCGAACAATATAGTTGCATCATCCCAAGAAGCGCCATAAACAGCTACATCATATTTTCCACTAGTTAAATCATCCAAGAAAACGGAGAATTCAGCTTGCTGGATATCAGCAGCGATTCCGAAATTAGTGAGCTGCTGCTGTACAATTGCACTTTCCTTTTCCCAAATCGAAGTGGTTTTTATAGTCATTTTTAAGACTTGCCCATCTTTTGCCCATTTACCAGCAGAGTTTTTTGTATAACCAGCTTCTTTTATTAACGCGGTTGCCTTAGCTAGATTATATTTGTATCCTAATTTTGTAACAGTTGATGAATATCCAAAGGTACCTGATCTAAGCGGACCATATAGAATGTCTTTTGTGGTGGAGTTTAGTAGTTTAACAAGGCTTTCACGATTTAATGCATAATTTATTGCTTGTCTAACTTTTATGTCAGTAAATGGAGCTTTGCTAAGGTTCATTAATAGTGCATTTCCAAATCCGACACCAGCGCCAGATATAATTTTGAATCTTGAATCACCTTTAATGAATTTTTCATAATCAGCGACATTCTTTCCTGTTAGAGTGCACATATCTATATCGCCATTATTGAAAGCTAGAATTTTTGTTGCTGTTTGAGTAATAAATCTAAATTCAAGAGTGCTTATATATGGTGCAGGACGTCCTTCAGGAGCCCATTTAAAGTAAGGATTTCTTTCTAATACAATTCTTGTTCCAACAACCCATTCTTTAAATTTGTATGGACCAAGACCCATAGGTTTTCGAGCAAATTCCACATCTCCAACTTTATCATAATAAGCTTTACATTGAGGTTGTAGAGTTGGTTGTGATAATCCAGCATTTAAAGCAGCATTTGGACGAGAAAACGTAATTTTTACGGTTCGATCATCAACTGCTTCGACGGACTTAAATCCAGATAGGAGTGATCTTGAACCCCTATTTTTTGAAGCTCTAGTGATTGTCCAGACATAGTCTGAAGAATTAAAAGATGTTCCATCTGACCATTTAAGATTCTTTTTGAACACTATGGTTTTAACTAAGCCATCTTCTGATGATGTGTAACTCTCAGCAAGATATGGGACATATTTGCCTTTAGCATTAATGAACATTACGGAACCACCTGTAAGAATAGTAACAAAATTTCCATTAGTTGTTATTTGTGGATCTAAGTTAGTTGGGCCACTATCCATTGCCCATACCATTTTCCCACCAACTACAGGTTTTTTTGCTACAGTTTTTGCAGGAGCAGCGAACCCAACACAACCGCCTATGGTTAAAGACATGATACACAGTAGACATAGAATTAGTTTTATACGTTTCATAATACTGTTTTCCCCCTCTAATATATATTAATAGGTATAATACAAAAATAAGACTTTTGGGAGTATTAAAAATCAGTACAAAGTATGATTTTTGAAACAAGAAACAAAGTGATCTGGTTCTATCTCTTCAAGCTCCGGTTTTTCTCTCATACATCTATCAAAAGCAAAAGGACATCTAGTGTTAAAATTACATCCAATAGGTGGGTTTGCAGGACTTGGAACTTCACCTTCGAGTATAATTTGTTTTTTCTCGGCTTCTGGATCAACGTTCGGAACAGCAGACATGAGTGCCACTGTATATGGATGCAATGGTTTTTCAAAAATTTTGTCAGAGGTAGTAGTTTCGACAATTTTTCCAAGATACATGACTCCTACTCGATCAGAAATATGTTTCACTACTGGGAGTCCGTGAGCAATGAAAAGGTATGTTAAATCAAATTCTTTTTGGAGGTCCATAAGTAAATTCAGAACTTGTGACTGGATTGAAACATCAAGAGCTGAAACTGGTTCATCACAAATTATCATTTTTGGGTTTAAAACTAGTGCCCTAGCTATTCCGATTCTTTGTCTTTGACCTCCAGAAAACTCGTGCGGGTATCTATTTATTAATCGTGAAGAAAGACCTACTATTTCCATTAGTTCAGCTATTCTTTTGCTTCTATCAGCGCCTCGAAGCTCATGGTATATTCTCAAAGGCTCTCCAATAATTCTTTCTACACGCATTCTTGGGTCAAGTGAGCCATAAGGATCTTGGAAGATGAATTGAAGTTCACGTCTCACAGCTTGCATCTTTTTTCGGGGGAGGTTGCTTATTTTATTTCCGTTGAAAATAACCTCACCATCTGTTATTTCTGAAAGGCCAAGAATTGCTTTTCCTAAAGTTGTTTTGCCACAGCCCGATTCGCCTACTAGGCCAAAGGTTTCGCCAGTTTTAATTGTTAAATCAACACCATCAACGGCTTTAATAAAACCTGAACTCTTTCCGAACAGACCATTTCTAATAGGAAAATATTGTTTTAAATCTTTTACTTCTAGAATGTTTTTTTTCATGGTTTCACCACCTCTGTATCATATCTCCAACAAGAAACATATCTCTCAGGACTTTCAGGATTGTACGACTCTAATTTTGGTGTATCAGTTTTGCATATTGGCATAGCATACGGACACCTAAGATGAAAGGAACATCCACTAGGACGTTGACCGGGAGGAGCTACGTTACCCTTAATTGTATACAATCTTTCGTGATTATTATCTAATTTTGGTATTGATTTTAGAAGACCTTCAGTATATGGATGCATTGGTCTTTTTAGAACATCAATCACCGAACCTTCTTCAACAATTTTCCCTTCGTACATTACGATTACTCGTTCTGCTGTTTCAGCGACAACTCCTAGATCATGAGTTATGAGGAGTATAGACATTCCAAGTTTTATTTTCAATTCCTTTAAAAGCTTTAATATTTGAGCTTGAATGGTAACGTCTAGGGCAGTAGTTGGTTCATCAGCAATTAATAATAAAGGATTACAACTTAAAGCAATAGCAATCATAACTCTTTGTCTCATTCCGCCCGAGAGTTGGTGTGGATATTCATTAAATCTTTGAGCAGGAAGAGGAATTCCAACTAGTGTTAGTAAATCAATTGCTTTAGCTTTAGCATCTTTATTATTTAATTTTTGATGTAGTTTTATGCTTTCACAAATTTGCCAACCACAAGTGTACAACGGATTTAGCGAAGTCATAGGTTCTTGAAAAATCATTGAGATTTTCGAACCGCGAATTTTTTGCATTTCCTCTTTTGATTTTTTTAATAGGTCACTACCGTCAAAGATTATTTCTCCTCCAGCTATTCTTCCAGGAGGTGTTTGGATAAGCTGCATTATTGAAAGGGAAGTAACACTTTTTCCTGAACCAGATTCCCCAACAATAGCAAGTGTTTCACATCTATTAATATGGAAACTTATATCATCGACTGCATAAATTTCTTTTCTGTTTGAACTAAAACATGTTTTTAAGCCGTTCACTTCTAAGAGTTTTTCATTCATCTTAGTATCTTCCTTTCCTGCTATTGCCTCATTTTTGGATCAAGTGCTTCGCGGAGTCCATAACTTAAAATATTTACAAAAACTATCGTTAATGAAACAGCGAGTCCTGGAAAGAACGCCATCCACCATCCATCGCTTAGATACTCTCTGCCCGCACTTAACATAGCACCCCATTCAGGAGATGGAGGCTGAGCGCCAAGACCAAGATAACTTAGCCCAGAAACGGCCATAATACCTCCGCCGAAACCGATGCAGGAGAATATAATTATCGTGGCTAGCATATTTGGAAGAAGATGTTCAATCATAATTGAAAGACTTGAAGCGCCTAAAGCTCTAGAAGAAGTAATGAATTCTCTATTCTTTAAATTAATAACCAAACCTCTCGAATATCTTATACCGGCTGGAAGTGAGGAAATGGTTAAGGCTATTAGTATAGTATTCAAATTTGGGCCTAAAATTGCAACGATACTAAGAACAAGCAAAATATTTGGGAAAGCGAGAAATATATCAACGACTCTCATTGCTAGTAAATCAAGCACACCGCCATAATAACCTATAGGAATACCAATGGCTAAACTAACAATTGCAGATAAAAGCATACCAATAAAAGCAATCCCAAGTGTTTCCTGACCTCCCCACATAATTCTTGAAAGAACATCGCGTCCATAATCATCTGTCCCGAAAGGATGTGCAAAAGTTGGTGGGGCAAGAATATTCATGTCATCCATCATAGTAGGAGAATAAGGAGCAAGAAATGGGGAGAAAATCACAAAAATCACAATTAGCAATAATCCGATTAAACCAACCATTCCTAATGGTTTTCTCCTAAAAGATCGCCATGCGACAGTCCAAAATCCTTCTACCTTTGTGTCAAAAACAATTTTTTCCGTATCAAAATTTTCGTTATTTATAGGATTCATTTCTCTACCTCCTTTAATCAAGTCTAATTCTTGGATCGATTACACAATATAAGATATCTACGAATAGATTAACAAGCACATAAATTGTTGCTGTAAAAAGGACAACACCTTGTACTTCTGGATAATCTCTTGCACTGATTGCAGTAACGGCGAGACTTCCAATACCAGGGCGAGAAAAAATGCTTTCCACAAATACAGACCCGCCTAACATACCCGCAAATTGAAGACCCACCAGTGTTACAACAGGAACCATAGCGTTTCTGAGGATGTGATAGGTGGTAACAAAGAAATCTGCTACACCTTTTGATCTGGCGGTTCTAACAAAATCTTCATTTGAAACATCTAGAATACTTGAGTAGGTAAGTCTGGATATTGTAGCTGCAGGGCCCACGGCTAAGGTAATGGCCGGCAAAATCAAGGCCTTTAATCCAACATCTCCAGAAACAGCAAACCAACCAAGAGTTACACTAAAAAAGCTTATAAGCAGCATTGCGAACCAGAATATAGGGATTGAAATGAAAACTAGTGAAAACACTATTACAGAATTTCGTAATAGTGGTGATTTTCCGAGAGCAGCGATGCTACCCGTGACTAAGCCTAGCAAAATAGCTAGGGATATTCCGCTTAAAGTAAGTTCAATAGTGTAGGGAAATCTGGATAAAATTTCTTCCAGCACAGGCATATTACTTTGAATAGAAGTACCAAGATCACCTTGAAGAACATGGCCAACATAGCTAAAAAACTGAATAATAACAGGATCATTATAACCCAGTTCTTGCCTCATTGCTTCAATCTCTGTAGGTGTAGCCATCGGACCAAGCATTAACTTTACAGGGTCACCAGGTGTTATTTGTGCTATTAAAAAAGTAAAAAGTATTACTCCTAAAATAACGGGGATAACTAGTAAAATTCGACGAAAGATATACTTGAGCATAGATTTACCTCCCTTGATTCAATGCTAAAATTATATTCATAATTAATATAATTTTAATCCGACGAAAGTATGATATTGAGTTAACATATACATAAGATTCATTTAGTTATAAGCTCATAATAAAATTTTAACATATATAATCTCAATTCACGACATTTTATATGATAATCTTCGACTTGTACTTTCATCTACTCAATGATAAAATCAAGGTATTACGGATTAAATTCCGAGATTGCAGGAGGTGTAAATAATGTCATATGTAATTAATGATGCTTGCATAAGCTGTGGGGCTTGCGAACCAGAATGCCCAGTAAACTGCATTAGCGCAGCTGACGGGAAATATGTAGTAAATGAAGCTGAATGTATCGAATGTGGTGCTTGCGCAAACGTTTGCCCAGTAGATGCACCTGTTCAAGCTTAATAAGAAAAGCAAAAAAAACTAAGGAACCCATTTGGGTTCCTTAGTTTTTTTTAGTGTTTTTTTCAGTGCCGCAAAGTAGTGCGTATTTGCTTTACACACAAAACACAGCATAAAGAGGAATAGATTTGATTTTTTCAGTTTCTCCAAAATTCTTAAGAGAAAAACGAATTGCACAAGTAGGTTTATAACGATCTATGAATAAATTTAAGCTTTTTGACTTCGTATGCTCGCCTTTTTTTACTTCAATTGCATAAATGACATTGTTTCGCTGCATTAGGAAATCAAGTTCAGCGCTATAGTCACTTTCCCAGTAGTATAGGATGTCTCCTTTGGCAACAAGTTGCTGTGCAACATAATTTTCAGTCATTGCTCCCATAAAAGTATTATCGCCACCAGATAAGATAGTCTGATGAGACAGACCGGACTTCATAGCAAGCAAACCCACATCAGCCATGTAAAGCTTAAAAGCAGATAAATCCGAATATACAGAGATTGGGTCGAATCCTTGCTCCGTTTTTTGGCTCTTTAGTACAATTCCTGCAAGAGCAAGCCATTCTATGGAGACTCCAAATATTGAGGCCGTTCCACCTTTTTGAACTACTTTATATTGAAACTTTTTGTTTTCTTTGGCAAGTTGAGCTGGTATAGAATTGTAACAAGCTCGGATTTTTACACTATCTGAATTACTGGCGTATTTCGCCATATCCGCAATATAGTTATTCAGAATTTCACTTTGAATATTCGGAACGTCTAGTAGTTTTTTACTATTTAAAAAAGTATTGATAACGGCTGGCATTCCACCGATAATCAAATACATTCGATAGTATTCAATCGCTCTCTGGTGAAGGCCTTCTACCAATGGGGTCATCGTTTGATAGCAATTTCGGATTTCATCGCATAATAAGGTTTCTCCCATTGCCCACAAATATTCTTCGAAGTCAAAAGGATATAGTGTAAGTGTTTCAACTTTTCCGACAGGGAAAGAATAATTTTGTCGATTTATTGCCACTCCTAATAAGCTTCCAGCAGCAACAATATGATATTCAGGCGCTTCCTCACAAAAATATTTTAGAGAAGTCAACGCTCTTTCGCTTGACTGAATTTCATCGAGAATAATAAGTGTCTGTTCGGGTATAATTTCTTCATTTACGGTAGCTTCTAAATACCTAATAATTTTTTCAGGAGCTATATTTTCACTAAAGTAGGATGATGCTGCTTGATTCGATTCCAGATTGATATAGACGACATTCTTATAATGCTGCTCACCAAACAGACGTAAGATATAGGTTTTACCAACTTGCCTCGCTCCATTCAGAATCAATGGTTTTCTATCTTGCTTTCGGCTTTTCCATTCTATGAGTTTTTCTTCAATTTTACGTTTCATTTGCAACACCTCCAGATGAGAAAATCATAGCACTATCAAATTTATATGTCAATAAAAATCAGAATATATTGATTTTAATTGACATATAAATAAGAAAAGATTATTATCGTTTCGAAAAATACGAATTTACGCTGTCGAAATGAAGCGTAATGGCTCGCTTTAAGCATATCCTGAATAGTTTCAAACACTATTTAGATTGAATAATTCTTCCTATAAGGTTAAAATCTATTAAATAGGTAGAGATAGTTCTATATAAGAAAAAATAGATCAATTTGATACGGAGGATAAATATGTTAGATTTAAAAGGTAAAAAGCTTAGACTATGCGTTTTATTTGGGGGAAAATCAGGTGAACACGAAGTTTCGCTTATGTCTGCGACAAACGTTATTAACGCTATTGATAAAGAAAAATTTGACATAATAATGGTTGGTATAAACAAAGAAGGAAAATTTGCCGAATATAATGGGCCGGTCGAGGAAATAATAAATGGCAATTGGGAAAATTACGTTGAAGCATTTAGTAACATTTTTCCTGAAGACTGCAATAAAATAGATGTCGCATTTCCTGTTCTTCACGGACCATTCGGAGAAGATGGAAAAATTCAGGGCATGCTAGAATGGCTAGGAATTCCGTACGTTGGGAGTGATGTAATTTCATCTGCAATAGGTATGGATAAGGATATCGCTAAAAGGCTTTTTATTTATGGTGGATTAAACACAGGATCATATATTACAGCAACAAAAAAAGAAATATTAGATGATATTGATAATGTACTATCAATTATTTCAACTAGTTTATACTTTCCTATTTTCATTAAGCCAGTAAATATGGGATCTAGTGTTGGAATAACAAAAGCTCATAATTTAGAAGAAGCAAGAACAGGGCTAATTAATGCCATAAAATATGATAGAAAAATAATAATAGAAGAAGGAATTGACTGCAGAGAACTGGAAGTTTCGGTTTTGGGTAACGACGAACCGATTACTTCTGAAGTAGGAGAGATACTTCCAAGCCATGAGTTTTATGATTATGAATCAAAGTATTTTGACGGAGATAATTCAGCGCTTCTTATTCCTGCACCACTTGAAGAAAAGATTTCTGACAAAATTAAAAAAGCCGCAATAGTAGCATATAAGGCAATTGGAGCATCTGGAATGGCGCGCGTGGATTTCTTTTTGAATAAAAAAAATGGAGATATTTTAATAAATGAAATTAACACAATTCCTGGGTTTACGAGAATAAGTATGTATCCGAAGCTTTGGAATGCAAGTGGAATGAGCTATCCTGAGATAATCGAAAGACTTATAGAATTAGCGATTGAAAGAGATAAATATAGCTAATAGAGGTAAAAAATTCGTATCAAAATAGTAGTAGCTGACAGAAAAATAATAATATTATATAATGAATGTATATCTGTATTAGGTCGGAGGGAAAAAATAATAATGACAAAAGCTTTGGCGATGGTTTCCGGAGGACTTGACAGTATTCTGGCGGCATTGGTAATAAAAGAACTGGGAATAGACGTTTTAGCAATTTGCTTTAAATCAGCATTTTTCTCCAGCGAGAACGCTGAAAGAATGACAAAACAAGTTGGGCTAGATCTTAAAGTAATAGATTTCACAGAAGAGCATTTAGATATGACAAAGAATCCAAAATACGGTTATGGAAAAAACATGAATCCTTGTATCGATTGTCACGCTATGATGATGCGACACGCGGGGAGCATTTTGGAAGAACTGAACGCAGATTTTATTATTACGGGAGAGGTTTTGAACCAAAGACCTATGTCCCAAAACATTAGAGCACTCGATGTAGTAAAAAAAGAATCGGGTTTCGAAAAAAAGATTCTCAGACCTCTTTGTGCAAAAAGGCTGCAACCCACAGAAATGGAGCTTTCGGGCTTGGTTGATAGAGAAAAACTTCTTGGTATTTCCGGCAGAAGCAGAAAACCACAGATGGAACTAGCTAAACAATACGGGATTAAAGAATACCCTTCTCCCGCTGGAGGATGTTGTTTGACGGAGCCGAATTTTGCCAGAAGATTAAAGAATCTATACGCTGATGGAGCTGAGGACGTTAAAGATATCGATCTTAGATTAGTCGAACTTTTGAAGGTTGGTCGACATATTATATTGAATAGTGAACTTAAACTTATAAGCACTCGCGATAAAGATGAATATGATGTTTTGATGAATTTGCTTGCTGAAGGGGATTATGTTTTTAACACAGCGGAATGTAATGGATCTACGATTGTTGCGATTGCTAAGAATAAAAGAGCTTTGACTGATGAAGAAATTGAATTTGCAGCTAGAGTAACTGTTAGATATAGCAAAGATCGCGAAAAAGAATCCGTATTAGTTAAGTATTATAGATTCTCCGAAGAGAGAAGAAACAATGCTACTGATGAATTAGAGAGCGAAAACCATGAAAATGAAAAATATATTTCTGCAAAAGCAGAAAGTGATGAAATTCTTCAATTACTTTTGATATAATAAAGATGAATGAAATACGAAAATTTTCAACGAGGGGGCAATTTATATGGAAAAGAATAAGGGCATACTTCTCGAGAGCGGAACTAATGAATTAGAAATCGTGGAATTTACAGTTGGGGAAAATACATTTGGTATAAATGTGGCGAAAGTAAGAGAAATTATGCCATTTACTAAAGTTACGAAGGTTCCTAATTCACATCCGTGCATTAAGGGGATTTTTAAGCCAAGAGAAATGGTAATGACCGTAATAGATTTGCCAAAGTATTTAAATTTACCAACATCCGAAGATGAAACCAAGAACTTGTTTATTATCACTAATTTTAATAAGCTTCATTCAGCTTTTCAGGTTCATACTGTTGAAGGTATACATAGAATCAGTTGGACTGATATTGAGAAACCAGATAATACTATATACGGCGGGCAAGAAGGTTTGGCTACGGGTATAGTTAAAATAGAAGGAAAACTTATTATAATTCTCGATTTCGAAAAAATCATGTCAGATATTGCTCCTCAAGTTGGAATCAAAATGGCAGAAATCGATAAGATGGGTGTTCGAACAAGAAGTGATAAACCGATACTCGTGGCTGAAGATTCAGAACTACTTGAAAGAATGATTTATGATGCACTTACCAGAGCAGGCTATACTAACATTACCATGTGTGCTAACGGTTTGGAAGCTTGGAATAAAATAGAGTCATTTAAGAATGAAAAAGGTAGAAAAATAAAAGAAAAACTCGCATGCATAATTACGGATATTGAAATGCCTCAGATGGATGGGCATAGACTTACGAAGATGGTTAAAGAAGATGAAATTCTTTCTGAAATTCCAGTTATTATTTTCTCTTCACTAATTAATGAAGACATGCGTAGAAAGGGCGAAGCACTAGGTGCAGATGCCCAAATTACTAAACCGGAAATCGGAAATTTGGTTGGATTAATCGATAAATTAACAGGTAATATTCAGTAGTTTAAATTTAGTAAAATAAAAATGTTTAAGTGTGTCGAATTTCGGCACACTTTTTAATAGTTTAAGGGGTGAAAAAAATTAGCAAACTAAAACCAGTTATCTTAACAATTAAGTCACTTATAATTGATTCTGATAATGAAAGGCAAGAATTCTGTTTAACGACTGAAGGAATTTTTGGAGAATCAGAAAATATTACATATTTAGTATATGATGAAACAGATGTGTCTGGAATGGCTGGAAGCAAAACGACGATAAAAATGGAAGGTAACAAACTAACCCTAAATAGGAATGGTGAAATTAATAGCAGAATGGAATTTATTGAAGGCGAATCTTTTTTATCAGTATATGGAACGCCTTACGGTGATTTTGAAATGCTAACAAAAACAAACAAAGCGGCTCATAATATAAACCCAGAAGGTGGGACGATTTTGTTGGAATACGATCTTGAGATTGACCATAATCCTACTCAAAAAACAACTATGGAGATAATGTATAGATTTATGAAAGAATGCTAGACATGATTTTCAAAGTAATTAGTATATGATACAATTAACCTAGTGCTGAATATTCGGCGGAGAAGCTACAAAGGAGGGTACAAATGCTAGGGAATATTTTTAGAGAAAACATTGAATATGTCCTTGATAACATTGATCAAGGTATTCAGATAATTGATTCTAGTGGAGAAATAATCTATTATAATAAGTTTACGGCAGACCTTGATAATATACATCCAGAATCTGCGCTTGGTAGGCATATTCTAGAAATATATCCTTCACTCACTGAAAAAAGCAGTACAATTCTTAGGGTTTTGAGAACCGGTGAGCCTATTATGAACTATCAACAAATATTCAAAAACTATTTAGGCATTGAAATTACTACGATAAACTCGACAATTCCTATTAGAAAAGGGAAAAAACTAATTGCTGTAATGGAAATTAGTCGTGATATTACAGAGATGAAAAAGCTTTCGCAGCGGGTTGTGGAACTACAAGAAAAATTATTGAAAGATAATAAAACACTTAAGAATAATAAGATGGGAGGAAATAATAATCTTTCACAGGACGGTATTAGAATTGAAAAAAGCTTAGCAAAATATAATTTTGCAGATATCATTGGTACTTCAGAGTCAATGTTAAAACTAAAAAAGGATGCACTAGCAGTTGCTTCTTCGCCTTCTCCCATAATGATTTATGGAGAAACTGGGACGGGTAAGGAATTATTAGTTCATGCAATTCACAATGCAAGCAATAGAAGGGAAGAAACATTTATTGCCCAAAATTGTGCAGCACTACCCGAAACACTTCTTGAGAGCATTTTGTTTGGAACTGTTAAAGGAAGTTTTACGGGAGCAGAAAACAGGCCAGGTCTTTTCGAACTTGCTGATGGTGGAACCCTTTTTTTGGATGAACTAAATTCGATGTCAAATAATTTACAGGCTAAACTTCTTAGAGTTATTCAGGATGGTAATGTCAGACGAGTTGGAGATATAAAAGAGACACATGTGGATGTAAGAATAATCACTGCTCTTAATGTAGATCCACTAAAAGCACTTGAAGAAAAAATTATCAGAGAAGATTTGTTTTATAGATTAAGTGTAATCTCGTTAAAAATACCGGCGCTTAGTGAAAAAACGGATGATATTGAGACTTTGGTTAAGTATTTTATATCAAAATATAATGAAAAGCTGAAGAAAAAAATAAAAAAAGCTTCAAATGAGGTTATGAAATTTTTTAAAGGCTATAGATGGCCTGGAAATATTCGAGAACTTGAACATGCAATCGAAGGTGCGATGAATATTTCAGATGGCGAAATAATTGAAAAAGAAAATTTACCATATTATCTTTCAGAAACTTTTATGCGAGATTTCTCAAAAATTTCAGTGCCAAAAACAAAGTCACTAAACGAAGAGGTTGAAAAAATCGAGAGAGAAATGATAATAAAGGCACTCAAAGCATGTGGCAATAACATCACTAAATCAGCTGACTTTTTGGACATTCCACGACAGACACTTCAATACAAAATGGGTAAATATAACTTAATGTAAATAGAGAATTATAATATTCAGTGCCGAAAATTGAGCAATTTTTATTGCTCTTTTTATTTTTTTGTGATTAATTTTGATTGAAATGCTGTGAGAACAAGTCATATCAACGCTTTTCCAATGTGGCATGAGTTTTGCAATAATACAATATGGCAATAAAATATTTTAATTTTGGGGGAAAAAGACATGAAAAAGGGATGCAAATACGGAACACACAGAGTACTCGAACCATTAGGTGTTTTGCCACAGCCAGCAAACAAAATCGACAACAACATGGATGAACTTTATGACAACGAAATTCGTATAAATGTTCAGACTCTAAATGTTGACTCAGCTAGCTTTACACAGATTAAGGAACAAGCTGGTGGAGATGAAGAAAAAATTAGAGAAATTATGTTCGACATAGTAGCAAAACAAGGGAAACATAGAAACCCTGTAACTGGCTCTGGCGGAATGCTTATTGGGACGGTGGAATGGATTGGGCCGGCTCTTGAAGACAAAACAGATTTGAAAATAGGGGACAAAATCGCGACACTAGTTTCACTTTCGCTCACTCCACTCAGAATTGATAAAATTAATGAAATCAGAAAAAATATTGATCAAGTTGACATCGAAGGGAAAGCAATACTTTTTGAGAGTGGGATTTATTCCAAACTCCCAACAGATATGCCAGAAAAACTTGCGCTTTCAGCTCTAGATGTAGCGGGAGCTCCTGCTCAAACAGCTAAACTCGTTAAGCCAGGGGATATAGTTTTAATTATAGGTGCTGGTGGAAAATCAGGAACACTTTGTTGTTATGAAGCAAAAAAGAGAGCTGGAGTTACTGGAAAAGTAATTGGGCTTTGTGGAACTCCTAAATCAGAAGAGAGACTAAGAAAACTAGGGCTTTGTGATGAATTATTTACTATGGATGCCACAAGACCTGTTGACGTAATGAACAAAATTTCTGAAGTGACAAATGGCGAAATGGCAGATGTCACAATAAATTGCGTAAATATTCAGGATACAGAAATGGCTTCGATTTTGGCCACAAAAACAAGCGGATTGGTATATTTCTTCTCGATGGCGACCAGTTTCACTAAAGCTGCACTCGGAGCTGAAGGGGTTGGAAGTGACGTTACCATGATAGTCGGAAATGGCTATGCAAAAGGTCATGCAGCTATAACCTTAGAAATACTTAGAGAGAGCAAAATTATAAGAGAGTTGTTTGAAACTCTTTATGCATAAGAAAGCTTTGGAGGAGAATGTTTTGAGAAAATATAATGAAATTGAGCTATGGAAAGATGTCACTGACATTCAATGGAACGACTGGCAGTGGCAAATTGCAAATAGAATAACAACTATTGAAGATTTAAAAAAAGTAATTAATGTAACCCCTGATGAAGAGGTGGGAATAAATGAATGTCTAAAAACTCTAAGGATGGCGATAACACCTTACTATGCCTCATTAATGGATCCAAATGATTCAGAATGCCCAATTAGAAAACAGGCAGTTCCAACTGGAATGGAATTAATAAAATCTGATGCAGATATGGATGATCCGCTTCATGAAGATGGAGATTCACCTGTTCCAGGTCTTACGCATAGGTATCCAAATAGAGTTCTTATGCTAATTACTGATCAATGCTCAATGTATTGCAGGCATTGTACGAGAAGAAGATTTGCTGGTCAGTCAGACTGCAACATGGAAACAAACAGAATAGATGCCTCTATCGAGTATATTAGAAAAGCGACAGAAGTAAGAGATGTAGTGCTCTCTGGTGGTGATGCGTTATGTGTTTCCGACAAAACTTTGGAATATATAATTAAGAAACTGAGAGAAATACCGCACGTAGAAATAATCAGAATAGGTACAAGAACGCCTGTAGTAATGCCGCAGAGAATAACTGACGAATTTTGTGATATGATAAAGAAGTACCATCCGATTTGGATAAATACACATTTTAATCATAGCAAAGAAATTACCCCTGAGTCCAAAGCTGCATGTGAAAAGCTAGCGAATTCCGGAGTTCCATTAGGAAATCAATCGGTTCTTTTAAGAGGAGTAAATGATTGCGTTTTCATAATGAGACAGCTTGTTCATGATTTGGTCAAAATTCGAGTTAGACCTTACTATATTTATATTTGTGATTTATCAAATGGAATTGAACACTTTAGAACTACAGTGTCAAAAGGTATAGAAATTATTGAGGGGCTGAGAGGTCATACTTCTGGATATGCTGTTCCAACCTTCGTAGTAGATGCACCAGGCGGAGGCGGAAAAATTCCGGTTATGCCTCAATACGTCATTTCTCAAGGAAAGAATAAAGTCATTCTCAGAAACTTCGAAGGGGTAATTACCACATACACGGAACCTGACTATATTCAGGGCAAATGTAATTGTCCAGTATGTAAAGGTGAAAAATCAGATAAGCTAAGTGGTGTTGTAAGTTTGATCGAGGGAGAAAATCTTTCGCTTGAACCCACAATTTTGTTAAGAAGAGAAAGAGGTTTGACTAATAGGAAACCATAATGAAACAGGAAATAGTAGCGAAACAAGAAACACCAATGAAAATTTTTGACGAAATCTATCCCAAATATAAAATAGTATCTATAGTCGGAATGTCGAAGAATGCCGGTAAAACGGTAACTTTGAACAAAATTATCAGTCAAGCAAATGAAGCTGGAGTGGCATTAGGCCTTATATCTACAGGTCGAGATGGCGAAAGAAAAGACATCTTGACAAAAACAGACAAACCAGCGATTCTTGTAAAAAAAGGGACTATATTTACTACAGTTGAAAATTTGATTAATAACAATCAGGCGGGATTGGAGATACTCCAAGTCACTGCCTGTAATACGCCTATGGGCAGAGTAATTCTTGCAAAAGCTAGGGAAGATGTATTCGTGGAGATTTCTGGACCAAACTCATCAAACTCAATTCGGCTAATGTGTGAAGAAATGCTAGCAAATGGCGCGGAATTGGTTTTAATTGATGGCTCGCTTGACAGACGCTCTTCGGCAGCTCCGTACATTTCGGAAGGAACTATTCTTGCGTCAGGCGCGGCATTATCTAGAAGTATGAATACGGTAATCGATAAGACACTTCATATAGTCGAGACTTATTCAATAGAACCAGTTGAAGATATAGAGGCCAGAGAAATTGCTCGAGATATTATCGAAAATGGGAAAGTTGGAATCATCAACAAAGACGACAGCTTTAGATATTTAGATTTAGACACATCACTCTTATCAGGCAAAGAAATGGCATCAGAAATCGATGATGATACAGCTTATCTGGTGCTTTCAGGCTCTGCTACGGGTGAAACGTTAAAAGATCTAGTCACTTCGGTGAAAGATAACTTAACTTTGGCGAAAGATAATTTACTGTCAGCAAAAGACAATTTAACTACTGCGAAAGATAACTATAAGGTAGTAGTTCGAGACCCCACCAGAATATTTATCACGAAAAAAGATTTACTCATTCTTAAACGACTAGGACTTAATCTTAGAACTGTGGATAGCATAAATATAATTTCAATCACCATTAACCCAGTAGCGCCTGAGGGATATTACTTTGAGGGCGAAGAATTCCTAAAAAGAATGAGACAAGCCATTCCGAACATACCGGTTTTTGATGTTGTTCAAGGGGGATGAAAATACTATGACAGGAGGAGTTAAAATGCTATTAGATGAGCGATCAAAAAAATTAATAGAAATTGATAGGGTGTTATCAGAGCTCCATCCTGTTACTCCTTTTGGGCAAAAACTTAGAATAGCTATGAAGCCTTATGAAATCGGAAGCGAAACTGAGCTTTTTCAGGAATTTGAACGAATAGAAAAAATCAAAGAGCTCATAAAAACTCAAAACACTCTTTTTAGAGAACTAAAAATTGCGATGAGGCAACTAAAAGATTTAAGGAACACACTAGAGCGTTCGCTGAAAGATTCTGTTTTGACACAGGTTGAGTTTTTTGAGTTAAAGAATTTTGCTTCAAATATTAAAGTAATCGCATCGTGTGTAGATAGAATGATGTGGAAAGTTCCAGAAGAAATAAGGCCATACAGCCTACAATGGCTAGAAAAACTTCTTGATCCAGAGCGAAGCGGAATAAAAACCTTCTATATATATGATTGTTATTCGCAGCTACTTAGTCAAATCCGAAAAGATAGATGTAAGTTGGAATTTGATCTAGAAAAATCCAATCTAGAAAAATCCGACTTAGAAAAATCCGACTTAGAAAAAAATTATCAAAAAGAGTTGGAATATCTAAGGGGAGAGGAAGCAGCAGAGGAGCTTGAAGTCCTGAAAAAACTGAGCAAAGAAGTTAGCAGCCGTGCGAAGGAAATATTGCGTGATATGGATTGCACTGGCAGATTGGATTTACTTATATCAAAAGCAGAATTTGCGACAGAGAAAAATTTAGTGAAGCCTATTTTTTCAAAGGATTCAGAGATTGTCATTCTTAAAGGCCGACACATTTTGGTTGAATCATATTTGAGAAAAAACGGGAAAGAATATACTCCTATTAACTTAACCTTAACTAAAGGAGTTGCGCTAATTACAGGCGCAAATATGGGAGGAAAAACTGTTTCGCTAAAGATGATAGGTTTGCTACAGGCGATGTTTCAATATGGATTATTTGTTCCAGCGGAGGACTTTCGTAGTGAGTTATTTGAATTCATTCACGTTTCAGCTGGAGATGAACAGAGCTTGGACAAAGGGCTCTCAACTTTTGGGGCAGAAATTAAAAATATTAATGAAGCACTGATAAAAAGCGAAAAATCGGGATTGATTTTAATTGACGAATTAGCTAGAGGCACAAATCCGCATGAGGGGTATGCAATTTCAGCGGCCATTATTAGCTATTTGAAAAACAAAAATGCGAAAACCGTTATTACCACTCATTTTGATGGGCTTGTTTCACACGATATTAAGCATCTTCAAGTTAAGGGCCTAAAAGAAATTGATTTTTCTTTGTTGGACAAAAACTGCCAAATATCTGATTTTATGGACTATTCGTTAGTTAATATTATCGGTGAAATTGGTATTCCAAGAGATGCAATAAATATTTCCCGAATGATGGGAATGCCTGATGAAATATTGAAAAATGCGGAAGAACTACTCTTAGAGAGCGAAGCAGGATCGGAGGACAAAAAATGAGAGTTTGGACTTATGATTCTTTTACAAATATAGTAGGTGGAGGGAATCCTGCTGGCGTAGTCATATTAACATATGAGCATCTTCAAGCAGATGAATGTCTCCATAAAAACGAATGCCTTCAAGTAAACGAAGAACTCCATGAAACAGCCAGAGAACTAAGCGATGCAGAAATGCTAGAGATAGCTAGAAGAGTGGGGTTTTCGGAAACTGCTTTTGTTTCAAAATCAGATAAAGCAGATTTTAAAGTTAGATTTTTCACTCCTTCAGACGAAGTAGATTTATGTGGACATGCGACCATAGCTGTTTTTTCACATTTGTTTGGGACAGGGAAAATCGGCGAAGGAAGGTTCACTCAAGAAACTAAAGCCGGAATTTTGGGAATTAATATTGACCACAGTGGAGAAGTCTTTATGGAACAGGCGGTTCCAGTCTTTTCGGACATAATCTCCAAAGAAGAAATAGCAGACTCTCTAGGAATTTTTGTTAATGATATGCCAGAAAATCTTCCTGTCGAGATAGTATCAACTGGACTTAGGGACATTATCATTCCAGTAAAGTCGCTTGATATTTTGAGAGGAATAGAACCGGATTTTTTAAAGGTTAAAGAAATATCAAGAAAGTATCAAGCTGTAGGATATCATATCTTTACGACTGAAGTTGAAAACGAAATCGCGAATGCAAATGAAAACGCGACCGGAAACATGAGCGCGAATGCAAATGAAAACGCGACCGGAAACATGAGCGCGAATGTAAACGAAAGTGCGAATAAAAACGCTAGCACGAATGGATATGCGAATGAAATTAAGAAAAGAAACATTATAGCGGAATGTAGGAATTTAGCACCTTTATATGACATCCCTGAAGAAGCAGCTACGGGAACGGCTAACGGTGCAC
Source organism: uncultured Clostridiaceae bacterium (assembly GCA_964477445.1). Lineage (GTDB taxonomy): Bacteria > Bacillota > Clostridia > Lutisporales > Lutisporaceae > CAYZED01. The sequence continues at coordinate 38,730 of CAYZED010000003.1, read as the reverse complement.
TTACTGGGTATCTATATAAACACAGTGAATTACTTGATGAAAAAAAACGCTTAATACCAAATGAAATATATACTTATAAACAGGGAGCCACTATGGGCAGACCTTCTGAAATCAAAGCGATAGTAGAGGTTTTTGAGGGAGAAATTGTGGATAATAAAATTATGCCTGGCTCGAAAGCAAAAATAAAGAGAATAAAAATTGGCGGTAGAGCAGTTTTAAGCGGAATTATGGATGTTTAGAAAGTATAAAAATAAAAAACTCGAGGGGAGCTGAAAAATTTAGATGAAGAGCAAGTTAAATCTTAATCAAAATATAGTAGAAGAAGCCAGAAAATCTGCAGAAAACATAGCGACTGAAGTTCAAGAATTCGTGGAAGTTCACACTACTGTAGCAGTGGAAAGAACGGTTTGTAGGTTAATGGGAGTCGATGGCGTTGATGAAGTTGGTAATCCGCTCCCAAACGTGGTAGTTGAAAGCATAAAAAAAAGTGGAGGGCTAAGTTTAGGTGCTTCATGGTTTTTGGCAAATGCAGTACTAAACACAAGCCTTTCGACTCAAGAAATAGCCGAAAAGATAGCAGTTGGAGAATTGGATATCACAAAATTACCTGCTAAATCAGATTCAGAAGTTCGCGCTAAGGCTGATGAAATAGCGAGAGAAACCGTTGAAAGAATTAGATCAAATAGGGCAAAAAGAGATGGATATTTGGAAAGTCTTGGCGAAGGGCCAAAACCATATCTTTATGTAATAGTTGCAACCGGAAATATTTATGAAGACGTAGTTCAGGCGCAGTCAGCAGCGAAGCAGGGCGCAGACATTATCGCAGTAATTAGAACAACAGGCCAAAGCTTACTCGACTATGTTCCATATGGAGCTACTACTGAGGGCTTCGGAGGAACCTATGCCACGCAAGAAAACTTTAAAATAATGAGAGCGGCTCTCGATGAAGTTGGAAAAGAAGTCGGACGATATATAAGGCTTTGTAATTATTGCTCAGGGCTTTGTATGCCAGAAATAGCTGCCATGGGCGCGCTTGAACGCCTCGATGTTATGTTAAATGACGCACTTTATGGAATTTTGTTCAGAGATATTAATATGCAAAGAACCCTCGTAGATCAGTTCTTCTCTAGAGTAATCAATGGATTTGCGGGAGTAATAATAAATACAGGGGAAGATAACTATTTAACTACTGCTGATGCCATCGAAGAGGCACATACCGTACTTGCCTCGCAGTTTATAAACGAACAATTAGCACTGAAAGCTGGACTTCCAGAAGAACAAATGGGACTTGGTCACGCTTTTGAGATGGATCCGGACACAAAAAATGGTTTCCTTCTAGAACTTGCTCAGGCTCAGATGGCGCGCGAGATTTTTCCAAAAGCACCACTTAAATATATGCCTCCGACCAAATTTAAGACTGGGAATGTTTTTAAAGGTCACATCCAAGATGCTCTTTTTAATGCTGTTTCGATCATGACAAATCAAGGGCTGCAGCTACTGGGAATGATGACTGAGGCGATACACACTCCTTTTATGTCGGACCGAGCTTTGTCGATAGAAAATGCGCGATATATCTTCAATAATATGCGAGATTTTGGCGACGATATAGAGTTCAAAGATGGTGGAATCATTAAGAGCAGAGCGGCAGAGGTTCTCTCTAGTGCGGCACATTTGCTGAAAGAAATTGAAAAAGAAGGACTTATGTCAACCATTGAACAAGGGAAATTCGGTGGAGTTAAGAGAGCTAGAACTGGCGGAAAAGGCCTTGATGGAGTGGCGCTTAAGGATGAGAAATACATGAATCCTTTTATTGATCTGATGTTAAAGTAAATCGGATAAGAGGTAGTATAAAAATAATTAAATGAATCATTTTTAGCGAAATATATATGATTATATTAAAGTGAGATTGGGGGTATCAAATATGAGTTCAGGGCAATACTCTTTGGAAAAAAGAGATTTCGATATTAAATTAGACCCAAAATTCGTTCGCCCATACGGTGACACAATGAATGATGGGAAAGTTCAGATTAGCTTCACACTTCCGATGAAAGCTGATGAAGTGGCGACTGAGGCCGCAAAACAATATGCAATGAAAATGGGTATTTCTGAGCCTTCGGTGGTAAATATGAAGGATCTTGGAGTTGGGTTTTCGTTCTTTGTGGTATATGGTAACTGCTCTCATTCGATAGACACCACAAACATCAAAGTGGTTAAAGTGGAAAGCTCCGTCTTAGGAATGACTGAATGCGATGAATATATAAAACAAAACATTGGGCGAAAAATAGTCATAGTCGGTGCATCAACCGGGACAGATGCTCATACGGTGGGAATAGACGCAATTATGAACATGAAGGGATATGCTGGACACTACGGACTCGAGCGATATGAAATGATTGACGCTTATAACTTAGGGAGCCAGGTTCCAAATGAAGAATTCATAAAAAAAGCGATCGAATTGAAGGCGGATGCTGTAATAGTATCCCAAACAGTAACCCAAAAAGATGTACATATCAGTAACCTTACTAACCTTATTGAGCTTCTAGAAGCTGAAGGGTTAAGAGACAAACTGGTAGTTTGTTGTGGCGGACCAAGAATAAGTTATGAACTAGCAAAAGAACTAGGATATGATGCAGGTTTTGGGGCTGGAACTTTTGCGGATGATGTTTCATCGTTTATAGTTCATGAGTTGGTGGCAAGAAGATAAGGGATTAAATAGAGAAGCTATATAGAGAAATCAATTAGAGAAATACAAAATAGCGGGATTAAATTGGGGAATTAAATAGGGATATGGGGTTAAAGGCTATAGTATAAATCATTTTATATGATTTATGTTATGGCCTTTATTTATTGTAACAATTGAATTGTTACAATAAATATTAAATGTTACGATATTCCCAGTCAATTTGATTTAACTGTCAAAATACTATACAATAATGTTTAGAAATCCCAAGTATAAGCGTTAGGAGTGAGTTGTTATAAGTAGTATTTTAATCGTAGAAGATAACGAGATAATTGCTGAAAGTATGAGAAAAATAGTAATCGGTATTGACAAAAAACACATAGTTGAAACCACCGGATATGCTAAGATAGCTTTAGAAACCGCCGAAAAGAATGAGATTGACCTCTTTATCCTAGACATTCAGCTACTGGATTATTCAGGATTGGAATTGGCAAAACAAATCAGAAATATTGAAAAATATAAAATGACTCCGATTATTTTCATTACATCTATTGTAGGGAATGAGCTTAAGGCCTTTAGAGAGATTCATTGTTATGCTTTTTTAAAAAAACCATTTAGTTTGGAATTAGCAAGAGAGAAGATATCGGAGATACTGACGTATGGGATTAAGGCAGAGGTGGAGGACGCGAAGATTATTGTAAAAAAGAAGGGATTCACTTTGGCTGTTTTTTTAAAGGATATTATATTTATAGATTATATTAGTAAGAAACTTCGTATAGTTACTGAAGATGATGAAATAATGGCGGCGCCATTCACTTTCGGTACTATTCAAAATGAATTGAATAATAGTTTTGTACAGTGCCACAGAGGAATAATTGTTAATAGAAAATTTGTTAAAAAAATTGATAAATCTACAAAAAATTTAGTATTAAACAGCACCAAATATCCAGAAATACCATTCACCGATTTATATAGATTAAAACTGGAGGATTTTTAATGGAATATTTTAAGACTTTTATTCTTATGCTGTTTGATGTTTCAATGTACTACCTAGCAATAAAAAAGTTAAACGAAGGTAAAATTGAATATAAAAAAATTGATATTTTGAAAATTTTAGCTTTTACGGCCTTGGTTTCTTTTTTTGGAGTTGTTATAGCAGCAAAATTTGGCTATTTTATTGTTAGTGCGACAATGATTTTTTTTAACTACAGTATATGCAAAAAGAACATAAATGTAACACTATTCTCTCATGTAATAAATACGATAATACTTTTTACAACACAGTTAATAAGTCTTATCCCTGCTTACTTAATTATGGGAGAGTTAGACAACAAAGATTTCAAAACTGGAGTTTTGGCCCAAGTAATTTCACTGATTGCGATAATAATATTAACAAGATTTGCACCAATTGAAATAGTTATGGGGTTTATCGAAAAATCGAATAAAATGTTCAAAATTATTTGTTTAAATTTATTCGCTTTATTGACAACTTCAGTATTATATTGGAATGCAAATATTCAAGGCCTTTTAACAAATATGATTGTAATTGTAACATTTTCGATATGTTTTTTAATAATAAATATTATTGTTTTAGGAAACGGATTAAAAAACGCGGATGCTGAAGCAACAATTAAGGCATATGAGACATATATCCCAATTGTTAACAATCTGACTGAAGAGCTGCGAACAAAACAACATGATTTTGATAATCATTTAACTACTATAAGGCTGATGATAGCAAGCAGCGCAGGAAACATTAAAGAACTAGATTATATTCTAGAGTATGTAAATGAAGCCGAAGCGCATCTTAAAGATGTATATTTAGTAAAGCTAAAAAATATAGCAATATTAGGATTTTTAATTGGTAAAAAAAAGCAGGCAGAAAACGAAAATATTGATCTAAAAATTATTCTAGAAAGCTTTGACATTAATACAGTCATAAAAGATTTTGATCTGATTGAAATACTCAGCATTTTAGTTGACAATGCATTTGAGACAGGTATCAAAGACAACAAGGTAATAATAACTATTGGTAATGAAAAAGATAATCAATATATTGAGGTACAGAATAAATTCAAAAAAATAAGTTCAAATGTTCTTGATATGATTTTTGAAAAAGATTTTTCTACAAAGGAAGAGCATGGCAGAGGACTTGGCCTCTTTAAATTGAGAAAAATTTTAAGTAAGTACCATGCTGAACCAGAGGCAACAAACAAAAAGATTGGAGAAGAAGAATTCGTTTCTTTTAAAATTGTTTTACCATAGTTGCTTTAGAGAATCTTGCTTCAAGCATTCAGGGCATTCAGGCTCACCCCAAAGCAAAAAACTATAAGAATTCTGAACAATAACTGGTGCTAGAACAAGAAGAAAACTAGCTAGAATATTTGACAGATTTTTGTTTAAATTGAGCTTTTTCATGATTTATACACACCTTTCCTATAATTATTTGAAAACTTTGTAATGTAATCACCCATATAGAAATATTAAAATATGGACTTTCGTTAAAAAACATAACTCCAACAAAATGTACAATAATAACAAGGACCGAGATTATACGAAAAACCAATTTCTTCCTTTTTGGGACAGTCGGTCTAGTAGCTGATTTCATAGGAGAAAAGAGCAGTATTAATGTGATATTAGTAATAAAAAGTATACTTAATAAATATGAATTAAGTGGCATGTTATTATTGAGCAAGATCACACTAGCGAAGAAACCGAAAGAAAAGCCCAAGCATGAAAAATAGCTTTTTAAGTGAATTCCACCAGTAAAAGTTCTTATTAGCCAAAGAGTAATAGTGGCAAATACAAGGGGTTTGAACGAGTTCATCAATGCAAATAATCCTAGAAGGATAATTAACTTTGATATATCACTTATAATAACTTTTAGAACATAATTAATCTTTTCTAATTCGTTTTTTTCAAGATTGTTCTGTTTTGCTAAATAATTAGCTATTGAATTGCTCACAAATTCCATATTCACTTACATCACCCATATTTAAGATAACAGATAAAATAAATTTGTAAATAGTATTTGGCCGAAAGCCCCTTGAAATGAGCCGAAAACTTTTCGGCTCATTTCAAGGGCCTTTCGGCTAAGAAGTATTGTAAAGTATTGAAGAATAAGGTAAGGTAATTTTGGGTTAAGAAAGCTGATTCTATATTTTCATAATATATTGACAGCTTAGAGAGATGGGAGAGGCTTCTTGATCTAAATAATAGTCTTTCTATGAATAAAAGGAACGAGATAGAGACCGACTTATCGCTGAGTCGGAGGAATTGAGTTTCACCTGGGCGAGAGGATTTGTGGAGAGGGAAAAATAAGGAGAACGTTAGAAATGGCTTATCAAAAAGTAAAAAATATAATTGCAATTTTGCTGTGTTTCACTATTGCTTTCGCATCTATCCCATGTCAAGCAGCAACGTTAAAAGAGACATACGTAGTAGACGGAAAGACATATACAGTTAAAATAACTGAATCAAGTAATTCGAAAACAATTCGTGTAGAAGGTGAAGAAGATACAAGTATTATTTCAATGGATAAAAATTCAAAAATAATAAAGATGAATACTATTGATAAAAAAGGAAATACAATTTTAAACAAAAACACAAATTTCACGATTAATTCAGATTCAAGTGCTATTCCATCAAAAACAGCAATAGCACAATCGCTCTCGACTCCACAACTAATTGCACAGGGTGGAGATTATATCTGGGGTCAAGGATATTCGATAGTCGTTGATTTTAATACAATGTGGTATATTACTTCGGGAGGTAGTTTTAAAGAGAGATCTGAAAATTCAACAAACTATTCTCAACTTTTAGGTTTTAAAGATGCAGTTGATTCAGCAGCTTGTAATTTTGTGATTGCTGGAGGAATGACAGGTTTTGCCATCGTTTCAGCTGTAGCAGGTGCTATTGCAGCTGCCGGATCAGTAACTGTATCATTAATAATTGGATTACTTCTGGCTGCAGGTGGATTGGTAGCAGCTGCTGGCTACATATTAGCATCTTATATTTGTTCGCAAGATGCTAATTATCATTTTCAAATGTTATGAGAATTAGCTTAGCATCAGCTATCTGGTTGTCTTTGATTCTTGGTGGAATTATATCGAGTATGTTTTTGATGTATAGGATTTACAAATCAAAAGTATTAAATAGACTGTTTATTTTTTTGTTTGCTTTGTACTTTATATTTATGTATGGTTTTATGCTTTTTATTACGTTTAAGGGGCTTCCATAAAGCTCGTAAATTGAATAGAATGTGATGTTCGAGAATTGATAGTATTCGATTTTCGAACATCTTTTTGGTAGTTTGCGAGTAACTTGCTACAAATAATATGATAATATGGTGTAAGTTCTGAGATGAAAATATTTGAATATGTAGTATCAAATAAAGCAAAGTCAGATAATTGAGAAGTTTATTATCCTGCTTTAATATCCTAATTAAATAAAGTTTCAGTAGCAACACTAAATAGTGAAAATGAAGTTGATTCCACATTATGTTATTTAAATCTAAAAAAAATTTCTAAATGACATAGAGTAACTCAATGTTGGAATCACGACGGAATCACGACGGAATCACGACGGAATCACGACGGAATCACGACGTTAGCTCAGTCGTTGGATGGTATTGGTTATATAGTAATTTATATGGAGTAAATACTTTTTACTAGGAGAACATTTTGAAAAAAATAATCACAGCACTTATTATAATTATTACTGTAGTTAGTGCATACACGGTGTACTTTACTGAGCAAGCAAAACAAGTTAGCAATATTAACTTTTCTGAAAAAACTTCAAATAGCAAAGAAATTAATATCTCAATAACAAGCTTGGGAACAAAGAACGAAGCTCTTTTTGATATTTTGAAGAAATCACTAGACAAGTATAAAGGAAATTTGTTTGTTTCAAGAGTCTCGAATCTTTATGAAAAAGCTACCCCTGTAAAATACATTTACTTAAGCGACGATAGTTATTTTAGTAATTTTAAGCTTGAGAGCGCTAAGTATCTTGAGCTAAAAGACATGGAATCAACGAAGTTTCTTTCAACGAAGATGACTTCTAATAAAAATCAAGTTGGTCTACTGAGTACTTTTGGTAAGTCATGTGATTTTGAAATTAGAACGATATTTGAACTTGTTAAAGAAGATGGTTTGACAGAAGGGATATACACTATACAGTTAAAGAACATATCAGATTTGGGGGAAATGGTGAAAGAAATCAATCAGTTCCCGGGCTTTAATGTATCGATAATTGAGGGTTATTCAAGTAGTATGGGGTTTGGTAATATTTCATATTTATACATTTTAATTGGGTGTCTCCTTATTGGGATACTTATTTTTTATAATGTTTTGAACTCGTATAAAAAAATTGGAATACTTAAGATGAATGGATTTAAGTTTAGCGATATTTTAATGAAGAGCGTTTTGCCATATTTAAGAATCGAGGTATTCTCCATTATTTTGGTCTTATGCGTTGTCTCTTTAATGTTTTTCAAAAATTATAATTATTATTATTTTGAATATATAAAGAGGCTCTTGAGCTTTAATGTGGTTTTTATTTTTTGCACTTTTCTATCTATTTTTATCCCACATTTGTATGTCAATAGAATAAAGGTTTCAAACATGCTTAAGAACAAAAGACCTACATTGGCTATTATTATTTTCAATTCAATTATAAAAGTTATTCTGTCTTTATTTGTTTTATTAGCACTTATTAGCATGTTTTCTAATTTTGAAATTCTTAGGACTCAATTTGGCGATAATTTAAGGCCATGGGAAAAGATTAAGAACTATGCGATTTTGCCCAATATCACAGATTTTGATATTATGAAAAGTTTCATGGCACCAGAGAACCGTTATAAATTAAAAAATCTTTACCTTGCTTATAATGAAAAAGGCGGAATTCTTGCTGATTTTTCGGATTTTCAGCCAAAAACTAGGGAGTTTAATCTTAAATCAATCGATAAATCCTATAAAAGAGATTTAGTCATGGTTAATCCGAATTATCTTAAAATGTTTCCAGTATACGATACTAAAGGGAATGAAGTTAAAATCGCTGAAGATAATAGTAACATTGTTTTGCTTTTGCCTGATAAGTATAAGAATCAAGAAAAAGAGATTCGGACTTACTATAATAAGCAAAAAGAATATAGTGCTAAACATTTTGACAAAGAAGGTAAATCGATATTAGATATTGCCTACAATAATAAAAAGATTGAAATAGTTTGGATTGCAAACAAACAAAAGCTTTTCTCAGCGGCGATGTCCATTAACCCAGCGCAAGGGAACTTTGTTAATGAGCCTGTTATAAAAGTTCTAACAGAGAGAAACGGAATAGAAATAGACTATGACAGAATAATTAACTATCAAACCAGTCCATTCAAAATCAGAATTAGCGATTTGAATAATATTGAAGAATCGGTTAGACCCGAATTAAAAGAAATAGGTATAAATCAGTACATTCCCAAAATTACTATGATATATGATTCAATTGCAGCGGAAGTAAAAAAGGCCAAAGATGCAATGTTATATATCTCGCTTACTCTGTTAGTCTTACTGGGGTTAGCGACTCTAATGATTTTTCAAAACGTTATAAGTTATTTTGAACAGTACAAACTAAGATTGGCAATACAAAAATTCCATGGATACAAAGCATTTGATATGTATTCAAGTTACTTATCTCTGATTTTGATTAGCTGGATTGTTACATTTTGTTTGGCATTGGTTTTGAATATATCAAAGCCAATAGAATTGCTAGAGTGCTCTGCAGCAATTATGTTATTGGAGATCTTTATAACACTAATTATAGTGAATTTTGTGGAAAAAAGAAAAGTGCTTAAAGTTACAAAAGGAGGATGAAGACATGGCGATAATACAGCTTAACAATATAACAAAAGCTTATGGCAGAAAGACCATATTGGATAAATATAATCTTCACATAAATGAGGGTGAGTTTGTAGCCCTTATGGGAGTAAGCGGGAAAGGCAAAAGTACCATTTTAAATATTATGGGCTTACTTGAACATTTTGATGAAGGTGAAATTGTAATTGATGGAATGAAAAATATTAAGCCGAATACGGGCAAAGCCAACAAGATGCTTCGTGAGAAGATAAGCTATCTTTTTCAGAATTTTGCATTGGTGGATGATGAAACAGTGGAATATAATCTATCTTTGGCTCAAAAATATGTAGCAGGGAACAAGAAAGAAAAGAGAAACAATATGAAAGCAGCACTTGGAAAAGTAGGGCTTGAGGGCTTTGAGAAAAGAAAAATTTACGAATTAAGTGGTGGAGAGCAGCAGCGAGTAGCTGTGGCAAGAATTATGTTAAAACCTAGCAAAATAATTTTGGCAGATGAGCCGACTGGATCATTGGATGAAGAAAATAGGGATATGGTCATCGGATTACTAAAGGCGATTAACAAAGACGGAAAGACGATAGTTCTAGTGACGCATGATCATCATGTGGCGGGAGAATGTAGTCGGATAGTGAGTTTGTAAAAAGTGGCGAATTTCTGATCTGAATGCAAATATACTTGGGGCGTGAAAACTTTTCGCGCCCTTTTAATGCCATTTCGCGCCCTCCTATATTGTAAAGTATTGAAGAATAAGGTAGTATGGCTTTGGGTTAAGAAAGCTGATTCTATATTTTCATAAT